>NZ_JACHDP010000001.1:5739161-6376846 GCF_014201145.1 Micromonospora parathelypteridis
TCCCGTCGCTGGCCGGCGCAACACCGAAGTGTAAGGCGGTGACGAGGGCGCGTCTCTCGACCGTGATCCGTACCACGATCGAGGTGCAGGCAGGACAGGCCGTCGATCGATAACCGGCGGCTTAACCGGCGGTTCGATCTTTGGCGTTGTTGCGCACCGCGCGTGCGGCGATCGTAGGTTCCGTGAGCGAAATGTTGAGCGACATCGTGGCGGTGCCGGATTGCCCCGGTGTCTCGCGGTGGCAGGCCGTGGTGCCAGGCGGCTCCGTGGCCGGGTCGGCCGCCCTGCGGCCGATCATCCCGTTCTGGCACGACCTCCTGCCGGCTCCGACCCCCGTCACCCGGCCGGGTGCCTCCGAGCTGACCTTGTACGTGGAGCCGGAGTGGCGGCGTCGTGGCATCGGTTCACGGCTGCTGGCCACCGTCCGGGCGTACACCGCCGAGCCTCGCCTGTTCGCGGACGTCGCCGCGGGTGCGCCGGGGGAGGCGTTCTGTCTTCGGCACGGGTTCCGGCACGCCGGATCCACGCGCCTCGACCTCCTCACCTACTGCGATGTTCACTGGGCCTGGCTGGGTGAGATGGTCGACGCAGAGCCCTCCGGATACCGACTGATCCACCGGACCGGGATTCTTCCGGCCATGCTCCGTGTCGAGGAATTGCGCCACAGTCCGGGCCGTACCGGTGATGCTGTCTTGACCGCCGCCGAGGCGGACGGCGACCTAGCGGCCTACGCGGTAGCGGTCGTCGGCGCGCTCTCCCCGAACCGCGCCCGCCAGTACGGGCCCGCGGTGCTCCCCAACCATCGCGGACGGCGGCTGGGCGTCTGGGTCAACGCCGCTCTCATCCAACGACTGCGTGAGGTCCACCCGCACGTCGACGAGATCGAGACTCTCACCGACGAGGGCGATACCCACCTGCTCGCTGTCCGCGAGCACTTCGGTTTCCGCCCTTCCGATCGAACACGCCGCTACGAGCTCGCCCTGCCGTAGTCGCGTCCGCAACCCCAGAACCGGGTGGCACCGAAGCCGCCGCGCACTACCGAAGGAAGGTTTGTCATGAAACGGCCAAAAAAGATGGCTCACGCTGCTCGCACTCTGTCTGATCGCAGTGGGCCTTCGCCCCCCGAGCCCGCACCGTCGTCGCTGGATTCCGGTGTCGCGTGGCCCCGTTCTGAAATCCCTCGGTAGTCGGTGTTGCTATCTACCGGTAGCTAGCGATACAGTCTACCGGTAGTAAGCGTCGCTTGGTAGCGAGGGGATGAGGGCATGGGCAGCCAGATGACAGAGATGCTGAAGGGCACTCTCGAAGGCATAGTCCTGGCGATCCTGGCCGGCAGGCCCGCATACGGCTATGAGATCACCGCGTGGCTGCGCGACCGCGGATTCTCGGACATCGCGGAAGGCACCATCTACGCGCTGCTCGTCCGCGTCGAGCAGCGCGGGTTCGTGGACGTGGAGAAGGTCCCCTCCGCGAAAGGGCCCCCGCGGAAGGTGTATTCGCTCAACGCGAAGGGGCGAGAGCAACTCGCCGAGTTCTGGAGGACGTGGAGCGTCCTCGCGGAACGCATCGAGCAACTCCACCACAACGACAACCAACACGACGAAGGAGCATGAGCATGGCCGCGAAGTGGATCGAGACGCTTGTCGGGTCACTCGATCAGAAGAGGCAGTACAAGCACCACATGGCCCGGATCGAGGCTCTGCCGGGGCCCTATCGCAACGCGGCCGAGGCTCTTCAGCGGTACTTCATGTACCACGGAGGAATCCTCGACGGCGACACGCTCATCACGATGCTCGGCGACTTCGTCGACCTCTGGGAGCGTGCGGTCGCCGACGGAACACCGGTCCGCGCGATCGTCGGCGACGACCCGGTCGAGTTCGCCGAGACATTCCTGCAGGCGTACGCCGGCAAGCAGTGGATAGACAAGGAACGCGTTCGCCTCCGGAAGGCGATCGACGCCGCCGCAGGCGACAATGGCGAGGAGAAGAGCGCATGACCACCAGTACGCGCGAACCCGCGATCAGGGTGCAGGCCATCACGAAGTCCTACAAGGACCTGCACGTGCTGCGGGGCGTCGACTTCGACGTGGCAGCCGGGAGCATCTTCGCTCTGCTCGGCTCGAACGGCGCCGGAAAGACCACGCTGGTGCGGATCCTGTCGACGTTGCTGAAGGCCAACACCGGCACCGCGACAGTCCACGGCTTCGACGTCTCCTCGGCCCCGGGCGACGTACGCAAGTCGATCAGCCTTACCGGCCAGTTCGCCGCGGTCGACGGAGTGCTCACCGGCCGGGAGAATCTGGTCCTGGTCGCGAAGCTCCGCCATCTGAAGAATCCGGGTGCGATCGCCGACGACATGCTCGCCCGTTTCTCGCTCACTGATGCTGGGAATCGCCGGGCGGCGACGTACTCGGGCGGCATGCGTCGGCGGCTGGACATCGCGATGAGTCTTGTCGGGAACCCGCCGATCGTGTTCCTCGACGAGCCGACTACCGGACTCGACCCGCAGGCCCGCATCGAGGTCTGGCAGGCAGTCAGGCAGCTCGCCAACGATGGCACAACCATCCTGCTGACCACCCAGTACCTCGACGAGGCCGAGCAGCTCGCCGACCGGATCGCGATCCTGCACAAAGGCACGATCATCCAGAACGGCACTCTCGCCGAGCTGAAGCGACTCATCCCGTCCACCAAGGTCGAGTACGTCGAGAAGCAGCCGACCCTCGAGGACGTCTTCCTCGCCCTCGTCGCCGACCCCAGTGACACCGCCGACGAGGCAGCCATGCCCGCAGGAAGGGAATCCCGATGACCGCCCACGTCCTCAGCGACACCGCAACCCTCACCGGCCGCTCGCTGCGTCACATCCTTCGCAGCCCGGACACCATCATCACCACGGCGGTCACCCCGATCGCGCTGATGCTGCTCTTCGTGTACGTGCTGGGCGGTGCCATCAACACCGGAACCGACGAGTCGTACATCAACTACATGCTCCCGGGTATCTTGCTCATTACGATCGCAAGTGGCATCGCCTATACGGCGTACCGCCTGTTCCTCGACATGCAGGGCGGCATCTTCGAGCGCTTCCAGTCGATGCCGATCCCACGACCGTCCGTGCTATGGGCGCATGTCCTGACCTCACTCGTCGCCAACCTGGCCTCGATCGTGATCGTCACAGGCGTCGCGCTGATCATGGGGTTCCGCACCGGCGCATCCGTAGCCGACTGGCTCGCCGTCGCCGGCATCCTGATCCTGTTCACCCTCGCCCTCACCTGGGTCGCCGTGATAGCGGGCCTGTCCGCCAAGACCGTCGACGGTGCGAGCGCCTTCAGCTACCCGCTGATCTTTCTGCCCTTCATCAGTTCGGCGTTCGTCCCCACCGACTCGATGCCTGGCCCGGTCGCCTGGTTCGCCGAGAACCAGCCGGTAACGTCCATCGTGAATACCCTCCGTGTGCTTTTCGCGCAGCAACCCGTCGGCAACGACATCTGGATCGCCCTCGTCTGGTGCGCCGGCATGCTCGTGGCCGCCTACGTCGCCGCGACAGCGATCTACCGCAAGAAGATCAGCTAGCCGATCGCAAGATGACAGCGCCGCATCTGTATGGATGCGGCGCTGTCCCCTGCGCAGGTCTGCCACTCTGAGCGCGGCATCAGGCTGGCCGAGGGCTGAGTCGCTCACCGAGGAGATCACCGCCCTCGACCGGCAGGTGGCCCCCATCGTCCGGAAACAGCGCCCCGCACCTCGGCCCTGTTTGGTGTCGGTCCCGACGTCGCCGCCCAACTGCTCACCACCGCTGGCGACAACCCCGACCGGCTGGGCTCCGAAGCCGCCCTGTCGCGGACAGATGCTGAGTTCACGTGGGTGACGTGCGGAACGTCGACACACCTGGACGGCCATACCCCCGGGGGGTATGTTGAGGGTGAGGAGGCGATGAGGATGTCGCACGAGGACGAGCACCATCCGATGCAATCCCCGGGTGAGGCGGTGAACCGACACGGCGGCCACGGTGGTCATCGAAGCAGTCGCGAGGGCCTGGGCGGGCAGCCTGTTCAGGCCAGCACCCACGCCGGCCATGCCGGCACTGGCGAGCACGGCGGGCATGACAAGCACGCCGGGCATGACCCGGAGGTGTTCCGCCGCAAGTTCTGGCTGAGTCTGGTCTTGACCGTACCGATCGTGGTGACCAGTCACATGGTGATGGACTGGTTCGGCTATCGGCTGGACTTTCCGGGCGTCGACTGGGTGGGGCCGGTGCTGGGCACGGTGGTGTTCGTCTACGGCGGGTGGCCGTTCCTGCAGGGCGCGGTGCGGGAGGTCCGTGACCGGGCGCCGGGGATGATGTTGCTGATCGCGATGGCCATCACCGTCGCGTACGTGGCCTCGGCGGCGACCGCGCTGGGCGTGTTCGACCTGGACTTCTGGTGGGAGCTGGCAGCTCTGGTCACGATCATGCTGCTCGGGCACTGGCAGGAGATGAAGGCCATCGGCCAGGCCCGGGGCGCCCTGTCGGCCCTGGCCGCTCTGCTGCCCGACGACGCCGAACGCCTCGGCGGTGACGGTCAGCCCGAACAGGTGCGGGTCAGCGACTTGGGCGTCGGCGACGTGGTCCTGGTCCGTCCGGGCGGGCGGGTGCCGGCCGACGGGCGCATCACCGACGGCCGCGCGGAGGTGGACGAGTCGATGATCACCGGCGAGTCCCGGCCGGTCGGCCGCGAACGCGGCGACCGGGTAGTGGCGGGCACGGTCGCCACCGACGCGGCCATCCGGGTACGCGTCGACGCCATCGGCGAGGACACCGCCCTGGCCGGCATCCAACGCCTGGTCGCGCAGGCCCAGCAGTCCAGCGGCAGGGCACAGGTCCTCGCTGACCGGTTCGCGGCCTGGCTGTTCTACATCGCCACCGCCACCGCCGCCGCGACGCTGCTGATCTGGACACTGGTCGGCAACCTCGACGAGGCCGTCGTCCGCACCGTCACGGTGCTGGTGATCGCCTGCCCGCACGCGCTGGGGCTGGCCATCCCGCTGGTGATCGCCCTGTCGACCGCCGTGGCCGCGAAGGGCGGCATCCTGGTCAAGGACCGCCTCGCCCTGGAGCGCATGCGCACCATCGACACGGTGCTGTTCGACAAGACCGGCACCCTGACCCGCGGCGAGCACGTCGTCGCCGGTGTCGCCGCCACCGGCGACGTCAGCGAAACCGACGTACTGGCCCTCGCGGCGGCGGTCGAGGCCGACAGCGAACACCCCCTCGCACGGGCCATCGTCACCGCCGCCGCCCAGCAGGGCACCCGGCGAACCGCGACCGATTTCCGGTCGCTGACCGGCCGCGGGGTGCGCGCCGACGTCGACGGCGTCAGCTACGCCGTCGGCGGACCCGCCCTCCTGCGCGAACTCGGCGCCACGGCGCCCGGCGACCTCGACGAGCACCGGGCCGAGTGGTCCCGACGGGGAGCGGCCGTACTGCACCTGCTGCGTCTCGACGGCGACCAGGCACACGTCATCGGCGCCCTCGCCCTCGAAGACCAGATCCGCCCCGAGGCACGCCAAGCCATCGCCGACCTACGCCAACAGGGCATCCGCAAGATCGTCATGATCACCGGGGACGCGCGGCCGGTCGCCGAGGCGGTCGCCGCCGACCTGGGCTTCCGACCCGGCGAGGACGAAGTGTTCGCCGAGGTGCTGCCCGCCGACAAGGACGAGGCGGTCGGCGAGCTGCAACGCCGAGGGCTGCGGGTGGCAATGGTCGGCGACGGCGTGAACGACGCTCCCGCGCTGGCCCGCGCCGACGTCGGCATCGCCATCGGCGCCGGCACCGACGTCGCGATCGAATCCGCGGGTGTCGTGCTCGCCTCCTCAGACCCGCGCGGGGTCACCGGAGTCATCCGGCTCTCGCGCGCCTCGTACCGCAAGATGATCCAGAATCTGGCCTGGGCCGCCGGCTACAACGTCGTCGCCCTGCCGCTGGCCGCCGGTGCTCTGGCCTGGGCCGGAGTGAGCCTGAGTCCCGCGGTCGCCGCGGTGCTGATGTCCGCCTCGACGATCGTGGTCGCGCTCAACGCCCAACTGCTGCGCCGCGTGCAGCTCCGCCACCCGGATGATTCAGGTCTGAAGCGCGGACGGTAGCCCTCGGCACGCTCCTGCTCGCCCGCACGAGCAGGCGACGTCGCGGCAGGAAGGCTTGATCCGATCGACGCGCCGCGTGTCGTTGCCGAGATGGCCCTGGCCGTCTGCGCGCTCCCGCCGGCCCGTACTGGGCCGCCGGTCGACCGGTAACTGGCCCAGTCGCGCAGAATCACTGGCCGCCGGCTGCCAAGGTGAATCACGAGCTGCCGGCTAGCCATCGCGAAAAGATCGCCCGACGGGGACGCTGCGCTCGGGCTGCACCACAGCGCCGCCATCGTAGAGCAGGCCCTGCGGCCGCGTCCCAAGGAGGCGTCGAGCCCCGACCGGGTGCTTCCATGCTGATCGTGAGCGCTGCCCGGACAATCCGGTAGCTCTGACGGGACTAGCCGGCGTGGTTTAACGCTCGATCATTTGCATCTGCTCGTCGGTGTGGTGGCCACCTTCGGCAACGGGCAGCGCGGTGAGGGTCACGATCTGCTCGGGCGTGAGCGTGACGGCGTCCGCGGCGGCGTTCTCCTGCACCCGGCTGACCCGCTTGGTGCCGGGGATGGGAACGATGTCGTCGCCCTGGGCCAGCAGCCAGGCCAGTGCCACTTGGGCCGAGGTGGCGCCGACCTGATCGGCGACTGCCTTCACCTGGTCGGCTAGGCGCAGGTTGCGCTGGAAGTTCTCCCCGGTGAAGCGCGGGTGGTTCTTGCGGAAGTCGCCGTCGTCGAGCTTCTCGACGTCGGCCGGGGTGCGCAGGGCGCCGGTGAGGAAGCCGCGGCCGAGGGGGGAGTACGCGACCAGGCCGATGCCGAGCTCGCGCAGCAGCGGCAGGATCTCCTCCTGGTCGCGCGTCCACAGCGAGTACTCCGACTGCAGCGCGGTGACCGGGTGCACGGCGTGTGCGCGGCGGATGGTGTCGACCCAGGCCTCGGACAGGCCGACGTACCGGATCTTGCCGTCCTGCACGAGCTGTGCGAGGGCACCCATGGTGTCCTCGATCGGGGTGTCCGGGTCGACCCGATGCTGGTAGTACAGGTCGATGTGGTCGGTGCCGAGGCGCTTGAGTGAGCCGTCCACTGCGCTGCGGATGCTGTCCGGGGTGCTGTCCGGCTTTCCGGCGCCACGGCCGGTGTGCGAGATCAGGCCGAACTTGGTGGCCAGCACGACCTGGTCGCGGCGGCCTTGCAGGGCCTTGCCGACCAGTTCCTCGTTGACGTAGGGGCCGTAGACCTCGGCGGTGTCGATGAGGGTGACGCCGAGGTCGATCGCGCGGTGAATGGTGCGGATCGACTCGGCGTCGTCGCTGCCGGCGCCGCTGTAGCCGTGTGACATTCCCATCGCGCCAAGGCCGATGCGGGTGACCTCGAGTTCATTGAGCTTCGCGGTACGCATGGTGTTCCTCCGTGTTGTGCTGCGTCGAAGACCCCGCTGCCTCGGCGGGCAGCGGGGTCGGTTGGATCAGGCTTCGGGGATCTCGCGGCCGAAGCTCTCGAGGGTGATGGCCTCCGGCTCGGGGCCGCCGCGCTTGCCGGTGTCCAGGGCGTCGATCGCGGCGAGCTGTTCGCCGGTGAGCTCGAAGTCGAACACGCCGAAGTTTTCCGCGATCCGGGCCGGCTTGGTCGACTTCGGGATCGCCGAGCGGCCCTGCTGCAGGTGCCAGCGCAGCATCACCTGCGCGGGCGTCTTGCCGTGCGCCGTGGCGATGTCCCCGATCACCGGGTCCTGCAGCGTGCTGGTGTGCTCGCCGTCGCGGTAGAACGTAACGCCGCCGATCGGCGACCACGCCTGCGACAGGATGCCGTGCTGGGCACCGAAGGCCTCCACCTCGCGCTGCTGAAAATAGGGGTGCACCTCGAACTGGTTCACCGCCGGCACGACGGCAGCCGTGTCGAGAAGGCGGGTCAGGTGCTCGACCATGAAGTTGCTGACGCCGATGGCGCGGACCTTGCCGTCGGCCAGCAGCTTCTCCAGGGCGCGGTACGCGTCGAGGGTCTTGTCGAACTGCGCCGGCAGGGCTTGGTGCAGGATGAGCAGGTCGATCTGGTCGACGCCCAGCTTGCGGGCACTTTTGATGAAGCCGTGCAGGGTCTGCTCGTACCCGTAGTCGCTGATCCAGATCTTGGTTTCGATGAAGACATCGGAACGGTCGACGCCGGACGTGGTGATGGCCTCGCCGACTTCGCGCTCGTTGCCGTAGGCGGCGGCGGTGTCGATGAGCCGGTAGCCGGTCGACAGGGCCGCCTGCACGGCGTCGCGGGTCTCGTCCGGCGGGGTCTGGAAGACACCGAAGCCGATGGGGGGAATCGTGACGCCGTTGTTCAGCGTCAGCTGCGAAGCGGTGGACATGGAAAGCGTTTCCTCTCAGTTCTGGGGGAGCAGGCGGAGGGTGACCCCGTGCGCTTTCTCTCCCACGACGGAACCCACGATGGTGGGCCCGTACCGGTCGTACTTGGTGTGGTAGGCAACGTCGATGGCGGCATGGACGTCGGGGCTGGCGGGCTTGGTGAACACCACGTCGCGTTCCAGGCCGCCGGCGCGGATACACCCCGCGCCGGCGCACACCGCCCGCGCATACCAGGCGTTGGCTGGGCCGCGGGCCGAGCGGACGTACAGCTCGTCACCGGCGCGGACAACCCACATCGTCACCCACCGGCTGGGTGTGCCGTCGCTGCGCCGCGACGCGAGCTGCAGCTCCTCAGCGCGGCCGATGGTGGTCAGCTCTTCGCCTGTCCAGGACGTCGTCACAACTTCGGGTTCCACAACTCTTCCTCCAGGCCCTTCCGACAAGTGACGTACCCAGCCTGGTGTCAGCAAACATCGGTGTTCGGGTTGCAGGGAGTTTCTGCCGAAAGGGGTACCGGCAGAGTCCCCCAGCGCAGCTTCGAGCCGGGGACCGGCCGGTCAACAATGGTGCGGCGAGTGCTCGTGACCGTCGTCGGCGTCACTCTTGTGGGAAGTCGGTGCTGACGCTCAGCTCCTGCCAGGCCTCGAGCTCCGCGCGTTGGCTGTCGAGGGCATCGCCGATGACTTTCACCGCGTCCGAGCCGAGCAGCAGCAGGGCCGGTGGATGGCCGGCTTCGACGGCGGTGATCAGGACTTTGGCGGCTTTGGCCGGGTCGCCGGGCTGGGTGCCGTGGGTGTTGTCGTTCTCCTTGCGACGCTTGCCGGCGGTAGCGGCGTAGTCGTTGATGACCGTGGCTGACTGGGTCAGCGACCGACCGGCGAAGTCGGTGCGGAAGGCGCCGGGCTCGATCGTGGTGACCCTGATCCCGAGCGGCTCGACCTCCTTGCGCAGCGTGGCGGACATGCCTTCGAGCGCTGCTTTGCTGGCGGAGTAGTAGCCGGAGCCGGGGTTGAAGGAGCGCGCTCCGATCGAGGAGATGTTCACGATCGTGCCACTGCGCCGCGTCCGCATGCCCGGAAGCACCGCCTTGATCACGTTTACCGCGCCGAAGAAGTTCGTGGCGAACAACTCCTGCACGTCGGTGTCAACGCCTTCTTCGACCGCCGCGCGGTAGCCGTAGCCGGCGTTGTTGACCAGCACGTCGATGCTGCCGAAACTGTCCTCGGCCTGCTCGACGGCGGCGGTGACCTGCGCCGGGTCGGTCACGTCCAGGGCGACGGCCAGAGCCGTTTCGGGGTGGCTGTCGGCGAGGTCCTTGACCGTGGACGCGTCGCGGGCGGTGACGACGGCGTTGTCGCCGCGGGCGAGAACCGCGTCGGCGAGGGCGCGGCCCAGGCCGCTGGAACAGCCGGTGATCAACCAGGTGGTCATGTGGTTCCTCTCCGCGGTCAAACGCCGATGCGGACGAGCGCCTTGGTGGCGCGGCGGTCGATCATCGCGTCGTAGGCGTCCTTGATGTCGTCCAGGCCGGTTTCGTAGTCGAAGACCCGCCCTGGGTTGATCCGCCCGTGCAGGACGTCGTCGAGCAACTCGGGGATGTAGCGGCGGGCCGGGGCGACACCGCCGCGCAGGCCGACGTTGTGGAAGATGACCGTTTGCAGCGGAACGGTGGAGTCGTGCGGTACCCCGACGGCGCCGACGATCGAGCCGACCCGGGCGATACCGAAGGCGGTGGCCATCGACTGGCCGGTGCCCACGCACTCGAGGGCGGCGTCGACGCCGAGTCCTCCGGTCATGTTCATGATCAGCTTGATGGCGTCGTCGCCGCGCTCGGCGATGATGTCGGTCGCGCCGAACTCCCGGGCGAGGGCTTGGCGGACCGGGTTACGGCTCAGTGACATGATCCGCTCCGCGCCCAGACGCTTGGCCGCGATCACCGCGCACAGGCCCACCGCGCCGTCACCGACCACCGCGACGGTGTCTCCGGGCTTCACACCGGCACTGACGGCGGCGTGGTGCCCGGTGCACATCACATCCGACACAGCCACCAACGACTTCATCACCGCGTCGGAGTAGTCGCCGGAGGGCACCTTGACCAACGTCGCATCGGCGTACGGAACCTTGACGTACTCGCCCTGGCCGCCGTCGACGCCGTGGTTGCCGAACGAACCGCCGTTGAGGCAGTTACCGGTCCAGCCGGCCCGGCAGTTGGCGCAGGTGCCGTCGCAGAAGGTGAACGGCGCGACGACCAGATCCCCCGGCCGTACGGTGGTCACGTCAACGCCGACCTGCTCGACAACCCCAATGAACTCGTGGCCGATCGGGCCCAGAGCGTGCGGGTTGACACCGCGGTAGTACCACAGGTCGGAGCCGCAAACGCAGCCGAGCGTGACGCGCACGACCGCGTCCGTGGGTTTCTCGAGGTGCGGGTCAGGGCGCTCGCCGACGGTGATGTCGCCAGGGCCGCCGTAGAGAGTGGCACGCATGATGAGTTCTTTCCTCGTAGTGATGGAGAGCGCCTGCCCCGATCGGGGCGGCTTATGACGGCGAACAGCAGGAGCGTGGAGGACATCAGCGTGTAATCGGTGATGACCCACTGCAGGTTGGAGAGGGTGCCGACAAAATTCCGGTTGGATCTCCTTGTCCAGGAAACTCCTGCCGCTGGCGAGCAGGGAGGCACCACGTAAAGGGGTAATGACAGTGACCCTTTCGCGCCAGGTGAATTGCTTAACCTTGGTTTATGGACAACAGCAGCGAGGTGCGGGCGTTCCTGACCTCCCGTCGCGCGAAGGTCACCCCGGAACAGGCCGGTATCCCCGCGTACGGCAGCCGCCGAGTCGCCGGACTCCGCCGCGGCGAGGTTGCCGCCCTGGCTGGGGTCAGCGTCGAGTACTACACCCGTCTGGAACGCGGCAACCTCAGCGGTGCCTCCGAAAGTGTCCTGGACGCCGTTGCGCGCGCGCTGCGACTGGACGAGACGGAGACCGCGCACCTGCACCACCTGGCCCGCGCCGCGGGGCCCCAGCCGGCCCGCGCTCGCGCCCGCCGCGACAAGACTCCCGAGATCCGGCCGGCGATCCGCCGGGTTCTGGACTCGATGACCGGCGTGCCCGCGTTCCTGCGCAACCACCGTTTCGACATCCTGGCCGCAAATCCTCTAGGCATGGCTCTCTACGCACCCATGTTCGCCGCTGGGGCGACTCTGCCGGTGAATTCGATGCGATTCAACTTCCTCAACCCGCACGCCCAGGCGTTCTATCCGCAGTGGGCGCAGGTGTCCCACTCCGCCGTCGCCGCGCTGCGCATCGCGGCTGCTCAGAACCCGGACGACCAGCAGCTGATGAACCTGATCGGCGAGCTGTCCATGCGCAGCGAACCCTTCCGGACCATGTGGGCCGCCCAGGACGTCTACGTCCACCGCCACGGCACCAAGCTTCTCCGCCACCCCGCCATCGGCGAGCTGGACCTGGCCTTCGAAGCGCTCGAGCTGCCCGGCAACGACGGGCTGACGATCCTTACCTACTCCGCCGAGCCGGGCACCCCCTCCGGCGACGGCCTCGAACTGCTCGCCACCTGGGCCGCGACCCAGAAGGCCAAAACCGCTCCGGCGAGAGACTGACGGCGGCCGGTTCCTGGCTCACGGCTTGGTCACGGCATCCCTCAGATACGCCCAGTGTCACGATCGTCGGGTTGTTCGCCGCGGGTCGCTACCCGGTCGGCGAGCAGCCGCAGGCCGTCCGCGGTGGCGCTGCCCGGCTCGGCGCCATACACCACCAGCGCCTGGTCGTCGTCAGCGGCCGGCGTCAGCACCTCGAAGGTCAGCTCCATCGGGCCTGCCACCGGGTGGTGCAGGCGCTTGATCCCCGTCGTGTGGGCGCGCACGTCGTGGCGTGCCCACCGGACACGGAACAGATCGCTGCGAGTGGTCAGCTCCCCGATCAGATTGGCCAAAGCCTTGTCATACGGCCAGCGGACGGCCTGCACGTGCAGCAGCGCGACAGTGTCGTCGGCGATCCGGTCCCAGTCGATCCAAAATTGCCGGGCCCGGCCGTCGAGGAACACGAACCGGGCATGGTTGGGTGGGTCGGCGCGTTCGTAGAGCGGAGCGAACAAGGCCCGGGCGAGAGTGTTGGCGGCAATCAGGTCAGCGCTGCCGTTGAGCACGAACGCGGGTGAACCGTTGAGTGCGTCCAGCATGCGCAGCAGGTTCGGGCGCACCGCAGCGCCGTGCGGCTTCCGGTGAGGGCGACGGGTTGCCGGTCCGCAGTTGCGGGCCAGGTCAGCCAAGAAGGTGCGTTCGGCCTCGTCGAGCTGCAGAGCCCGGGCGACAGCGTTCAGGACGCTGTCGGAGACCCCGGCAAGGTTGCCGCGCTCCAGACGCGTGTAGTACTCGAGACTTACCCCGGCGAGAGCGGCGACCTCGGAACGGCGCAGCCCGGGAACCCGGCGGATGCCGCGCGTCGACAGGCCCGCCCGCTGCGGGCTGATGCGCGCACGGCGGGAAATCAGAAAGTCGCGGATCGCAGTGCCGTTGTCCACGTTGCCCACGTTACGAAGGCCCGCCGGCGCGAGGGAGGCCCTGTCCGTACACCTTTCGACAGGGACTCCCTGGCTGCCGGACCGACGGCTTTCATGGATCATGGCCCTTCCATCGGCGATGGGCCCGACGTCAGGAGCCGTGCCACGCGAATGCGAACTGCCCTGGTCGCCGCGCTCGCGTGCCTTACCGCCGCGGTCGCCGTGTTGGAGACCGGCCCTAAGGTGGACGTCCACGTGACCACGGACGCCGCCAGGATTGTCGTGGCCGACGCGCCCCCGTGGGAGTGCACACAAGGTCAGTGACCGGGCGCAGGTCACGGCCTGCGCGCTTCGACTCCCGTGCCAGCCAGGACCGGAGCCGGGACTCGCTCGCCCTGGACCCGGATCGCGTTCAGCGCAGCGGTGAAGTCTCGCAGCTCATCACCGGTGAACGTGACCTCTTCGGTGCCGATGTTCTCCAGCAGGTGCGAGGTGCGGGTGGCGCTCGGGATCGGCGCGATCCACGGCTTCTGAGCCAGCAGCCACGCCAGCGACAACTGCCCGGGTGTGACGCCCTTGCGTACGGACCAGTCCTGCAGCAATTGCACCACCGCCATGTTGGCCGTGATGTTCTCCCGCGAGAACCAGGGCACACTCGCCCGGAAGTCGTTCTCGGTGAATCGCGTGGTGGGATTGATTGTGGCGGTGGTGAAGCCGTACGCGAGCGGCGCCCAGGGCACGAAGCCGATGCCGAGCTCCTCGCACAGCGGCAGGACCTGGTCTTCCGGGTCGCGCGCCAGCAGGTTGTACTGGTTCTGGATCGCCGTCAGCGGCTGCACCGCATGAGCGCGGCGGATCGTCTGCAGGCCAGGCTCGGAGAGGCCGAAATGCCGGACCTTACCGGCGGTGATCAGCTCCTTGACCGTGCCCGCCACGTCCTCAATCGGCACCTGAGGGTCGACCCGGTGTTGGTACAACAGGTCGATGTAATCGGTGCGCAGGCGCTGAAGCATCCCGTCGACGGCCTGCTTGATGTGGTCGGGACGGCTGTTAAGGCCGCCTCGCTCGCCGGTCTGCTGGTTTACCTCGAAGCCGAACTTCGTCGCGATCACCACCCGGTCACGAACCGGCTGAAGGGCTTCACCGACGATGCGTTCGGATTCCAACGGCCCGTACACCTCGGCGGTGTCGAACAGGGTCACTCCCTGGTCGACAGCCGCGCGGATGATGGTGATCATGTTGTCGCGGCTGCTGACCGGCCCGTACAGCTTTCCGGGCATCGTCTGGCAGCCCAAGCCGATGCTGGAGACCTCCAGCGGACCCAGCCGACGGCGGCCGGCCAGCGTGGTCGCCGTCGTGGCGACCGTGCCTCCACCGCCGGTAGGCGCGGAAGTGCGATCGGCGGACGGCTCCTCGTTCGAGGTGCAACCGGCCACCCCTGCCACAACAGGAGCCGCGGCAATGCCGGCCGCACCCAGCAGGAACCGGCGACGGCTGTTTCTCTTCTCAGACATACGGCACCTCTCGTCGTCAACGATCCGGGGGCGCAACTTCGTGTTATGCAACCTCCATCTCGGACGAAGAGGGAGCCCCTGCTGAGAGGGGTACAAGCAGGGACCCCCACGTGAGGTTTGAGAGGCCTGTGGATCCCGACTAGGGGAGGGGGCGTGTCTGAGTCGATCGAGGACTATGCCCCGATTGGTGATCTACAGACCGCTGCCCTTGTCTCTCGGTCGGGTTCCATTGACTGGGTGTGCCTTCCCCGCTTTGACTCGCCGACTTGTCTCGCTCGGCTTTGGGCAGCGAGGAGCATGGCTGTTGGCGAATTGCTCCGGGGGAGCCCGGCGGCCACGTCTAGCGACGGTATCGCTCGAACACGTTGGTGCGGGAGACCGAGTGGGACACCCCGTACGGAACCACGACACCGATACCTCCAGTGAGGGCGGAGAGGCCGGATTGGTGTCCGCGACCCGCCCCACTGCGCAGCCTGGCGATAATGCTCGGGTGGGTCAGCGGGTGAGCAGGCCGATGCGGCGCAGCCAGGCCGTGAGGTCAGGTTCGGCGTTGGCGACCTCCTCGCCGCGCACGGCCAAGCCCTCGGCGGGAGTCGCACCCCGACAGGTGGCGGCGTAGTCGCGTTCGGTGGTTCCCAGTCCGCTCATCGCGTGTGTGGTGAGCGGGTGGACCGTCTTGCCGGTGAAGGTCAGGTCCTGGACGAACGTTGTCATGATCATCGGTGCCCGGACGTTCCAGATCGGGCTGCCGAGCAGGATCGTGTCGTAGCGGTCGATCGAGTCGAGTGGATTGGCGATGGCCGGACGGGCGTTGGCGTTCTGTTCCCGCACGTTGCGGGCGACGGTCGGCTCGTAGTCGTCGGGGTAGGGGTCGGCGGCCTCGATGCGGTGTACGTCGCATCCGATGAGCCGGCTGATCATGCCCGCGACGACCTCGGTGTTGCCGACGGTCAAGCGGCGGCGGCCGCCGTTGAAGTAGTTTTCCCCGGCGCGGGAGAAATAGGCCAGCAGCACCCTGCTGCCCGACGACGAGGAGGAGGCCGGAGCGCTGCGCGACGCGCTGTTGGCCGAGGTCGGCGCCGGCGACGGAGCAGCCTGTGGTGAATCGGCGCAGGCGCTCAGCACCGGACCGGACGCCGTCGCGGCAGTGCCGAGAAGGACGCCTCGCAGCAGCGCGCGGCGGGGGTACGTGCTCCTCGCATCCATCAGCCCTCCCTGTACCAAATGCTAGGTGAATGACTCGTCGCGAGTCGTGGACCAGCAAAATGCTGCCCCGGACCCGGCCCCAGAACCGCTGCCGGGTCCGGGGCAGCACACTGAAGCGGGGCAGACCGGGGGGCATCGCGGCCTCCCGGCCCGCCGTCGGTGTGTGTCAGCGCGGCAGGGGCGCCTCGATGCCCGACAGTGCGAGCACTCCCGCTGGCAACCGCTCGCCGTGGATCTGGACCGCGTCGAGCGCGGCGGTGAACTCGCGCAGCTCGTCGGGGGTGAAGGTGACCTCTTCGGTGCCGATGTTCTCCAGCAGGTGCGAGGTGCGGGTGGCGCTCGGGATCGGCACGATCCACGGCTTCTGCGCCTGCAGCCAGGCCAGCGACAACTGTCCGGGCGTCGCGCCCTTGCGGACGGCCCACTGCGACAGCAGTTGCACCAGGGGCATGTTGGCGGTCATGTTCTCCGGCGAGTTGCGCGGCACGAACGCACGGAAGTCCCCTTGGGCGAAACGGGTGTACGGGTTGATCGTGCCGGTGGTGAAGCCGTAGGCCAGGGGGGCCCAACACACCAATCCGATCCCCAACTCTTCACACAGGGGCAGGATCTGCTGCTCGGCGCCGCGCCACATCAGGTTGTACTCGTTCTGGATCGCCGCCAGCGGCTGCACCGAGTGCGCACGGCGTACTGTCAGCGGGCCCGGCTCGGACAACCCCCAGTGCCGCACCTTCCCGGCCCTGATCAGGTCCTTGACCGCCCCGGCCACGTCCTCGATCGGCACCGCGGGGTCCACGCGGTGCTGGTACAGCAGGTCGATGTGGTCGGTCCTCAGGCGTCCGAGCATGCCGTCGACGGCGCGCTTGATGTGCTCCGGGCGGCTGTTCAGACCCGGGAGTTGCTGGCCGGTGTCCGGGTCGATGTTCCAGCCGAATTTCGACGCGATCACCACCCGGTCCCGCACCCGCCGCAGGGCCTCACCGACGATGCGCTCGGACTCGAACGGCCCGTACGCCTCGGCTGTGTCGAACAGGGTGATGCCCTGGTCAACGGCCGTCCGAATGATCCTGATCATGTCCTCGCGGCTGCTGACCGGCCCATACAGCCTCCCGGTCATGGTCTGGCAACCCAGCCCGATGCTCGAGACCTTGAGGCGGCCCAGCCGGCGGCGGCTGGTCAGCGTGGTGACCTTTCCAACCGTGCCGTCACGGCCGGCGGCCGACGCGGGAGCGGGACCGGCGAGGCCGGCCACTGTGGGAGTTGCGGCTAGGGCGGCCGCACCCACCAGAAACCGGCGACGGCTGCTGTTGTTGTCAGACATTGAGCACCTTCTCGTTGTCGCGACAGGAGCAGGTTTCGCAGTCCCATGCAACCCCCGGTTGCGACGATCAGGGAGCCCCTGCTGAGAGGGGTAACGACAGCAACCCCCACATCACGGTTAGGCCCATGCAGAACCCGCGACGGCTTGGTATAAGTCCAGCGACGACCAGCTCAACCGCATGTGGTACGCCGGGGCCTACACCGCCCAGCTCGACATGGTGCCGACCGGCGTCGCATCGTGCTTCAACGTGCCAGTCATCTTCGACGGCGCGAAGCGCGACCGTGCCATCTGGTCCGGCGACCTGCTGATCAGCGACCCGGTGGCGCAGCTGTCGCTCGGCTCGAACGCCGCCCCGTACGGGTGGGTCTCGGCGTCAGTCGACCTGCCGCCGAGACCCACCGAGGACAGCCTTGCGTGGGTGAGCGACGAAATCCGAGGTCAAGGACCTCAAAGCTGGATGGCTGAGCAACGTGCCCGGTGGCGGACGTTGCCGTGGGGTCCGTGCAGCGGCGGCTACCGGGCAGGCGTCGTTGCGGCTATTGCCGGGACGGACTGAGAAGGCTGAATCGGGTCAGCCAGTCCGCGATCCGGATGATGCTGCGCGACGCCGCCGGATCGTCCGGATCGTTGAGGTGGCCGTGCCGGGTGCCGGGCTCACGCATCACGACGACTTCGACGCCCGCGGCAGCGAGTTCGGCGCCGAACTGCTGTCCGGACGCCCGAAGGCTGTCGGAGTCGCAGTTCAGGATGAAGACCGGCGGAAGCCCGGACAGGTCATGGCCGCCGGGAAACGCGTAGGCTTCGGCCAAGGCGTCCGGCTTCTGCACATAGGCCAGATTCATCTCCGCGATCTGCTCGGCTCCGAAGTTGAATGGTGGCGGTAGGGCTCGCACTTTGGCGACCAGCTCCGGCGGCACCGGCGGCAATGCGGCGTGAAGCACTGGGTACGCCAGCACCAACGCACCGGGAAGTGGGCCGCCGGTGTCACGCAGGCGCAGCGCCGCGCCAGCGGCCAGGTTGCCGCCCGCGCTGGCACCACCGAGGGCCCAACTGGTGGCGGGGACAGCGGGGTCGGAGGTCGTGGCCCAGGTGAAGGCCGCGGTCACCTCTTCGGACGCGACCGGGTAAGGGAAACGCCGCACCTCCGGCACCCCGGTGCTCTCGCCGTCCGGTAGCGGCGAGAGCCGGTAGTCCACCGTGACGACCACGAGTCCCCGTCGCGCGAGCTGTCGAGCGACCCAGTCGTTCTCAGGCATGTCGAGGTCGCCTCCGGCGAAGCCGCCCCCGTGCGCCCACACCAGACCCCGTCGAGGACTGGTTGACAGCTCGCCTGCCGTAGGTGCGTAGACGCGCAGCGGTATCTCACCGTGCGGGCCGGTAATTCTTCGTGCCGTCGTTGAAACACTCACGACAAGGCTGCCTTTCGAGGTCGCATCGCTGCTGGTGTGTGCTGGGCGACGTCAGGCGCCCCTTTCGTCGACGACGGCGCCATGGCGCCGTCGCTCTCCACGATTCCTGAGCGCCGGGTGCCGTCGCGTCGAAAGCGAGGCCGCGTGAGCTCGCGCGTCGGCATCACCACGCTCGACGGTCTCGAAGTCTCCTCGATCTCAAGGGGAGACGATCGGGGCGGTGGTGCGCCGAGTGACCAGGGTGGGGAAGAGCTTGATCTGGGCGGTCGGCCTGCCTCGGATGGCGACGCGATCGAGCAGCAGTCGGACCGCGTTGACACCCATCTGGTGTCCGGCCTGGTCGACGGTGGTCAGGGAGATGGGACCGAAGGCGGCGAACATGGTGTCGTCGTACCCGGCGACGGAGATGTCCTGGGGCGCGGACAGTCCGGCCTCGGTGAGGGCGTCGAGCACCCCCATGGCGACGATGTCGGCGCCGGCGAAGATGGCGGTCGGGCGCTGCGGGCGGGCCAGGAGCTGCTGGGCTCCGAGGTAGCCGCCTTGCTGGGTGTAGGTCGTAGAGACGATGTCGATGTGGTCGCCGAGTCCGTGGGCCTGCATGGCGTGGCGGTAGCCGTCCGCGCGTTGGGCGTTCGGCATCTCCTTGAGGCGTACGGGATTTCTTTCGGCGTGTTCGATGTGGGCGATGCGCTGGTGGCCGAGCGTGACGAGGTGGTCGACGACGAGCCCGGCGCCGGCGAAGTCGTCGTCGGTGACGGTGTCGTAGTCGGGGGAGTGCCCGTGCCGGCCGACCACCACCGTGGGCACGGCGCGGGCGACCTTTTGTAGGTGGCGGCGTGAGGAGATCGGGGCGATGAGGATGACGCCGTCCATGCTCCGGTCGATCATTGCCTCGGTGATCCGAACTTCGCCCGCCTCGTCGTTGCAGCAGGCGGCCATGAGCACCTGGTAGTCGGTGCCGTCGAGGTGTTCGGTGACGCCGTCGAGGATGTCGGCGAAGAACGGGTTGCGCATCTCGGGCAGCATCACGCCGATCGTGTAGGTCTGCCCGCGCAGGCCCCGGGCTGCGGCCGAGGGCCGGTAGCCGAGCTCCTCAATGGCGGCGCGGACCTTGACCTGCATCTCTGGGCTGGCGCCGTACGCGTTGCGCATGACCTTGGAGACGGCAGTGGTGGACACCCCGGCGTGCCGGGCGACGTCGATGATCGTGACGCGGCGGGATGGGTGCATGCGAGCTCCTAAGCGCGAGAAACGTTACCCACCTTAGAGCGGGCGGGGCTCTAGCAGAACCTGCGTAGCCCTTGAATAACGTTGACCACGGGCGGTCTTGACGGGGTTGGCATCTGCTCGTAGTGTCGGCGAAACATCGTGGAAAACGTTGCTCACATCACACGGCACACCCCTCCCCTGCTCTTCTTTGAAGGAAGCCCAGTCAACAGGCTTGTTGAAACGATTCATTCAAGAGGGTTCTCGTGACAGCTGATCTTAAGGTTCGCCCTCCCGGCCGGGCCGTTTCCGCCCAGCCGCCACGGCGGCGTAGCCGGGTCGCGCCGCCGTGGTGGTTCATCTTGCCGGCGCTTATGCTCTTCGCGTTCGTGGTGCTGGTGCCCAGTGCCCGCGGCGTCTACTACGCCTTCACCGACTGGGACGGCCTCGACCCGGACTTCGCGTTCATCGGCCTGCGCAACTTCATCGACATGCTCGACGACGGTGATGCGTTGCAGGCGGTGTGGCACACGCTGCTGGTCGCGGTGGCCATCACGTTCATCCAGAACGGGATCGGCCTGCTGCTCGCCCTCGGTGTCAACAGCATGATCAAGACGAGGAATTTCCTGCGGGTGCTGCTGTTCGCCCCCGCGGTGATCACGCCGATCGTCACCGCCTACCTGTGGCGTAACTTGCTCGGCCCCGACGGCGCGGTCAACAGCCTGCTCGGCACGGTCGGACTGGACGGTTGGCAGCAGGACTGGCTCGGCGACCCGGACCTCGCGCTCTGGATGGTCGTTCTCGTCGTGGTGTGGCAGTTCTCGGGCTACTCGATGGTCATCTTCCTGGCCGGGCTGCAGTCGATTCCCCGTGAGATCTACGAGGCCGCCGCGATCGACGGCACCGCCGCCGTGCGCCGCTTCTGGTCGATCGTCCGGCCCCTCCTGGCGCCCGCCATCACCATCAATCTGATGCTGTCGATCATCGGCGGGATCAAGCTGTTCGACCAGGTCTACGCGCTCACCGGTGGTGGTCCGGGGCACGCCACCGACACCATCTCGACGTTGATCTACAAAGACGCCTTCACCCTCGGCGATTTCGGCTACAGCATCGCCCTCGCCGTCGTGCTCACCGTCATCGTCGCGGTCGTCTCTGCCGGTCAGTTCGCCGTGCTCAACCGCAACGAGAAGGCGGCGTCATGAACCGCTACACGAAACGTACGTTCGTCCTCGAGATGGTGATGGTCGCTGTCGGCATCGTTTTCGCCTTCCCGGTGTACGTGCTGGTCAATTTGGCGATCCGGCAACCCTCGGACACGTCGTCGCCGATCCGCCCGACGACGTCGCCGACGTTCGACAACTTCACCGGCGCGTGGCGCGAGGCCGGTCTCGGCGGCGCATTGATCAACAGTGTGCTGGTCACCACCGTCAGCGTGCTCATCGTGCTGGCCGTGTCGGCCCTCGCCGCGTACCCGCTGGCGAGGAGCACGGCCCGCTGGTCACGCGGCACCTTTCTGCTGATCATGCTGGGTCTGATCCTGCCGTTCCAGCTGGCGTCGCTGCCGCTCTACCAGACGGTCCGGGACCTTGGACTGCTCGGCTCGGTCTGGTCGCTCGTGCTCTTCTACGCCGGCCTCCAGGTGCCGTTCACGACCTTCCTGTACGTAGGTTTCCTGCGCGCCTTGCCCCGCGACTTCGAGGATGCCGCCGCGATCGACGGAGCCAGCCCCTTCAAGACGTTCCGTTACGTCGTGCTGCCCATGCTCAAGCCGATCACGGTCACCGCGCTGGTGCTCAACGCCGTGGCAGTGTGGAACGACTTCTTCACGCCGCTGCTCTACCTAAGTGGCAGCGACCAGCAGACCGTTCCGGTGGCCGTCGCGGGCTTCGTCGGTCAGTTCGTCTCGGACTGGAACCTCATCTTTGCCGCCCTGCTGATCAGCATCGTGCCGGTGCTGGCGGTCTACCTCGCGCTGCAGCGCAGCATCATCAACGGCTTCGCGGGAGGGCTGAAGGGATGACTCCGTACGGCTTGACGACCGAACAGCTCACCGAGCCGCTCGGGCTGGGCGAAACCCGCCCGCGCCTCTCCTGGAAACTGCGCAGCGACCGTCGTGGCGCCGCTCAGACCGCGTTCCGGATCACCGCCGCCCTGCGGGGGCGAGACCTGGACGAGCCCGGTCGGCTGATCTGGGACAGCGGGCGTCGAATGAGCGACGACACGCTGCTCGTCGCCTGGGACGGCCCTGCCTTGCAGTCGGCCACCCGCTACCACTGGCGCGTCGAGACCTGGGACGAGTTCGGCGCGGCGTCCGGTGCCGCACAGACCTGGTTCGAGACCGGACTGCTGCATCGCGACGACTGGAGCGCCGTGTGGATCGGCCGCGACCCGGTCAACCTGCCGTTGGTCGACCCGCCCACCGACGAGGAACGATCCTTCCCCGATCCCGCCGCAGCGCCCCTGTACCTACGGCAATCGTTCGACATCTCGGCGCAGCCGGTCCGGGCCCGCCTGTACGCCACCGCGCGCGGCGTCTACGAGCCCAGCCTCAACGGGCAGCGGGTCGGCGAACTCGAGCTCGCTCCGGGCTGGACCGAATATCACCGTCGTCTGCAATACCAGACGTACGACGTCATCGAGCAGGTGCACGTCGGGACCAACGTCCTGGCCGCGATCGTCGCCGATGGATGGTGGAGCGGCCACGTCGGCTTCGACCCGAGCCAACCCGCCCGGCACTACGGCGTCACGCCAGCCTACCTGGCTCAACTCGTCCTGGACTTCGCCGACGGGTCCCGGCAGGTGATCGTGACCGACCGCGGCTGGGGCGAGCGGCCGGGTCCGATCCGCGCGGCCGACCTGCTGATGGGACAGTTCGTCGACGCCCGCCGGTCCTCGTGGGATGGCGACGGTTTCCAACTCGTCGCCGTGCTCGACACGGAGCCCGGCCCACTGGTCGCCGAACCCGACGATCCGATACGCATCACCGCCGAACTACCCGCGACGATCGTGGACCACCGCGAGGACCGCGTCATCGTCGACTTCGGCCAGAATCTGGTCGGTCGCGTGCGGCTGCGCGTCCGCGGTGCCGAGCCGGGCCGGCGGATCGTGCTGCGCCACGCCGAGGTCCTCGCCGACGGCGAGCTCTACCTCGACAATCTGCGCCGAGCCGCGGCCACCGACACGTACGTCACCGCCGGCGGCGACGAGGTGTTCGAGCCCCAGTTCACCTTTCATGGCTTCCGCTATGCCGAGATCAGCGGCTATCCCGCTGAGCTGGACCCAGACGACGTGATTGCCCGGGTGCTGCACAACGACACCGCATTCACCGGGACGTTCACCTGCTCCGACCCGATGGTCGAGCAGTTGCAGGCCAACATCGTGTGGGGGCAGCGGGGCAACTCCGTCGCGGTGCCCACCGACTGCCCGCAGCGCGACGAGCGGCTCGGCTGGCTAGCCGACGCCCAGGTCTTCGCGCCTACCGCGACCCGCAACGCCGACGTGTCCGCGTTCTTCGCCCGCTGGCTGCGCGACGTGGTCGACGGGCAGAACGCCGACGGCGCCTTCCGGGACGTCGCACCGATCATGGTGCTCGACCGCGAAGGCGCCCCGGCCTGGGGTGACGCCGGCGTCATCATTCCCTGGCTGCTGTGGCGCACCTACGGCGACCGGCGCACGCTCGAGCGCAGCTTCGACGCGATGGCCGCCTGGGTCGAGCACATCCGGCGACACAACCCCGACTTGCTGTGGCGGCACCGCACCGGCAACTCGTACGGTGACTGGCTGCAGGTCGACGCCGAAACCCCGCGCGACGTCCTGTCCACCGCCTACTTCGCCCACAGCACCCGGATCGTCGCCGACGCCGCGGATGTGCTCGGGCGGCCCGAGGCGGGCGAGTACCGGGCCTTGCACGACAAGATCCGCTCAGCTTTCGTCGACGCGTACGTCGGCCACGACGGCACCGTCGAAGGCGGCACCCAGACCGCATACCTGTTGGCCCTGGGTTTCGATCTGCTGCCGGAAGAGCTGAGAACCGCGGCGGCCGATCACCTGGCGGCCGACGTGGAGAAGCGTGGAAACCGGCTCACCACCGGGTTCGTCGGGGTGCCGCTGCTGTGCCCGGTGCTGACCGAGCACGGCCGCGAGGACCTCGCCTACGCGTTGCTGCACCAGCAGGAGTTCCCGTCCTGGGGCTACTCCATCCGGCACGGCGCCACCACGATCTGGGAACGCTGGGACGGCTGGACCGAGCACGGCGGGTTCCAGTCCGCCGCGATGAACTCCTTCAACCACTACAGCCTCGGCAGCGTCGGCGACTGGCTCTTCGGCCGCGTCGCGGGCATCGACCAAGCACCCGGCTCGGTCGCCTACAAAGAGCTCCTGCTGCGGCCCACACCCGGCGGCACGCTCACCTGGGCCCGCGCCGCGCAGCAGACCGCCCGTGGGCTGGTCTGTTGCGGTTGGGACCTCGACGGTGGCCAGCTCACCGTCGAGGTCGCGGTGCCGCCCGGCAGCACCGCCGTCCTCGAGATTCCCACCCCCGACCCGGGCAGCGTCCGTCACGACGACGCTCCCGTCACGGCCGTGCCGTCCGCCCGCGGGGCCACCCTGCGCCTGACGTCCGGCCGGTACACGTTCACCGCCACCTCTTATTGATCTCCAACCGCAGGAGCGATCATGAAGACTCGTAGATTTGCGGCACTGGTCTCCGCCTTGACAGCGGTCACTCTGGCCGCAGCGTGCAGCAGCGGCACCAACGCCGGCGGCGACGACAAGAACACGTTGACGCTCGCCTCGGTCGACCAGGGCTCCATCGAGGACGTCGTCAAGGCGTTCGAGGCCGCCAACCCCGGCGTGAAGGTCAACTTCACGACCAGCGGCGCCGACCAGTACCAGGCCCAAATCCGTACCCAACTGTCCTCCGGCACGGCGCCCGACGTGATGACCGTGTGGCCCGGCAACGGCAACCCCGGTGCGACGTACGTCTTGTCCAAGCCCGGCTATCTGCTTGATTTGTCCGACCAACCGTGGGCGGCGAAACTGCCCGACTCGTTCAAGCAGGTCGCGCAGTACGAGGGCAAGACCTACAACGCTCTGTTCGGGCTCAACGGCATCGGCGCGGTCTACAACGACGAAGCCCTGAGTAAGTCGGGCCTGAAGGCGCCGACCACCTGGACGGATCTGATGAGCTTCTGCCGCGACGCCGCCGGCAAGGGCACCCCCGCCTATGCGCTGGGCATCCAGGACAACTGGGTCACCCAGCTCGTGCTCTACGCCCTCGCCGCCACCGTCGTCTTCGGCCAGGACAAGGACTTCAACACCAAACTCGCGGCGGGGCAGACCACGTTCGCAGGCTCCGCCTGGACCCAGGCGATGGCCAAGTACACCGAGATGGACAAGGCCGGCTGCTTCCAGAAGAACCCTCTGGGCACCAGCTACGAGGCCAGCCAGACCCTGGCCGCGACCGGCAAGACGCTCGGCATCATCCAGGGCAACTGGATCATCACCCTGCTCAAGGGTAAGAACCCGAACGGCAAGTTCACGATGACCGCGCTTCCGGCCACCGACAACGCCGCCACCTTCCTCATGCCAGCCGCCGCGGGCGCGGGCTACGGCGTCAACGCCAAGGCCAAGAACAAGGAGTTGGCGCTCAAATTCATCACCTACGTCATGTCGCCCGAGGGCATGAAGCTGTTCAACGAGAAGCAGGGCAGCCTGCCGACCCTGCCCGACGCCGGCACCACCGTCGACCCCGGACTCAAGCAACTGACCACCTTCGTCGGGGAAAACAAGACCGTGCCGTTCATGGACCAGCTGTGGCCCAACGCCAAGGTGCAGCAAACCATGCTCAGTGGCCTGCAGGAGGTCTTCAGCAACCAGGCCACGGCGGATGACGTGCTCAAGGACATGGACACCGAATACAAGAAGGGCGAGTAGCCACCCCGCGGCCTCCGTGCCCTGCCCCGGCACGGAGGCCGCCGCCCCTTTCGAAAGGACACCAGTGACCGACTTCCCGGATGACTTCCTCTGGGGCAGCGCCACCGCAGCCCACCAGGTCGAAGGCGGCAACACCAACAACGACTGGTGGGACTTCGAGCACGACCCGGCCAGTGCGGCCGTCGAGTCCTCCGGCGATGGCATCGATCACTTCCACCGCTACTTCGAGGACTTCGCCCTGCTGTCCTCGCTCGACCACAATGCCCACCGCCTTTCGCTGGAATGGTCGCGCATCGAACCGGCGCCCGGTGAGTTCAGCCAGGCCGCCATCGCCCACTACCGGCGGGTCCTCACCGCCCTGCGCGACGAAGGTCTGACCGCCTTCGTCACGCTGCACCACTTCACGTTGCCGCGCTGGTTCGCGGCCCGCGGCGGCTGGCTCGCCCCGGACGCCGCCGCGACGTTCGCCCGCTACAGTGCCCGCATCGCCGCCGAGTTGGGCGAACTGATGCCGTACGTCTGCACCATCAACGAACCGCAGATGGTTGCCCTGCACGGCTACCTTGAGGGCTACCACCCACCTGGCATCGCCAACCCCGTCCTCTGGAGACGGGTCGGCGGAGCGCTGCTCGGCGCCCACTTCGACTGCGTGCGGGCCGTCCGCAAGGAGGCCGACAGCCTCACCGGCCTGGCGCTGCAGTTGCCGCTGCTCGCCCCGGCCCGCGACGACGAGGCCTGCCACACGCTCCACGAGCTGATGCAGCACGAGATCGTCGACCGCTATCTCGACGGGCTCACCGGACCGGACCGCGGCGACTGGCTCGGCGTGCAGTACTACCGCAAGCAGTGGGTCGACCCGTCCTCACCCACCTGGTTCGGCGTGCCACCCGAGGGCACGCCGACGACGCAGATGGGCTGGGCCGTGCACCCCGATGGTCTGCGCCAGATGTTGCACCGAGCCGCCCGCACCGGCCTGCCGCTGTACGTGACCGAGAACGGCATCGCCACCACCGACGACTCCGAACGCGTCGCCTACCTGCACAGCCACCTCGCCGCAGTCGCGCAAGCCCTGGCCGAAGGCGTCGATGTGCGCGGCTACCTGCACTGGTCGGCCTTCGACAACTTCGAGTGGAGCGAAGGCTACCGGCCCAAGTTCGGGCTGATCGCCGTCGACCGGGACAACGGCTTCACCCGCCACCCCAAGCCCAGCGCCCATGCCTTCGCCCGCGTCGCCAGCACCAGCGGGCTCGACCTGGAGTTACTTCGATGACCCTGCTGTCACAGCTGACCCTCGAAGAGAAGGTTGCCCTCTGCCTCGGCTCGACCTTCTGGCACACCGCGCCGATTCCGCGCCTCGGCCTCCCCGAGGTCATGGTGGCCGACGGCCCGCACGGCCTGCGCCGCCAGCCGGATGGTAACCAGGCCAGCATCTCCGGCAGCCTGCCCGCCACCTGCTTTCCGACCGCGTCCGCGCTCGGCTCCTCCTGGGACCCCGATCTCGTACGCCGGGTGGGGGAGGCGATCGGGGCGGAGGCGCGCGCCCAGGGAGTCTCTGTGGTACTCGGGCCGGGCGTGAACATCAAGCGGTCCCCACTGTGCGGCCGCAACTTCGAGTACTTCGCCGAGGACCCGTTGCTGACCGGGGTGCTCGGCGAGGCGTATGTCGAAGGGGTCCAGAGCCAGGGGGTCGGGGCGTGCGTCAAGCACTTCGCCGCGAACAACCAGGAGACCGATCGTCTGCGGGTCAGCGCCGATGTCGATGAGCGCACGCTGCGCGAGATCTACCTGCCGCATTTCGAACGCATCGTCACCCGCGCTCGGCCGTGGATGGTGATGTGCGCCTACAACCGGGTCAACGGCGTGCATGCCTCGCAGAACCGGTGGCTGCTCACCGACGTGCTGCGCGACGAGTGGGGTTTCGACGGTGTCGTCGTCTCCGACTGGGGTGCCGTACACGACCGGGTCGCGGCGCTGGCCGCTGGCCTCGACCTCGAGATGCCCCCGAACCTCGGCGTCAGCGACACCGCGCTGGTGGCCGCGGTCCGCGACGGCTCCCTCGACGAGGCCGTCCTGGACCGCGCCGTCGAACGCGTGCTGCGTCTGATCGAGCGGGCGCCGAAGGACGTGCAGCCCGCCGAGTTCGACTTCGTGGCAGAACACCACGCACTGGCGCGCGAGGTGGCCGCCGGCTGCGCGGTGCTGCTGAAGAACAACGGCGATCTGCTACCGCTTCAACCGTCCGAAGACGACACCGTCGCCGTGATCGGCGAGTTCGCCCGTAACCCGCGCTTCCAGGGGGCCGGCAGCTCGCAAGTCAATCCAACCTGTGTCGACATCCCCCTCGACGAGCTGCGCGCGGCCGGGCTGCGGGTGGAGTTCGCCGCGGGCGACGACCCGGCCGAGGCCGTGGCTCTGGCCCGCCGCGCCAGCACCGTGCTGCTCTTCCTCGGGCTGGCCGCCGGCGACGAGTCCGAGGGTGCCGATCGCGAGCACCTCGACCTTCCGGCCGCCCAGACAGCGCTCGTGGAACAGCTCGCCGAGGCCAACCCCCGGCTCGTCGTGGTCCTGTCCAACGGCTCGGCCGTCCGGATGACCCCGTGGGACAAGCACGTCCCCGCGATCCTGGAGACCTGGCTCTCCGGTCAGGCCGCCGGCGGCGCCGTCGCCGATCTACTGCTTGGAGCCTCGAATCCGAGCGGACGTCTCGCCGAGACCCTGCCGCTGCGCCTACAGGACGTCCCGTCCTACCTGAACTTCCCCGGCGAGCAGGGCCACGTCCGCTACGGCGAGGGCGTCTTCGTCGGCTACCGCGGCTATGACGCGGTCGGCCGGGAGGTCGCCTACCCATTCGGGCACGGCCTGTCCTACACAACCTTCGAGTACCGGGATCTCGTCGTCGAGCCCGGTATCGCGACCGTCACGGTCATCAACACCGGCGACCGCCGCGGCAAGGAGGTCGTTCAGCTCTACATTGCCGCCCCGAGCAGCCGGGTAGCCCGCCCGGAACGCGAGCTCAAGGCGTTCGCCAAGGTCGACCTCGCACCCGGCGAAGCAACCATCGTGACCTTCGTGCTCGACGAGCGAGATCTGTCGTACTGGTCTCCCGCCCATCGGCGCTGGGTTCTCGAGGGCGGCACGATCGAGATCAGCGTGGGCGCCTCGTCGCGGGATCTACGCGCCACTGCCACCCTCGACGTTCCGGCGCCACCGACCAGGCCCGCACTCAACGCCGACGCAACCCTGCGCGAGTGGCTCGCCGACCCCGACGGTTCCGCCGCGCTACGCGAAGCGGTCGGCACCGGACCGGACGGCACACCCAACGGCATCCTCGGCGACGACGAGACCCTGACCGTCCTCGGCGACTTCCCCCTGCGTGTCCTCACCGTCTTCCCCGGCCTCGGCATCGACCGGCCAGCCCTCGACAAGGCGACCGCGATCCTGCCGTCGTAAGGAGGTCCCCGTGAACCCGTAATCGAACAGCTCGCTGCTCGACGTCGCATCCCGGCCCCCCAACCCGGACTGTTTGTCACCAACGACAGAGAAGGAATCTGATGCCCCCGATCAGAAGATCCGCGATTCTCCTGACGACAGCGCTACTGCTCACCCTCGGAGCCGCCGTGCCGGCCAACGCCCACTCCGGATCCGCAGGCGACGTCCGCGTCGTGCAACTCAGTGTCGACGGCCGCTACGACTCGCCGCTCGGCCTCGACAACATCCGTCCCACCCTCGCGTGGCAGATGGACGAGACCGGCAACTGCAAGCAGCGTGTCTGCGCCGCCGATCGGCAGACCGCGTATGAGGTGCAGGCTGCCGCCACCGTCGCTGACCTGCACACCGGGCGCCTGGTGTGGCGTACCGGCAAGGTCTCCGGCGACAGCCAGCAGGTGCGCTTCGGTCGGGACCTACGCTCCCGCGATACCGTCGCCTGGCGCGTACGGGTCTGGGACGCCCACCGAAAGCAGTCAGCCTGGTCCGCCCCCTCCACGTGGAGCACCGGTCTGCTCAACCCAACCGACTGGGGCGCGGCGCGCTGGATCGACTACCCCGACCGGGCCGAGAACCAGCCGATGCCGATCTTCGCCCGCCAGTTCGCGGTGCCGAAGCACAAGAAGGTCGCCGACGCCCGCCTCTACCTCTCCGGTGTCGGCCTGCACCACGCCACCGTCAACGGCCGGGAGATCACCGACGAGGTCCTCGCCCCGGGCAACTCCAACTATCAGCTGTCCAGCGAGTACCGCACCTATGACCTGACGTCCACGCTGCGATCGGGCGCCAACGCGATCGGGGTCGAGCTCGGCAACGGCCCGGCCTACGTGCGCCGCAGCGTCACCAACCCGGCCGTCGGGCGCACCTCTCCGTACTCCTGGTGGCAGAGCCAGCTCAAAGGCAGCGGCACACTGGCCGCCGACGCCTCGGCCGGAAGCACCGTCGTCGAGGTCAACGACGTCACCGGTTATCACGTCGGCGGCACCGTCAACGTCGACACCGGGGGAGGGGGCGACCGACTCGAGTCGCGCACCATCACCGCGATCGGGACCACCAGCATCACCTTCACGCCGGCGCTCACCGTGGCGCACACCGCTGGGGCGAAGGTCACCGGCTCGGGTAACAGCATCGCCGCCAGCGACGCCTCCGCCGGGGCGGCCGTCACCCCGCGGTTCATCGGCCGCCTGGAGATCCGTTACCGCGACGGCAGCCGCGAGACGATCGTGACCGACCGGTCCTGGCGTACGACCCTGGGCCCGCTGGTCACCGACGCCTGGTATTCCGGCTCCGACTACGACGCCCGCCGCGAGCAGCCCGGCTGGAACACCCCGGGCGCCAACCTCGGCCCGTCCGCATCCCGCCGCGACGGCGCGGCGACCGGCTGGATCGCGGCCGGGATCGCGCCGCCGCCGAACCTGGCCACGAAGCTGGTCGCCCGCACCGCCGAGCCGATCACGGTGCAGGAGGAGTTCAAGCCGGTTTCGGTCACCAACCCGACGCCCGGCACGTGGGTGTTCGACTTCGGGCAGAACATCGTCGGCTGGCCCCGCCTCAAGCTCGACCGCCTCCCAGCCGGTACGACGGTGAAGGTGGCGCCGGCCGAGTCGCTCAATCCCGACGGCACGGTCAACCAGGCGTCGCTGATGGGCGGCGGCGGATCCCGCGGCGTCGACCTGTTCAACACCTACACCACCGCCGGCGGCCGCTCCGAGACGTGGCACCCGAACTTCAACTACTTCGGCATGCAGTGGGTCCAGGTCACCGGCCTGCCTGAGGGTTTCACCCCCACCAAGGACCTGATCACCGGCGTACGCCTGCAGGCCGACACCCCGGTCGCCGGCACCTTCTCGTCGTCGAACGCCCGAGTCAACCGGATCCATACGATGTCGCGGTACTCGTTCGCCGCGAACATCATGAGCGTGTTCACCGACTGTCCCGGTCGCGAAAAGCTGTCCTACCCGGCGGACTACACGATGCCGATGGGTGCGATCCACCGCGACTTCCAGCTCAACGCCTTCATGCGCACGACCATGCGGCACCTCGTGGAGGGTCAGTCCCTGGCCGACACTCCGATGGTGGGCAACGTCGCGTTGAAGACCCCGGTCTACGACTGGGGTTACAGCGGACGCTTCGGCGACGAGATCAACTGGGGCAACGCGATCGTGCTCGTCCCGTCGATCCTGCACCAGCTCTACGGCGACACCGCCACCATGAGCGCGTCCTACGACCGGCTCGTGCGCTTCGTCGACTACATCCAGCGGCAGAAGGTGGTGGACGGGTACTACGTCGACGCGGCCCTGGCCGACTGGGTCGGCGCTGAGACAACCTCCGGCCGCATCACCGGCACCTGGGGCTACTACCTGACGATCCAGTCGATGGCCCAGATCGCCACGCTGACCGGCCACGCCGCCGATGCCACCCGCTACGCGGCGCTCGCCGACGAAATCAAGGCGGCATTCAACCGGGCATTCTTCAACGAGTCGCTCGGCCGCTACACCGCCGCCGGCAACGCCGGCACCGAAGGCGCCACCCAGACCGCGCAGGCCCTGGCCCTCGATGCGGGTCTGGTGCCGGACAGCAGCCGGGGCAGGGTCCTCGACGCGCTGGTCGAGCTCATCTACGCCTTCCACCCGAACGGTACCGGCCCGCACTTCAGCGGCGGCACCATCGGCATGGGTCCGATCGTGCGGGCCCTGATGAACGGCGACCGCGACGACGTGCTGTGGGAGGCGCTGCAACAGGACGACCAGCCCAGCTACGGCTACTTCATGCAGTCGACCCCGGCCAACCCGGGCGGCATGACCACCATGGGCGAGCGCTGGAACCGCGGCGACTCCAAGAACCACATGATCCTGGCCCAGATCGAGGAGTGGTTCCACGCCGGCATCGCCGGCATTCAGGCGGCCGCGGGCTCGACAGCGTACGACCGACTGGTCTTCAAGCCGAAACCCGTGGGCGACCTGACGAAGGCGAGCGGGTCCTATCAGACCCCGGCCGGCTGGGCCCGATCGTCCTGGACCAAGACGGACAGCCGCTTCTCACTGTCGGTCACCGTCCCCGCCAACACTCAGGCCGAGGTGTGGGTGCCGGCGGCGGACAAGCGTCTCGTCGCGGCATCGAACCGTGCGCTGTTCCAGCGCTCCGAAGGTACGTACGTCGTCTATACCGTCCCGTCCGGGTCGCACTCCTTTACGGTGCGCACCGGTTCCTGATGCCATGCGCCGCCCGGGGCTCTGATGCGCCGGGCGGCGCCGAACCGGGAGGCCTGATGAGTTCGAGAATGACCCGCAGAACAGTGCTCGGCGGTTCGCTGTCCGCGGTCGCCGCGATGAGTCTGCCGTTGCCGGTACACGCCGCCGGGCACGGGAGAACCGACGAGGCGGCAACCCGATACGGCAAGGTGCGTGGGAAACGCGAAGACGGCATCGTCAAGTTCCTCGGCGTGCCCTACGCCCAGCCGCCGCTCGGCAAGCTGAGATTCAAGTCCCCGAAGCCGCCCGCACGATGGTCCGGCGTTCGCGACGCCGTCAGTTTCCCCAACCCGGCGTTCCAGGTCGTGGGCGGTGAGATGGGCCCGACGGGGAACGGCCGCATGCCCGCACCGTCCGAGGACTGCCTTTACCTCAACATCTGGACCCCCGCCGCCGACCGCAAGCGGCGGCCGGTGATGTTCTACAACCACGGCGGCGGCTACATGATCGGCTCGGGCTCGGCCACGGGCCAGGACGGCACCCGTCTCGCGCAGCTCTACGACGTGGTGGTGGTCGAGTCCAACCACCGGCTCGGCCTGCTGGGCTATTTGTTCCTGGGCGATCTCGCCGACGGCGACTACGCCGCGAACCAGGGGATGCTGGACATCCTCGCGGCGCTGCGCTGGACCAGCGAGAACATCGACAACTTTGGCGGGGACCCGGACAACATCATGGTTTGGGGCGAGAGCGGCGGCGGTGCCAAGACCGCCGCCGTCCACACCATGCCGGAGGCAGCACGGCTGTTCCACAAGGCCTCGATCGAAAGCGTCGCCCCGCTGCGCTTTCCCACCCGCGACGGCGCCACCGTACGTGCCGAGCGCACGCTTCACCTGCTGGGGCTGACCAAGAACGACATCCCGAAGCTCTCCGACATCCCGGCCGCGCGCCTGCTCGAGATCCAGGTGTCCGAGGCCGCGAACGGTGTCGCACCCTGGGGTGACCCCGCTCCGCTACCCGGGTTCGGGGCCTTCGTCGACGGAGGTGTCATCCCGCGGCACCCCTTCGCCGACGGCGCCCCGTCGTGGTCGGCCGGTAAGCCGCTGATGGTCGGCACCTGCCGCGACGAGACGGTGTTCTTCAGCCTCTTCGGGCCGCCCGACGTCTTCCGCCTCGACGAGGCCGGCCTGCGCAGCCGGCTCAGCGGCACCTACCAGGGCGCCGAACTCGACCGGATCATCGCGACTTTCCGTCGGTCGCGCCCGAAAGCGACACCGGCCCAGCTCTACTTCGCGATCACCACATCACCGATCTGGCGCGACGCGATCAAGATCGCCGAGGCTAAGGCGGCGCAGCACGCCGCACCGGTGTTCATGTACCAGCTCGCGTACCAGGATCCGACCGTGGTGCCGGGCACCGACTTCCCGCTCGGCTCGCCGCACGCCTCGGACATCCCGATGAAGTTCGCCAACGTCGGCTTGGACCAGTTACCGGGCAAGCGGGCGACCGCCCGGCACATGAGCGCTTTGTGGGCCGGCTTCGCCCACTACGGCCACCCCACGGCGAGGGGCGTGCCGAGATGGCCCGCCTACACGCCGAAGGACCGGGCCACCATGTGGATCGACACTGACTGCGGGATCGCCTACGACCCTGACAAGAAGGAGCGGCTCTTCTGGCAGCGCCGGGCCTGAACAGCGAGGTATCGACCGATCGGTGCTTCCTGGCGGGACATCTCGCTAGGGAGCACTTATCGGCGGTCGCCTGAACCGCCACGTCAGAGAGGTGACGACAGGTGGATCCGCCGGCTACCGGTCCCCCCGGCCCAGGGCCGCCGTTCGGCGGACCCTGGCACCCCGGAGAGGATCAGCGCAGGGTGTCGATATCGATGACGAACCGGTACCGCACGTCCGAGGCGAGCACCCGCTCGTACGCGTCGTTGACTGCCTCGGCGTCGATGACTTCGACCTCGGGGGCGATGCCGCGCTCGGCGCAGAAGTCGAGCATCTCCTGGGTCTCGGCGATGCTGCCGATGCTGGAGCCGGCGAACGACCGTCGGTTGCCGAACAACGCGAAGACGGGCACCGGCAGGGGCTCCGCCGGGGCACCCACGCTGACAAGCGTGCCGTCCAGACGCAGCAGACCGAGGTAGCTGGCCATGTCGATCGGTGCGCTGACCGTGTTGATGATCAGGTCGAAGCTGTTCTTGAGCGCCTCGAACGTCGCCGGGTCCTTGGTGGCGTAGTAGTGCTCGGCTCCGAAGCGCAGGCCGTCGTCCTTCTTGCCCAGCGTCTGTGACAGCACCGTCACCTCGGCGCCCATCGCCGCGGCGATCTTGACAGCCATGTGGCCCAGACCACCCAGGCCCACCACGGCGACCTTCTTGCCGGGACCGGCGTTCCAGTGCGCCAACGGAGAGTACGTGGTGATGCCCGCGCACAGCATCGGCGCGGCCGCCTCGTACGGGATGCTTTCCGGCACCCGCAGCACGAAGTCCTCGTCCACGACGACGTGGGTCGAGTACCCGCCCTGGGTCACGGTGCCGTCTCGGTCGATGCTCGCGTACGTCTGGGTGTTGCCCTTGAAGCAGTACTGCTCGTTTCCAGTGCGGCAGTTCTCGCACTCGCGACACGAGTTGACCATGCAGCCAACACCAGCACGGTCGCCGACCGCGTGGCGGGTGACGTCGGCGCCGACTTCGGTGATCCGGCCGACGATTTCGTGGCCAACGGTGAGCGGGTAGGGAACGCTGCCCCAGTCGCCACGCACCGTGTGGATGTCAGAGTGGCAGATGCCGGCGTAGCGGATTTCGATGAGAACATCGCGAGGGCCCAGGTCCCGCCGTTCGATCGTGGTACGCACGAGCGGTTCGGTGGCAGAAGGCGCGGCGATGGCGTTGACGGTGAAGATGATGTCCTCCGGTGACGTGATGCTGACCTACCTGCACCTCACCACAGCCGTGGCAGCGCTGGGAGTCTCTGACAAGGCGCGTACTGCTGGTACCCCTCAGCAGCGCCGGGTGTCGCTCCGACCGATCAGGCTACTTCTCTGCTGCGACCACCTTGCTGGCACCACCAACTGGCGGGCAGTGAGACTGGTGATAAGAGCCCTGCTCTAGGTTGTGATACCAGAACATCCCTTTTCTGGGTATGCCTGCAGCACGTGCTGGATGCGATCGTCGGTCTGCGCATCAGGCTTCTTCCCACAGCAGGGGAAACCGCCATGAAACTGCAGTCGCCCCGGCCAACGGTCAAGACACCGGCCCGCGGCGTTCACCGGTGACGTCCACCTGACGCCCATCTACAACGGCACCGGGCCGTCGCGGATGACCGCCGCCCCTGGCCGGTGCCGACTGTCGTCGCGGAACCCTCAGGCGCCCATTGAAGAGGAATCGGCCCCATCGACGTACCGCTCTGGGCCGTCCGTGCTGCTGTCGGTATGGATCCCGAAAGCTGAGATTCAAATCCCACTAGCATCCGTCTGGCCAGGGTTTCTTGCCGAGTGACCTCTTCGGCGAGTTCGATGGCGTCAGCACGAGTGGATCGCGCCGCAGAAGCAGGTGACGTCCGTACACGCTGATGAGCGTGCATGCCGCGGCCGACGAGCCCACGCGGCCGACGGCAGCCGGCCAGGCCAAGCGGGTTTACGGGCACCTGACACCGTCGGTCTGCGCCCAGCACTAGCGGTGCTGGTCGACGGCCCACAGAAGATCGGTGATGGCGAATCCCGGCAGCTCAAGTTCAGCCGCCGGGGTGACTTGGAAGGTCCCACCCGACGCCTGCGGTGTCCAGCCAGCGCTCAGCCCGTAACAGACAAGAACGCGTACGTCCGCAGCTGTCGGGAACGGATACGTTTCCCCACTGCCGTGCACGTCGGTCTCGACGTACGCATAGCCAGAGGCAGCGGTGGGTGCTGAGGAGGGCAGCTCGGTCAAGTCGGCTTGTAGGACGCGACCGTTTTTTCCTGAACCCCATACGCGGAGCCTTATGCAGCGGTGCAGACGACCGTCCGGGCCAGATGCGGATCGGATGGCGGCCTTCCAGGTGAACTCCCGGCCGTCGATGTGTAGCTTGCGTAGCCTCGACCTCATCCGCCCATGCTTCCAGCCGGGCGATCACTGCAACGCCCTGATCCCGATGGCCGGCCGTGACCGACCGCCGAGACGGCGACCGACGACAGGACGCGGAGTGTCACGCACGTCGTGATACCGAGTCGTCACGCAATTGGAAAGAGTCGCAGGATCTCTACCTGGCTCTGCTGAATCACAATGACCACCAGGTGCAGGCGCTCGCCGCCACCTGCCTTGGACACCTGGCAAGGGTCTACCGTCGGCTCGACGAGGGGCGCGTCCTCGCCGCCTAGCGTGAACGGCCTGTCCGACCTCATGTTAGGGGTACTGCCACCGACGCCTTGGAGGACATCGAGCTCTTCTTGCACCCTCAACGTGCGCGCTGGCCTGGGTGGCTGTGGCGACTCGCCCGCCCATGGACTTGGTTCTGACGCCGCCGACCAGACCGGCAGTAGGCACGAGCTGGGCACGCGCTCCGCTGTCGCCGCGCTCCAACCGGTGCTACCGGTGAGGGCTGCCCGCGGTCGGCCTCACCGATCCGCCGTAAAGATGCACGCGGTTGTCGGCATCATGGTCCGGCTCGCGATGGATGAACCCGTCGGGCTCTACTGGGCCGTTGCCGACGTGCACTATCCAATCCTCGTAGAACCAGCTGGGGTTGCAGGCGCACTGAGTGAACGTGAACCGGAAGTTGGCCCGGTAGCGGCCCACCTGCCCCGGCGAGAGTGTGAACAGGCGGGTCGTGCCACGGTCGCGTGGATATGCCGCACGGCCGGGTAGCCGATCAACAATCGTCGTGGAGCCCTCAATGGTGAGCCACAAGCCCACGTCGCGGGCTCGCTCTATGCCTCCACTGAGCACCTCGTCGTGGCGCACGTGGCCGGCCGCCTCGTCATAAAGCACCTCGTGGACGGCCACGTCGCACATCGGTAGTGAGGCAGGAAGTGGCACCGGCCGGTTCAGGCCACGGCGGAGGTTGGCGTGCTGAGCACCGCGTGCCGCTGCGCTCCACCGCACCCGCACCCGCTGGACTGTGATCACCGCGCAACCATGGCTCACGAGCTGCCAGCCTCGCCAGCTGTTATCCCGCACATGCCGCCACCTGTGCCCGGCGCCTTGAGCGGATTCGTCACTTTCTGTAGCTGCTGTCCACCGCCAGCCGACTTCCGGAACGAGCCGCAATGAGAGCGACAGCCCGGGCCTCGGGCGGCGGCAGCGACCTCGGTGGCGGCGCGATGGTCGGCGAGTACAGCAGCGGCTTGGCCAGCGCAGGTGGGGGTACGGGAACCCTCACCGGGGTGAACTCCGGGTCCGGTGCCGGCGGGGGTCTGCCCAGCACGACCGGCCTGGGTACCGGGGGCGGTGGCCTTGGTGGCACGGCAGGCCTGGGCGGGGCCGGCGCCCACATTCCGGGCGGTGGTTCCCTGAGCCGCCCGGTCAGCCTCGGCATGGCACTCCAGCACCAGCGGCCCGTCATCCGGAGCGGACTATCACAAGGCCATCAAGAGGACGACCGGGCAGGCCGGCAGGAAACCGCGAACGTGCTCCCCGCCGGCCTCTCCTCCGGACGTTACTCGTCGTTCACGGTGAACGCTCGAAGCCCAAGGCTTGGTGCCAGCGCTTCGACAAGCCAGGTAACACGGTGATCACCAGCGGCCAGCCCAGCGCGAGCGACCGAGCACCAGTCGTCGCGATCGAGCAGGGAAAGATAGCCGCTCAGAACGCGCTCTCGTCCGCCCTCGGGCCAAGCTATTCGTTCCGCCGCTGGATGATGTAGATGCTCAGCCAGTTGCGCGGCGATGACGAAACGCTCTACCGACGGCTCTAGGCGGCCGGCGTGTTCGCAGTGGGCCTCTAGAACGGCGGAGGCGGGCGGGTAGTGCTCGAGCGTGATGCCCGTGCCGCCGCTGTCGGCCATGATGGTCAGCAGCAGGCCGGTGTGATCGACCAACTCGCTGTCAGGATTCGCCGCGGTGATCGCCTCTTGCAGGTGCGCCGCAGTGGCGACCTCTCCGGCGAAGTAGCGGTTGAGGTAGTCGCCATCACAGGCGCGTCGCAGCATCCATGGCCGCGCTGCGGTGCTGCCGATCGTGCACAGGGACTCCACGACATAGACCCGTCCCCAGCCCGTGACCCGCTCGGCCAGCCACAGCAATGCGTCCGAGCCCCCGCACCACGACCGCCGCTCGAGTGCGCGGGCTGCCAGTGGGCCGAAGTGGTTCGACAGCATCCCGATCGTTTTGATCAACTCGATGTCGTCGTCATCCCACACGGTGGTCAGCAACGCCAGACCAACAGTTACAGCGCAGCGATCGGTCGCGTGCTGGACAAGCCATCGACCGGTTGCTCGAACACGTTCGGCGTCCACTCGACAGGCCGCAGCCGCGATGTGTTCATTGGGATGGATCGGAACGTAGATGTCATGGAACGCTCCGGCAAGATCGCCTGGAACGGCGGACCGATCGGCGAAATGCGTGTCCAAAACGGCGGCGACATCAGCACCGCCGCGGCGCCGATCCTTCGGCTCGCGAGGACGGGACTTCCGACCTCGATGCTGTCCATCATCCGGATACGGCTCACCGTCACGGAGAAGAGGCGCGTCGGGATCCTCGCGATGCATCCGCAGCGCATGATCAAATAACGACAAGTGGGGTCCGAGCAGTCCAGGCTCGGGTGTCACGCTCACCGGCGGACGGAGGACTCGATTCTTTCGATCATGTCCGGATCATGCCAGGCACTTCGACCGACCAGCAACCCCGCGCCGGATTGGTTGACCTCCCGGCCCCGTGCAAAGAAGCACCGTCCACAGAAGCCCGGAAGCAGTTGCGGCTGGACTCCCAGGATCCGTGCCCACTCAGCTCCACGCTGGCACGGCTCTACGCCTTTGGCTTCCCGCACGCACATGCCGCTGACAGGCACGGCGATAGTGAGCGTGCTCACTGATCGACGGCTGGTCGGCGAATGCCTGTCGCAGCCACGCGACGATCTGCTGCGGGCTCCAGTCCTCTTCCAGTTTGGCCTGGATAACGGCGCGCAGACCGGTGTCGGCGACTAGCCGACCGCCCCGCGGGCGCCGGGCACGCTGCCGCGCCCGCGCCCGCGCGTGCGCCAGGTCGCCGTCGTAGACGCCCAGCAGCCGCCAGTACTCCGCCTCGACCTCGAGCCGGCGATTGCGTCCTCGTCGTCCCATCAACACGCCTCACGAGATCAGGTGTGTTGCGACAAGTACTGGAACCCGCCCGGAACCACGTGGTCAGTTTTCAGGCGGAGCCGACACCGGCCGGGTGACCGGCAAGATTGTCCTCACCATCGGCGCGAGCTGACCTTTCCTCCGCGCTCAGCGCGCGTTGCGGCACCCGCCGACGAGCGCTCAGCGCCCGGGTTCCCGCGCCTGCAGCCAGGAACATGCTGCCGAGCAGCAGCCACCCCGGTGGCCCGAGTCCGACCGCCGCCGACGTGACGACGACCGGCGCCACAGCCAGGCCGATGCCCACGCCTGCCTGGCTGACGCCCTGGTAGGCGCCGGAGTTGGCCGGATCGGCCCACTCGAAGGCCAGTTCCCAGCCGCCGGCCTCGGAGGCGATCTCGCCGAGACTGTGCGCCACGACCGCCGCCACCAGCAACGCGACGGCGAACCCGGCACCGCTCGGGTATCCGGCGGCCGCGTAGCAGAGGCAAGCCGCCAGCAGCAGGACCGTACCGTGAAAGACCGCCCGCCCGGCCGATGGCACGTCGCCGACCAACCGGGTCGACCAGACCTGGAGGACCGAGACCAAGCCGGTGTTCAGCAACAACAGCACCGCGACAGTCACGTCCGGCGCAGCGGTATGGCCGGTAACCCACAGCGGCATCCCGACGGTGAGCAGCAAGGCCTGCACACTCACCACGGCGTGCAACGCGGTCGCAGTCAGATACCGGCGATCGCCCAGCGGTGACCGGCCGCCTTCCGCCAGCCGGTCACCACCGCCCCCTACGAGAACGGGCAGAGCCCGCAGAGGCACAAGAGCGACCAACGTGAGTACGGCCGCCGCCAGCACCGCCGCCAGATAGGCGGATCGGCTACCCACCACCAGCGCCACGGCGGCCAATCCGGACCCAGCCGCGATGGACACGTTGTCCACGACCCGCAGCCAGGCCCGCACCCCCACCCGGGCCGGGCCGGTGAACGCTCGAGCCAGCAGCGCGACGTGCGCGGTCCGCTCCACGCTCTCGGCGCCGACCGCCACGCAGGCGACCAGCACGAACGTGCCGGCGTCGCGGGTCAGGCAGTACGCCGCGAGCGCACCGCCTTGTGCCGTGGCCGCAACGATCAGCACCCGCCGCGGCCCGAACCGGTCGCAGAGCCGCCCGGACGCGAACGCCGTCACCACTCCCGCGGCCCCGGCGACGGTGAGGCCCACCCCGACGGTTGCCGGGCTGATTCCGGCCACCGTGGTGAAAAACAGCACGCTGACGCTGAACATCACCCCCTTGGCTGTCGAGGTAGCCACAGTGGCCCAGATCAAGACTCGTTTCAAAGGCACGGGCACAGCTCACCCGGCCCGGCCGGAGGTTACGATTGATGTAGCGTTCTACTTCATGCCAGTGCGATACAGGCTCGTCGGCCCTGACTTGGCGAGTGTCCGGTTCGCCGTCTCGCCCCTCAACGAACTGATTCTGTCGCTGCGAAGCTGGCGCGATCCGGGCCGCTTCCCGATCCACCTACCGTGGATCCGCCGCCTGCAGCAAGCCCGCGACGCCCTCGACACCGAGATGCTGCTGGCCCTCATCGACGAGCGATTGTGGACCCCCGACTTCCTGACCCCGCAACCACGCTCACCGCTGACCCGCATCGAGGACGAACTCGCCACCATCGCGGCCACCCCACCCAATGTGGTCCGCCGAGACCTGCGCCTGCTCTACCGCGCCGACGAGCGCATCCCCCCACCACTCCGCGAGCCGGGCGCGCTCTCCCGCGTGGTCACCGCCCTGGCCGGCTATTGGGACCGGTGCTTCGCCGCCCACTGGCCCCGGATGCGCGCCCTGCTGGAGGGCGACGTCACGCACCGCGGCCGCGAGATCGCCCAGCACGGCCTGGCCACGATGTTCGCCGGCCTGTCCGAACGGGTCACCATGACCGGTGACACCGTGGAGGTACGCCTGCACTCCAATGTCCACTACACCCGCCCGACCCTGGGTGGCCTCACCCTGGTCCCCACCATGTGGACCCCCGCAGTGGCGGCCCCCACTCCCCCGACCAGCCTCCGATGATCATCTACCTGGCCCGGGGTTCCGGCACCCTGTGGCAGCCCGAGCCCCTGCCCGCCCCGGGAGCCCTGGCCGCCCTGCTCGGCGCCCACCGAGCCGGCCTGCTCGCCCGCCTGGACACCCCCGCGTCTTCCACCGAACTCGCGACCCGTCTGGGCGTCACTACCACCGCGGTGAACCAGCACCTACGCGCTCTCCGCGCAGGCGGGCTCCTGGTCAGTGGCCGCCACGGCCGTTCGGTCCTCTACCGCCGCTCCGAGCTGGGCGACCGCCTCTTGGCTGGATCAGGGCAGCCGGAGCGTTGATCCGACCGAGCGGCCGAAGTCAACGGCAGGCTCGGGCCCCGGCGCCTCCACCGAAAACTGCGCCACATCCTCTGGATGGCAGCGTTCACCGCCCTCAGAGAATGCCCCGCATCCCGTGCCTACTACGAGAAAAAGCGCGCCGAAGGGAAACACCACCGCCAAGCAATGATCGCCCTTGCAAGACGACGCGTCGATGTCCTCTGGGCACTCGTCCGCGACGGCAAAACCTTCACCCGACCCACCACACCCGCCAGCACCCCCGCCTGACCGACCCCACCCATCGCCGGCGCCGGTCGATCATCTCCTGCGACCAGTCGTCAACGTCGGAGTAGTTGAGCGACAGGTCCTGCGCGAACGCGTCGGCGCTCGGGGATTCGGCGATCGCGATCTGGTCGACGAAGACCGGTGCGACCTCCCGGACCAGGTCGACGGCCACCTGCATCTCGCTCGCAGGCCGCTCGTCGAAGGCGAGGTAGGTCCGGTCCAGCCAGCCCCGATCCCATACGTGGTCCTCGAACGCGACGAGGAACGCCGACCAGGCGTCATTCCACTCCGCGCCACCCAGTGAGACCTCCTGGTCCACCCGCTGACCGGTCCGGGTGTCGGTGTAGACGACGTGCTGGTAGCCGCGGAACATCAGCAGCCCGAAGGCATGGATGTACGGGCCGACGCCGGCCCGGTCCCCTCCTCGACCAGACGGTCCCAGCTGGCGAAGTCGAAGGACCACCGCTCGCCATCGTGGGACCAGTCGACGACGGTGTGAAGGAGGCGCGTGGCAACTCCTGTGAGCGATACTGCCGGCATCCGGCGGATGGCGATCAGTATTGACCAGCGCTCGGAGCGAGGCGAGCAGCCACTGTGGACGTCTGGCTCAGCTGGGCGGAGTGTCGACCCGAGCCGAACGGGCAGAGAGGGTGCGCGATAGCGACAGATTCTTGTTAATATCGAGCATGAAACTCCATGCTGGATAGCCGGCGCCAAACCCTGACGAGGAGTCGCGATGACCGAGCGGGAAACGTGATTCTCGCCGTTGCGCCGAACCCAGCGCTCGACGTGACCTATGGGCTGGGGGAGCTGCACCGGGGCCGGGTGCAGCGGGTGCGGACCGTCAGCGAACGCCCCGGTGGCAAGGCCGTCAACGTCGGTCGGGTGCTGCACGAACTGGGGGAGCGGGTCCTCGTCACCGGCATGTGCGGCGGTCCGGGGGGCGTGGCCCTGCAGGCCGCTCTCGACCGGGCCGGCGTGCCGGCCGACCTGCTCGACGTACTGCCGGACGTCCGGCGCACGCTGGTCGTACAGGAGACCAACGGAGTGACGACGTCGTTGTGGGAGCCTGGCTACGCACCGGTGGATCCGCCGGCCGCCGCCGACGCTCTGACCCGGCACGTGAGTCAGCTCCTGGCCGGTGCCGACGCGCTGGTCGTCTCCGGCAGCCTGCCGCCCGGCGTGGACCCGGGGCTTCCGGCCCGCTTGGTCGACGCGGCGATCGCCGCCGGAGTACCGGCCGTCGTGGACGTCAGCGGCCCGGCTCTGCAGGCGGTGGCGGCTGCTGGCGGGGCGGTGCTGATGCCGAACGCGGACGAGATGGCCGAGTTGGTCGGCCACCGGCCCTCGACGCCGGCCGAGGCCGTGCGGGCGGCCCGCCGGCTGCTGCCCCCCGCCGGCCAGGTTCCCGCCGTCGTGCTGACCCTGGGCGCCGAGGGGATGGCTGTGGTGCAACCGAATCGGGCCATGCTTGCTGCGCCGCCGGAGCGGATCCAGGGGAACGCGACCGGCGCCGGGGACGCGGCCTGTGCGGCCGTCGCCCGGCAGCTCGCGGCCGCCGGGTCACTGGACGCCGTCGACTGGCGCGGCCTGCTCGTCGACGCGGTGGCGCTGTCGGCGGCAGCGGTGCTCCGTCCGGTCGCCGGTGAGGTAGACGTCCGCGCCTACCGGCGCTGGCGTGATCAGGTGAAAGTGGAGGAAGCATGACGCTGGCTTCGATGGCGGAACTCGTCATCCCGGCGGCGCGGGACCGCCGGGCCGTCGGGGCGTTCAACGTCATCCAGCTTGAGCATGCCGAGGGCATCGTGGCCGGCGCCGAACGTGCGGTACGCCCTGTTGTGCTGCAGCTATCGGAGAATACGGCCCGCTACCACGGCAGCCTGGCGCCGCTGACGCTGGCCTGCCTCCGGATCGCGGCGGAAGCGTCCGTGCCAGTCTGCGTACACCTGGATCACGCCACCCGGCGTGACCTCGTCGAGCAGGCGGTCGAACTCGGCGTGCCCTCGGTGATGATCGACGCGTCCGGGTACTCGTACGAGAAGAACGTCGCCCTGACCGCGGAACTCGCCGCCTGGTGTCATTCGCGCGGGGTCTGGGTCGAAGCCGAACTCGGTGAGATCGGCGGCAAGGACGGCGCGCACAAGCCCGGCGTACGGACCGATCCGGACGATGCGGCCGCCTTCGTCGCCGCCACCAGCGTCGACGCGCTCGCAGTCGCGGTCGGCTCCTCGCACGCGATGCTGATCCGCGACGCGGTCCTCGACGACGACCTGATCGCCGCGATCGCGGCGAAGGTGCCGGTGCCGCTGGTCCTACATGGCTCGTCCGGGGTCTCCGAGGCAGGCCTGCGGTCGGCAGTCGCGCAAGGGATGTCGAAGATCAACATCGCGACCCATCTCAACGCGACCCTTACGGGTGCGGTCCGGCGTGCGCTCGCCGCCGACGAGAACCTGGTCGACCCGCGCAAGTACTTCGGTCCGGGCAGGGATGCGGTGGCCAGGCAGGTCGCCCATCTGGTCACCCTGCTCGCCCCGTGACGGCGCGGGGCCGGCCTCAGGCCAGCAGCACGTTGACCCCGGCGGCGCGCAGGTCGGCGACGACCTTCGCGTCCGCGCCGTCGTCGGTCACCAGGGTGTCCACCGCGTTGACGTCGCAGATCCGGGCAAAGGAGTGCCGACCCAGCTTCTCCGAGCCGGCCACGACGACGACCCGACGGGACCGCCGGACCATCGTCGCGTCGATCCCGGCCTCGCCTTCGTCGTGACAGGACGTGCCCCCGTCGGGGGAGAACGCATCGACCCCGAGAATCAGCACGTCGAGCCACAGCTCGTTCAGCACCATCGTGGCCAGCGGCCCGGTCACCTCGTACGACTGGGGCAGCGCCACACCGCCGAGGATGACGGTACGGACGTGGCGTCGCAGCACCATCTCCGTGGCGATGTTGAGTGCGTTCGTCACCACCGTGACGGCCGGCCGCTGATCGGCCTGGGCGAGGTCGACCCGTGCGGCGAGTCGTCGGGCCGTCGCGGACGTGGTGGTGCCACCGTTGAACGCGACCACGTCGCCCAGTTCGACGAGATCGCAGGCGATCGCGGCGATGCGCTCCTTGGCGCCATTGTCGCCCCGGCCCCGGTAGCGGACCGGCAGGTCGTACGAGACGGACGTGGCCACGACGCCGCCGTGCGTCCGAGCCGCCAACTGTTGCTCCGCCAGGGTGGTGAAGTCCCGGCGGACCGTCGCCTCGGAGACCTGCAGGGCGCTGGCCGCCTCGGCGACGGATAGCCTGCCGCGTGCGCCCAGGATGTCGAGCAGCGCCTGCAGGCGCTGGGGGCGGTCGCGGCCGTCCGCCCGGTCGGCGGCGGCCTCGACCGTGCTCACTTGATGGCCCCCGCCGTGAGACCTGCCACCAGGCGCTTTTCAACCAATGCGAAGAGAATGATCACGGGCACGATGCCGACGATAGAGACTCCGAAGACGTATTGCCACGCCGAATCGTACTGACCGACGAATTTTGTGATGGCTACGGTCAGCGGCTGGTTCTCCGCCGTGGTCAAGATGACGAGGCTGGCGGCGAACTCGTTCCAGCACGCGACGAACGTGAAGATGATCGCGGTGACGATGCCCGGCCAGACCACCGGCAGGGTTACCCGCCGCAGCGTCTGCAGTTTGCTGGCACCGTCGATCATTGCCGCCTCGTCTATCTCCTTGGGCACCCCGGCGAAGAAGCTGTGCATGATCCACACCGCGAAGCTGAGGTTGAACGCGCCGTTGACGAGGATCATAGCGAGCCAGGTGTCATCGATGCCGATCGCGAGGAACTGCCGGAACAGTCCCGCCGCGAGTACGGTCGGCTGGAGCATCTGGGTCACCAGCACCAGGAGCAGGAACGCCAGTCGTCCGGGAAAGCGGTGCTTGGCCGTGTAATAGGCGGCGGGCATGGCCACCACCAGGACCAGCAGTGTTCCGCAGGCCGAGATGATTATGGTGGAGACGAGGTTGTAGGCGAGCGGCGTCTCCGGCGTGGACCACATCGACGCGTAGTTCGATGGCACCCATTCGGTCGGCAGGTAGGTGGCCGGAATGCGCAGGATCTCCGAGTGCCGCTTGAACGAGCCGATCAACATCACCAGGTAGGGTGCCAGGAAGAACAACGCCACCACCGCGCCGGCCAATGACATCAACCATCGGCGCCCGCCGTGGCGCTGCCCGCCACGGCTCCGGGTGCGACCGATGCCTCCGCTGGCGCGCACCGACTTCTCGGCGCGCTCATCGTCCTGAGATTTTGTTGCCGTCGTCGCCAAGACTCACTCATCCCTCATCGGCCGGACAACCCGGAGGTAGATACCGATGACCGCGAGCACGATGACGAAGTTCACGACACTTAGTGCGCTCGCCGTCTCGACCTGGCGGTCCTGCTGGATGTATTTGAAGATCAACGTTGTGGTGGTGTCCGCGTCGTAGCCGGGAATGCTGCCGGTCAGCGTGCGGAGGATGGGCAGCGAGTTGAAGACGTTGATGATGTTGATCAGGACGGCGACGGCGATCGCTGGCCGCAGTACCGGGAAGATCACGCTCCAGTAGGTCCGGATCGATCCGGCGCCGTCCACCGAGGCGGCTTCCACCACCTCGCGCGGCACCATCTGCAACCCGGCGAGGATCGTGTACGTGGTGAACGGCAGCGAGACGAACACCGCCACTCCCATGGCCACCAGGAAGGCCGGCACCGGCTGTCGAGTGAAGCCGAACCCAGTATTCAAAATCCCGAGGTCGACCAGGAACTGGTTCATGACGCCGTAGAAGGGATCGAGTCCGTAGTAGAAGACGGTCGCGGTCATCACGACGCTGGCCGCCCACGGGACGATGACCGCGAGTCGAACCAATCGGCGTCCAGGAAAGGCCTTGTCAAGGAATTGCGCGAGCGCCATAGAGACGAGCAGCGTCACCACGACGACGCCGACCACCCAGATCGCGGTGTTGAGCAGCACCCTGCCCAACGCGGGGGAGTCGAACAGCGTCACGTAGTTGTCGAACCCGGCCGAGCCGCGGTCCACGCCCACTGGCGACACGTTCCGAGTCGAGGTCCAGACCAGATAGCCGGCCGGGAACAGGACGATAGTGACAATCAGCGTCAGCGCCGGCATCAGCCATGGGAGTGCCGCCACAAGGTCTCGGCGCGCCTGACGGCGCGCCGAGATCGCGGGTGCCGGCACTTCCATGAGTTGGTTGGTCATCATTCGTAACCCGCGCAGGCTCTAGCCGTTGGCCTTGGCCTGGATTTCATCCAGCACCGCCCCGGGCTCCTTGCCCTGCCCGATCTGTCCCATCAGGCTCTGCATCGCGCCCTGCGTCGTCGCCCATTGCGGGTTCGTGCTGGGGTAGAACCGGGCGTTCGGCAGGACCTCGAGGAAGCTCGCGATCTCCTTCTTGCCCGCCAGTGCCGCTGCACCGGACTTGGTGGTGGGCAGGAATCCCTCGGTGTCGACGAACTTCGTGTAGACCGGTGCGCTGAACACGTAGTCCAGGAAGGTCTTGACCGTTTCCTGCTTGTCACCCTTGTTCTTGAACGCCATCAGGTGGTCGGCGACCCCGAGGGTCATCGGCTGACCGTCCTTGGTGGGGATCGGAGCGCTCGCGTACTTGAGGCCCGGGTTTTTCTCCGCGATCTGCCCGACGGTAGGCGGGAGCGCCACGACCATGCCAATCTTGCCCTGGATGAACACGTCCAGCATGGGGGTCCGATCGGACGCCCCGGGGTCGGGTTGGGTGGCCTTTTCGTCGATCATGCGTTTCATGAACGTGACGGCTTCGAGGTTCGCAGGGGTGTTGACTGCGATGGTCGAGCCGTTGGTCCACGATCCGCCGTTGCCGAAGGTCCAGATTGAAGTTTCCCCCTGGGCCTCCTCGCTGCCCAGCGGCATGCCGTAGCCGTAGACGCCGTCGCCGAGACCGGCCACCTTTTTCGCCGCGTCGAGCAACTGGTCCCACGTCTTCGGCGGTGCCGCGACGCCGGCCCGCTCGAACAGTTCAGTGTTGTAGAACATGGTGCGGGCCGAGGCGATCAGTGGCAGGCCGTACATGGCGCCGTCGATCGAGGCGTTGTCCGCGAAGGACTGCTGGAAGTCCGCCACGGTGTTCGCCGAGACCATTTCGTCGGCGGAGTACAACAGGTCGTCCGCCGCGAAACCTGAGAAGGCGTCGATGTTGAGGATGTCCGGTGCCGCGTTCGACTGGACCTTGGTGCGGACAACATCGTTGATGTTGTCCCAGGATTGGATCTCCAGCTCCACGTTGATCTCCGAGTGTGCCGCCTCAAAGTCAGCGATGATGCCCTCCCAGAGCGCCTTGGTGCCGTCGCTGTAGCTGGGCACCAGGAACGACAGGGTGCTGCCGCCCTCACTCTGACCGTCGTCGCCGCCGAAGCCGCAACCTGTCAGCGTCAGGCCGGCAACTGCTACGGCTGCCCACGAACGCACGAATTTCTTCATTTCCGCCTCCACCGGCGCAGGGACATCGCCAAAGTCGTGATCGGAATCCTGGCTGGCTGTGATCGTTCATGACCGGCTTCCATCGGAACCGTGCACGATCATGCCGTGGCTTGAGGGGATTCTGCGGTGCCGCCGCGAGCAACGTCAAGGCTTTTCGCGGTAACTGCTGCTCAGACCGTGCGCCGTCACCTCCTGCCTCGATGCCTGTTCCTGATTGGTTCTGCGGCCTTCTTGACAGGTTCGATCAGAGCGCTCCATTCTGGAGGCCCTTCAAACCCGCTGGCATGAACCACGAGGACGAGGCACCCGATGAGTGAAGGAACCTTCCTGGCGGCCGAGATCAAGACCCAGCCGGATGACTGGCTCGGCGTCCTGGACGTGCTGCCCTCCGTGGCGATGGACCTTCCGCAGCCTGGTGAGCGAGTCGCGGTGCTCGGATGTGGAACATCGCTATTTGTCGCCCAGGCCTACGCGGCCCTGCGCGAGAGCGCCGGCGAGGGCATCACCGACGCGTGGCCGGCCAGTGAACACCAACTCGGCCGTGGCTACGACCGGGTGCTCTGCATTACCCGCTCGGGCACCACGACCGAGGTGCTCGACGTCCTCAGGCAGCGCCGCGAGGGCGCGCCGGCCACCGTCATCACCGCCGACGCATCCTCCCCGGCGGTGAGCCTGGCCTGTCCGGTCGTGCTGAGTGGCGTCGACGAGCGTTCGGTCGTACAGACCCGCTTCGCGACGACCACCCTCGCGCTGTTGCGGGCGGCCCTCGGTCACGACCTACGTCCGGTCGCCGAACAGGCACGGCAGATTCTCGACAAGGGCGCCGACGCGACGGGCCCGGCCGCGACGGCCGACCAGATCACCTTCCTCGGACGCGGCTGGACGGTCGGGCTCGCGCACGAGGCGGCCCTGAAGCTGCGCGAGACGACCCAACTGTGGACCGAGTCCTACCCCGCCATGGAGTACCGGCACGGTCCGCTCAGCATCACCGCGCGGGGTCGGGTCGTCTGGGCGTTCGGAGAGGTCCCCGTCGGCCTGGCGGACCAGGTCCGGGCCACCGGCGGACATTTCGAGTGGTCCGATGTGGATCCGCTCGCCGATCTGGTTCGCGTCCAACAGCTGTGCCTGCTGAGAGCCGGGGCAGCAGGGCTCAACCCCGACCAGCCGCGCAACCTGTCCCGGTCGGTCATTCTCGCCGGCTGACCGCTCGACACCCGGGCCAAGCTGCCGGAGGTAGCCGGGCCAGGTGGTCCGGCGCTGACTGGCTACCGCGTCGGCCAGCATGGTTAAGCAATCGTGCCAGGATCGTGCGTCAAACGATCACCTTCAAGCAGAAGATCTCCGATCGGCCATTGCGCTCGCAAGTGGAGTGACCAATACTGCTTGAAATTTCGCGTGACGCGTCACATTCCCGCAGAGGAGCTGATCCACGTGAGTCCCAACGAAGCCATCCCGAACGAGCCCACCGCGGCGGCCGGGTCCCACCCGTCGCGTCGCAACGTCCTGAAGGGCGTGGGCGCGCTGGGCGCCGCGGCCGGACTGGGCGGCGCCCTACTTCCGGGCGCGGAGGCCAGTGCGGCACCCGCGGCCGAACCTGCCCGGATCAAGGGCAAAGAGAAGTCGATGGTCAACGTGCCCTTTGAGGGCTTCGACGAGGTGCGCGTCGGCATCATCGGCCTTGGCAACCGCGGCGGAGACCAGGCCATGCGGTGGGCCGCCGTCTCCACGATCACCGCGGTCTGCGACATCCGGCCCGACCACGTCGCGGAGACCATCAGCCGAGTCATGGCCCAGGGCTTCCAGGACAAGGAGCCGGTCGGCTACTCCAACGGCGAGGAGGACTTCGAGCGGCTCGTCCGCCGTGACGACATCGACCTGATCTATGTCGCCACGCCGTGGGAGTGGCACCACCCGATGGCCAAGGCCGCCATGGAGCATGGCAAGCACGTTGCCATCGAGCTGCCGATCGCGCCGCACCTGGACGACATCTGGGACCTGGTCCGTACCTCCGAGCGCACTGGCAAGCACTGCATGCTGCTGGAGAACGTGAACTACTTCCGCCCCGAGATGCAGATGTTCAACATGGCCAAGGCGGGGCTTTTCGGCGAGTTGCAGCACGCCTCCGGTGGCTACGTCCACGACCTGCGCTGGCCGTACACCTTCGGAGGTGCCTACTACCCGGAGCACTGGCGGCGGCGCTGGCAAACCCGGATGAACGCCGCTCACTACCCGATGCACGGGCTCGGGCCGGTCTCGGCCTGCCTGGACATCAACCGCGGTGACCGCTTCGACGAACTCGTCGCGGTAGCCTCGCGGCCCAAGGCGCTGGCCCTGTTCCGCGAGGAGGACCCGCGGGTCGGCGCGGACCACCCCTCCTGGGACGACGATCCCTACATCTCCGGGGACCGCAAGCAGGTCTTCATCAAGACCGTCAACGACCGGTTCATCCGGGTCGAGCACGACGTGAACTCGCCCCACCCGTACAGCCGGGAGACCACGCTCACCGGGACCCGGGGTTCGTTGGAACTGGACAATGCCCGGATCTACCTGGAGTCGCTCGGTCACACGAACCACGCGTGGCGGACCGGCAGTGCCTTCAGTGCGATCATGAACCAGCACGACCACTGGATCTGGCCGGCCCTGCAGAACCTGGCCAGCCAGTACGGTGGGCACGGCGGCGGCGACTTCATCTCCATCTTCCGGATGGTCCAGCTGATGCGCCTGGGCATGACCCCCGACATCGACGTCTACGACTCCGCGGCGTGGTGCTCGGTGATCCCGCTCAGCCACGAGTCGCTGAAGGGCAAGGGTTTCAAGTCGGTCAAGGTGCCCGACTTCACCCGCGGCCACTGGACGCAGGCACGCCCCACGTTCGACCGGCCGCGGCCGGAGGACCCGTGGCTGGACGGCGACGGCCGGCCGCGCCGGTAGGCATAGGCGCGGGCTGAGGTGACGCTCCCCGGGTCGGGCACGAACGATATTGTCCGTGCCCGACCCCGGTGCCCTGGGTCGCCCGAAGAGCAGTGGACCGCCGCGAGCGTCGTCAGAGCGAACCAACGACCACCGAGTCGGCGAACCTACGGATCCGCCGGCCGCATGTCCACCACCCAATCGCACCCCCGTTGTCTCACAGCAGCGGATGGTGGAGGCGTTTGGCGACAAGGCCTATCAGACGGCGATCACCAGGATGGTCGGCGACCGGACGGCGTGAGCGAGCGCAGTCATCGGACCAGCAGGCTCAGGTGCGAGTGTGGCGAGGGGAAGCGGTGAGCGAAGGCGCGGTGGTCGTCGCGTTGGATCTGGGCGGTACTGGCATCAAGGCCGCGCTGGTCCGGGCCGATGGGACCAGCCATTACACCGAACGGCACGCCACCGGCGCTGATCGGGGTCCGGCGGCGGTCATGGAGACCGTTCTGTCCGTCGCCGGAGGGCTGGCCGACAAGGCCCGCGCCGATGGCTTGACTCCGGTGGCGGTGGGCATCGCGGTGCCCGGGGTGATCGACGAGGTTGCCGGCGTGGCGGTCTGGTCGGCGAACGTCGGCTTCCGGGACGTACCGTTGCGGGACCTGGCGGTCGCGCGGCTCGGGCTGCCTGTGGCGCTCGGGCACGACGTGCGGGTGGGCGGCGTGGCCGAGGCCCGGCTCGGCGCCGGGCGGGGTAGCCGGCACGTGCTCTTCGTCGCGATCGGCACCGGCATCGCCAGCGCTCACGTGGTCGGCGGGTCGGCTTACGCGGGCGCGCACGGCGCCGCTGGCGAACTGGGTCACATCGTTGTACGTCCCGGCGGGCCGCGCTGCGGCTGCGGCCAGCTCGGCTGCCTGGAGGCGGTCGCTTCGGCGGCCGCGGTCGGCCGACGTTACGGGGAACTGGCCCGTACTCCCGCTACCGCGGCCGATGTCGCCGCGCGGGCCGCCGCCGGGGAGGAACTCGCTGGGCAGGTGTGGCGCGACACGGTCGACGCGCTCGCCGACGGGCTCCTCACCGGACAGACGCTCTACGACGCGGAGGTGATGGTGATCGGCGGCGGGCTCGCCGAGGCTGGATCCGTTTTGATCGATCCGCTTCGGGCGGCGCTGCGCGCGCGGCTTACGTTTCACCGGGAGCCGCGGCTGGCGCGGGCCGCACTCGGCGACAGGGCCGGCAGCCTCGGCGCCGCCCTACTCGCGCTCGACTACCTGGAGGCGTCGTGACCGAGCGGATCACGGCTTCGCCTTCAACATCGCGGCCGGCGCGTACATCCGACCGAGTATGTGCGGTGGCTGGCAGATCCGGAGCCCGGCCATTCGCTGATTGTCCAGGCGAAGTACATCGTCTGCTGGATGCCGGCGGCCGTCCGCCAGAGGGCTCGTTTGCTACCCGGCCCTAGCGTGGCATGAGGACCTTGTGGACACCGGTCGGAAGGCGCGCCAGCGATGCGACGACGGTACGGAACAGTCCACGAACTGCTACGCCTGGTGCGCGAGACCGGGACGGCCGGCACCTGGGCGGGCGATCGGCGAATCGTCCTCGCGGCAGAGCAAGTGTTCGGCGCTGCTGCCATCCGGCGGTTGGGCGCTGAGCACTGGTTCGTCAACTTCTCGGTCGCGGTCACGACCTGCTGGATTCTCTCCGAGTTGGAGGAGGACGAGTACCTGGCCGGCCGTGATGTGGAGTTCCCGGTCGACGTCGGGGCGCTGCGGATCGACTGGCGAGTTGAGCCTAAGGCGCTGCGCGCGCTCGTCGATCACACGAGCGAGCTGGCCTGCACCGACGGCCTACCGGCGTCGGTGCGGTCACTCGCGGGCTTCATTGCCCGGCGACACCTGCCGCAAAGTGTGGGCGCGGCGGCGAACGCGGCGCGCCGCGAGCTGCTCACCGGACGGCCGACCGCCGAACCCGGCGACCTGCCCGACCTGTCGAGCGCATCCGCCGTCATCGACTGGATCGCACAGGCGTCGCGCCGAGGGCCCCAGCTGCGACTGTCGTACTTCGGCGGCCCTGACCTCGCCGACGTCGGGGTCCTCGGTGATCGCGTCGCGACCAAGGGCGGTACCCCCTACGCCGCGGCGTTGAACCACTTCATCGAGTTCGGCTACGCCCAGCTTTGGGAGCACCCCGAGGCCGATGCGTTGCGCGAGGTACTGACCGACGCCTACGACTGGGTCGATGCCTACGAGCAGAAGCGCGCCCCGACGCCTATGCGCGGCGGGGCTGTCTTCAACCAGGCGCAGGATGCCTACCTTCGGCAGATCGTCATCGGCCGGATCTGCAAGGTGCTGGTCGGGCGCAGTGGCTGGATGCAGTACTGGAGCTTTACGAACAAGGGCACACTGCTCGCCTTCGCGGCCCAGGTGCGAGCCCGCGCCGTGACCGCGCGGACCCGGGAACTCGCCGACCTGCTGGCCCGGCTGATGGTGCGCCAGATCGTTCAGCGCAACCGAAACCGCGAGCACCAGCGTGCGCTGCGTCATCAAATGGACAAGGCGCCGGCCTTCAGGCGACAGCTTCTGCGCAGGGTCAGCCCAGAGGCCGCGGTCGTCGGTGCCGCGGTGGGCGCCACAGGCAGTGCCATTCCTCCGTGGCTGGTGACCGCGCTCGGCGCGGTAGCGCTCTTCTTCGTCGCGCTGCGAATTCGGGCCGCCCGGCGCCGGTCAGGATTCCTGGTTCCGCCCTATCAGCGTGGCCTGGCCACGGTGAGTGTGCTCCTGGCCCTGGCGTACACACTGCCGATGGCCGTGACGGGCATCCTCGTCATCAGCGGTGAGGGCATCGGGTGGGCATGGGCGACCTCGACGGCGACAGGTCTGTTGGCGTTCACCCTCGTCGTGGCCGGGCTGGTCCGCGTTCCCAGCCGGCCTCAGTTGCTGATGTCCGACCTGGTCCCAGAGGTCGAGGGCGTGCCTCCGTATGTCACTGACGCCGGGAAGCAAGACCTCGATCTCTGGCAGGAAGCACTCACCGTCGTGGTCGACACCCCCCGACACCCACGGCCGACCCCGTCACGGTAACCAGCCTCGGTGGCGTAGCTCTGACCGACTTTCGAGCGGTACAAGCTACCTCCAGCGAGAATCCGGGGGCTTCCCGCTCGTGGGAAGCCCCCGGACTCTCCTGATGGGCGCTGTTGTTACTGGAGCCAGTCGCCCTGAGCGGTCATCGGGACGGCCGCCGATCGGGTCGCCACTGCCGCCGCTGCCGGGCGGGCTGGGATGGTGGAGGTGTCCTGTGCGAACGTGGCGACGGCGGTCGCGATGGCGTCAGCGTTCGTGTCGATCGCGAATGTGTTGACGTTGCCGAACAGGCGGTACTCCTGCCGGAGTTGGCGGTAGAGGTCGGCGTCGGCGCCGTTGCGTTCCGGCGCAAGGCTGTCGCATGGCGCGTGGTAGCACGGGTCGTACTGGGCGCCGGCGACACCGCCCCAGAGCGCGACGTCCGCCTCGGTCTTGCGTACCTCGGCCCCGGTGAAGAGGCCACCGGCCGGGATGCCGGTCGCGATGAACGGACCGTAGTCGGACCGGCCTGTGAAGTCCGCGGCGGCGGTGGCCTCGCTGCGAGACGCGAAGAACCGCTGGAAGACTGCCTCGATCTGGGCTGAGCCGACCGGTCCGGGACCGGAGCCTTCGCCAGCCGAGTCGTCGCCGTCATACACGCCGAAGGTGTAGTTGGGCGAGCCGATCATGTCGAAGTTGAGGTAGAGGGCGATCTTGGCCTGCTCTTCCGCCGTCAGGTTGCTGACGTAGAACGTCGAGCCGACCAGGTTGGACTCCTCGGCGCCCCACCAGGCGAACCGGACCTTGTTCTTCGTCTTGATGTTGCGCATCTGGAGGGCGACCTCGAGGATGCCGGCGCTGCCAGACCCGTTGTCGTTGATGCCGGCGGTGTCGGGTTCGGAGTCGAGGTGGGCGCCGACCGTCACGACCTCGTTCGGGTCGCCGTGCCGCGACTCGGCGATGACGTTCTCGGTGTCACGGACCTCGGCGATGGTCTCGGTCGTGATCGTCACGTTGAGGTTCGGCGTGCCGTTGAACGCGACCCCGCGGGGGTACGACACCGAGATGGCTGGGATGCCGACCGGGTTGCCCAAGGTGCCGAGGAAGAGGTCCTGGCGGTCGGGAGCGGCGGTGTTGCCCTGGTTCATGAGGATCACGCCTGTCGCCCCGGCTGCTTCGGCGTTGGCGACCTTCTGCCCGAACGGGCAGGTGCCGCGTTGCAGCAGGGCGATGTTGCCGTTGACCGCGGTGGTGAAGTCGCTCGCCTCGCACCCGGAGGTGCTGCTGTTCGGCGTGGTCAGGGCGAGGTCGACGGGCACGACCAGGCCGGTGGTGGTGCCGTTGCCCGAGCAGTCCATCACGTCGTAGTCGACTTGGTCGGCGTAGGTCGTCGGGGTGGGTGCGTTCTGCACGAACGACGAGCCGGTGTCCTCGCAGAAGTTGAACTGGAACGGTTGACGGGTCACGTGGTATCCGGCGAGCCGCATCATCGTCGCCACGTAGTCGGCGCTGCGGTCGTATCCGGGCCCGCCGGACGCGCGGTTGCCGCCGTTGAGCGAAGCGATCGCCTGAAGTGCGACGAGGTGCCGCAGAACGCCGGAGAGCGTGACGGACTTGGTCAGCTTCTCCACACTGTTATTGCTGGACGTCGCCTGCGCGGGTGTGGCGACGGCGAATGTCCCCAGCAACACCGCCACGGCGGCGACGCCGCCAAGGCGTCGTACTAACAACCCAGACACCACCATGTGTCCTCCAATCGGAATCGGCTGCGATATCCAGCAATCTAAGTTCGTCGCTGGTAGTGCGAAATGGGCCACGCGGCCCATAACCGCCTGCAGGTACGCGGCTCGGCGACAACGTTCGGCTGGCTCGTGTCCTGGACGCGAACGGCGCTGACCGCCACAGCAAGCGGTCCCCGCTACACGCGGCCGGTCCTGGCGGCCGCGGTCGAAGGGGCCGCCGGCAAGGTGCCGGCCGGCCGCATGACCATTGCCGCAAGATGGTGACGTCGTCGACGCGTGCGCGACGTGCGTAGACGTGTGGCGAGTCGTCCTGGGGGTTAAGGGGTCGTCGGGCTGCTGTTCTGGCTCAGTGGATCTGATGCGGCTCAGTAAGGTTGACATCTTGGATCGGTGGATCTGATGCTGGCCAGGTCAACGCGACGGCCCGGCATCAGATCCGATGACCCGTGATCGATAGAGGGACCTGCATGGCCGAATCTATGTTGCCTCCCTCACCGCCAGCGGTAGCGTGGCGGATCGAGCTGCGTGGCATGTACAACTATGCGCTGATCAACGTCGGGGTTGAGACGGCAACCGGAGTGCAGCGGATTCCGACCGGTGAAATTTCCGACGGATTTGTTGATCTCGACGTGGGTGACGGACGGGTGCTCCCTGGCGGCGAACTGGAGATAACGGCCGCATGGTCGCTCGTGCCGGTCGCCCCAAGTCGGGAGCTGTTCCTGACGTGGGATGGGCAGTCCGATCCGCTCGCCGTGCCGATACCTCTGGTGGGGTACTCCTACTGAACCTGATGCGGCCGACGTCGCCGCGTCGCCCGTGGTCCTCCCGGGTGAAGCCGGGCTCGCGAATACCGGCCGTGGTCGGACGATCGGCAAGCTCAACGAAGAACGCGGTGACCATCAGGACGGCGTGCGCGGCCTGGAGCCGCTCGCTGCGGTCGTGGCGCCGCGGCCCGCGTACTGAATCGTGGCCCTGACCAGTCCGCTGAGCCTGACCACCTCGGCCTTGGCGTCGAAGCCAAGGCCAGCGCCGGCTGGTACCGCAATGTGATCAGGGCTAACGGCCTCATCTGACGCGCCGTCGGCGGCGATGGCGAGGAAGAAGCGCGACGACGGACCGGGCAGCACGCCCGGACCGGAAAAGAATCCGGTCCGGCACCAATCCGGCGGCCGCCCCGCGTCGAATCCCTCCCGACAGCACCTGAATGCCAACGCCGATCCGGCGGAGACGGAGATTTGTTGTGAGAATGTCCCGAGCCCTGCTCGCCATACCCGCGGCCGCGATGTTCCTAGCGTTCCCGGGCGTCGCACACGCGGACGAGAGCGTGCAGGTCCAGTTGCAGGACCTCAACGAGACCGGCGCCACCGGGACCGCGACATTGACCGCGACGAACGGCGGTGACCTGAAGGTCATGATCCGGTCGAAAGGCATGACGCCGAACTCGCCGCACGCCCAGCACGTGCACGGCGCGGCCAACGGCATGGACTTCCACTGCCCGGACAAGTCCGCCGACACCAACGGCAACGGCTACGTCAGCACCGAAGAGGGCCTGCCGATGTATGGCGACATCTTCATCTCGCTGACCACCACCGGGGACACGACCAAGGCCAGCGGCCTGGCGGTGGACCGGATGCCGAAGGCCGACGCGCAGGGCAACCTCAGCTACGAGCGCACCATCCCCGCCTCGGACCTGCCCAAGGGCACGATCGAGCATCTGAAGGACCTGCACCTCGTGCAGCACGGCATCGACGCCAACAAGAACGGCAAGTACGACATGGAGGCGCTCGGCGAGTCGACGTTCGCCAAGTCCATCGGCGTCAACGGCATCCCCGCAGAGGCCACCGACCCCGCGACGTGCGGCATGGTCAGCGGCGCGGCCGCCGGGTCCGTTCCTGCGGGAGGCGTCGCCACTGGTGACGGCAGCACTGCTGGTGGATCGCCGATGATGATGTACACCGTCGGTGGCCTCGCGCTGCTTGGCGCCGCCGGTGCGGTCGTCGCGCGTCGCCGGTTCGCCGGCGAGCGCTGAGCCGGACGCATTCGTCATGGACACCGGCGATACACCAGTGCCGGCCGGCCGCCGTCGGGGGCGTTTCACGCTCCTGGCGGTGGTCGGCATCCTCACCGTGACGGCGGCCGTGACGATCGGTCTCGCCGTCGCCGGCCCGGACGGGGAGCCACCTCGACCCGACGCGTCCGCTGCGGCACCAGCCGCGAACGCGTCGCCCGTCCCGGCGACCAAGCCGGGCGAGTTGACCGCAGGGCCTCTGATGGCCAGCTCGACACCGAGGCGGGTGTCGATCCCGTCGCTGAAGGCCACCGCGGCGATCGTCACCCTCGGCCTGCAGGCCGACGGCGCGATGCAGGTGCCGGACAACGCCACCGAGGTCGGCTGGTTCACCAAGGCGCCGGCGCCCGGGGCGCTCGGCCCGGCCGTGCTGGCCGGCCACGTCAACTGGAAGGGCCGCCGGGGGACGTTCTTCGACCTGGGCAAGCTGGCCGTCGGCGCCGGGATCACGGTCGACCGTCAGGACGGCAGCACCGCGATGTTCACCGTCACGAAGGTCGAGCAGTATCCCAAGGACCGATTCCCGACCGATGAGGTGTACGGGGCGACCAACCACGCCGCGCTGCGCCTGATCACCTGCGGCGGAGAGTTCGACGACACCACGCAGCACTACCGCGACAATGTCATCGTCTACGCCCGCCTCGCGCACGCTCATCCCGCCTGACGATCGAGTACGCGTCGGCGGCGCATCGAACCGTCGCCAGCACAGGAGAGGACATGCCGAGAATGAGCGGTGACCCGGAACAGGCGCGGCGGTTGCGGTCGGTGCCTCCGGACGCCGTGAGCCCGCCGAGCACCGACGAGTTGCTGTCTCGTGTGGCGCGTGGTGACGAGGCGGCGTTCGCGATGCTGTACGACGCTGTGGCGGGCAGGGTCCTCGGGCTGACCCGTCGCGTGGTGCGCGACCCGGCGCAGGCGGAGGAGGTGACGCAGGAGGTGATGGTCGAGGTGTGGCGCACCGCCGGCCGCTTCGACGCCGGTCGCGGCTCGGCCTCCGCGTGGATCCTCACCATGGCCCACCGCCGGGCGGTGGATCGGGTACGCGCCGAGCAGGCCCACACCAACCGCGCTTCGCGGGTCGCCGCGACCGAGACGCACGTTCCCTATGACGAGGTGGTCGAGGACGTCACCGCCCGATTGGAGCGGGAGCAGGTCCGTCGGTGCCTGGGCCGGTTGACGCCGGTCCAACGAGAGGCGGTGACCCTGGCCTACTACGGCGGCCACACCTACCGCGAGGTCGCCGAGAAGTTGCAGACGCCGCTGCCGACGGTGAAGACACGGATGCGTGACGGGCTGATCCGGATGCGCGACTGCCTGGGCATCGAGATGGAGGGACGGGCATGAACGCCGATGTTCACACCCTCGTTGGTGCGTACGTCCTCGACGCGGTCGACGACCTCGAGAGGGTGGCGTTCGAGCGGCACCTGGCCGAGTGCGAGCCGTGTCGCGTCGAGGTGGCCGAGCTGCGGGAGACCGTCACACGGCTCGCCGACGACACGGTCGTCGAGGCCACACCGCCGGGGCTGCGAGAGCGGACCCTCGCCCAGGCGGCCCGGACCCCGCAGCTGCGCGTCAGCGTCCCGGGTGCCAGCGACAGACGGCAGGCAGGCAGGTGGCGTCGGCTCACCGTGGCCGCCGCCGCAGCGGTCCTCGTGGCGGGTGGGGCGAGTGCGGTGACCTGGACCGTGAGCAACGATCGGATCAGCGACGAGCAGGCCAGCAGCGACCAGGCCCGGCAGATCGCCGCAGTGCTCGACGCCCCGGACGCCCGGGTGTTCGAGCGGTCGCTGGAGCCCGGCGGCGCCGCGACCGTGGTGGTGTCCCGTGAGCGCGACCGAAGTGTGGTGTTGCTGCGTGATCTGCCCGATCCCGGCCCCGGGCGGATCTACGAGCTGTGGCTCATCCGTGACGCCGAGCCGGCCCGCTCGGTGGGGCGACTCGCCGAGGGGGTCAGGGCGACAACCACGGTCATCGGTCCCGTCGCGCAGGCGGGCACGTTCGGGGTGTCCAACGAACCGGTCGGCGGCTCCGTCGCCCCCACCCGAATCGTGGGCACGGTCGAGCTGAGCTGATGCCGGGCCGGCAACGGTCACACCGTCGGCCGGCCCGGCCCGTTCGCTATCCCGACACCATTCGCTGCGGCAGTCGGTGTCCTTCTCGTCGCCGACCCATCCGTGCGGCGTTCCGCTCCGAATCACTCACATGGATGACGAGCTGCTCGCCGGCCGGTACCGCAGGCTCCTGCTGATCGGGGACGCCGCGACCCTCGGACGCGTCTGGCTGGCACGCGACGAGGTGCTCGACCGGCACGTCGCGCTCCAGCAGATCGCTGTACCGAGTTGGGCGAGCGACGCCGAGCGGTCGCGGTTGCAGGAGCGCACGCTCGGCGAGGTTCGCGGACTGGCCGGGCTGAGCCATCCGGGCGTCGTGGAGATGTGGGACGTGCTGAGCACCGCCGGGCACCTGTGGCTCGTCATGGAACACGTACCTTCCAGGACGCTGTCCGAGGTGGTCGCCGCCGACGGCCCGCTGGCGCCGACCGAGGTAGCACGGGTCGGTCTGCACCTGCTCGCCGCTCTGGGCGCCGCCCACGCGGCGGGAGTGGTGCACCGGGAACTGCGCCCGCAGAACGTGCTGCTTGCCGAGGACGGGCGGGTCATGCTCGGCGGGTTCGGCTTGTCGATCTTCGACAGCCGCAGCCCGGCGATCATCAGCGCGGGGAGCCTGTCGACGATCCAGTACGTCGCACCGGAGCGCGCCCGCGACGGCAGGTCCACCCCCGCCACCGATCTGTGGGCACTCGGCGCGACGCTCTACCTGGCAGCGGAGGGCCGCCCACCGTGGAGCCGGTCGTCAACCCTGGCCACCCTCGCCGCACTGGCCACCGAGGCGCCCGACCGGATGAGCGTCCTGCCGCTCGAACCCACGATCACCGGCCTCCTGCTGCGTAACCCCCGTCAACGTCTGTCCGCGCAGGAGGCACGCGACCGACTCGAGCAGGTGGCTGCGGCAACCGTACCCATCGAGCCTGCGCCGGGGCCGCGGCCGCGCCGCTGGCGGCGCACGCCCGCCGCCCTACGTCGCCCCGCCACCCCGGTGTTCCCGATCGCGCAGGACGGAATCGACACCACGGCCATTCCAGTCAGAGCCTCGGCCAGCCGCGACCGGAGGACCGGCTGGGCATTCACTGGCGCCGTGTCGGGCCTGGTGGCGGTCGTGGCCGTTGTCGTCACGGCAACTGGCGCCGTGATCGGCGGCCTGCGCGGCCAGGACGGCACGCCAGCCGCCGCACCAGGTGGTGCGGCGGCCGGCGCGATGAAGCCGACCGAGACGGCGCCGCCCGCCCACCTCTGCCTGGACGATGCCGCCTCCAACGAGGCCGAGCCTCTGCAGGAGCCCGCCGCGCCGCTGCCGAACGCCTTGCCGGACGGGTGGGCATGGCATCAGGACCCGATCGGCTTCCGCTTGGCGGTGCCCGTGGGCTGGACTCGGCACACCGAAGGTGGGACGGTCTGCTTCCGCGACCCCGTGCAGCCGCAAGCCATCGCCGTCGACCCCGCCGCCGCGGTCTCCTCCATACCGTCGACGCGGTGGGAGGCAGCGGAGCACGAGGCGCTGAAGACGGGGGTGCTACCCGGCTACCAGAGGATCAGCATCGGGCCGGTCATCCGCACGGGTGGGGCCGCCGAATGGGAGTACACCTCCGACCAGGCCGGCGGCGCGCGGCTGCACGCCCGCCGACTGCTGGTCAACGACAGCAAGACCCGCGCCTACAGCCTGTCCTGGATCAACCTGGACAGCCAGTGGATCGCGACCGAACCCTTCCAACGACTAGCCTTCTCGAGCTTCCGCCTCGACTGAGGCCGCGGATGGCCGGGCAGACATGCCGTCGACGTCGAGGTGGGTAACCCAGGAGTGGTCGACCGTGGAAGGGCGGGGCCTGCCCGACACCGGCTCCGGCGATCACCGCAGCCTGCCGAAGCGACCTGCCCGTCCGTGCTCGCTACTGCCGTAGGAGCAGGGCGAGGTCGAGCACCACATGATTCATGAAGTTGCCGGTGGTCTCGGCTTCGCCCGTGAGTAGGTCAATCCTGTACAGCCGGGAGCCGGCAAGGCTGTTGAGGACGGCATAGGCGTTGTTGGCCACGGCGCGGTCTCCGCGCAGAGGGCTGTGGATGTCGAAGCCTGCTTGCGGGTTCGCGTTGACTCCGAGCGCGCCGGTGGCGACCAGTTGCCCGGAGTTGGCGGGGGATTGCAGCGCGACCTGGTCGAGGGTGGTGTCGATGTCGAACAGGGTGGTGGCGGTGGCGGGGTTGAGGTCGTTGTTGGTGTAGGCCGCGCCGGTGACACCGACGGCTGCGGTGCTGGGCGGATAGATAAGGGGACCGTCGACGATGGTCGTGCCGCCCGGGTTGACGTTGTGGCGCAGGTTCTGGCCGGTGTCGCTGATGATCCGGAGTCGGTCGGCGGCTGGGTTGAAGTCGACGCCGAACGAGGCGCCGTTCAGGGCGGCGGTCAGTTGGCTGATTTTCGTGGCGGCGGCGGTGCGCGTGTTCAGCGTGTAGATGCCGCCGCTGCTGCCGACGCCGTAGAGCAGTCCGTCTTGAATGCGGAAGTCGATGCCGATGAGAGCTTCGCTACCGGGCAGGTCGACGGGGCCGATGGTGCAGGCCAGGGCGGGGCGGCTGGCGGCGAACTTGATCAGTTGTTGATTGGCGGTGAGGCCGATGGCGACGAGCCCGTTGCGGCTGCCGGCGTTCAGCAGGTCCCACAGAAGAGAGCAGGTCCCGTTGGTCAGCGACGGTAGGCCGCGAGGCAAGATGTTTGCTGCCGTGCTCTGGGTTGGTTGGGCGGCGGCGGTGACTGGCGTCGAGGTGATCCCGACGATGGCGACCGTCATCGTGGTGGCAATGAGCAGCCCTCGGCGAAGCGTACGGTGCATGAGAGGCACTTCCTTGATCAGAGGCACCGGCGGACTCCTTGGCGGAATCCGACGCCTTGCCGGCGGCGGTGCAGGGATGAATTCCCTGGTCAGAGCCTATGGACGGGCGATCCTTACTGACTGTCGGCTTTCATCCATTCCTCCGACTTTCGCACCTTCTGCACAAGGCAATCCACAAGGGGCTTTCAACCGCGCTCGACGTGTTGATCGCGCGGCGGCTACCGCTACTCCACCGAGTTCGAGGTCGAGTACCTCTACCGGGTCTCACTCCTGATGAGCGTCGGCGAGGGCACGATCGACATCCAGCCGACCGTTGTCGCGAAGGCGCTCGTACGCCGCGAACGGACCGTCTGATGCTCCCACGGTCCTACCGGGAGCATCAGACGGTCGCCTGTCAGGACAGTCGCAGCCGAGGTTCGAGGACCACCTCGAAGAGCCGGTCCCACGGCAGCTCGACACGCGCCGACTCGAAGCGGGCCAGGGTCGCCGTGAACGTCTTCGCGCCGCGCCGTCCCAGCACGATGCGGTGCCCCGCGAAGTGGTCGGCGAAGTACCGCTCGGTCAGCGGCACCAGCCGTTCGCTCACCCAGCCGTCGAAGTAGATCTTCTGCTCGGGGGTGAGAGCGAGCGGGTCCCAGCCCTGCGCCCGCGCGTGCGCGTACGCCTCGACCTGCACGATGTTCTTCCACGGGTCGTCCTTGACGAACCGGTAGAGCAGGTACTCGGCGTGCGCCTGGCCGGGCCCGCGCAGGTCGGGCACGCCGAACCCGCTACCGGAGGAGCGGAGGTACACCCACCGGGCGGTGCCGTGGCCGAGCGCCAGACCGAGTGCGTTGCCGCCGGTGTTCCACCCGGAGTACGACAGCAGTGCCGCGAGATCGAGGCGGTTCTCCATCCGGGCGACCAGTTCGTGGTCCGCCTTGTTGACGATGAGCGGGTCCACCACGATGACCGGGGTGCCGGCGGCCAGCAGCTTGCCGATCCGCCCGACGAAGGCGTCCAGGTCGGCGGCCCGCTGCCCGGGTGCCGATGAGGGGGTGTTCACGGCGAGAACGATGTCCGCGTCGCCGTTGACGACCCGGCCCCCCACAGTGGCCACGTGCCGGCGGATGTTCTCCGCGAACGGGATGCCCTCCAGTTGGGCGGTCCAGTCCTCGCCGGAGACGCCGGCGTACTCCACGCGGTAGGTGGGTTCCGTACGGGCCGCGATCACCCGCGCGACCAGCAACGCGTCGACCTCGTCGGCGCCGGGGAAGATTTCCACCCGGTCGCCGACGCCGAGTTGGGCGACCAGCGCCTCCAACTCCACCCGCTCGGCTCGGGCCAGGCCGACCGGCGCGGTGTCGTCCTCGGAGAGCACGAGGTGGCTGATGGTGCCGTCGGCGACCCACTCGACCATCAGCCGGTTGACCTGGTGGTTGCGGGCCCGCGCGGCGAGATAGTCCTCGACGACCTGGTCGGGGATCCGCGCCCGGGTGGCGTCGAGCTGGGCCCGTAGCTCCTCCTGCCCGAGGTTCACCACCTGGTCGTAGAGCTTCGCCCAGGTGACCAGCAGGTCGCGGTACGTGTCCAGTTCGGTGCCCGTGCTGGTGATGGCGAGGCGCTGGATGGTGTCGTGCACCTCGATCACCGCACCCGGCCGGGTCGAGCGCAGGCTTCGGATCGAGGCCAGGTTCTCCAGGGCCGCCGCCAGGGTCGGCGCGGCGGTGCGGGAGGCGATCAGGCCACCGTAGGCGAGCATGCTGACCGAGATCACGTACCCGTCGACGTGGTCGGTGGTGCCGAGCCAGCGGGCGATGGCGGCCCCGTCGCCGGGGGTGAAGAAGCGGCCCAGCAGGTCCCGCGGCGGCAGCTGCACCTGGGCGCCGGCGCTCGCCGCGGTCATCTGTGGGGCGTAGGTGTTGACCGGCCGGTCGTCCAACGGGACCAGTGCCACGGTCAGCTGCCGCTTGGCGGGCCCGGCGAGTGCGGGTCGGCCGATGGCCACGGTGGTCAGCCCGGCCACGCCGGTGGCCAGGAGGGTACGCCTTCTCATGTTCACTCCATCTTTGTCGAGGCGCTCGCCGCGCGGGGGGTGGCCGGCACGAGCCGGCGGGTGATCCACAGTGGTGAGGTGACCGCGTTGCCCATCACCACCGCGTGCGCACCCGCCTCGAAGGCCCGGCCGATCTGTTCCGTGGTGCGGTACCGCCCTTCGGCGATCACCGGCACGGGTAGCAGTGCGACGAGTCGCTCCACGAGCCCGAGGTCGGGCCCGTCAGTCGGTGGGCTGGCCGGGGTGTAACCGGACAGTGTGGTGGCGACGGCGTCCGCCCCGGCCTCGACGGCGGCGACGCCCTCGGCCGTGGTGGAGACGTCGGCCAGGATCAGTGCGTCGGTCCGTTCGCGGAGCAGGCGGACCGTGTCGGCGAAGGCGCGGCCGTCCGGTCGGGGGCGGTCGGTGGCGTCGATCGCGACGATGTCCGCCCCGGCCAGCGCCACCTGGAGCGCGTGGGCCGCGGTCGGGGTGATGAACACGCCTGCCGTGCCGTGCTTGTACAGCCCGATCACCGGAACGTCGACGGCAGCGCGTACCGCTCGGACGTCGTCCGGCCCGTTGACCCGGACCCCGACCGCGCCGCCGCGTACCACCGCGGCCGCCACCCGGGCCTGGACGTACGGGTCCCGCATCGGGTCGTCAGGGTCGTCGGGCAGCGGTTGGCAGGACACCACCAGCCCGCCGGCCAGGTCGTCGAGCAGGTTCACCTGTTGGTCCTTCCGATGTCGGGTCAGTCGATGGCCAGTCGGGCGGCGCCGACCACGACGGCGTCAGCGCCCAGCGTGGCGGGCAGCAGCGGAACGTCGGCCCAGCCCGCGGGCACCTCGGCCGAGTAGGCCGCCGACGCGGCGGGCAGCAGGGCGCCGGCCGCCCCGCCGGTCACCAGGACAGCGTCCGGGTCGAGCAGGGCCACCAACCCCGCCAGGGCCGCGCCGAGAACCGTTCCGGCACGCTCGACGACCTGTTGGGCGACACCGTCCCCGGCCGCGGCACGGTCCGCCACGGTCCGCCCGGTGACGTGGGTGCCGGTCTCGATGGAGTACGCGGCGGCCAGCCCGCTGCCGGAGGCGATCGCCTCCAGGTGCCCGTACCGGCCGCACCCGCACCGCAGCCGCTCGGCACCCGGGGCCGGCAGATGCCCGACCTCGCCGGCGGCGCCGCGGACACCGGCCTCGACGCGGCCGTTGCGGACGACCGCCCCGCCCAGCCCGGTGCCGACGGCCACCAGCAGCACATGGGCTCGGTCCCGTCCGGCGCCGGCCCAGCATTCGCCCAGCGCGGCGGCGTTCACGTCGTTGGTGACCCGCACTCCTCGACCCAGCCGGGCGGCCAACGCGTCGGCGACCGGGGTTCCCGTCCAGCCGGGCAGGCTGTCGGTGGCGTACCGGATGCCGCCGGTCGCGGGGTCGACCGTGCCGGCGGTGCCCACGCCCACCGGCCCGGTGCTCGCGCCGAGCAGGTCGGTGGCCAGCCGGGCGGCGGCGTCCAGCACGGCCCCGGGCCCGGACCGGGCAGGCGTGGGCACCTCGCGGCGCTCCAGCACCTGCCCGACCCGGTCGACCAGCGCGGCCGCCGTCTTGGTGCCGCCGATGTCTATGCCGACAACCGGTGTCGTCATCCCTTGAGGCCGGTGTGCGCGAGCCCTTCGACGAACTGCTTCTGGGCGATGACGAAGACCACCAGGACCGGCAGCGCGGTCATCGACGCCGCAGCCATCTGGACGTCCCACATGGGACCGCCGTAGGCGTCGACGAACTGGGTGAGCGCCTGGGGCAGGGTGAACTTCTCCGGAGAGGAGAGGAACACGATCGGTTCCAGGTAGAGGTTCCAGCTGTGCAGGAAGGTGAAGATCGCCACCGCGCCCAGTGCCGGCCGCGACAGCGGCAGGGCGATCCGCCAGAAGGTGGCGAAGCGTCCCAACCCGTCGACCCGGGCCGCCTCCTCCAGCTCACCGGGGAGGCTGATGAAGAACTGCCGCATGATGAACGTCGCCAGGACGCTCGGCGCGCCGAAGATCGGCACCAGGATCAGCGGCCAGTGGGTGTTGACCAGGCCGAGTTTGAAGAACATCTGGAACAGCGGCACGATCGTCACCTCGCTGGGAATGAGCAGGCCCGCGAGGACGACCAGGAACAACACGTTCTGGCCCCGGAACCGGATGCGTGCGAAGGCGTATCCGGCCAGCGCCGCAACGGCCATGGTGCCGACCGTGACGACCAGCGCGATGTAGAGGCTGTTCAGGTACTGCTGCCCGAACGGCTGCAACTCGAACACCCGCCGGTAGGCGTCGATCTGCGGGTGGGTCGGCAGCAGCTTCGGCGGGAAGGCGAAGATGTCCGACACCGGCTTCAGCGACGAGGTGACCATCCACCAGGTCGGGAAGACGAACGGGATCGCCAGGACCAGCAGCACCCCGTAGAGCACCAGCTTGGTCCGCCGGGACAGGTCACGATTCATGGAAGACCCACCTCTTGCGCATCTGCCACTGCAGCACGGTGAGGGCGAGCACGATGACGAACAACAGGATCGACAGCGTCGCGCCGTAGCCGAAGTGATGGAATTGGAAGGCCTGCTGGTACAGGTAGTAGACGAGCACCGTCGTCGAGGTGCCGGGTCCGCCCTGGGTGAGCACCGCGATCTGCGCGAAGACCTGCAGCGACCCGACCACGGTGATGATCGAGGTCAGCAGGATCGTCGGGCTGATCAGCGGTACGGTGATCCGCCCGAACTGGCGCATCCGGCTCGCCCCGTCCACCTCCGCGGCCTCGTACAGATCGGCCGGCACGCCCTGCAGTGCGGCCAGGAACAGCACCATGTTCAGGCCGACGTTCTTGAACACCTGCACGACGATCACGGACACCATCGCGGTGCCCTCGCCGCGCAGCCAGTTCGGCCCGTCCACGCCAATGGTGTCGAGCAACCCGTTGATCCCGCCGTTGTCCTGAAGCAGGAAGCCCCAGACGATGGTCCAGGCCACCAGCGAGACCACCACGGGGGAGAAGAACAGTGTGCGGAACACGATCGTGCCCCGCAGCCTCTGGTTGAGCAGGACGGCCAGCAGCAGGGCCAGGCCGAGGTTGAACACCACCAGGCCGATCGAGAACAGCCCGGTGGCGCGCAGCACCGCGCCGAGATTGGGATCGTCGGCGAGGCCCTGGTAGTTCTCGGTGCCGACGAAGTCGAAGGTCCCGGCGAGGACGTTCCACTCGTGCAGGCTGTACCAGAACACGAGGATCAGCGGCAGGATCACGAAGACGACGCTGCCGAGCAGTTGCGGGGCGATGAACACAAAACCGGTGAGCTGGTCCCGGCGTCGGCTGGTCCAGAACGGCCGGGCCGGGCCCGGGGCGGGCCCGGCCGAAGCCGAGCCCACCCTGGTGTCCGTCTGGGTCATAATCGTTGCCCTACTTCGCCAGCAGAGGCTGGATCTTGGCGCAGACGCCGTCGAGCACGGCCTTCACGTCCGCGTTCGGCTGCCACAGCGGGTCGAGGCCGGCACGGACCTGCTGGCTCAGCTCGGCCTGCCCGGAGTGGTTGGGCTTGACCACGCCGTTGGTGATGCCGTCGATGACGACCTTCTGCAGCTGCTCCGGCTTGAGCTTCGGGTTCGTCTTGGCGAGCGTCTCGGCGGTCAGCTGCGACTGTCGGGGCGCCGGGAAGAACTGGGCGAGCTTGGCCGAGTTCGTGGGGTTGGTGAAGAAGGCCAGGAAGTCGGCCGCCTGCTTGGCGTGCGGGCTCTTCTTCATCACCCCGAGGCCAGCCTGGCCGACCACCGCGTAGTCACCCTTCGGCCCGGCCGGCAGCGGCACCAGGTCCCACCCGAAGCCGCCGTCCTTCAGCAGCGAGGCGCGGGAGATCTGGGTGATCGTCATGGCCGAGTCACCGGCGAAGAAGTCGGCGGTCGTGCCCGGCCCAGGCAGCGCCTTCTGGGTGAAGGTGGCCTTGTGCAGGGTGGTCATCGCGTCGACCATCTCCGGGCTGCTGAAGCCGCAGGTCTTGCCGTCCTCGCTCCACGCCTGGGCGCCCCACCCGGTCCAGAAGGTGGACAGGTTGTCCCAGCCCTTGTAGTCGAAGTCCCGAATGACCAGGCCGGCCTTGCCGGAGTCCGCCGCCGTCGCGGCGGCGGTGGTCAGGGCGTTGTCCCAGGTCCACTGACCGGCCGCGATCAGCTCCGCCGGGGTCTTCTGCCCGGCCTTCTTGAGCATGTCGGTGTTGACGAAGACCCCGAACGGCGAGGTGGAGAAGGGGTACGCGTACAGCTTCCCGTCGTTCTGCCAGAGCTTGAGGGTGGCGGGGGAGATGTCCTCGTACTGGTAACCCTCGGCCTTCTTCAGCGTGTCGTCGAGGGGCAGCAGCGCGCCCGAGGTGACGAAGTCCGGGGCGGAGTTCTCGAACACCCACGCCAGGTCGGGCGCGTTCCCGCCGGCGATCTGGGTGGTCAGGGTCGTGGTGTAGGTGTCGAACGGCAGCGGGTCGAACTTGATCTCAGCCACGTCCGGGTGGCTCTTGCGGTACTCGTCGGCGATCTCGTTGAACAGCTTGAGGTGCGCCTCGTTGGCCGACCAGACGGTCATCCGCAGCTTCGCCGGACCGCTGTCGCCGGCGTCGTCGCCGCCGCCGCAGGCGGTCAGGGCGAGCGCGCCGGCCAGTGCAACGGCGACGCCGCGCAGGGCCTTTCCTGCTCTCACAATATTCTCCTCACCGGGGGTGTGTTCAGTAGCCCGCGATCTGTGGCCAGCGCTGTTCCACGCCGGCCGCGGTCAGGCGGTCCTGGAAATCGGCCAGCAGACGGGGGGTGTTGCGGACCGCACGCGGAGACTCGCCCCGCGCCAGACAGAAGTCGGCGAGCAGGCCGGCGACCTCGCCGACGTTCCACTCGACCGGGTGCAGCCGGTAGCTGCCGTTGGTGACGTGGGTGGTGCCGATGTTCTTGCCGGCCGGCAGCAGGTTCTCCATCCGCTGTGGGATCAGCGCGCCGAGCGGGATCTCGAACGGGCAGGATCCGACGTCGATGTAGTTGTCGCCACCGGTCGACGGGTGCAGGTCGATCCGGTACATGCCCACGCCCACCGCGTCCGGGTAGCTGACCGCGCCGTGGTCGCCCCGGACCGCCAGGGACAGATCCTGCTCGACCACGGTGTACTCGGCCTGGATCCGGCGGGACTCACGGATGTACGGGGCCTGGGCCAGGCCGTCCGCGCTGCCGGTCACGTCGCCGCGCAGCCGCAGGCCGGGGAAGCCGGTGCCGCCGTCCGGGCGGGGCGCCTCGGTCTGCAGCCAGTAGAGCACCGAGTACGACAGCTCGCGGGCCTTCGACAGGTGCCACGACGCGTTCGGCACGTCGATGACCGGACCCTCGAAGTAGTCGATCATCGGCCAGTTGACCAGCGTGATGTCGCTGCCGTACGCGCCGTCGGTGAAGTTGCGCCGCGCGGCGATCCGCCGGAACGTCCACAGGTTGCCGTCACCGGGATTGACGCGTTGATCGGCGTTGACGCTCAGCGGGTCGTCATCCGGGTTGGGGGTGAAGCTGCGCTCGACGATCTCCAACGTGCGCGGGTGCGGTGACTTCCAGGACAGCAGCCGGTCACCCCAGAAGTCCGGCTTGTAGTCGCGCCAGAAGTCGTACCCCGCCGGGCGGTCGATGGTGTGGTCGCCGTCGACGTGGTCGAGGGCGAAGCAGACGGACACCGCCTGCATGTTCATCGGCTGGGCTTCGGCCGGGGCGCTCGGCTCACCGGTCTGCGCCTGCGACTCGAACCCGGTGACGTACTCGGTGCCCGTCAGCGGCAGCAACTCGCCGGTCTCGGTGGCGTCCAGGACGTACGGCGCGACGACGTCGATGCGCTCGTCCCGATCGCGGTGCGCCAGCGTCACGCCGGTCACCCGGTCCCCGTCGGTCTCCGCGGCGACCGGCCGGTACGGCTGCAGCACCCGCAGCCGGCCCGAACCGAGGTACGGGGCGAGCATCTGGTCCAGGACGGCGACGGCCACCCGCGGCTCGTGGCAGAGCCGGCTCACCCAACCCGCACCGGGGTTCAGGTCGGTCCAGGCCCGCGACCGTTCGGTCAACGGGTAGTGGCGACGGTAGTAGTCGCGGATGCCGTTACGCAGCGCCCGGTAGCTGGCGGTGGCGCCGAACTGCTCGATCCAGGAGTGTTCGTCCGGTGGGACGGCCTGGCTGGTGAGTTGCCCGCCGAGCCAGTCGAACTCCTCGGTCAGGATGACGGACCTTCCGGCCCGGGCCGCGGCGAGCGCCGCGGCGACGCCGCCCAGTCCGCCCCCGACGACGAGGACGTCCGTACGCATGAGTACCACGTGTTTCCTTCCAGTTGCGCGGTCGACCGCGTTAGTGCCGGTCGACCGCCGGATCAGGGGTGCCGAGGGTGTTGCCCTCGACGAGTTCGCAGGCGAGAAGTCGTTGCTGGAGGCCTGCCGCGCTGCCATCGATGACGCCGGTCAACACCTCGACCGACTGTCGGCCCATCTCCTCGCGGGGGATGCGGAACCCGGTGAACGCGATGTCGGTGGGGACCGGGACCGTCGGGTCGCCGAGGGTCACGATCGACAGGTCGCCGGGCACGGTCAGGCCGCGCCGACGGGCGGCCGACTCCAGCGCGACCGCCGTGGCGAAGTCCTCCACGAAGACGACGGTGGTCCCGTGGGCCAGCAGGGTGTCGACGGTCGTGTCGGCTTCCCCGGACAGCGCTGACATCTCCCCGGCGGCCTCTGCGGTCGTCGCGGCGGCGCGGAACCCACGGCGCCGGTCCTCGGAGGATTCCGCGTTGGTGCCCATGTTCAGGTACATCAGGCGGCGGTGGCCGTGCCGCAGCGCCACCTCGACGAGTTGGGCCACCGCCGAGGCGTAGTCCGCGCCGACGTAGGGGACCGGACCGTCGGCGTCGTCGCGGCGCCCGACGGCGACGTACGGATATCCGTCGCGGTTGAGTCGTTGCAGCTCCGCGCCGTCGATCTCGCGTCCGAGCAGGATGCACCCGTCGGCCAGACGGAGCCGGTTGTCCTGGTGGAAGATTCGTCGCCGGCCGTCCAGCACCGGTGCGCTGGTGAACAGCAGCAGGTCGCAGCCGACGCTCTCGGCGTACTCCTCGATGCCGAGCAGGAACGGGTGGAAGAAGTCCCGGCTGCCGCTGGGGAAGGCGGGCTCGTACGTGAAGACGCCGATGATCCGGTTGAACCGTGAGGCGAGCCGGCGGGCGACGGGGTCGGCGGCGTACCCGGTCTCGGCGATGACCCGCAACACCCGGTCCCGGGTCTCCGAGGCGATGCGGACCTCGGCGTCGGTCCGGTTGTTGAGCACCAGCGACACCGTCGCCTGACTGACACCGGCCATCCGCGCGATGTCACGCTGGGTGACGCGTCGAGGGGAAGCGGTCACGTCGGGTCCTTCCGGTGCGGCTAATGCGTATTAGCGCTCGGTGTTGGGAAGCAGCTTGGTGGGTGGGCCGGCATGTGTCAAGGGGTGTCCGCAACATTTCGTGGAGATGAACCCCCTGGACTAATGCGCATTAGCGGTAGGGCTCCCGATCGGTTGGCGGGCGGACCGGCGGGGCGCGAGCCACCTCTTGACAGGAGCGCCGTCGAGCGCGCAACATTCGAGAAATATAGGCGCTAATACGTATTAGCTCGGTGATGCCAGCGGCATCCGCCGAGCGCTGTCGCCTGTGTTCTTACTCAGCGTCACTCTGCGCCGCTCGTACCGCCGAGCCGACCGACCGAAGAGGAAGCCGCATGACGAGACCATCCGCACCGTCGTCCCGACGCGCTGTCCTGGCGGCCGCCAGCGCCGGCCTGCTCGTCGCCGCCGTGGCCGGCGCCCGGCCGGCGGCCGCCGAAGCCGCGCTCGACTTCCCCCAGTTCACCTACCAGGGCACCGCGTTCGACAAGGGCACCCTCGCCTACAACCCGACGAACGAGTTCATCTTCCCGAGCGTCATCCGGGCCGCCGACTACTTCCCCAACCCGCTCGGCACCTACTACCTGTACTACGCGCCGCACGAGCGTCCCGGCGGAATCGCCCTCGCGTACTCCGACTCGATCAACGGCCCGTGGACCGAATACGTCGCCAACCCCCTGATCAGCAACACCTGGCTGCCGAACTACTCCACGGTCAGCCACGTCTCCTCGCCGCACGCGGTGTGGATCGAGGGCGAGGGCAAGCTCTTCCTCTACTTCCACGGCGAAAACTCCATCACCCGGTACGCGACCTCCGACGACGGCATCCACTTCAGCTACGGCGGGACCGCGGTCAGCCGGAACGACACGACCGGTGGCGAGACCTCGTACGCCCGGGTGTTCGAGCAGTCCGTGCCCCGCCTGGGCACCCGGTACCTGATGCTCTTCATGGACAATCCGACCGCTGGGGCGCCGGGACCGACCGGGCCCGTTTCGCGGCGGATCCGCTGGGCGGTCTCCAACGACGCGCGGACCTGGGCCATGCAGCCGGAACCGATCGTGACTCCGCAGGGCATCGAAGGCCCGAACGCCTCGGGACCGTTCTTCCTGCGCTGGGACGACCGCAACCTGGTGATCTTCCACGCCGCCGACGGCAACATGCACGCGGTGGACGTCGGACAGGACTTCGACCAGGAGATCCACCTCGGCATCGTGCACGACTCGATGTCCGCCGCGCCCGACCTCGGCCGCTCGGCCGCGCCGACGTTCTACTTCGACGGACGTACCGCGCACATGTACTACGAGGCCGGCAGCCGGCTCACCGCGACCATCGGACACGCCACCGCCACCCTGGCAAACCCGCTGCCCGTACGGCAGCTCGATTGTGTGCCGGACCGACCGGTCCTGTGGCCGCCGAACCACAAGCTGGTCGACGTCAACGTCAGCGTGGACCTGCACGACGGGGTGCTCGGCCCGAACGCGTTCACCCTGACCAGCGTCACCGGCGGTGACGCCGCGGACGTCAGCGGTTTCGCCATCGGCACGCCGGACACGAGTGGCAAGCTGCGGGCCGAACGAGCCGGCAACGCGGGGGACCGGGTGTACCACCTCACGTACACCGGCCACGACGAGATCGGACGGCCGGTCGGCTGCACCGTCACCGTGACCGTCCCGCATGACCAGGGCGGCAACCGGTAGATCGTCGCCGGCAGTGCGCCCTACCACCTGTGGGCGCACTGCCGGGCGTGCAACAGTCGGTCTTCTTCGGCGGGCCGTCCGCCGTCGACGCACATCACGGACCGTAGCCGAAACGGGATAGCGCCGGCATCCGGATCTGCCGAACACAGGACACCAGATCATGGCCCTGGGGCACTCCGGCTTCTCGCCCCGGCGTCTTGGCGCCTCATGAGGGCAAGATGGACCGATGGCGGCGATAAGACGGTTCGACAACATCGATGCCACCGCCGTGGCGGGCCTCATCGAACGCTGCCTGCGTGAGGTCAACAGTCGCGACTATCCGAGCGAGGTCATCGAGCGGATGTGCGACCACTTCACCGAACAACGCATCAAGGAACTCGCCACGCAACGGCAGATGTTCGTCGCCGAAGTGAACGGGATCGTCGGCACGGTGTCCCGCGACGGCAACAAGGTCTACACCATGTTCGTGCACCCACGGGCCGCCGGTCGCGGCATAGGACGCCGCCTCATGCGCCACATCGAGGCGCTGGCCGTGATCGACGGCTACGACCACATGGAAACCGGAGCGAGCATCACAGGGCATGGCTTCTACCGCCGGCTCGGCTACATCGACGTCCGCTCCACGGAGACAGAGTTCGGCTTCAACTACATCCTGCGCCGGGATCTGCCCTGACGGAAACAGCCACCGATGCCCGACCACGATGGGGTTCGTGTATTCCTGCGCGGGCGTGCAGCCGTATGCGGGGCTGGGTAGCGGACTGGTAGCGGCGGGGCACCCAAGGCCAGTGTCGGCCGTCGACGTTCCGGTTGTGCGGCCCAGCTGTCGCACGGGCCGTCCAACGTCGAGCCAGGGCAGCTCGATGGCGACCGGAGCGACGCTGCCGTGTGTCTTGCAGAAGTAGCGCGAGGTGAATGAGTCGCTGTGCTCCCGCCGACCGCGCGCTGACTACCTGCGAACCTGCCACTGGTCGTAGCCCGACTGAGCGGCTGGTCGCCTCGAGCCAGACATGGGCGGCAGCGCCGATCGCGGCCCCACCGCACAGGGCCGGCCGGGGCGGCGGAGTCGCAGCGTGCCGTGTAATCCCTTCTGGACACACGGGATACGCACCTCCACAACTTGCTCAGACCGTCCGTGTATTGCACCGGCAACCTATTGCATACGACTGTTCGCGGCTGTATACAGGCATGGATGCAAAGTGATGAGAGGTAGCGCATGCGACTTCGGGTTCCGGGACCAACTCCAGTCCCACCACGGGTGCTACGGGCACTGGGCCAGCAGGTGATCTATCACCGCAGCTCGGAGTTCAAGGAGCTCCTCCACGACACGGCGGCCATGTTGCAGCCGCTTTTCGGGACCACGGCGGCCAACCCGATCGTGCTCACGTCGTCCGGGACCGGTGCCCTGGAGGCCGTGCTCGCCAACAGTCTGCGGCCTGGCGACCGGGTGCTCACCCTCGACAACGGTCACTGGGGGGCACGCTTCGGCCGCCTCGCCACCTCGCTCGGCGCGTCCGTTGAAGCGCTGTCCTCCTCCTGGGGCGGTGGCGCCGATGCCGAGGCGCTGCGTCGGCGTCTGTCCGCTTCGGATGGTGGAGAGTTCGTCGCCGTCCTGGTGGCACACAACGACACCTTCACCGGGGCGGTCACGGACCTGGCCGCGATCAGCGACGTCGTACGGGACACCTCGGCCCTGCTGGTCGTTGACGCCGTGTCCAGCCTCGGCTGCCTCCCGATCGAGGTGGACTCCTGGGGTTTGGACCTGGTCGTCTCTGCCTCGCAGAAGGGTCTGATGTGCCCGCCAGGGCTTGCCCTGGTGACTGCCTCGGAGAAGGCCTGGAAGCGCATTGACAAGGTGGATCCGCGCGGGGAGTACTTCGACCTGCGCCGAGCGCGCGACATGGCGGCGCAGGGACAGGCGACCTTCACCCCGGCCGTCAACCTCGTCCGCGCCCTGCACGAGGCGCTGAGGATGGTGCACGAGACCGGCCTCACCCAGACCTTCGCGCGACAGGCACACCTGGGCCGAGCACTGGCGGCTGGCGTCGCTGAACTCGGGATGTCGCTGTATCCCAACGCCGACGCTGCGTCGCCCTGCGTCAGCGTGCTCCGCGCGCCGGAGGGAGTCGACGCCGCCAAGATCGTCGCCACGATGCGCGACCGTTATGGCACGCAGATCGCCGGCGCTCGCCGTTCTCGGCTCGACGGAACCGTCATCCGGATCGGGACCATGGGCTACTGCCGACCCGACGACATCCGCTTGGACGTCTGGCAGCTCGCCGGCGCCGTACAGGAGCAGGGCCACACGGTGGACGTAGCCACAGCCATCGCCGCCACGGAGCGCGAGCTCGAGGAGGTCGCAGCATGAGCGGAACGCCGGGATTTCGCATCACCTCAAAGTGGACCCGACCCAACCCCACCACCGTCGCCGCCTTCGCCAACGTGCCGTCGCCCAACATCGGCGACGCCATGAACCGGCTCGGCGTGGTCGATCCGCGCATTCAGGCCGTCTGGCCAGGCGCACAATGCGCCGGGTCGGCCCTGCCCGTTTGGACCCGGGCCGGCGACAACCTGATGATCCATAAGGCGATCGACATGGCCGAGCCAGGTGACGTGATCGTCGTCAACGGCCAGGGAGACCTCACCCGTGCTCTGTTCGGAGAGCTGATGGCGCACAGCGCCGCCGCGCTCGGCGTGGGTGGCCTGGTCTTCGACGGAGCCGTCCGCGACGTCGCGTCCCTGGCGGAGCTACGGCTGCCCGTGTTCGCCTTCGGCGTGAGCCCGGCCGGTCCCTTCAAGCAGGGGCCTGGCGAGATCGGGCGACCGGTCGCCATCGGCGGCGTGGTCTGCGCTCCGGGCGACCTCGTCGTGGCCGACGCCGACGGCGTGGTCATCGTCCCCCAAGAGGACGTCGACGCCGTGCTTGCCGAAGCACAGGCGATCCAGCGACGGGAGGCCAAACGCCTTCAGGAGATCCGGGGCGGCTCACCCCGACGAGCCGGCATCGACGAGGAACTGATCCGGCGCGGCGTACTCGGGAAGGCATCGTGACCGCGAGTCCCGGCCTGGCGTCAGTCCTGGCAAGCCTGTCCGCCGGCAAGGTCTACGACCTCGCCCAGACCCTGCAGACAGGGATGGCCTGCTCACCCAACCACCCCGGCTTCCGGATGGCGCTGCAACGCCGCCACGGTGACCAGAACCGCGCCGACGGCACCTCTTCGGCCAGCGAACTCATCATTACCGGTGGGCACGTCGGCACCCACATCGACGCGCTCTCCCACTTCTCCGACGCGGGATGCCTGCACGGAGGAGTCGATGCGGCAGCCGCCCAGCAGACTGGCCGGTTCACCAAGCACGGCGCCGAGACCATCCCACCGTTCCTGCGCCGAGGTGTGTTGCTGGACGTCGCGGCAACTGCCGGCGTCGAAGTCCTCGCCCCCGGAGTATCGGTCGACACCGCCACGTTGCAGACCACGGCCGCGGCTGCCGGCGTCGAGGTACGCGCCGGCGACATCGTGCTTGTCCGCACCGGCTGGTCCCGCCACTTCGCCGACCCGCAACGGTTCCTCGGCATCCACGACGGCGTACCCGGCATCACGACCGACGCGGCCGCCTGGCTCGCCGACACCGGTGTGGTGGCCGTTGGCGGCGACACCACATCGGTTGAACAGATCTCCGCCGGGCAGGGGCATTCGCTGTTGCCCGTGCACCGGTTGCTCCTCGTCGAACGCGGCATCTACCTCATCGAGATGCTCGACCTCGAAAAGCTCGCGGCCGACAACATCGCGGAGTTCCTGTTCGTCGCGATTCCGCTGAAGATCCTCGGCGGCACGGGATCGCCCCTGCGTCCGCTGGCGGTGACGGCACAATGACCTCCTACGACAAACCGATCGCGCACCTGCTCGCCCGCTTTGCCGCGGACCAGCGCGCCAACCCCATGCTGGTGGAGCGGTTCGGCGAAGACATCCACGGCAGGATCGTCGACGTTCTCGGTAACTCCCTCGCGGCCACCACCACAGCCGTGTTCCCGGTGACCTCGACCGTCGTGCGCACCTGGGGCGGCGCCCCGCACGCCACTGCTATCGGGCTCAACCAGCGTGTTCCGACCGCCTCCGCGACTTTCCACAACGGAACCCTGGCCCACGCCCTCGATTTCGATGACACCCACCTGCCGTCGGTCCTGCACCCCAGCGCCTCGGTCATTCCGGCGGTGATCGCCACCGCCGAAGCCGTGGACGCCTCTTACGACGCCCTCGTGGCGGCCGCGGCGGTCGGAATCGAGATCACCAACCGGCTCGGCATGGCAGGCTACGACGACGCACTCGGCAACTCCGTCTTCTTCGAACGCGGCCTGCACGCGACCTCGATATGCGGCACCCTCGGATCCGCCGTCGCGGTCGCGATGCTGCTCGGAGGCGATCAGGACGTCATCGGGCACGCGATCGGGCTCGCGGCGAGCATGGGCGCTGGCCTGTTGGAGGCCAACCGCACCGGCGGCACAGTGAAGAAGATCCACTGCGGATGGGCTGCCCACGCAGGCACGGTGGCGGCCGAACTCGCCGTTGCCGGGCTCACCGGCCCGCCCACCGTTCTTGAAGGACGGTTCGGGTTCCTGCAGGCTCACTGCGGTGACCGGGTCGACCTCGCCGCCCTGACCGGCGACCTGGGGACCGGCTGGACGCTGGGCGACGTCGGCTTCAAGCCGTACCCCTGCAACATCTACACGCACCCCGTGATCGACGCTGCGCTCATGCTCCGCGAGCGCGGCATCACCGCCGACGAACTCGACTGGGTCGAGGCCGGCGTCGCCAAGCCCACATTGCGGACCATCGCCGAACCGCCGGAGAAAAAGGCCAGTCCGACCACCGGCTACGAGGCCCAGTTCAGCGGTCCCTACGCCTTCGCGGCCGCGATGCTCGGGGGCGGTGGGCTCGGGGTGGGCCTGCAGGACTTCACCGACGCCGCCGCGGTCGAGCCGCAGCGGCGGGCGCTCGCGGGACGTGTACGCATGGTCGAATCGGACACCGCCACCGCCGCCTTCCCCCGAAGGATCTCCTGCGTCCTGCGCTACGGCACCCAGCAGGGCCAGGTGGGGGAGATCGCAATCCCAGTCAACCGCGGTTTCGGCGCTCGCACGCTCACCGCCGACGAGCACCTCATGAAGTTCCGCTCCAACGCCTCGACCGCACTGCCTGCGCCGCAGGTGGAGGCACTCGAAATGGCGCTCCAGCGGCTTCCACAGACGTCGATGACCGACCTCATGTCGGGCCTTCGGCAGCTTGCCCCCAGTCACGGGTCACCGGACAGAAAAGGCTACTGATGACCAACCAACCTCCCAAACGCATGTACTCCATCGCCGCCGCCCTGGCCAGCGCGGCCCTGCTCCTCGGGGCGGCTGCCTGCGGATCGACCGACCAAACGACCGACGCAAGCTCCACCAGTACCCCCGGTCCAGTGAGCACCCTGCTGCCCGAGAGCGTTCAGAAGGCGGGAATCCTGACCATCGCCACGGATGCCCAACTTCCGCCCAACAACTTCGTCGGCCCGGACGGCAAGACCATCATCGGCGTGAGCGTCGACATGGGCAACGCGGTCGCCAAGGCACTCGGCGTGAAGGCGACGTTCGTCAACACGAAGTTCGCCTCCCTCATCACCGGCCTGCAGGCCGGCCGCTACGACATCGCGATGTCCGGCATCACCGACACCGCCGAGCGGCAGAAGCAGGTCGACTTCGTCGACTTCATCGAATCGGGTCAGGTCTTCATCGTCCCGAAGGGAAACCCCGGCAAGGTCGACTCCCAGGACGCCATGTGCGGAAAGAATCTCAGCCTGGTCACCGGCACCATCTCCGTGGACCTCGCCGAGGCCCAGTCGGCCAAGTGCGTCCAGGCGGGCCAGGAGCAGGTCAAGATCCTGAAGTTCCCGACGGTTGCCGACGCCCTTCTGCAGCTGACGAACGGACGGGCTGACGCCAACATCGCCAACCTCGGGAAGGCCGCCTACCAGTCGAAGGAGTCCGGCGGGAAGCTCGAAGTCGCCGGGAAGCCGTTCGCGACCTCATACGACGCGGTCGCGGTGAAGAAGGGCGACAAAGAGATGATCGCCGCGCTGCAGTACGGCTTCGAGCAGATCATTAAGGACGGCACCTACCAGAAGGTCCTGGAGAAGTGGGACGTCCAGGACAGCGCCGTGGACAAGGTCGTCGTCAACGGCGGCGACTCGCTGGAGGGGAGCACCAGCTGACCATGGCTGCCCAGAATGAGATCCGCGCGAAACCGGTCCCGCGGCCCGGACTGTGGGCGCTGACGGTGGTCGCAGTGCTGGTCGCGGCGTTCCTCGTATGGACGTTCGCTTCCAGTCCCAACGTGCACTGGGACGTCATCGCGAATTACCAGTTCTCCGACGCCATCCTGCAGGGCCTGCTGGTGACGCTGAAACTGGCGGTGATCTGCGAGATCACCGGTCTGCTGCTTGGAATCGGACTCGCCGTGATGCGGCTGTCGAGCAGCCGGGTGCTGTCCTGGCTGAGTGGAATCTACGTCTGGGTCTTTCGCAGCGTCCCCCTGCTCGTGCAGCTCGTCCTCTGGTTCAACCTCGGGCTGCTGTTCCCACACATCGGCATCCCAGGTACGCCGTTCGTCGTCGAGACCAACGACGTCATCACCGGATTCGTCGCCGCGATCCTGGGCCTGACGCTGCACGAGGCCGCCTACAACGCCGAAATCGTCCGCGGTGGCATCGCGGCCGTCGACCGGGGCCAGGTGGAGGCCGCGCAGGCCCTCGGTATGAACCGAGCACTCCTGCTACGCCGGGTGGTGCTTCCCCAGGCACTTCGAGTGATCGTGCCGCCCGCCGGCAACCAGTTCATCTCTCTGCTCAAGAACACCTCGCTCGTGGCGTTCATCGCCGGGGGAGACCTGCTCTCGACCGCGCAAAACATCTACTCCGGAAACTTCGAGATCATCGCCCTGCTCATCGTCGCCAGCCTGTGGTACCTCCTGCTGGTCTCGATCACCTCATTCCTGCAGGGCCGCCTGGAACGGCACATCGGGCGGTCTTCGGCGCATTCGACCAAGCCACGGCGGGACGAACCGGCGCCGGCTGCGGTGGCCGGTGCCTGAACAGTGGAGACGACATTGACGACCGAAATCGCATCGTCGAGCCTGTCGGGCCCGATGGTCCGCGCCGAGGGGGTACGCAAGTCCTTCGGCCGGGTTGAGGTTCTGAAGGGGATCTCCCTCGAGGTAGCCCGAGGCGAGGTCACGTGCGTGATCGGACCGTCCGGCTCGGGGAAGTCCACGTTCCTGCGCTGCATCAACCACCTGGAGAAGATCCAGGCCGGCCGCATCTGGATCGACGGCGATCTCATCGGATACCGCCAGGTCGGCGAGAAGCTCCACGAACTGCGTGACCGGGAGGTGTGCCGGCAGCGTGCCGAGGTGGGGATGGTCTTCCAGCAGTGGAACCTCTTCCCTCACCTGACCGTTCTCGGCAACTGCCTGGAGGCCGCCGTACGGGTCAAGAAGGACTCGCGGCAGTTGGCGACTGAGCGGGCTCAGCGGCTGTTGGAGCGGGTTGGTCTCGCCCACAAGGCAGACAGCTACCCGAGCCAACTCTCCGGCGGCCAGCAGCAGCGCGTTGCCATCGCCCGCGCCCTGATGATGGAGCCCAAGCTGATGCTCTTCGACGAACCGACCAGTGCGCTGGACCCGGAACTCGTCGGCGAGGTCCTGGACGTGATGAAGTCGCTGGCGGCAGAGGGCATGACCATGGTCGTCGTCACCCACGAGATGGGCTTCGCCCGGGAGGTCGCCGACACGGTCGTGTTCATGGACGACGGAGTCGTTGTCGAGTACGGCGACCCGCAGCAAGTTCTGGCCCGACCGCAAAATGGCCGCACGCAGTCGTTCCTTTCAAAGGTGCTATAAACGGGGATGGTATCGCGCATCGTGATGGAGATCGGCTCTCCTGCAGAGTTGGATTTAAGGCTCCCGTCGAGCAATGAAGGCAGACATGTGAGAGGGACGAAGGGGTGACCAGCGGTTCGAGAGAGTTGGCCGCCGACGTCTACGCGAGGCTGCGGGACGACATCATCAGCGGCGAACTCGAAGCCGGGGCGCCGCTGGTCGTGACGACGGTCGCGACGCGCCTGGGTGTCAGCCGGACACCAGTTCGGGAGGCGCTGCGCCTGCTTACGCGTGACGGCCTCGTCGAGTCATCAGAGCGGCAACTCCGCGTTGCCGGTCGCAGTGCCCAGGCACTCTTCGACATCTACGAGGTACGTATTCCGCTGGAGGCCGCGGCCGCCCGTGGGGCCGCGGAGCGGCACACCAGCTTCGACCGGATGCAGCTCATCCGACTGCACGAGATCCTGCGAGACGTTCCGCCCGACGACGTGGCCGCGCTGAACGCCGCGAACCGGAAGTTCCACGAAGCAATCTGGGCGGCCACGCACAACAGCGCACTGATCGACTTCCTGAAGCGCCTCGACCTCTACCTCCGCCGTTATCCGGCGACGGCGCTTCACCACGCTGGGAGATACCAGGACTCCCGCGACGAGCACGAGGCGCTGTTGGAGGCGATCCTGGCTCGCGATGTCGAAGTAGCGGGCGAACGCGCGAACGTCCACTTCTCGGCGGCTCGCGATGTTCGGCTGCGCTTCTACGACTCTGCCGACCCCGTGTTCCGGGGAAACACCCAGTCCTGACCCTTCACCCCGCCCGGCTGAGGAACCAACGTTCCTCGGCCGGGCGCTCTGTTGTTCGCGGTCGCGCCGCTTCCGCAGGGACGCGGAATCTCTGTCGTTCGGGGGATGGCGGGCACCCACAGATAAGGAGTCTGTCTACGCCAAACTGGATACCTTCGGTGCCGTAACGGGACCACCGCGAAATGGTGGGCGATCATTGCGGTTCGGTTCCGGCTGAGGCGGATGACCGTGGTGGCGGAGGAATGCGATGTCGATCAGTCACCGGCCACCCGGACTTAGAAGAGGGAGGCGGTGCCTGCAAGGCCGGCACGGGCACCGCGCCACGCACGGCCAACCCGAGCAGACCCGCGCCGTTGCCGGCACCGCGTGAAACTGACCCCGTGGTTCCGGGTGGCGACCGGAACAGAGGGGCAAATTTCAATCGGCGTTGACACCAGTCGGGTGAGGGCCCACGCCCTGCTACTCGAGGATCGAGGGCTTCACTATGGGCCGTGACAATCGGGGCTTCGACTAGCCGGTGCGAATCGTGGATCGGGGGAGCAGTTTGGGAGCCGCGGGGCGCCCTGAACGGCCTTGAACTGCGCCCAACGGCGTCCAAGGTTGCTTAAACTTCACCCACCCCTACCTGCGGTTCCACGTTCCCCCAGGTCAGGGTGGGTGCGACGTCCTGTTTCACCGCGGAGTACTCGGCGGTTCTGCGCAGCAGTCGACGACGCTCTACGTGTGTGGCCGGGAGTGCTGGCGGTGACCCTCTTCCGGGTCGCGCAGGCCAACAGAGGGCCACACGACCAGAGTGGGCAGCCGATATGAGAGCGACAGCCCGGGGGCCTCGACCGTAGCCTGGCCGGGCCACGGTCGCAGGTCAATGAAACAGGTAGCCGCTGAGCGTTCACTCGATCATCGAGCTAACCGTGATCGGATACCTTTTCGATCACGTCTTCGATCTTGGGACAGCGGAGCGACTAGCCCAGCCGCTAACATCGCGCTGATTCCCGTCCCCCATTACGGAGACCTCCATGCGCAAACTTGCCGCCGCCGCCCTCGTGGGCGTGCTCGTGGCCGTCCTTCCGGCAACGGCCGCCCTGGCCGCCGACCCCAAGCCGGATATCGCGGTGACCTCCGTCGCCGACAAGGCCAACTACGCCGAGGGTGAGACCTTCACCATCACCGTCACGGTGAAGAACAAGGGCTCCGTCGGCGCCAAGCACGTGCACTACACCGGCGGCGACAGCGAGGGCGTCGACGGTGTGGCCTACGGTGAGCTGTCGACCGGCTTCGACCTCGCCGCCGGCGCCACCAAGACCGTTCAGATCACCGGCAAGACCAACCACGTGGCGTCGCAGTCCGGCTACGGATTCGTTGCCTTCGCGCTTGGCGCCGACAACGGCGAGGCCAACGACGCCGACAACATCACCAGCGTGCGGCTGCCGGTGGCGGGCGTCTTCGACGATCTCGGCGGCTACGTCTTCCAGGGTCAGTCCTCTGGCGCGGAGTGGACGCCCCGGACGCCTGGCGTCCCGGGTGTAAAGGTCGTCGCCACCAGTGCCGACGGCAAGACGAAGTACGCCGAGGCCATCACGGACGCCAAGGGCCTGTTCCGTTTCGCCCGCCTCCCAGCTGGCGACGTCCTGCTGACCTTCACCGCCCCGGCGGGCTGGAAGATCCTTGCCGGCGAGAACGGCGAGGACGACCACACTCTGGCGCAGGTCCGCGCCGACGACAGCGACGAGCCGAGCGTCTTCGTGCCGGCGAAGAAGGTCGCCGCGAGCTCGCCGAGCGTCTCACCGTCGGCGTCGCCGTCGGTGTCGCCGTCGGCATCGGCGTCGCCGTCGGGATCGGCGTCGCCGTCGCCGTCGGCGTCGGCGTCGGCATCGGCGTCGCCGTCGGCGTCATCGAGCGCCGGCCCGGGCCTGCCGGTCACCGGCGACAACAACACCATGCTGTTCGTCGGCGCGGCCGCGGTCGCCGTCGCGGTCGGCATCGCGCTGGTGCTCGTTGCACGGCGCCGCCGCGTACACCTGCAGGCCTGATCGACCGAGATCGCTCCGGCGGTCGAACACCCGCAGGCTGTAGTGTCCCCCGCTGTGTCGAGCAAGGCGAAGGGCGCCGAGGCCCCAGCACCCCGCTGGAGCCTCGGCGCCGCGACTCCGGTCGCGACAACGCCCTCAACGCGCGCTCCGTCGGGTGTTCACGTTCATGGTCCTCGTCGGCGACTCGAACATCCTCGGCTTTGGATGTGTCAACCGCCCCACGCCTTGCCGATCACGGACGAGTACACCGTTGCCGAGCCGAGCACCTGCGTCGATGCCGGCGTCGACGAATGTGGCCGGGAGTCGCTCGGCCAGGCATTGAGCTGGCGCCAATATTGGCGCGGTCCGTGCGCGCCGTCCAAGTGATGCGGACGGCGCGCACGGTGACGGATCGAGGGTCAGAACCTGCCGGCCTTGACGTCGGCCACCGTCACGCGGGAGACCTTGAAGGTTCCCGCAGAGGAGGTTCCCGTCTCCGGGGAGTTCACCTCGGAACTGACCGGTACCCCGTTCTGGGCGTTGATGGTCAGCACGTGTTGGGTGTCGTCCGTCCACACCTTGGCGGTGATGGTCAGGGTGGGCTGCCCGTCGGTCGTCGAATCCACGACGGTGACACCGGGGATGGTGGAGGCCAGGCGAAGCACGCCCGCCCGTACCTTCGGGTCGCCACCCCCTGCGGAGAGCACGTCAACGCTGTTGACCCAGAGGTGGTTGGCGGCGATGCGCTCCCGGTCCTCATCGGTAAGCGGAGACGGGTTTGCGACCCCCTTCTTCCGAAGGATCTCAAGTCGGTCCTGCTCGGCGCCGATAGGGGGCTTTCCCTCGTCGTACACGGAGTTGATCATTTGCTCCCGGGCTTTGGCGAGGTCACCGGTTGCCGCGTACCGCGCCGCCGCCACCCCACGGGTGTGGAAGCCGTTGCCGAGGTTCTCGCCACGAACGATCACCCGTGGGAGTTCGTTCCTGGCCTCTGTGTAGTAGTACTCGCCGCTGTCGGTGTACAGGTGGTACCGGGTACGAGATGGCACGGTGCCCCGACGGACATCGACCTTCTCGATGATCAGCGACGCGTCGCCCGGCAGCGAGGCGTTGTCTGCGGTGAGGTTGGCTGCCAGGGACACGAGCTTGACGTTGCCTGCTGGTGCCTCGGAGGCGGCCCCGGCGTGATTGGCTGGGCCGGTCGGCGTCGGGGCCGTACCGGATCCCGTGGCCATGGGCAGGGCCAGTGCGAGAGCGGCTACGGCCGCGACGCCACCACCAGCGGCCAGGCCGAGCGCATGGCGCTTGCGTCGCTGGGCCCGGCCGCGCTGCTCGATCGCCTCGACCGGGCGATCCATCTGTACGTCGGAAAGGGTCTGTTTCACCGCGTCCCACACCTCATTGTCGTTCATGATCGAATCTCCTAACGGGCTGCGGGCGCGAGCTGCGCCCGCAGGGTTGCGGTGGCACGGGAAAGATGGACGGCTACGGTCTGGGCGGAGATGCCCAACACTGCAGCCACGGACCTGGTGTCCAGGTCGAGCCAGATACGTAACACGACCACCTCACGCTGCCGCTGCGGCAGCCGGCGAACGGCGGCCAGCAGGGCGTCATTCGTGTCGAAGTCGTCCTCGATGAGAGACGCTCGCTCGTGGCCGTCGAGGGCCACCTCCCGCCGGCGTCGCCGCCACCAGGACACCCGGGTGTTGAGGGCGGTGCGCACCACCCACGCCGCCGGTGCCGGATGCTGGCTCAGCTTTGGCCAGGAGGCCCAGGCTCGCGCGTACGCCTCAGCGACCAGATCCTCGGCCAGCGCGCGATCGCCCGTACCAGCTAGTACGGCGCGCAGGCAGTTGTCTCGGGACCGCTGATAGAAGTCCGCGAAGTCCGTCCGTTCTCGTTCCACACGGGGTTTACGCATCAGCGCCCCGATCCATTTACCCCCCGCGGAAAAATTTTCGTTGATCATGAGGCTAGCGGTGACAAATGGGTTGAACCCTACGCGAACCTTTGATCGACGGCACCGCAGTCCCGAAGCAGCAAGGCGTTGTCGGAACCGCTGGCTACGGGCGGGCTTACCGCAGCTGCCGCAGCAAGAAGGCGCGGCATCCTGGCGAGGGAGTACGCGCAGGTCACGGCGTTAGGAGCTGCTGCGTGGCCCGGCCTTGCAGTTGGGAGCAGTCTGGGTGCAGGTTGGCGAAGTGGTCAGCCCGCCCGAAGTGCTCACCGACACCCGCACTGCCGGTCAGCGCGAAGGGGCTATAGCGGCAGCAGGTCCCGGACGAGTCGGTGTCTCACCTGCCACTGGTCATCGTCGCCGGACGGCCAGGGGAACCCACCTTCGCTGAAGACCCAGTTCAGGTAAGAGACGAACGGCATGGTCGTCTCCCAGCTGAACAGCCCGTCGACGCACCCGTCCGGAAGGACGAAGCCGTACGGTTCGCCTCCGCTGACGTTGCCTTTGTGAAAGCGGTCGGGCGCGGCGGGGAGCACGAACAGGCCGTTGTCGGGGTCGTCGGCCTGCCGCTCGTTCCGGTCGGCCCACTCGTCCTCGATGTACTCCCGAAGTGACTGCCCGGCGGGATAGCGGGTCCCCTCCAGCTCGATCACGAGCGGGTCCGCGCTCGCCGAGCTGGCCCACGCCGGGTGAGTGCCCACCAGCCAGACGTCCCCGACGATGCGCACCCAGGAGGACAAGGTCATGGGGACGGCGGCGAACCGTTGAGCCAGCCAATCGACGTAGGCGTCCGCGTCCGCGCTCGGCGGGGTATGCGGTCGTACGGGCGTCTGCTCATCGTCGTTGGTGTGGAAGCGGTAGCCGTCAGTGGACAACTGGTCGACGATCGCCTCGATGTTCTGGCGGGCACGGCGCGCCATCTCGTCGCAGACCAGCTGCGCCTCGTGCGCCTGTTCGGGCTCCAGAACCACGCCGCCAAGCTGACGCAACTCCTGCCAGACCAGCTCCCGTTGCCCCCGCTCGTAACGGCTGAGCCAGCGCGGTGGTGATGCCATTCCGCGATCTTGCCAGACACGTTCCACACAACGCCGGGCAGTCAAGTCAACCCTGTGCACCAACCGGGCGGTTCTGCCGCGGCTCTACGGCAGCAGCGGCGGGTGGGGATCCGACGATCGTCAGCCCCCACCTTCATCGCTGCATTCGGACGATTGAGCGATGCTGCCGGCGTCAGCGCCCGGTGGACACGATGTTTGAGGAGTGCCCGTTCTGCTCGTCGCGCTTCAGGCGCTTCGCAGTCTGCTTCTCCTTGATCGTCTTACCCTTCTTCTTGACGTTCGCCTTGCTCGTCGAGTCCTTGGACATGATCGAACCTCCTGGAGCAGGTCGGTGAACGTGCAGTGTGGTACTCGCCTGATCGCGGCGTGCAGGTGACGGAAGACCCGCGCGCGGGCGCGAAATCCTCCACTGCACGCCGACCCTACGCTGTTCCAGCTCCTGCCGGCGGTGGGAAATGCATCGCCGGTGGTGGGGCAATGGTTCGTGTCGCCCTACTGAATCGCAGCCGACCAGCAGCAGGGCCTCGGGTGAGATCACCTAGATTGCTCGTGGCCCGATGGGGTACGCAGCCGCGAGTGGTGAGGGGCGTCCGGGTTCACCCGGCTGGCCACAGAAGTGCTCCGGGGGGCCGATGGCGGGTGCATCAGCGTGGTTGAGCGGTCCGAGTGTGTCCGACGATGTGGTGGAGCTGCGCGTACATGGGGCCGCCAGTGCAAGCGCCAGCCAGGTTCTGGACGTGCCGCAGGTCGAGCAGGTCGCGGGCGACCGCAGTGGGGGCTTCTACCGTCCCCGCCGCGACTGTTCGTGCAGCAGCGGCGGACGGGTGACGCTGGAGGCGTACCGCTGGGCGGACCTGCCCTCCGGAACGGTGGTCCGAACGCTGTCGCTGGTGTTCCTGCTGCCGTTCATGCTGGCCAACCTGGCGATCTGGATGCGTCCGGCGAGCGCTGGCTCTGATGCGATGGTCAGATCCCTGTGTCGCTTACTGGCGCTCACTCTCACCGCGCTGTATGTGCTTGCCTTCGCCGGTGTCACGCTGGACCTGATCGCGTGGAAGTGCATGGGCTCGCCACGCTGCCTGGCCGGGCGCATCTGGTTGTCCTGGTTGGGTGGGCAACCGGTGGGCCTGCGGCTGGCGGTACTCGCGATGGTTCCGGCTGCTGCCATCGGCCTGCTCTGGCGGGCAAGCGCGCGGCCAGGGAGGGTGTTCGACGCTTTTCGCGCTCCCGCGGAAGGGGTCTCCGGGCATCGACTCGGCGAGATTGGTCAGTGGGAGGCCGAGCCGCTGGTGGGTCGGCTGCGCTCGATTAACGTCGCGGCCGCGTTCGCGACACTGGACGTCATTCTGCTCGCATCCCGAGCCGCAACCGGCGCCTCCGCCAGCACGATCGTGCTGGCCGTAGTCACTGGGACGGTTCTGGCGAGCTGTGTAGTCCTGCTCTGCATACCCCCGCTGATCGACCGGGCCGTGGATCAGCGACTGGACCGGATCACGCGCACGGTGCGGACGGTCGCCGTCGCCCTGACCCTCGTGGTGACGGCCCACGTCCTGGCCAGCACAGCGCCGTGGTCCGACGGGGGCGGCCTACCCGGCTACGGCTCGATCCTCACCTCGCTGTTTGTTGCCCAGACGACCCTGCTGACTGCCCTCGCCGCTGCACTGCTCTGGCGTCCGGACCGGCGGCCGGGCGCCATCCCGCTGCTCGGGCTGGGCGCGCTGGTGATCGCGGCCAGCGCGGTCAGCCTGGCGGTGGCGGTCTCCGCCGAGTTGGTCTACCGGGTGGCGGATTTCCTGGACCGCGACGAGCCGACCGGCGAGGGCCTGGCCTCCGGTCTGCCGCCGGCGTTTACCTGGGCGATCTTCGGCTTTCTCCGGACCGTACTGTTCACGCTGGTGATAGCGGTGCCGGTCATCCTGATTTCCCGACGCCGACGACTCCGCGCGGCGGCGGAGATTGTGGCGTGCGACTACCCGGACCGTCCGCCCGGAGCAGCGACCCGACTACGGCAGGTGCAGAAGGCGATAGCTCGGGCTCGGATCACCGAAAGACTGGCCCCATTGACCGTGGTCTATGCTTGCCTTGCCGGGATCGGCACGGCCACCACCACCGTCGGTTTGCTGGAGCTGCTCCCGAGCGAATCGGTGCAGCGGTACGCGCGGGTGCCGGGCGACCTGATCACCTTCTCCATCGAGCTCGGTAGCTGGGCGATCGCCGCGATCATCCTCGGCCTGGCCGTCGGCGGAATCTTCGCCTATCGGACACTCGAATTCAGGCGCCACGTGGGTGTCCTGTGGGACCTGGGCACGTTCTGGCCCCGGGCGGCTCACCCGTTCGCGCCACCCTGCTACGCCGAACGAGCCGTGCCGGAGTTGACCCGACGAATCACGTACCTGGTCGGACGCGGCAACGCCGTGCTGCTCTCCGCGCACAGTCACGGTTCGGTCCTGGCCGCCGCGACACTGCTCCAGTTATCGCCTGAGGTCAGCAGCCGCGTCGCCCTGCTCACCCACGCGTCGCCACTTCGCCGACTCTACGCGCGGCTGTTCCCAGCCTACGTCGACGACGAGGTGCTGCAGGAGGTCGGCGTACGAGTCGAGTGGCGGTGGGTGAACCTGTGGCGTGACACCGACCCGATCGGCGGCTGGATTTTCTCGGCTCACCGGACAATCGTGCCGGTCACCGCCGACGGCCCGGCGGCCACGGTGGACCACCGGCTGCGGGACCCCGCCGATGTGGTGCCTCCACCGGGCGACAGCGTCCCGCCACCGATCCAGGGACACCGGTCCTACGGATCGGAGCCGCGGTACGCCGAGGTGGCGCAGGCGTTGATCGAGCGCCTTCGCGGGCCGACAGGTCCAGGAGCGCGTCCGGCCGACCCACCGCCCGGGCAATGATCTCGTCATGGCGGCACCACCAGCACCGAGGTGGCGAGGGCGCTCCGCGGGGGAGTGACTGATCACAGGGTGGCGAATCCCTCTCGCCAGGAGGGATAAGTCGGGAGCCAGTCGAGGTGCGTGCGGGCGTAGTGGTTGCTCGCGCCCCGTGCCCAGCCGTGCCGCTCGCCTACCGTCGCCGCGGGTGCCGGGACCCCGGCCGCCGTGCAGAACGCGGGCACCCACTCCGAGGCGGCGGCGGGCTCGTCGTCGCAGACGTTGACCGCGCCGGCGGGCCACTCCAGGGCGGCGACCGCCGCGGCGACGGCGTCGTCGATGTGCAGCAGGCTACTCACGTCTGCGTCAGCGGGGACCTTGCCGTCGGCGGCGAACTGGGCCATCAGACCGTTGCGGGCATACCAGGTGCCCGGGCCGTAGAGAGTGCCGTACCGCAGCACGACCCACTCGGGCGTCTCCTGGACGGCGGCTTCGAGCGCAGAGATACCGGCCACAGTGGTCTGCCGCGGCTCTGGAGCGCCGACGTCGAGCGGGGTCTTCTCGGTGCCCGGCTCGGTGCCGGGCTCGTACGCCCAGGCGATGCTCTGTGCCACGAACCGGCGTACCCCGGCAGCGAGCGCCGCGTCGACCAGGTTGCGGGTCCCGATCTGACGCAGCCGCGAATTGGCGGCGAAGTCGCCCGTGCTCAGGCTGGTCAATTGGTGCATCACTACGTCAGGCCGGGCGTCACGGACGGCGGCCACCACCGCGTCCCGGTCGAGCACGTCGACGGCGATCGGGCCGTTGCGGGCCAGCCCGATGACCTCATGCCCCTGCGCGCTCAGGAGCGGCTCGAGCCGGCGGCCGATGACGCCGGTCGAACCGGCGAGAACGATACGCATGACTGTGTGCCTCCGTCAGTTCGGCCGGGGCGAGCGGCGGTCCCTACGCTGTTCGAGCTCCTCAGGGCTGATCATCACCAGCATTTCCTGGCCGGGCGCGCACACCATGACGACCAGGAATTTGCTCACCCGATCGGGCAGGTTGTTGGCGGCCTGGTAGTGGATGACGTCGCCGCCAGGCTCCCAGAACGCCTCACCGGCCTTGATGACCCGTTCTGGCTCGCCCTCCAGCTCGAAGATCATCTCGCCTTCGAGCATGTAGCCGAAGACCGGACCGGAATGCCGGTGCGGCGGCGTGCCCGGGTCGCCCGGGGGTAGTTCGATCGTCGCGGTCATCACGTGCGAGCCCGCCGGCAGCTCCGGAGGCATGGCCGTGCCGAGCAGCACGATCTCGTTGTTTCCGATTTCCATGGTCTGCATGAATCGAACGTATCTCCGACCGGATCAACAGAATGTACCGGTTAGCGCCCGATCTGATGGACCAGTTCGCAGAGTCCGGACAGAGCTGCCTTCCAGGCATGATCTGGTGGTGCCGCGTATCCGAGGACCAGGGCTGCCGCCTGCCTCTCATCCGCCGGATCGTGCCAGTAGCTGTTGCTGTGCAGGCCGATCAGGTGCAGTCCCTGGCGGCGCCCGGCCTGGATCAGCCAGTGTTCCTGCTCCACCGAGGCCAGCGGCAGCAGCGCGTGCATGCCGGCCGCGATGCCCTCCAGTGGGGTAGGGGTGACCTCGCCCAGGCGGTCGGCCAGCTCGATCCGGCGGCGGCGGTAGGTCAGGCGCATGCGGCGAATGTGCCGGTCGTAGTCGCCGTGTGTGAGCAGGTCGGCCATGGCGAGCTGGTCGATCGCGGAGACTGCGGCGCCGGCCTCCATGATCGTCGCCGTCAGGTCGCGACGCAGTGACTCGGGTACGACGAACCAGCCCAGGCGTACGCCCGGCGCCAGCGATTTGCTCGTGCTCCCGGCATAGACGATCCGCTCCGGCGCCAGCGCCTGCATCGCGCCCACCGGCCGCTGGTCGTAGCGGAACTCGCCGTCGTAGTCGTCCTCGATCAGGAACGCGTCGTGCTCCCGCGCCCAGGCGATGAACCGGTACCGGTGCCCTGGGCTGAGGACCACCCCGGTCGGATGTTGGTGCGCCGGGGTGAGCAGCGCGGCCTGACCCGTCACGTCGTCCGGGTCGGCCCCGCCCGCGCCCACGGTGAGCGGGGTGACCGTCAGGCCCGCGGCGCGCAGCACCGTGCGATGAGGGGCCAGGCCGGGGTTCTCGGTGGCGATGGCGCGTACGCCGCGCCGGTGCAGCGTCCGCGCCACCAGGGAGAGGCCCTGGGTGAAGCCCGCCGTGATCACCACCGCGTCCGGGTCGCAGAGAACACCACGGGTACGCGCGAGATAGTCGGCCACCGCCGCCCGCAACACGGGCAGCCCCGTCGGCTCGGGGTAGTCCAGCGTGCCGCGCGACGCCGTCGCCAGCGCCCGGCGCACACTGCCGACCCAGGCCGTGCGGGGGAACGAACCGAGATCGGGAATCCCTGGCCGTAACTCGATCACCGGCCCGGCCGTCGTCGATGGTCGCGGCTGGCGGCGCGAGCCGGGCACATCATGGAGCACCTCCGCGACCCGGGTGCCCGAGCCGGGTGCCGTCACCAGCCACCCTTCCGCAATCAGCTGCGCGTATGCCTGTACCACCGTGCCCCGGGCCAAGCCCAGGTCGTTGGCCAGGCTCCGGCTTCCGGGTAGGCGCGCCCCGACTCGCAGCCGGCCGGCCCGGATGCCTTCTCGTAACGCGCTCTCCAGGGAGCGACCCGGGAAATTCGTACCCCGATCGAACTCCAGATGCAGGTCAAGCGACTTCGCCACCCAGCAACGATCTCACCTGTGCGAGCAGCGCTAGCTGGTTCGGCGACGACTCACGTGCCAGATCCATCGACCTCGACGTGCTTCCGGCGGGCGAAGCGTCGATGGTGACCAGCGCGACCGTGGTTTCGCGCCGCGAGAGCTGGGGCGGTGAGCAGGCAGCTATGACATAGATGGGATTACATGTCTTGCTTGTTCTCAGGTATGAAGGCCGAAGGCACGTCTCGGTGCTGATTCCTGAGAAGGAGCGACAGATGAAACATGCCCTGCGCCGCCTACGAACGGGGGCGGTCGCGCTCGCTGCCTGCACACTTGGGCTGAGCCTACTGTCGGTACCCGCCGCCGAGGCGTACTCGGTTGCCCCTCTCGCGCCACAATCCGAGCGGGCACCGGAATCGAACCAGTTTTCGGCTGAGGGTGTGACCACGATCGGTGAACTCCGCACCGTCGACAGCTCCCTGTCCTACGCCCCCAACGGCGGGACGCAGATCATTCAGCACCCCGGTGCCACCTACGTCAAGGTGCACTTCAGCTCACTGCGGCTGGCCCAAGGCGACTACGTCACCGTGTCGAGCCGCGACGGCAAGGAGAGCTACCGGTACGACCGCCACCTGAACCGGGCGACCGGTTCGGACTACACCACCGACGGGCAGCCGGGTTTCTGGGCGATGTCGGTCGAGGGCGACACCGCGGTGGTGACACTGCACAGCAGCCGCCCCTCACGTGGCAGCGCCGCCACCATTGACCGGTTCTGGCGCGGATACGACCGCACGGAGATCGCCGCGCACAACTTCTCCACCCAGTCCGTGTGCAGCACCGACGCCCGCCGGGACGTGGTCTGCTACCAGAACAGCCACCCCACCGAGTACGCCCGCGGCAGGGCGGTAGCGCGGCTGCTGATCAGCGGCGGTGGACTGTGCACCACCTGGCGGGTCGGCAACACCAACCGGATGCTGACGAACAAGCACTGCTTCTCGACGCAGTCCGCAGTGAGCGGCAGCGAGATGCAGTTCAACTACCAGTGCGCCACCTGCGGCGGCGCGAATCCCGGCGCCGGCACCAAGGTCAGCGGTGCCACCCTCTACAGGGTGAGCAGCGGCGGCTCCAACCAGCTGGACTACACCCTGTTCTCGGTCAACAACTTCGCCACCATCCAGGGATTCGGCACGCTGTACCTGGCAACTACCGCCACCAGCAACGGCACCCGGATCTACGTCCCCGGGCACGGCGACGGCAGCGCGAAGCGGCTGTCGATCTACGAGGACACCCAGAACGGCGCGACCTGCGCCGTCCGGAACGCGAACTACAACACCTGGAACATCAGTTACAGCTGTGACACCTCCGGTGGCAACTCGGGTTCACCCGTGCTGAACGCCAGCCACCGTGTGATCGCCCTGCACCACCTCGGCGGTTGTCCGTCGAACCAGGGCGCGAAGGCGCACCTGATCTACAACGAGATCGCCAGCCTGATCGACAACGGCTGAGACGGTGGGCCGCCGACGCGCGCTCTGCGCCTTGGCGGCCCATCGCCATCCTCACCGCTCGACCTCACCACCAGACACCGTGTACGCGTAGGGCACCGCGGCCACCTCCGTGGCGAACCCGGTACGGGCGTCGAGGGTGGTCACCGTCAACGAACCGGTGACCGGTTCTCCCACCGGTTCGTCCGCGCTGAAGATCACGATGACCCGGCCGCTCTGCCCCGGCGCCAGCGTCAGCGGCGTGGATGGGTCGGTCGACCCTTCGACCACCCGCCGCCAGTAACTGCCGGTGGACGAGGTGACCCGCCGGTCGAAGAGTCGAGTCAGGGCAGTCGCCGCGCAGTCCACTCGGGCCGAGGGCTGGGGAGCACCGCCGAACGGGCCGGCCCGGTTGGCGTTGCAGATCCAGGTCGTGGCCGACACCTCCGCCGACGAGACGACCACCTCCGAGCGCCGGCCGGCGGTCCCGGCCAGGTCCGGGTCACCGACGTAGTAGCCGTTCTCGCCATACGGTTGCGTGTCCAGCACGTGCGGCACCGTCGAATCCGCCGACATCCGCAGCCGGGTCGTGCCGGACGGGACCGCGAAGCGAGGGTAGACATCGACGGCGGACACCGGTGTCTGATACGTGGCCGACGCCACCGGCCGCAGTGGCACCTCGCCCATGGCGTCCAGCCGGGCGTCCACGAGGTACGACGCCGGTGCCGTACCGGTGTTGGTGATGGTGAGGGTGGCCTCAGCGGGACGACCCGCCGGCAGCACGGCGCCCGCCGGCACTCCGGTCGCCACCACCGACGCCGGGGCGAACCCCACCCGGCCGTGGAACGGCTGGCTGGTCCGGACAGTGGCGGTCGGCGCGGTGAGCACCAGCACCACGGTCCATCGACCTGGCTGCGGGGCACGCCGGACCAGGTCCAGCCGGGGCGGCGCCGTGGTCCCCGCGGAGCGCGAGCTGCTGGCCGCGAGCGGCATCCCGGCCGGGTCGACGAGGAAGCCCCACACCTCCAGCCCCGGGTCGTCGCCGGCGTGCACCGACACGGCCAGCGCCGGTTTCCCAGCCGGTACGTCGAACTGGAAGCTGCGCCGCTGCCCGAGCAGCGCCCACCCGGCGAGGGCGCCGTTGCCGCCGGAGAAGGTGCCGCCGAAGCTGCCGCCGGTGGGACCGGTCGGGACCAGCGCCCGCAGTCCTAACGGAAGCGCCGCGTAACCCGTCGTGCCGGCGACGACGGTCACGGCGGCCGACGAGTCACCAGCCGTGGTCGGCAGGCGGACCGGCAGCCAGGCGGTCCGCGTACCGCCGGGCGGCACGACGACCGAGGGGCCGCTTCGCGCGGTCAGCCGCAGCGCGGTGACGTCGTACCGCACCGCATCCACCGGCGGTGACCCGTCGTCGCGGGTCCAGATCGCCACGGTCCAGCGGCCCGGCTGCGGCCGGGCCACCGTCACCCGCCCGTACCCCCCGTTGCCCAGCGGCAGTGAGTAACCGGCGAGCCGGCCGGCGGGATCGAAGACGCTCACCGCGACCGGCGTGGCATGTGACCGGGGGTCCCAGGCCACCGCGGCCTGGAGCTGGTCGGTCCCGCCCGGAACGGTGACCGGCACCCGGCGGGCGTTCGCCGGTACGCCGTCGGAGTCGGCGAAGGCCGTCCCCGCCCCCGGCGTCACCTGACCGGCGGCGAGGCTGCGGGCCGGCGCGGCGGACCGCAGGCCGACGGTGACGCGACGGGCGCGCCCGCCCGGATTGGTGAGGTGCACCGCGACCGGCGTGACCTGCCCCGCCGCGCCGGTGACGCTCGCCGTCGAGGTGGCGACAAGCAGCCCCGCCAGGTCCCCCGAGGCCGGCCGACCAGCGGATCCGGCAGCGGCGTCGGCGGGCCGGGCGGCGGAGTCCGGGTGGTCGGTCAGGGCGGCGGCCAGCCGCACCGCCGCGAGGGTGTCCACCCGCCCGGCCCCCTGCTGGTCTGCCGGCTGCCGCAGGTCGGTCGCGGAGCTCATGAGGATGCGTTTGACCTGCTCGGGGGTCGGTGTGCCGCCGGTGTGCCGGCGTACCGTCTGGATCACCAACGCCGCCGCCCCGGCCACGAACGGCGCTGCGGCGCTGGTGCCGCCGAACAGGAAGAACGGGCTGGGGCTGCCGCCGTCGAAGAAGGAGATACAGCTCTGGTAGCGCGCGGTGTCGGTCGAGCAGGCAGCCCACGAGGTGTCGCCGGGTGCCACGAGGTCGACGGTGCGAGGTTCCGCCTGCGCGGTGCCGCCGGAGCTCAACGCGGACACCGAGTCGGACCGGTGGCCGCCGTCGCCGAGCGGCGAACCGCCGTACCCGAGTTGGCCGTACGCGCGCAGTTGGGTGCTCGCGCCGACGGCGATGACGTCCGGGTCGCTGGCCGGCGAACCCAGGGTGCCGTCCGGCCCGGCGTCCCCGGTGGCCACCACCACTGTCACCCCCGCGGCGACGGCCGCGTCGTTGGCCAGCCGCAGCGCGTTCGCGGCCGTGTCCGGGTAGCCGTAACCCACCAACGACTCGTTCAGCACGTCGACGCGTTCATGGAGCACCGCCCACTCGATGCCCTGCAGGACAACCGACGTGGGTGCCGCGACGTTGCTGAACACCTTGGCGACGTGCACGGTGGCGGCCGGTGCGACGCCGAGGATCCGCATCAGGCACGGTCCGTCGGAGCGGTGCGCCGGATGCGCGTACCGCCCGGCGTCGTAGACGCCGACGCCCTGGGCCGCCACCACGCTCGCGTCGCCGAAGGATTCCAGGATGTACGAGGGGGCGTCCAGGCCGTCGCCGGTGAAGTCGGCGTAGCCAGCCACGACCGACCGCCCGTCGCGGACGAACTCCGCCGCCGCCGGGTCGATCGCCCCGCCGAGCACGCCGACCCGCACCCCTGAGCCGTCGGCCAGGTCGTGGGCGCCGGGCCCCTGGGCGGATCCGACGGTACGCGTCAACGCCAGCCCTTCCGGTTCGGTCAGCGGTGGCTCACCCGGCCCGGCGCAGCTGCGGGCACCCATCGCGGTCCCGCCGGCCGGTGGCGCGGGCCGGCTCGGCGCGACCGGTTGGCGCAGTCGCAGTGGACTGTCGGGCAGTACGGCTCGCACCCCGGGACGGGTCTCCAGCTCCGCGACGGCCCGCTCCGGCAGGGTCGTGGCGATGGCGTTCACCAGGCGGAAGGGCGTCACCCGGGTGGCGCCGACGCGGCGCAGGTCGGTGAGCATCGGCTGCTGGTCGGCGGTGATCCGGGCGGCCCGGTCGGCGAGCAGCCGCGCGGGAGCGGTGTCGTGCTGATCGGCGAGGACGACGATGACGGCCCGGACCGGCCCGGCGTCGACCGCCGCCGGTGCGGCCATGGCGGCGACCGGTCCGGTGGCCAGGGCCGGCGTCAGTAGGGCGGCCAGCAGTCGGTGCGGCGCGGTCAGGTGCACGGTAGGTGTCCTCACTTCCGGGTGGCGGTGCGCTGCGGTGGACGAGCCGATCAGGCGGCGGTACGACGTTCGGTGACGAGGACCCAGCCGAAGGTGGCGAGTTGCAGGGCGACGAGCGCGAGGAAGCCGACGCCGTTCCAGAAGGCGAGCCCGTCGACCGGCGCGACGAGTCCGTCGATGGCCAGCCGGACCATCGTGACCATGGCGGGCGCCGTGAGGGCCAGCAGCGCCGCGGTCACGGCGAGCGAGCCCAGCAGGTAGAACGGCGCGTACCAGCGGATGATCCGTACTTCCCGGGCCGGCACACCGCCGAGGTCGTGCCCGGGGTCGCGGCCGACCAGTCGACGCACCTGGTTGGCCAGCCATCGCCGGGTGTCACCCATCAGGTCGCCCAGCCGCAGCCAGTTGCCCAGGACGTAGTAGATGTCGGTGCGCATGAACACCAGAAACTGGTAGACCACCGACAGCGTGAGCGTGTAAACGACGCCGCGGACCAGTCGCTCGTGCACACCGGCGAGTTGCAGCACCAGGCAGGCCGACATGAGCAACAGGTCCCAGGTCAGCCCAGCCAGGTACGGGGCGTAACGGCGGCGACGGGGCACGGACCGGACGGCTGACATCTCCGTCTGCGCCACCAGGAACCACAGCCTTCGGCTGATGGAGAGCCGTCCGGTGACGCCCAACGCCCGCACGGTGGCCGCGTGCGCCAACTCGTGCAGCAGCACCAGCATCCAGGCCACCATCGCGACGACCAGGGCGTTGGCCAGCACCCCGTCCAGCAGGAACGCGTCGGCCGGGGTGGGCCGCAGCGAGGGAACGAGCGCCAGCAGTAACGGTACGGTCAGCCAGCTGCCGACGTAGAGCAGCCGCATCGGCGGCGCGAGCAGCCAGGAGACCCGGTGCGGCGGCAGGTTCGCCAGCAGCGCCACTCCCCGACGGGACACCTCGCTGCCGGCGGCCGGCGGGGTGCCGGCCCCGGTCGTCGTCGTGCCCGCGTCGCCCGTCGCGGCGTCCACCCGCAGGAATCCGCAGGACGCGATGCCGTCGAGGAAGTCGGCGAGGTCCGGCTCGGTGCCGTAGCGGTCGGCGAACCGCCGGCGGACCTCGCCGAGCGGCAGTCCCTCGCCGAGCCACCGGACGAGGTCGACGCCCTCGGCCGGCAGCTCGACGAAGTCGCCGGTCTCGACCCGGCCGACCTCGCACACACCGTCCTCGCTCTCGCCGATGTGCAGCGGATACAGCCGGACGACGGTGGTGTCGGCGAGCGTGCTGGTCACGTCGCGGACCCGGACGCGACAGTGGCCCGCAGGTCGCCGGGGCGGGGGACCCGGCCGTCCGGGCCGCAGGCGGCGCAGTCGTCGAGCAGCGTGCCCTCGGCGAACTGCGTTTCCATCCGGTGCACGTCGACGACGAGTTTCCGGCCGACGATGACCGGCTCCGCCATGCCGGTGAGGTGCTTGACGGCCTCCAGGGCGGCCAGGTTGCCGATCATCCCGGCCATCGGCGCGTTGCACGGGTTGATGGTCCGGTCGCCGATCACCCCGACGACATACTCGGCCATCGGCGCGTACTCCGGGTGGTTGGCCGCGGCGTCCTGCTCGACACACTGGAAGCAGGCGGTCTGGTAGGGAACGTGCAGGAAGAGGCTGACCGTGAGCCCGTCGTTGGAGCCGCGCATCCACGCCGTGCCCTCCCGCAGGGCCGCCTCGTTCAGCCACTGGTAGAGCGTGAGTCGGGGCCGGTCGGCGGCGCAGATCACCAGGTCCCGGCCGGTCATGCAGGCGCGGGCGGCCGCCACCCCGTCGACCCGCGCGTTGCGCGCGCTGATCCGCACGTGCGGGTTTATCTCGGTCAGCCGGCGGACGGCAGCGGTCACCTTGGGCTGCCCGACGTCGGCGTCGGTGTAGAGCACCTGGCGGTTCAGGTTCATCAGTTCCACGTCGTCGTCGTCGACGAGCAGGATGTCGCCGACTCCGATGGCGGCCAGGCTCATCGCGACGTACGACCCGAGGCCGCCGATCCCGAGCACCGTGACCCGGGCGTCGCGCAGCCGCAGCTGGAAGTCGGCCGCGGTCAGCGGGGGCTTGTGGAAGTAGGAGAAGAACTCCAGGTTGCGCCGGTACCGCTCGCGTTCCACCTCCGGCAGCCGGGCCGGCGGGGGTACGGCGGCGTCCTCCACGAAGCCCATGTCGATCAGCGCGTCGACGGAGTCGTCGACGTCGGCGGCGGTGATCCCCGGATCGTGCTTTGCCATCGCGTCCGCCAGCTCGGGCCGGGTCCGGGTTCCGTCCAGCAGGCTCAACAGGTGCCAGGTGTTGCCGTGCTCGTCGTCGACCATCTCCGAGGCGATGCCGTAGTCGCCGCCGCCGATGCGGATGCGGCCGTCGCCCAGCGGGATGGGTGGAAACACACTCTTGATTCGGGGTCGCCTCATCCGTACTCGCTCCTTCGGGTCCTGGTGGGGTCGCCCGGCGCCCCCAGTCGTCGTGGCGGTCCTGGCCACCGCCCACCAGAGCGGGCGGTGACCAGGACAGTCGGGTCAGCAGTCCGTGCAGGGGCTGCAAGCGCAGATGACAGTGGTCTCGATCTTCTCGAGCCGACGGATCTGGATCTTCATGGCGACACCTCCCTCCCGGGTTCCACGGCTGGCCCGACCGCGACCGGCGGAGGCCGCCGGTGCCCGGACCAGCACCTCGGTGAAGTGTGTGGCGGGCCGCCGGGGCGTGGGTGAATCCCGGACGATCCCGGACGGCCACCACCGGCGCCCCCGTGTCCACTCGGCGGATCAAGGACAGATCCGGTGACGCTGCCGGACAGCAGGGGTCTAGTAGGAGCACAAGTCCGACATCAGGACCGTCCAGGAGCCGCCGTGACCGAGTCGCTGTCGATCAGAAGCGGTGTGGCGCCGCCGGATCCCGGACCGGCCGACTCGCTGGACGAGGTGGCCCAACGACTACGGATGTTGAAGGTCTGGGCCGGTGACCCGTCCTACGACACGATCAAGAATCGGATCAATGCGGCAGGGAAGGCCACGGGCCGGCCCGGTGGTGTGATGGCGAGGAGGACGACGGTCGCCGACTGCTTCAAGGGCGGCCGGAGGCGGCTCAACACCGATCTGGTGATCGCCGTTGTCGAAGCGCTGCATCCAGACGTCGGGTACGTGGCGCAGTGGCGGCAGGCGCTTCGCGTCGTCGGCGGGGAGGCCCGGGCGGCAGCGCAGGTGCGGGTCCAGGACAACCTGCCGCAGGACCTGGCCGGCTTCGTCGGTCGTACCGCCCCGCTGAACCGGCTCCGACGGGAGTTACGCAAAGGCGACCTGGATGGCGGCCCGGTCGTGCTGGCGATCCAGGGCATGGCGGGCGTCGGCAAGACCCAACTCGCCATCCACGCCGCGCATGCCGCGCACCGGCGGAAACCGTTCGACCGGATCCTCTTCGTCAACCTGCGCGGATTCCACCCGGACCCCGGTCAACCGCCGGCCGACCCGGCCTCGGTCCTGGAGGGCTTCCTGCGCCTGCTCGGCGTCGCCGGCCAGCAGATCCCGTACGACCTGCCCGCCCGGGTTGCCGCCTACCGCCGCCTCCTGGTCGGCACCCGTACTCTCGTGGTGCTGGACAACGCCAGCGACGCCGAACAGGCCCGCCCGCTGCTGCCCGACACTGCGGGCTGCCCGGTGCTGATCACCAGCCGACGCGACCTCAGCGAACTGCCGCACGCCACACGGCTCACCGTGGACCTGTTCACTCCGGATGAGTCGGCCGCGCTGCTCGCCGGGGGAGGGTCGCCTCTCCCCGGCGGCGCCGACCCGAACGCGGTGGCCCGGATCGCGCAGCGGTGCGGCCACCTTCCCCTTGCGCTCGGGCTGGTCAACGCGCACCTCAGAAGCACCTCAGGCTGGACGTTGACCGATCACGCCGACCGGCTCGACGAGCGTCACCACCAGCGTCGCCTCGACGTCAGCGTGGAGCTTGCCTTCGACCTCTCCTACCGGGAGCTACCCACCGACCGGCGACGGCTGCTGCGTTTCGTGGCGGCACATCCCGGCGATGATTTCGACGCCCAGGCCATCGCTGCCCTCAACGGCATCTGCCCGTCCGACGCGGAGGTCCATCTGCACCACCTCCACCGGGACCACCTGCTGCAACAGGCCGCCCCCGGCCGGTACGCCCTGCACGACCTCATTCGCGCGTACGCCGTCAGCCGGTGCGGCGACGAAGACCCACCACCCGAACGGCGGGCCGCCCTGACCCGTCTGTTCGACTACTACGTGGCCACCGCCGCCGCCGCAATGGACGTCCTGTACCCGGCCGGGTCGCACCGCAACGAGGCATCATCCGGTGGCGGACCGGTCGCGGTTCTGCTCGACTCGGACACCGCCCGCGACTGGCTGGATACTGAACGCCCGGCTCTGGTCGCCGTCGCCGCCTACACCGCCGCCCACGGCTGGCCCTCTCACACCACCCGCCTGTCGACCAGCCTGTTCCAGTACCTGCACGGTGGGTATCCCACTGATGCCCTCGCCATCCACGAGCACGCGCGTATCGCCGCTCGCCGCGCCGGTGATTCAGCCGGGCAGGCTCACGCCTCGACCAGTCTCGGCGCCACCTACGCACAGCTCGGCCGATACGGGCCGGCCACCGAGCACCTTCAGCAGGGCCGGACCCTGTTTCGACGAGTCGGCGACCAGGTCGGCGAAGCCCGCGCACTGGTCAACCTCGGCGTCATCGAGTCGCAGCTCGGCCGCAACCGGTCCGCCGCCACCAGCTACGGCCTGGCCCTGGCCCTGTTCCGGCAGGCCGGCCACCAGGCCGGGGAGGCACACGCGCTGAACAACCTCGGTGAGGTCGAGGCGCAACTGGGCCAGTACGGGCTGGCCGCCGAGCACGTGAAACGATCCCTGATCCTGTTCCAGCGAATCGGCGGCCGGACCGGCGAAGCCTGGACGCTGAACACACTCGGCGACATCGAGATACGGCTGGGGCGGCACCGGGCCGCCGGGATCCATCTGGAGCGGGCCCTGGCCATGTACCGCCAACTCGGCAATCACACCGGTGCGGCCTGGACGCTGAACAGCCTCGGCACGCTGCACACCAGCCTCGGCCAGATCAGCTGCCATCACCAGCAGTCGCTGGACATCTTTCGCGAGACCGGCGAACGGTACGGGGAAGCCAGCGCACTCAACGGAATCGCCGAGGCGGCTCGCGTCACGGGCAACGTCGCCGACGCCCTTGCCCACCACAACGCGGCACACACGATCGTCGTCGAGATCGGCGCGTATCACGAGCACGCCCGTACCCACGCCGGCCTCGGTCACACCCACCGCGCTCTCGGAGCCCCCACCTCCGCCCGCGATCACTTCCAACGGGCGCTCACCCTCTACACCGACCTCGACATGCCCGAGGCCGAAGATATTCGCGCCCACCTCACCGCCCTCGACAGCAACGGCGTCGGGTACGCGACGGTACAGCTCCTGACGTGCACCCTGAGCTGCAGTTGATCATTGCCGCGCATCTGCCCCCGCCAAGCCGCGCGGCCGGCGAGGCGAACGACCGGCCAACGCCGCAGCGGCGCACTCCTCGGGCGTCGGTTGTGGCAGGGTCACGCGGAGTTGCGCCACTTGCGGCCGTGCCGGCCGATGAGCCGGTCGGCGTCGGTCGGGCCCCAGGAAGCGGCCTCGTAGGTGGGGATCGACGAGTTGTCCTTCTCCCAGTTGTCGATGATCGGGTCGACGATCCGCCAACACTGCTGCACCTCGTCGCTGCGGATGAACAGCGACGCGTCACCGATCAGCGCGTCCAGGAGCAGACGCTCGTACGCCTCCGGGGACTCCTCGAGGAACGTCTGGTCGTAGGAGAACTCCATCGTGGCGGTGCGGACCCGGAAGGAGTGGCCTGGCACTTTGGCACCGAAGCGCAGCGAGATGCCCTCGTTCGGCTGGATCCGCAGGATCAACGCGTCAGCATCGAGGCCGGTGAGCTGGTCGGTCGGGATCGGCAGGTGCGGCGGCCGCTGGAACTGCAGTGCCACCTCGGTGAGCCGGGCCGGCAGGCGCTTGCCGGTGCGTACGTAGAACGGCACCCCGGCCCAGCGCCAGTTGTCCACGTTGAGCCGCATAGCGGCGTAGGTCTCGGTCCGCGACAGGGGGTCGACGCCGGCCTCCTCGCGGTAGCCGGCCATCAGCTCCTCGCGGGTGCCGCCCCGGGTGTACTGTCCCCGGACCGCGGCCTCGGCGATGTCCCGGTCGGTGGGGAGCCGGATCGCCTGCAGCAGCTTCACCTTCTCGTTGCGCAGGCCCTCAGCCTCGAATGAGGCCGGTGGCTCCATCAGTGCCAGCGCGAGGACCTGGAGCACGTGGTTCTGCACGATGTCCCGCATCGCGCCAGCGTCCTCGTAGAAGCCGCCGCGGCTGCCGACGCCGAGGGTCTCGGCGACGGTGATCTGCACGTGGTCGACCCAGGAACGGTCCCAGATCGGCTGGAAGATCGAGTTGGCGAAGCGCAACGCCAGCACGTTCTGGACGGTGTCCTTGCCCAGATAGTGATCGATACGAAAGACCTGGTGCTCGTCGAACGCGCTGTGCACGACGCCGTCGAGCTCGCGGGCCGTGACCAGGTCGCGCCCGTACGGCTTCTCGATGACCAGGCGGGAGAAGGAGCCTTCGCGTGGCTGGTTGAGCCCGACGGCGGCCAGTCCGTTGATCACCGGCTCGAAGGCTCCGGCCGGGGTGGACAGGTAGAAGAGCCGGTTGCCGGACGTGCCCCGCTGCGCGTCCAGCTCGTCGAGGGTCTCCACGAGCCGCTTGTAGGTCTCCGGGTCGTCGTAGCCGCCGGCCACGTACCGCACGCCGCCCTGGAGCTGGCGCTTGCTGGCGAGGGTGCGGTCGCCGAGGGCGCTCTCGGCGAACTGCTCGTCGGTCATCGACGTGCGCGCGACGCCGACCAGCGCGAACTGGTCCGGGAGCCGCTCGTGCCGAGCCAGGCTCTCGACTGCGGGCAGCAGCTTACGCCGGGTCAGGTCACCGGAGGCACCGAAGATCACCAGCGTGGCCGGCGGGGCACTCCGCTCCTGGATGAGCTGAGATGCGTGGTCCATGGTCTGCGTTCCTCCGGGCACAAGGGGTGTGGGGTCGGGGGTGCCGTGCTGTCAATGCCAGGAATTGTGCGGCTATGGCGGTAGTGTCCGGGAGCCACGCGGCGTGGCCCGTTGGTCGCGGACCTTGAGCGTCGCATGCCGGGCTGGCGGGTGGGCGTCTCGGTGGCGATTCGGTACGGTCCGTCGGCGTACGAATGATCGTGGCTAGACAGCCCGCGGAGGTCGACGGGCTCGCCGACGGCGGCGACGGGACCGCCAGGGTGCGACAGAGCGAGCCCTGACCGGCGCTGGAGACGATGCCGGGGGCACCTACCGTCGAGCCCGACGGTGGGTGCCCCCGTATTCGGAGTGCAGATCAGCTCAACGAGCTGGTGCAGCATGCCTGGTTCCGCTCCCGACCAGTCAACCGGTCGACGGGCTCGTTCACCGGCTCAGGCGTACCAGGGGTTTCCGTTGTTGCAGTTGTACAGATTGCTGCCCGCGTACTCGCAGACGCTGACGGTGACCCACTTCTCCTCCGGGAAGATGTCGGCCGACATGGAGGAGCACTTGCCGTCGTTGGACTGGTCGTAGACGTAGTAGGTGTTTCCGGTCGGGATCCCTCGCGCCTCGGCGACGAGGCCACGCCCGTCCGTCTCGTTGTCGCAGACGGTGATCTTCTCGACGTTCGGGTAGCCGTTCAGGTCGCCGTCGAAGAACGCCCCGCTCTTGCTGAATCCGGACCCGCTGTAGGTGTAGATCCAGCGTCAGGCCCGGGCGAAACCGATGGCGCAGTTCAGTCGTTCGCTGGACCCCATGTACTCGCAGACCTCGACCTTGACCGGGGTTTCCTCAGCGATCATGTTGTAGGCCATGCTCGTGCAGGCACCGTCGTTCGACGGATCCTTGATCCAGTCGATGAGGCCGTCCCCGTTCCCGGTGATGCCGTCGAAGTAGAGCCGCCCGATGAGCCCTCGGCCATCACTCCTGTTGTCGCAGACGGTGATCTTCTCGACGTTCGGGTAGCCGTTCAGGTCGGCGTCGAAGAACACCCCGCCGCTCGCACCCACCGTGTAGAGCCAACCGAGGTTGCTGCTCGCCTGGACTGGCGCGGACGTGCCGAAGATGACCGCCGCCGCGCTGGCGGCGGCCAGGCCAAGTTTGAGGGACCGCTTCATGAGTACGTGTGCCTTCCCGTTGTACGGCTCGCGATTTGTGCTGGTCAGCAGACGCGCTGCTTTCGCCAAAGGGACACTGAGCTACCAGGCTTGACATTTCCTTACCATCCGGTCCTCAGCGGTCGAAGCGCTGGCCGTAAGCTGTCCATCGTGGAGTTTCGGCTGCTGGGATCGGTCCATCTGCTCAGCGCCAGCGGAGAACTCGTCCGGCTCAACCGGCGCATGGAACGCCTGGTACTGGCCGTGCTCTTGTTGGAGCCGGGCCGGGTGATCACCACCGACCGGCTGATCGACCTGCTCTGGCGCGAGGCACCCCCCGCGGCGGCCAGAACCACCTTGCAGACCTTGGTCTCGCGTATCCGGACCGCACTGCGGTCTGCCGGTGGCGACGACCAGCTGGTACGGCTGGTGGCCCACGGCCAGGGCTACCTGCTGCAGGTCCAGCCCGACACGGTGGACCTCCACCGGTTCCGCAGGCTTGTCGACGCTGCGCGCACGATTGACGACCCGGGGTTGCGCTCCGCCCGGCTCACGGCGGCGCTGGAGCTGTGGCGTGGGCCGGCACTGGCCGACGCTGCCGACGGCGACCTGCGGGAACAGTTATGTGGGGGCCTGGAAGAGTCGCGCTTCGCCGCCCTCTCCGACCGGATCGACGCCGACCTCGAGGCCGGCCGGCACTCGGAACTCATACCCGAGCTGTCCCGCCTGGCCCACGAGCACCCGATGCGTGAGCGGTTGTCCGGTCAACTCATGCTGGCGCTGCACCGAAGCGGTCGGCGCGCCGACGCGCTCGCCGCCTATCGGCGGACCCGCGAGATCCTCGTCGCCGAACTTGGCCTGGAACCCGGGTCGGAGCTGCGCGGCCTCGCCGCGTCCATCATCACGGACCGCGAGGGACCCGCGGTGGATGCCGACGAGGCCTCCGGAAACGCCGCGACCGCCGAGGCCCGCGCCGGGTCTGCGGCGAGGGTCGAGCACCCGGCCCGGTCGGTGGTACCTGCCCAGCTTCCGCCCGCTCTGGCTGGTTTCGTAGGACGCACGGCCTACCTGCGTGACTTGAGCGACCTGCTCGTTGAGCGGGCAGGCGGTCCCGCGGTCCCACCGTCCATGCCGATCTGCGTGATCGCTGGCACCGCTGGGATCGGCAAGACGGCGCTGGCCGTAACCTGGGCTCACCAGGTCCGCCACCGCTTTCCGGACGGGCAACTGCACGTGAACCTGCGGGGTTTCGACCCGAACGGTTCCTCGACGAGTCCCGGTGAGGCGCTACGCGGTTTCCTGGAGGCGCTGCACATACCGACTCGGCAGGTTCCGCCCGGCGTGGAGGCGCAAACAGGGCTGTACCGCAGCCTGCTCGCCGACAAACGGGTTCTGATCCTGCTGGACAACGCCCGCGACGCCGAGCAGGTGCGACCGTTGCTACCCGCCTCGCCGGGTTGCCTCGTCCTCGTGACCAGCCGGAACGTGTTGTCCGGCCTGGTCGCCACCGAAGGGGCGGTGCCGATGCGCCTGGATCTGCCGTCCGCCGCCGAGGCCAGCGAACTGCTGGCCCGCCGGGTCGGCGCCGAGCGGATCGCGGCCGGCAGCTCCGCGGTCGAGGACATCATCACCCGGTGCGCCCGACTCCCGCTGGCGCTGGCGATCGTCGCCGCCCGCGCAGCCACGAAACCCAGTCTGACGATCGAGGAACTGGCCACGGAGCTCAGCCAGTACGCCCACGACCTGGACGCCTTCGATGGCGAGGAGGCCATCACCCAACTCCGTACCGTCTTCTCCTGGTCCTACCGCACCCTGTCGGTCGGCGCCGCCCACCTGTTCCGACTGCTCGGGCTGCATCCTGGCCCCGATGTCAGCGTCTCCGCCGCCGCCGGTCTTGCCGGGGTCGACCCGCACCAGGTGCGCCCGCTGCTGGCCGAGCTGGTCCGCGTCCACCTCATCGCCGAGCATCCACCGGGCCGGTACGCGTTCCACGACCTGTTAGCCGCATATGCCGCGGAACTCGTGCACACCCACGACTGCGACGCCGATCGTCGCGACGCACGCCACCGGCTCCTCGACCATTACCTGCAGAGCGCCTACCGGGCCGCCCTGTTGCTGGAGCCCCGGCGGGACCCGATCGAACTCGCCACACCACTGGTCGAGGGACCCGCCGAAGACTTCGTCGACCCGGACCGGGCCATGGAGTGGTTCGCCGACGAACGTCCGGTGCTACTCGCGGCGATCCCACACGCGGCAAGCACCGGCTTCGACCGCCATGCCTGGCAACTCGCCTGGACGCTCAGCACCTTCTACAACAGGCAGGGCCGCTGGCCTGAACTGATCACCGCACTGGACGGGATACTGCGGCTGGCCGACCGGTCCGGGCAGGCACACATCCACCGTCTCCTCGGTCTCTCCCACGCCCACCTGGGCCACGACGATTCGGCCTGCACCCACCTGCAGCAGGCCCTCGACCTCACCAAAGCGGTGGGAGATCGCACCGGCCAGGCGAACGTCCATCACAATCTCACCTGGCTGTACGCCCGGGAGAAGCGCGACCGCGAGGCTCTCGTCCACGCCCGGCAGGCACTCGACCTCTACCAGGCCACCAACCACCGGGCCGGACAGGCCCGGATGCTCAACGCGGTCGCCTGGCTCCACGTCCGCATCGGGAACCACCAGGAGGCCGTCACCCATTGCCGCCACGCCCTCATCATGCTTGAGGAGATTGAGGACCGCCCAGGACAGGCCAACTCCTGGGACACCCTCGGCTACGCATTCCACCACCTCGGCCGCTACGAACAGGCCACCATCGCCTATCAACGGGCCCTGGACCTGTTCCGGCTCGACGGCGACCGGTTTCACGAGGCCGACACCCTCGCCCACCTCGGCGAAACCCAGTGTGTCACCGGCGCCACCGAGAAAGCGCGCCGCACCTGGCAACGTGCGCTGCGAATCTTCCACGAGATCGGGCACGCCGACGCCGGCCAACTTCAAGCCAAGCTTGCCCAGCTCGATCGAGATCCGACGTCGCTTCCCAAGCCGGGGCTGTCCCGCTGAAGATCGCCCCAACTCATCCGCAGGCCCAAGCGATTTCTGACACGCGGCCCAGGGCGACTCCGGCGGTCCGATGTTCCGACGCGACGCGGTCGGTCGTTGACGACCCGCGAGGCGTACCGGACCGGCTGGCTGGGTAACACCGGCGGCCATGAGCACGAGTACCGCTGCCCCCACCACGCCCGTGACCGCCGCCCGGCTGGGCACGGTCGCGGTGGTCGCCCACCGCCGCAAGAGCCTCGGTGGCGGCCTCGACGAGCTGCGGGCGACCCTCGCCGGCACCGGCATCGACGACCTGCTCTGGTACGAGGTGCCGAAGAGTCGCAAGGCGCCGAAGAAGGTCCGCAAGGCGCTGAAGAAGGGCGCCGAGCTGGTCTTCGTGTGGGGTGGGGACGGCATGGTGCAGCGTTGCGCGGACACCCTGGCCGCCACGGGGACCCCGATGGCGATCCTGCCGGCCGGCACCGCGAACCTCTTCGCCGCCAACCTCGGCATCCCCGAGGACCTGGCGGAGGCGGTGCGGATCGGCCTGCACGGCCGGCGACGCCGGCTGGACCTGGGCCGGCTCAACGGCGAGCACTTCGCGGTGATGGCCGGGGCCGGGTTCGACGGTGACCTGATCCGCGAGGCGGACCGGGACCTCAAGGGCCGGCTCGGCCGGCTGGCGTACGTCTGGACGGGGCTGCGGCACGTCCGGGGCGAGCTGGTGGACACCCGTATCCGGGTGGACGGGGTCACCTGGTTCGACGGCGAGGCGAGCTGTGTGCTCTTCGGCAACGTCGGCACGATCACCGGCGGCATCCCCGCCTTCGACGACGCCCGACCCGACGACGGCTGCCTGGAGGTGGGCGTTTCGACCGCCAGCGGGGCGATCGACTGGGCCCGGACCCTCGGCCGGATGGCCGCCGGCCGGTCGACGGACTCGCCCTTCGTCCGGATCACCCGGGGCCGCCGGATGACGGTCCGCTTCGCCGCGCCGCGGACGTACGAGCTCGACGGCGGGGCGCGTACGGCGGTTCGGAAGCTCAAGGTGCGCTCGGTGCCCGGCGCGCTCACCGTCTGCTGCCCCGAGCACTCCGCCTGACCGGTGGCACCCTCGTCGGCCGTCAGGCTCTTCAGTCATCGGGTGCGTCTTTCCTATGGGCAGCGCGGCGACGTGGTACGACTGCTCTAGCGACAAGCCGACGAAGCGGACGGGCCGGGTGACGAGGAACAGAGTGGCCAATCTGCTGCGCAGGCGTGAGAGTCCGCAGCGGCCGACTTTCCTGGAACTGTTCTTCGATCTCGTGTTCGTCTTCGCGCTCACCCGGGTCGTGCACGAGTTGGTGTTGGACTACACCAGGGGTCACGTCGCGGATAGGTTGACCACCTCCCTTGCGGAGAACGGCGAGACGCTGCTGCTGCTCCTGGCGGTCTGGTGGATCTGGACCCAGACGGCATGGATGACCAGCAGATTCGATCCGTTCCAGCCGGCAGTCCAGTTCGTGGTCATCACGACGATGTATGGGAGCCTGCTCCTGGCGGTCGCGATCTCGGGGGCTCTCGCCGAGACCGGCCTGCTCTTCGCGAGCACCTATGTCGCGATTCAGGTGGGCCGCAGCCTCTTCTTCGTGGTCATTGTGCGGGGTCACGACCTGCGCCGCGTCAACATGCTGGCGCTCGTCTGGTTCGGTGTGTCGGCCGTTCCGTGGCTCGCCGGAGCCTTCGCACCCGAGTTGACGCGCAATTCGCTCTGGACGGTGGCTCTGGCGATCGACTACCTGGGGGGCAGACTCGGCTGGCCGGTACCGGGGCTGGGTCGCGCGAAGATGTCCCCGTGGGCCGTCGCGGGCGAGCACTTGGCCGAACGTTACTGGCAGCTCGTCATCGTCGCGCTTGGTGAGACGATCCTGACTTCCGGGTCGAGTCTTCTCCGCGGTCCGATCGTGGCGCAACGAACGTTGGCCCTTACCGTGTCGTTCCTCATCACGGTGTTGCTGTGGCGGATCTACTTCTACCGAGCCGGCCAAATCTTGGGAGAGGCCATCACGGCATCCGCCGACCCTGGCCGGCTCGGCCGGTTGGCCGAGTTCTCGCACCTGCTCATGGTGGTCGGCATCCTCGCCAGCTCAGCCGGCTCTGAACTCGTTCTCATAGATCCACTCGGCGACGCCAAACGTGCTTGGGTCGGGGCCATTCTCGGCGGGCCTGCGCTCTTCCTCGCCGGTCGCTCCGTATTCGAGTACGTGGCCTTCGCCCGGGTGTCCCGGCCACGGCCGATCGGGATCCTCGTCCTCGCGGCCATGGCACCGATCATGGTCGGCCTGCCGCCCCTCGGAGTCGCTGCAGCAGCTGTCGTGGTCCTGCTCGGCGTCGCCATCTCGGACACGATCCGAGCCCACGGACGCCCACTAGAGCAGGCCTCGCCGCCACACTGACGCGCGTACCGCGCACCCCAGCAAAGACGCGATGCGCGCGTGATACCGGCGCCGACGAGCGCGTCTTCTTCGGCAAGCCCGAACTCGACCCGCTGTCCCGGGTCGTACCGACCTGGTTCAATCCGCAGGACAAGCGGGCGCGACAGGGGGAGGACCAATGGGAAGCTGGGGCAGCGGCAACTTCGACAACGACACCGCGGCCGACCATCTGGGGATCTTGACCGCTGGCGTTCCTGGGGCGCGGCGCGCGCCCAGTACGCCGCCGTGCGGGCACCCCGCACCCTGATCTACGGCGAACGCGACTGGTCTCGACCGTCGGAACGGACGCGTACCGCGAAGGCTCTCGGCGAGAAGCCGGTCGTCGTGCCCGACGCCGGCCACTTCACCATCCTGGAGCAGCCCGGACGGATGGCCGAGATCATCGCTTGAGCCGCTGACGCGGTTGCGTGGCGGCTGCGGCTCCGTCACGACGCCACGTGGTCGTGCTGGCTCTCCAGGCTCAGGTGGTTGCGTTCGCCCTCGTGGTCGAGGATGCAGAGGATCTCGGCCGGGCCGCCGTGCGCGCCGAATGCGTGCGGAACCATGGTGGAGAACTCGGCTGCCTCGTTCGTCCCGACCAGGATCGTCCGCTCGCCGAGGCGCAGCACGATCGTGCCGGAGAGCACGATGAGCCAGTCGCGCCCCGGGTGCACACGCAGCTCCTGCGGCGCCTCGCGGGTCACCCGCATCTTGGCGACCGTCTGCCTGCTGTCGCGGGACAGCAGCCAGGTGGTGATGCCGCGCTCCTCGTTGCTGTGTGGGCGGATCACCACGTCGTCGTCGGCATCAGACTCCACCAGCTGGTCGAGGGTGGTGCCCAGGGCGCGGGCGATCGGCGCCATGTGGTCCAGGGCGATCCGCCGGTGGCCGGTCTCGATCCGGCTGAGGGTGGACGGGCTGAGCAGGCAGCGGTTGGCCAGCTCGTCCAGTGACCAGCCGCGGGCCACCCGCAGGCCACGGATCCGCTGCCGAACCAGGGCCTCCAGGTCATTGTCTTGCTTCATACGCAAGATGATATGTCGGAGGAGCAATCGGGGGCTATGGTCGACGCATGGCACACGACCACCTGATCGAGCTGCTCGACCTGGACGTCGAGGTTCTGCACGCATACCACCGCGACCTGATCGGCTGGGTCGGCCGCGAGGCCGCCGACTCCCCCCGCATCGTCGACCTCGGCGCCGGCAGTGGCACCGGGTCCCTCGCGCTCGCCCGGGACCTGCCCGGATCCCAGATCACCGCGGTCGACGTGTCCCCGGAGATGCTGGCTCACCTGCGTGGTCGGGCCGACGCTGCCCGGGTGGGCGATCGGATCTGTACCATCGAAGCCGATCTTGATCGGTCCTGGCCCGACCTCGGACCGGTCGACGTGGTCTGGGCCGCCTCCGCGATGCACCACATGGCCGACCCCGGGCAGGCGCTCGCCTCGGCGTTCGACGCGCTGCGGCCGGACGGGCTGCTGGTGATCGCCGAGTTGGACTCGTTCCCGCGCTTCCTCGTCGGCACCGAGCATGAGGATGTGGAGCAGCGCGCTCACGCCGAGATGGCGAAACGCCGGCAGGAGGCGGGCCTGCACATGCACGAGAACTGGGGCGACCGGATCACCCACGCCGGCTTCACCGGGGTGACCGAGCGGCACTTTGCCATCGACCTGCGGCCGCCGTTGCCGCCGGCCACCGAGCGGTATGCCGAGGTCTCGATACGTCGGATGCGCCACGGCTTGGACGGGCGCCTGTCATCATCCGATCTCACCGCGCTGGAGAAGGCTGCCGCCGGCCTGGCCGGCCGCGACGACCTCAGCGTCCGCACCGAGCGGACGGTCTGGCTGGCCCGCCGTTAACGCCTGACGAGTGCGGGGGCACCGCCGGCCGGCGGTGGACGGTTGGGTCAGGAGCCGGCGCCAGTCGGGTTGAGGAAGACGAATCGGATCGCCGGGTTACGCGCGGTGAGCCGCCGTCTGGCCTCGTCTGCCACGTCCTCGATGTCAGCGGCCCTGACGTGGTCGGCAAAGTTGATCTTCGCGACAACGAGAATGTCGTCGGGACCGAGCTGCAGGGTCAGCAGCTCCACGATGCCTTGCACGTATGGCAGGGCGGTCAGTTCCCGGCGAATCTCGTCCTGAACTGGCTCCCTTGCTGACCGGCCGACGAGCAGAGCGAGATTGTTGCGAGCCAGAATGGTGGCCACCACGAGGAGCAGTACACCGATGGCGACCGATGCGATGCCATCCCAGACCGGGTCCCCGGTCACCTCGGCGAGCCCCAGGCCTGCGCCGGCCATGCCCAGGCCGATCAGGGCGGCGCTGTCCTCCAGGAACACCGCCTTGATGGCGGTGTTGGGCGTGCGCCGCAGGACCCTGGCTGGACTGATGCCCCAGCGCTTGGCCCGGCGCCGTACCTGACGCACCGTCCGCAGCAGGGACACCGACTCCAGGACGAAGGAGACGGCCAGCACCGCGTACGAGACGGTGTAATCTCCGGTCTCTTTGGTCGATGCGATGACGTGCACGCCGTGGGTGATGGAGAAGCCGGCGCCGCTGACGAAGGTGAAGACGGCGGCGAGGAGGGCCCAGATGTAGCTCTCCCGACCGTAGCCGAAAGGGCGCGCCGGGTCGGCCCGGCGGCCGCCGCGACGCAGCGCCACGAACAGCAGCACCTCGGTCGTGGTGTCGGCGAACGAATGCGCGGCTTCCGACAGCACGGCGGCCGAACCTGAGAGCAGACCCGCAACCACCTTGGCCGCAGCGACGGCGACGTTGACGAGACCAGCCACGATCACCGTGCGGACGCTCTGCGACTGCCCGTCCGATTCGGTCATGATGCCAGGTTATGGGCCGGGTGTCGGCTAGGCGGACAAACCGACAGGCACACGCGGTACGCGGGGGGTCGCCGAGTCGCACCGGGAGTTCCACGTCGCGCTGGTGGCGCTCGCCGCTAGCCGGCAACTGTCCGCTGTGTACGGCGCGATCCTGGTGAGGTTGCAGCTCGACATGGTGATCTTTTGGGACTCCGACCGGCCCGACGGCTGAGCGGCATTGATTCTTAACTCCGATGTCACCTCCCGAACCCTCAGGCGACGTGGCGGTGTCTGCCCGCAGGAGTTTGCTGTCAGCTATCGCACATACCCTGACCAGGAGCTGATTCGCGTGCCTTCCTCCCGTCGTACCTTCCTCGCGGGCGGCGCCGCCGCCGGCGTGGGCCTTGCCGTCGCCGGTGGGCTGCCGTCCCTCGCGCAGGCCAGCCCTGGCCGGCCACACTCGCCGGTCAAGGGCGGTCCCGTGCCCTTCCCGCCGCTCGTGGACGACCCCAAGGGGATCCTGGCCCTGCCGGAAGGCTTCAGCTACACGGTGGTGACCCGGACCGGCGTCACCCGACTCGACCGCGGCCAGGGCGTGACGCCGGCGGACCACGACGGCATGGCCGTCTACGACGCCGGCCAGGGCCGTTACACCCTGATCCAGAACCACGAGATCGACCCGGGCGCCGAGTTCGGCGTACCGCACGTCAAGGGCACGGTGTACGACGCGGGCGCCGTTGACGCCGGCGGCTGCACCGTGATCAAGACCGACCGCGCGGGCCGTAACCTGGGTGAGTTCGTCGCCCTGTCCGGCACCATCTCCAACTGCGCCGGCGGGCCGACCCCCTGGGGCACCTGGCTCACCTGCGAGGAGACCGAGGACCGCGCCGGCGACGAGTGGGAAGAGGGCGACCGGTCCGGCGTCTACCAGAAGGACCACGGGTACGTCTTCGAGGTCTGGGCCGACGGCAGCGCGGACCCGAAGCCGATCAAGTGCCTGGGCCGCTACTCCCACGAGGCCCTGGCGGTCGACAAGGACCGCACCAACATCTACCTCTCCGAAGACGCCGATGGGCCCAACGGCCTCTTCTACCGCTGGTCAGCGCCACGGGGCGTCAAGCTCGGCCCCGGCGTACTCACCCGCCTCGCACCGAACGCCGGCGTCCTCGCCGCAATGCAGATCATCATGGACGACGGCTCGGTGCTGCCGGACGTCGCCTACCTGACCTCCGCCCAGTTGGGCCGCCCCTTCCCGGTACGGTGGATCGAGGTGCCGGACCGCGACGCGCGGCACAAGTCCGTGCGCGAGCAGTTCGCCGACGGACAGGTCACCCGGGGACGCAAGTTCGAAGGTGTGTGGAGCACCGACGAGGGCGTGTACGTGGTCAACTCCTACGCCTGGGAAGACGGTGACCTGCCGGCCGACGCCGCGCCGCACGACGGGATGGTCTGGTTCTACAACTTCAGGAACCAGACCATCCAGCTGGTGACGTACTTCCCGCACCAGACGGCGTCGGAGGAGGGCACGCCGGTCAAGTACAACGACCTCACCTTCGACGGCCCGGACAACGTATCCGTCACCCCGTGGGGCAGCCTGGTGCTCGCCGAGGACGGCACCGGGGCCTCCCACGTGCTCAGTGCGACTCCGGGCGGGCCGACGTACGCGATCGCCCGCAACCAGCTCAACGATTCGGAGTTCTGCGGGCCGACCTTCACCGCCGACGGCAGGGTCCTCTTCGTCAACATGCAGGACCCGGGCCTCACCCTGGCGATCACCGGCCCGTGGGAGAAGTACCTGGGCTGACGGAGTCAGACCGACCGGTGGGGATCAGGTGATCGGCCTGGTCCCCACCGGCTACCCGGACGCGGTTGCCCGCACGCCGAGCACCAACGGACCCGCCCGTTCGTCGGACCTGGCGGTGAATCCGGTTGACCGGCGGTCGGCCCCGGGATCGTCGAGAATGGTAGGGGTGGCGCCCGCCTTCGTCCTGCACCAGCATCGCAAACCACGACCGCACTTCGACCTGCGGCTCGAAGAGGACGGTGTGCTGCGCTCGTGGGCGGTTCCTCGTGGCCTGCCAGACAGCCCCGGCGACAATCGGCTCGCGATCGCGGTGCCTGATCACCACCTTGATCACCTCACGTACGAGGATGCCGACAAGTCGATTGCCGACATTGGCAGGTGGGAGGAGCACGACCGCACCGACCGCCGGATGCTGTTCACGCTGCACGGCCGCACCGGCTCCAGCCGATACGCGCTCATCCGCACCAGCGAGGGGTGGCTGCTCCACCTGACGAAAGAGCAGCCCTCAGAGGGGCGTGGCTGAATCGCCCGCGAGCGCACCGTTTCTCTGGCTGCCGGCCGAGCCGGAACCGGCCAGCTCAAGCCCGCAGTGTCACGACGATTCCGGTTCAGCCACTGAGATCCCCCGAGGCCGCCGGGCTCGTGGTGCGCGGCGTGCCCGCCCGTAGAGCGCCTCAACGGATGTCCAGGAAGTTTCGCCAGTGCGTTGGGCCTACGGAGCCGAGTCAGCCGCGGGCGGTGGGCGCGGCAACGATGGGGCCGTTGACCTCCCGTAGCCGGGAGAAGAACGCCGAAAGTAGGAAGACCGCGAAAATCAACAGGTTGAGGATCCACCGGGGATCGTCGACATGCAGCGCTGCGGTGAACTGATCCTTCTCCGCCGCGGTCAACACCGCCGTGGACCGCTCTGCCGCGGCGAAGTCCAGGCGGTCGGGGGCGAACACGAGGTAGGTCCAGATCCGGTGGACGAAATAGAGCGCGGCCGCGGTGACGAAGAGGATCCGGCGGGTGCCGGGACGCCATCCGAGGACCAGCAGAACCGGGATGATGACGAGTTCGGTGGGGACGTTCGCCGCGATCGCGATGGGAATGCTAGGCAGGAACATCGTCACCATCGTCTCCCCGGTGATCGAGGAGCTATCCAGCGCGGTTCCCAGCATCATCAGCCCGATGGCGCCGCCGAACGCGAACAGTGCCATGGTTACGCAGCCCAGCGCGACGAGGCCGTCCTCCGCCCAGGCGCTCAGCGCCGGTCTGCGGCTGATCCAGCGCGCGGCGAGCCAGATGAGGACCGCCCATCCGGCTCCGATCAGCAGTGCGATCGGCAGTGGGACGAACTCCATCAGGGACAGACCTTGCACCACGACCGTAAATGCCGCGACGAGGGCGAACGACGCGATCCAATCAATACGCTGCTTCATGCCCCCGGACGCTAGGAGGGACCGCCAGGTAAGGCATCTGCCGAACGGTCTACCGGCGGTTTAAAAGTGGGTTTAGTCGAGCAGACCGGCCTCGCGGGCGTGCGCAACGGCCTGCAGACGGCTCGCCGCCTCGAGCTTGCGGAAGATGTGGTTGAGGTGCGCCTTCACCGTGCCGGGCGCGACGAAAAGCATCTTGGCGATCTCCGCGTTCGTGTGGCCGGCTGCCAGGTGGTGCAGCACCTCCAGTTCGCGCGAGCTGAGCGTCTCGGCGGGCTTGCGCTGCACGGCGACCGGCGGCGGACCCTGGGCGGCGACGAGTACGGGCAGATCTGCCGGTGCCGCGTAGGCCCGAGACGGGGCCGCAGGGACCCAGCGGACGGCCAGCACCGCAATCGCCAGCACGAACGCGCCGAAAATCGGGATCACCCACCATTGTCCGCTGCCGTGCTCCACCATCGCGAACGACAGCCCAACGATGACGATCGCCCAGACGAAACAGCCGACCAGCACGGCGGCGATGGACAGGCGCCTGCGGATGGACGGTAATCGGAGCCAGGCGGTGACGCGCATCGGCAACTCCCCGAGGTCAGGAACCGCGTCGAGCCTAACCTGGGAACTCCTGCTTCTCGACGTGCTCCACCTTGAGGTTGCGGTGGCCGGCCACAGCTACCGATCTGCCACGGATCAGAACCTCAGGTCAGGCCCGGGGCGCCTTACGATGCGTCAAGATCAGGTGCGTGCTCATGCCGCTGAACGGGCGGAACGCTCGGTCGCGCACCGGTGCCGCCGGGACAGGTTCAGGTGGCCAGTCGTACGTGCGACTGGGTAGTGGTCGCTTCGATGTCCCACCGTACGCCGAAGGCCGATACGTTGGTCATCTGGATTCGCCCGATCTCGGGTGGGATCTTGGGGTTGAGGGTGAGTCGACCGTTCTTGGGTTCCGTGCCGAGCATCGTGCGCAGAAAGAGGAGCGGTGCCGCGCTGGCCCAGGCTTGCGGATTGCAGGCGGTCGGGTACGGGACTGGCGCGCGCCCGAAGGATCGGTCGTAGCCGGAAAACGCTTCGGGGAGGCGGTGTTCGGAAAATTGCGAGGCATCGAGCATTGCCATAATGATCCGATTGGCCTCCTCGCGGAAGCCGTACCGGGCGAGACCACAAGCAGTGATTGAGTTGTCGTGCGGCCAGACGGTGCCTCGGTGATAGCCGATGGGGTTGTAGGCACGGTCGTCGGTGGAGGTGGTGCGGACGCCCCAACCGGAGAACAGTTGGTCGGACATGAGGTGGCCGGCGATGATGGGGGCGCGTTCGGCTGGGACGATGCCGCTCCAGAGCAGGTGGCCCATGTTGGAGGTCATCATGTCGATCTGGCGGTTGTCGCCGTCGAGGCCGAGGGCATAATAGCCGCCACGCTCATCGATCCAGAAGTCATGGTTGAACCGGTGGTGGAGCTCCGCCGCCTCGGTACGGAGTCGAGTGGCGAGGGTAGGGTCGTTGAGCGGCCCCTCAGCGAGTTCCGCGAAGCGGATTTTGGCGTCGTACGTGTACCCCTGAATCTCGCAGGTGGCGATCGGCAGCACGGGCATCGCGCCGTTAGCGAACAGAATGCCGTCCCAGGAGTCGCGCCAGCACTGGTTGCCGAGGCCCTGCGGCGAGCGGGTGGCGTATTCGACGTAACCATCGTTGTTGCGATCGCCATACTCGTCGATCCAGCGCAGGGCGGCATAGGCGTTGTCGCGAAGCTGCTGAACGAAGGCGTCATCGCCGGTCCAGCGCCAGTATTCGGAGAGAAGAATCAGCCACAGTTGCGTGGCGTCGGCAGCGCCGTAGTAAGGGTTGTGGGGCTTGAGGCCCAGCTTGGTCAGCTCACCGGACCGGTACTCGTGCAGAATCTTGCCGGGTTCCTGGTCGGTGAAGTCGTCAAACTCGGTGGACTGATAACGGGCAAGGACGAGTATCGCGCCGCGCGCCAGATCCGACCCGCCGCCCATCGTCTGGTAAGCGGTGATCAATGTGTCTCGGCCAAAGATCGTCAGGAACCACGGCAGCCCGGCCGACAGCAACGCGACCGGTTCGTTCTTCAGACGCATCTCGGTCCGCAGCGCGGTCAGGTCCAACGCCGACTTGCGATAAACATTGCGCAGCAGGTCGGAATCGGTCTGTAGGGCCGGTTTGGCGAGCTGCCAACGGGCAAGGGGATCGTCGTGCTCGACGTTGAAGGCCGTACCGAAACCTCGCTTCGCCGGCATGCTGAGCATCTCGTCGTAGCGCAGTGGGACCTGCAGGTCGCACAGCCATTCCTCGGTGGGCCGCAGGTGCAACTCCCACACCAACCCGTCATCCTTCACCTGGTCGGCCGGAGGATCCGCCAACACCTGTGTACGGGCCTCGAAGGTGCCGTTGCGGTACGAGAAGTCCAGCCGCGACCCGTCCTGAGCATGTGAACGGGTGATGTGGTGGGAACGATCCCGAACAGTTTCCTTGATCTCGAACAGATCCGCGAAGTCCGTACCCACCGCCAACCGCACCTGAATCGACACCGGCTGCTCGGCGTACGACTGCAGCTCGATGCGCTCGTGCATTCCCTCACCGATGAACCGCCGCCGACGTATCCCGATGGCGTTGGCCGGCAAACCGGGAAGCTCGGGATTAGCCAGAAAAAACGCCGCCGAGTAATCCTCGACCGTACTCGCAGATAGAGTGAGCAGAGGAGCCCCACAGATCGTGAGCTCCCACCGATTCAGGAGACGGGTGTCCTCGTGCACCAACCCGCCGATCGAACCGGGAGGCACATCCCCCGCCGCGTTGGAGAACATGAACGTCCGGCGATCGAGCACACCAACCGCATCCGGCCCCAGTTCCGGCGGCAGATTCCGAACGGTCTCACTCGGTATGTCCCTGCGACGCGTGACATCGGGCATCGGATCAGCCGGAGTAGGCCGACGAGCTTCGTTCGCCACGACAAACCTTCCGACCGGGAAAGAAGACGGGACGTGCGCGCACCGCACAACTCACCGTAGCCCCGCCCTGCGGGTGTGGACGCCCGAACCGGGGTAGTCGGCCTCACGACCTCGTGCACGGTCGCCGCGAGGGCCAGTCACCTCATGGGCGGTGAGGTGCGGCTGGTACGGCTTTGAACGAATCCTCCCTCGGCGACAGCCAGCGCCGTTTGGGAAGGCGACCGTCGTCCATCCCGCCCGCTGACCGTGCATTTCCCGTGCTATGGCCCATCTCGGGCGCGGGGCTCTTTCGGGCCGCTGCCCGTCGGCGAGCGTTACGCGGATCGCGGGGTCGCCGGATCGGCACCGACCAGGCATGATCCACCATGCACCGAACCCGGCGGATCCTTACCCGTGCGACGAGATATGCGATACCCAGCTCAACTGGCCTGACGAAGCCTCGGCCGCGCCGCTCAGGAGAACACTTTGCACTGCACGAAATGCGGTACCGAACTCGAACACCTCGGCCAAGGCCACACGTGCCGGTCCTCGACGCCGCCGCCCGCGCTAAGGACAGCAGGTTGGAACGTCGCGACCTGGTTCGTAGTCGGGTTCGCCGTACTTTTCGCCCTAGCCGCGATCGCCGTGGCCGTCTTCGGTAGCATCCCGATCGACCGCTCCGGGCCGCTGCCCCCGTCCGACGCCGGCGCAGCGATTGGTTTCGTCCTGGCCAACCTGATCCTGGTCGTCGCCATCATCGGCCTGGTTGTCAGCGGGCTGATCTGGGCACGCGGCACCCGCCAGCTCGCCGAGGCGCATGGCTCCTCCGGCCGCTCGTACAGCCGCCACTGGGGCACGCGCGTGTTCCCCTCCTGCATCGTCTTCAGCGCCGTCATGGCCTGGCTGGCTACCGACCAAGCCGCCCCAGCCGTCCGGTCCGGCCAGGCGGCCCTGCGCACCCTCGGAGCCGCCGCGCTGGTCGGGGGCATGCTGCACAGCCGGGCGCGGATCCTGCGGCTGATCGCCCAAGTCAACCGAGTCGGCGCCGGGCACTACTCGCCGGTCGCCGGGCAAGACCCGGCGTGGCCGCTGTCGCCCACTCCGACCAGCGACGACTGGAACGCCGGCCAATGGGACCCCGAGGTGCTGCGCGACATCGATGCCCGCCGCCACCGCGACAGAACCTGATCTCACGGTGTGCCGGTCTTCAGCGCGACGACGATCGAGTACGGCTAGCCCGGGATCATCCGGTGTTCGTCCTTGCTCCGGCCGCAGGTGTGGCAGAACGAGCGGGGCACTGGACCAGGGTGCAGCCGATGGTCGGTGATGCTTGGTTGGATCGGTGTTCGTCTCCCTCACTGCTGCTAGGCGGGCTGGCGCGGAATCCGGCAGCGCCGACCGACGTGCTGCTCCGGCTGGTAGAGAGGTGGCCGGAGCAGGTGTGCGAGGGGCTACGCCGCCGCCGCGAGCTGCCGCCGCCGGTGCGGGATGCGATGCTGCATCACCCCTCGCCCAGGATCCGTGGGGCGCTCGCCACCCATCCGCAGGTCGACCCTCTGGCGCGTGCCCAGCTGCTGGCCGACCCGGCGTGGCGGGTGAGACTTCGCGCGTTTGGCCGACCCGGTCAGGAACCGCTGCCTGACGACGTGCTGGTCAGGCTGTTGGCCGAGCTTGACGGTTCACCCTCCGACATGCCGTTCAGCCGCGAGGAGTTGATCGGCGAGTTGTTCGAGGCAATGGGGTATGACCGACATCTGTTTCGGCTGGCCGCCGCGCACCCTCGGCCGCGTGTGCGGCTATTCGTGGCCGGTTCCCTGTACTGGCTGGACGAGCGGTCGCGCCAGGCGCTGCTGGAGGATGAGGTGCCTGAGGTGCGGGAGGCCGCTGTGGCGTCCGTCGCGCACCGCGAGCAGGTGATGGAACCTGCCGATCTGCCGGACCAGCACTGTCACGCATTCTGGTACGTCCTGCAGCGTCCACTGTCCCGGGCGCTGATCGATCAGGTGCTCGCCAGCGGCGACGCGGCTGCGCTGCGGGTGATGGCCGAGAACCCGAGTGTCCCGCCGGACGTGGTCGAGACGCTGCTGCGTAACCCCGACCCGTCGGTCCGGCAGGCAGCCGCCGGCCGCGTCGACCTGAGCGGCGAACAGCTTGTCGGGCTCGCCACCGACCCAGCGGTCGAGGTCCGAACTGCGGTCTCCACCCATCCCGGACTCAGCGAGTCGCAGCGGGCCAGTATCGACATCGACGTGACCACTGTGCCGGGCGACGGACACTTTGGCTCCGCGGACGTGCGCTGCCGTGGGATCCCATGTCCCGACGGCACCGCGCCGGAGCTCACCGATGCGCTGCGGTGGGCCTGTTCGGTCAACCCGCTGCTGCGCCGCCGAGCTGCCCGCAACGCCGAGTTGCCGGCGGAGGTCGTCGCGATACTCGCCGACGACTCCGACTTGGGCGTACGGGTCCTGCTCGCCCAGCACCACCCGGCCGCGTTGCCAGCACTGCTGCTGCGCTGCTTCCTCGAGTACCACTGCTGCGGCCGGGACCGGTTGAGTGAGCTTCCGCAGTTTCCTACCGATGGGATGGCCCGATTTTCCGACGACCCCGATCCGAAGGTACGACGGCTCGTCGCCCTCGACCCTCACGCCAGCCCCGAACTCGTCGACCGACTGAGCACCGACCCGAGCGTCACCGTGCGACAAGCGATGGCAAGCAGCCCACTTCTCCCGGCGCTGCGGATCGTCGCGCTCCTCAATGATCCTGAACTGGCCGAGGCCGCCGCGGCCAACCCGGCCCTGACGGTGGATCAGATGCACCAGATCCTGGACGGGATGACCGCGGGCTGACACCGGACGACCGGGGCGCACGTTGCCGACCGTCCCTGATGCCACTACCAGATGATGATGCCGCCGTGTACCGCCTTGGCGCGCTTCACCGCGTGCCGCATGTTGGTCAGGTAAAGGAGGATGCGATCCGCGTCGTATCCCGTCGCGGGGGATAGTTGCTCGATGTTCTCTGCCAGGAGTACGCACTCCTGCTCGAAGGCGTCGAGCTGACCGGGCGGGACCTGGAGATTCCCATGGTTGTCGTCCGTGATGTCAGCAAGTTGCGGGAGGAACGTCGCGCCAAGACGCCGAGTCGCACGATACTGGTGGGTACCGCTGAACCTGATCGGGCCACGTCGCGCTCAGGGCCTCGTCAGGTAGCGGCGTTCGGGTGGGCGGTATCGGAGACGGATCCCGGCCTGTGCCCGGCTCCCTGTTCGTTCGTTCGGTGCAGGATCAGTTCCGCCTCCCGGCGGGCTGAGGCGACGATTCTCTCGGCCTCGAGTCGCGCCTCGGCACGGTGGTCCGCGGCCTGCTCCTCGGCGAGTCGGAGGATCTGTTCCACCCGAGTGCTCAGGCCGCTGAGGGTTGGCCGTTCCCGATCCCGCCATCGTTCCGTGGTTTTTGCGGCCGTACCGGCGCCTGCTTGTTCGGTCTTCTCGTCACGATCGACCAGACCGTCCCCAATGAGGTCGGATTCCGTCGTGCCGACCAGGGAGAGTGCGACGCCGAGCGTGGCCAACGCGACGCCGGACCAGAGGGCAGCCGGCCCAAGGGATGGGCCGACTGCGGTGCCCACACCGAGCCCGAACAGGACGGCGGCAGTCTTGGCCGGCTTGCGCACAGGTCCTCCTCGCGTGATGCGGTGGGCCGCTTCCGGTTCCAGCATGCTGCACGCGTCAACCTGGTCGCGCCCGTCAGATGCGCGGGGATGCAGCCAACGACGTTCGCCTGGACCTACTACCCTCCGGACTTGTGATATCTGACCTGGCGAATGTCGTCGCGGCGTGCGGCTCTGCGATCGCGGTTGTCGTGACGGTCGTATTCGCGTTACGCCAGCTGCGCTCGGCGCAGACCGCCAACCAGACCCTCGTCGCGATCGAGCTGCTGACCAGGGACCGATCCAGCGACGAGTTTCTACGCGCTGAGGACTTCGTCCTCAATGAGCTGGCCGTCCGCCACCCGCCACCCGATGTCAGCGTCAGTGACCTGCCGGCCGAGGCCCGCCACCATGTGGTCCGGCTGTCTCTGTACTACAACGGCCTGGGCCAGATGCTGGCCTTCGCGGCGGTCGATCCGAGGCTCCTTGTGGGTACGGTCAGCTACCGCTCCCGGCAAGCCTGGCGCGTTCTGGAGCCCTACATCCTCGCCGAGCGTGCCCAGCGCGGAGAGACGTACCTGTCCCACTTCGAGCACCTCGTCCACATGGCCACGCACAACCCGTGGGCCACGGCTGTACGCAAGTTCAACCTGAAGCGCTTCGGCAGCTATCCCGCCGAGCTCGGCATGAACGACGGTTCGACGAAAGCCTGGTCACGTCAGCACGAAATCGCATAGCGGCGACACCCGCAGCAGGTCCTGGCGGACCGGGCCTACACCTCCAAAGCCAACACTGCGACAACCAGCGCGGTGCGTGGGCGTAGGCCGGCCGGCGGCATCACGTCGTGCGGTAGTGGCCGGTGAGCCGACCGAGCTTCAAGGCCAGGTGCAGGCACAACCGTTCGTTGCCGTCCTTGAGGTCGGTCCCGGCGAGCTGTTCCACCCGTTGGAGCCGGTAGTAGAGGGTGGTCCGGTGCAGTCGAAGCTTCTCGGCGGTGGCATGCGCGTTGCCCGCCAGGTCGAGGTAGGCCTCCAGGGTCTCCAGTAGCACCTGGTGGGCGTCGTCGCGCAGCAGCCGCTCCAGACCGGGATGGACACCCGCGACGTCGAGGTGCTGACCGTCCAGTTGGGACAGCACCCGGTAGATGCCGAGGCCGGCCCAGGAGACCACCCGGCCCAGCGCGGGCAGTTGCGTACCGACCCGGGCGGCCTGCGCGGCTTCCTGGTAGGACTCGATCGCGCTGGACAACCCGGCGCGAGGCTGGCCGATCCCGGTCACGGTCCGGTCCACCGAGGGCAGGCCCCGCGTCGCGGTGCTCAGCGTCTCGTCGAGGTGCCCGGCGGTGGCTTCTGGCGAGGGGCGACCGGCGACCCGGTTGCCGCAGACCAGCAGCACCCCATGGTCGTGCCAGACGAGGTGCAGCGTCTCCCGTACTCCGATCCACCGGCGGGTGGTGACCAGGGCCTGTTCCAGGGCGATCCGGGCCACCTCGTCGGGCTGCCGCCCGCTGGCCGGCACGAGCTGGGCGACGAGCGCGACGGTCGACCCGTCGGTGGCCACCACGCCCTCCTCCAGCAGCGCCCGCGCCGCGTGCTCGCGCGCCTGCCGGCTCTCCACCAGTAGGGTGCGGGTGGCCTCGGTCTCCCGCTGTGAGGCGAGCTCACCGAGCAGGTTCTCCCGGTACAGGGCCAGCGACAGGTCGGTGAAGGGGCCGGTCGCGGTGGCGATGTCGGCGTCGGTCAGCGAACCGTCCGCGTCGATGAACCAGACGAACCCGAGCAGCAGGTCGTCGTGGCGGATCGGCACGCAAACCCTCGCCAGCAGGTCCAGCTCGGCGCACGCGGGGGTACGGACCGGCGCGTGCGCCGTGAGCACGCCCATGTCTCGGAACCAGGCGATCACCTCCGGCGTCGTCTGCCGGCGCAGGATCGACGTCCGGCGGACGTCGTCCATCGGACCGTCGTGCTCGCTGTAGGCGACCACCCGCTGTCGCCGGTCCTCGATGAGGGCGGGTCGCCCCACCCGGGCGGCGACCGCGTCGACGATTCGCTGGAGCTCACCGTGCATGTAACTCCCATGGTTGCGCTGCGTGACAGGGGTCGCGCGGCGGTGAGTCCTTACCCTCCGGTGCGGGTGGGTCATCGCGCAAGGTCCACTGTCGAAGTCACGACAAAAAGACGGGCGGCAATGCGACTGTTCCAGCATCTGTCCGAAGACCGGGGCGACAGACGTTCCTAGGGTTCCGGTATGGACCGCACCAGCGGGGCGGGCACGGTGCGGGTGGATGGTGGGCGGCGCCGGCGCGGAAAAGGGGATTTCCGAGTGGGAACTGGTAGGCCCTGGCGGGGCATGCTGGTCGCCATCACCACACCGTTCCGCGCGGACCTGTCGGTCGACTTCGACCAGCTCCAGGAGCACGTCCGTTGGCTCGCCGCCGAGGGGTGCCACGGGGTCGCGCCGTGCGTGTCGATGGGGGAGTACCGGGCACTCTCCGACGACGAGCGGGCCGCCGTGGTGAAGGCGACGGTAGAGGCCGCGCCGTCCGGCTGCGCGGTGGTGCCCGGCGTCGGCGGCTACGGCAGCAGGCAGGCCTGCCGCTGGGCGGAGCAGGCCGCCGCGGCCGGCGCCCACAGCGTGCTCGCGCGGCCACCCGACGGGCCCGCCGCCCGCGCCGCCGACGTGGTCGCCCACTACCGGGAGGTGGCCGCGGTCGGCCTGCCGGTGATCGCCCACAACGAACCGTACGACACCCGGCTGGACCTCACGCCGGACCTGCTGGCGACCGTCGCCGAGATCGACGGGATCGTCGCGGTCAAGGAGGTCACCGGCGACGTACGCAGGCTGCATCGTCTGCGGGACCTCTGTCCGCACGTCGACGTGCTGGTCGGCGCCGACGACGTGGTGCTCGAACTGGTGCTGTGCGGCGCCACGGGATGGATCGCTACCTTGCCCAACGCGCTGCCCCGCCAGGCCGGACGCCTGTACGAGCTGTGCGTCGCCCGCGACCTGAGCCGGGCGCTGCCGCTCTACGCCGAACTGCACCCGATCCTCGGCTGGGCCTCCCGACCCGAAGCCGTACAGGCCGTCAAGCTCGCCATGGAGTGCGCCGGGCGGTTCGGCGGGCGGTGCCGCCCACCGCGCGGACCCCTGGCCGGGTCTGCCGCCGATCGGGTGCGCCGGGACGTGCTGCGGGCCCTCGCGGCACCGGCCTAACCGGCTCCCGGGGCCGGCCTCGGCTGATCGTCCGGTGGGCGCCGGTCCTTCAGGTGTCGGAAGTCGCCGGCCCACCTGCCGACATCTGTACGGTGACCGGCACCGGCCCGCCCTCCTAGATTCGCTGCGCGGCCTGCGTACAGATGATCCTCGATACCCTCACCGGGACGCCAGCGCCGCGTTTTCCTCCGACGAGAGGTGGTTCCGTGCACCGTGCTAACCCCCACCGAACCCGGCTGAGGCGGGCCGTGCTCGCCGCAGCCGTGGCGACCACGCTCGTGGCGACCGGGGCGGCGCAGGCCGCCGCGGCTCCGGCCAACCCGGCCGGCGGCGCGCCGTTCCAGGTCCTCGACCCGCAGGTCTGGCAGAACCCGGACACGATGACCTGGAACGACTACAAGGCCGTACCCGGCAAGAACTGGGCCGACCCGAGCGTGCCGGGCTCGGTGCGCAACTTCAAGATCGCCCTGGTGGCGCTCGACTATCCTGACGAGACGTTCGCGGTCTCCCAGCGGGCCCGCTCGACGGTTTTCGGCAACCCCCAGTCCGTCGCGACCAACATTCCCCGAGCGGACGTGCCGAAGTTCTACCAGGACTTCCTGAACACCCCGAACACTCTGAACAAGGGCCACACCCTGCACGAGTACTGGATGCAGGACTCCAACGGCCGCTACGGCGTCGACCTCACCGGTTTCGGGCCGTACCAGATGCCGGCCAAGTCCTACCAGTACGGGCTGGACAACGGGTTCAACCCGGGTGCCTGTCCGAGCGGGGACGTGTGCGCCAAGAACATCCGCACCGATGGCCTGGGCGCCTGGCGGGCGGCCGTCGGCGAGGAGGTCGCCAACCAGTACGAGCTGGTGTTCATCCTCAGCGCCGGCCAGGACGAGTCGTCGACCTGGCAGGAGTTCGGGCAGATGATCTTCCAGAACAAGGAGGACGTGCCGGACGCCTGGGGCCCGCCGGACCCCACCCTGCCGAACTGGGCGAAGACCCGCTACGTGGACTGGACCTCGTGGAAAGCGGCGGCGACACTGTGGCCGAACGCTGGCGGTGGCTCCTCGACGCAGGGGGAGAGTTCCGGCATGGGCGTCTACGCCCACGAGTTGACCCATCTGCTGGGCATCGGCGACAACTACAACAACCCCTACGGCGTGCCGCTGCGTAGGGCGTACACCGGGATCTGGAGCATGATGTCGCGCGGGTCGTTCAACGGCCCGGGCGGTCCGCACACCCGCTGGCAGATCCCGCCGACCAACGGCGGATCGATGGGCTCGCTGCACACCGTGCGCGACAAGCTCAAGATCGGCCTGCTCGGTGAGGAGCACGTGCTGCGGCTGTCGCGGGAGTCGCTGGCCTCCTCTGGCATGGTGGTCGCGCAGGTCAAGGCACGGGCGGTTGACGCCGGCCCGAAGGGCCTGAGCGGCCTGAACATCGCGTTGAACAAGGACCTGTCGCCGACGTGTGGCGTCAGCACCGAGCCGTTGTGCGACGGTGGCAACTTCAACAACTACACCGTCGAGGTCGTCGACCGGATGGGCGCGGACTCCTTCACCCCGGACAGTGGCGTGCTGCTGAGCAAGACGAAGAACGCCGACAGCGCGCCGTTTCAGTGGGTGGTGGACGCCAACCCACAGGACATCGACATGATCGACTTCTACCGACCCGACGGCACCCCGCAGAAGATCACTATGGGTGACTACCGGCAGCTCTCCGACGCGCTGTTCCACGCCGGTGCGAACACCGGCAGCCAGTACGAGTACGTCGATGAGGCCAACCGGCTGCACTTCTACGTCATCGACCTCAAGCGGGACGCGGCCGGCTCGCTCTCCTACACCGTGGCGGTGCGTTCGCTGGACGGCACCGGTGGGCCGAGCACCCACGACGTGCAACTGGGCAAGGGCGAGGTGACCGGCGGAGGCAAGCCGACCAATCGCGGAGTGACCTGCTCGTTCGACCTGACCAACACCGGTTCGTACTCGGCCGGCGGGCAGCAGCACCCGGAAGACGTCAGCGCGTACCTGAAGTCGGACGTCTACCGCCTGTCAGCCGAAGTGGCCGGCAAGGGCTGGCGGACCTTCTTGCCCAACCAACTCGCCACCGCACAGTTCGGCAAGGCCACCACGGTCGAGGTGTCGGTGGGTGCCACCGCCACCGCGGCGAGCACCGGTGTCGTGAAGCTCACCGCGACCTCGGAGAGCGACCCGACCAAGACGGTGACCAAGCAATGCCGGGTCCCGAAGTCCTGACCGGCGACCGAGATTGACCCCGACCCTGCCGGGTCCGCGGCGCAGGCCAACGCGGACCCGGCAGGCGGGCGAGAGGAGGATGACGTGCGGCGAAGCATCATGACTCTGCTACCCCTGCTGCTGGCCGGCGCGACCGGCTGCGGCACCGTCGGCGCCGCCCAGGAGGCGGTCTCCCCGACGACCGTCCGGGTCCTGGTTCGCGACATCAACATCCGGGCCGCGGGCGTGGACTGCGCCGGCACCGGCCCGTACCAGCACTTCCACAACCGCGCACCGTTCCGCGTGCTCGACCCGGACGGGGCGGCGCTGGCCAGCGGGCGGCTGTCGGCAGGGACTGCGGTAGCCGCCTTCGCCGAGGATCTGGGGGTCGAGCGCCTGCCCACCTACTGCGAGTTCGCCGTCCCTGTACGCGTACCCCAGCGGGCCGCCTATCGGCTGGAGGTGGACGGCCGACCGGCGCTCGACCTGACGCCGGACAACAGCGAGGGCCCGGCGCTGGTGGCGGTGGTCCCATCATGAGGCGGGCACTCCTGCCGCTGTTGCTGGCGGCGGCGCTGCTGGGCGGATGCAGCACACCCGAGCCCGCGCCCGCACCGGCGCCCGCCGGAGGGGCGGCGGCGCTGCCCGGGCCGGTCCCCGCCGACCTGGCGTTGCGCCCGGCGCCCGGCACCGCCCCGGCCGCCCCGGAGTTCACCGGCACGCTGACGGACGGCACACCGTTCGCGGCCGCCGAACTGTGGGCGCAGCGTCCCGTCGTGCTCACCTTCTTCAGCTCCTGGTGCACCACCTGCGCCAGCCGCCAGGCGGCCCTCAGTGAGCTTGCCCGCAGCTATCGCGACCAAGTGGTCTTCGTCGGCGTGGCCGGCGCGGACCAGGCCGACGAGGTCCAGGACTATTTACGCGCTCACCGGGTGGAGTATCCGGTCGTCCTGGACGACCAGCAGACGGTCTGGCGCTCGTACGCGGTGCGAGAGCCGCCGGCCGTCGTGCTGGTTGCCAAGGGTGGCGCCCTGCTCCGCGGCTGGCCGGGTGGCGTGGACGCCCCGACGCTCGACCAGCGGCTACGGGAGCTGGTGCTGGCCGGCCAGCCGTAGTCCCGTCGCCCAGGCACCTCGGTGCGGCCCGACCCGGCATCGGCCGGCGTCGCACCGAGGCCTCCCCGCTAGGGCACCGCCCAGCTACTCGGGGATCCGCATCAGTCCAGCGACCGGACGGCCTGGCGATCGCGTAGCCGTTAGATGTTGTTGCCGACCGCGGTCCCTGTCTTCACCGCTGCGGCGTTCGCCGCGGTCTCCGTCGTGGCCGTGCCGTCGGGGGTCCCGGCCTGCGGGACGCGCTCCGCGGCCGGGCCGTGACCGCTGACGCCCGGCTTGATGCCGCGCAGCAGCACCGCAGCCAGCAGCGCCAGGACAAGCGCGACGCCGGCACCGACGACGGCCGTGACATGCAGCCCGTGGGTGAACGCCTCACGGGCGACGGTCAACAGTTCGTCACCGGCCTTCCCGGAGAGGTCTTGGGCCACCGCCACCGCGCCACCAAGCGACTCGTGCGCCGCTTCGGAGTCGACGCCTGCCGGCATGGTGTCCGCGATCCGACTGCGGTAGACACCGAAGCCGATGCTGCCAAGGACCGCGATGCCCAGACCGGCGCCCAGCTCGGTGCCCGTCTCGGAGATGGCCGAGGCCGCGCCGGCCCGCTCGGGCGGAGCCGCGCCGACGATCAGGTCGGTGCTGAGCGCCGCCATCGGTCCCAGACCCGCACCCATGATCGCGGACGCTGTCACCAGCATGCCCAGTCCTGCCGTCGTGCTTACCAGCGTGAGCATTCCCAGTCCGATGGCCGCGACGACCAGGCCGCCCGCGATGACGAAGCCGGGGCGGATCTTCGCGGCGAGGGCCGGGGCCGTCATGGCACCGGCCATCAGACCCGCCGCGTTGGGCAGCGACCAGAGGCCGGCGACCAGCGGGGAGAGTCCGTGTACGAGCTGGAGGTACTGCAGCGTGAAGAGCTGCGAGCCGGCCATCACCAGGATGCCGACGGTGAGCAGAGCCACCGAGGCGCTGAAGGTGCGCTCACGGAACAACTTGAGGTCGAGCAGCGGGTCGGCGAGCGTCCGCTGTCGGTGGACGAAGACGACCCCGACGGCCAGACCCAGCACCAGGAAGCTGACCGGCAGCAGCCCCACACCGCCCTCGGCGACCAGCTTGAGGCCGTAGACCACGGACAGCACGGCGACCAGGGACAGCACGGCACTGCCCAGATCCAGCTTGCCCGCCTTCTCGTCACGGTGCTCGGGCAGCAGCACAGGACCGAGTACGAGCAGGACCACCATGACGGGGACGCCGATCAGGAACGCCGAGCCCCACCAGAAGTAGCTGAGTAGGAATCCGCCAAGCAGCGGGCCGAGGGCGCCGCCGACCGCGAAGCAGGTCATCCAGACACTGATGGCGACGGTGCGCTGGGCCGCGTCATGGAACATGGTGCGGATCAGGGACAGCGTGGAGGGCATCAGCGTCGCACCCGCGACGCCGAGCAGCGCTCTGGTCACGATCAGCATCTCGGCGCTGGTGGAAAGCCCGGCGAGCACCGAGGCGGCGCCGAAGGCGGCGGCGCCGATCAGCAGCAGCTTGCGCCGCCCGACCCGGTCACCGAGCGTTCCCATGGTGATGAGTAGTCCGGCGACCAGGAACCCGTAGATGTCCATTATCCACAGCAGTTGCGCGGTGCTCGGCCGCAAGTCCGCGGTCAGCGAGGGAACCGCCAGGTGCAGAACGGTCATGTCCATCGCGATGAGCAGCGTGGGCATGGCCAGCACCGCAAGCCCGATCCACTCTTTCCGGCCCGCGCGGGGCGCGGCGGCCCGCCGGTCTGCGACATCCGCCGGTCGCACCAGTGCGTACGGTGTATCTTCCGCCATGCGTACAACGTATCGCCGCACCCGGGAATTCGAGTCAATGCCGTTGGGTCAAACGAAGTAAGTGTGCTAGTCAGACTAGGATTGCCCTAGTACAGTCCAGCCGGACGACGACTTCGCCAGTAGATCGGAGGGCAGCCATGCCTCCTCCGCCGCCGCGCCCGGATCCGCCGTATCGGCGGATCGTCGAGGAGATCCGCGGCCGAATCCTGACTGGCGACCTGCGGCCGGGGGACCGGATACCCTCCGTCCGGCAGATCGCCCAGCGATGGGGTGTCGCGGTAGCGACCGCGACCAGAGCGATGGCGACTCTCCGTGACAGCGGGCTGGTCGAAACGACTGTCGGTTCCGGCACGGTGGTCAGCAGGCACATCCGCCGAAAGCACTCGGTCAGTCCGGCCATGCCCCAGCGGTCGCGTCAGGCCGGCGCGTTCAAGCAGCCGCTGGGCCGGATGCACGTCCTGCGCGCCGCCATCGCGATCGCCGACGTCGAAGGACTCGACGCGGTGTCGATGCGACGTCTCGCCGTCGACCTCGGCGTCGGCCCGATGTCGCTCTACCGGCACGTGACGAACAAGGACGATCTGGTGACGCAGATGACCGACGAGGTCTTCGGCGAATCCGAACTGCCCGACCCTGGACCGCCCGGGTGGCGGGCGAAGCTTGAACTCGTCGCCCACCAACAGTGGGCTCTGTGCCAGCGACACCTCTGGCTGCCCAGAGCGGTCTCGTTCACCCGTCCGGCGCTTGTGCCCAACATGATGGCGCACACCGAGTGGATCCTGCGCGCGCTCGACGGACTCGGGCTGCCCATGACGACACGGATCCGCGAGGCGCTCACGCTCCACGGACTGGTCGCCACCGTCGCGCTGTCCATGGCGGCCGAGGTCGAATCCGAGCAGGAAACTGGCGTCACGCTCGATCGGTGGTTGCTGGCACAACAGAAGCGAGCCAGCCAGACGCTCGACAGTGGAAAGTTTCCACTGCTGGCGACCATCCCGGCGGAGACGGCCTCGGACCTCAACGGGCTGTTCGAGTACGGTCTCGCACGCCATCTCGACGGCTTCGCCACCCTGATAGAGGATCATCTCCGCGTGAGGTCATGAGGGCGCGACGGACCGTCCGAGAGCCCGGATCCTGGTGCTGTTCATCACCTTTGAGCTCTCGGTCCCGGTTAGATCGGTAGCCTTCGCCATGCGAAGGGGAGTAGCTCCCAACGCGATGGTCGACATACTGATCCGCCGAGCGGGTCCGGCCATCCGACCCCCGTCTACCCGGGGGTGAGCGAGACCTTCGACCCTGGCAGTTGGTGCCGGGTCGAGGTCATCCGTGTACCTCCGCCCGGTGTGTATGTCCCGGGAGGACGCTGTGGAACGGATCTCGCCGAGCGGCGCAGTTGGCGCGGCCGTCCACTGCTCCCCATCTTCGGCGTGTCGGTGTTCATCGGCCATCAACCCCTCGGTACACAGCTTCGGCTTGCTGGAAGGGCGTCCCCGCACATGCTGACCGACCTGCTCACCTATTTCCTGCGGATAATGCCCGGCCTGACACTCGTCACCGGCTGCTTGCTTCTGGTACGCCGCCACCGTGACCCACTGCTGTCGATTGTCGTGCTCATCCTCGGATTCATCCTGATCCGCGACGCCATGACACCCCTCGGACTGTGGCGCCTCGGCACCGTCGACGGTGTGGTCCCGTGGCTGCGTTTCACCACCGAATCCACCTTGCTGGCCGCCCTCGGCGTCGCCACCCTCGTCCTCACCGCGGCGGTGCTCGCCAGCGACCAACGCCTACGCGCCCTCATTCCGCGACAACGACCCGACCTCGCCGCGATCGGCCTCGGCATCGCCGGGGCCGCCGTGGCGGCGGGTCCCGTTATCGCCATCGCCAGCCGCTGGCCACAGGCGGACCGTGGCGGTGCCGTCGCGCTGTCCGCAGTGCCGGTGATCGTGTTCTTCTGCCTCGCGGGCAACCTCTTCGAAGAGGTGCTCTTCCGCGGGCTACTGCAGACGCGGCTGGCCCAGACGATGAGCCCTGTCCGTGCCGCACTGCTGTCCGGGCTGCTGTTCGCGGCCTGCCACAGCTTCCTCGCCTCCACCGTCACCGACCTTGGTTGGCCCCTGCTGGCGTTCACCGCGTGGGAAGGCCTCATCTGCGCCTTCCTGCGCCTACGTCACGGCCTCACGCCGGCCGTGCTGACCCATGGCCTTGCCATCGCAGCATTGGCAACCGCCCTACCCTGATGGCGGCATTTCCGGAAGTGTACTAGTTCAATGCCCCCAGATCCGGTCACTTTTCGAGATCTGCAAGGCCGAATACACAAGGGTTCCGCGCAGTCTGAATACGATGTGCACATGAACCCAAGTACGCCGTACGCAGCCGTGCTGCAGGTGGATGACGCAGCAGGGCACGCGGTGCTGGACGTCCTCAGCGAGGCGTTCTCGATCGATCCCATTGCCCGTCAGATCGTCCCCTCGCGGTGGCTGGCGCCGACCGCAGGCCGGGTGCTCGACGCGGAGCATCCCGACGTGCCTGAGGTGGTTCGACCGGCACGGATGGGCGACACCGGAAGGGAGATCGTATGAACCAGCTGTCCGGCTCGCTCGCCGAGGTACGGTCGTGGCATCGACCACTGATGATCATGGTGGCGGCGATGTCCGCGCTGGTCGTCGTCGCGAGCTTCGGTCTCTTCATTGACGGTCGTGAGCTCATGCAGGCATCGGTCTGGGCGAAGCCGTTGAAGTTCGGCATGTCGTTCGTCATCTACGGCGTGACGCTCGCCTGGCTACTGCCGAAGCTGCACAGGGCAAGGCGAACGATGTGGACCCTCGGAACGGTGTTCGCGGTTACCGGGCTGATCGACGTCGGTTTCATCGCGGTGCAGGCCGCCCGCGGCACCTATAGCCATTTCAATGTCAACACTGACGTGTTCAATCAGATCGGGCAGGTGGTCTTCTCCTCGGGTGTGGTCGGGTTGTTCGGGGCGAGCCTGCTCATCGCTGTCATGCTGCTGTTCCAGCGGGTCGGTGACGCGGCACTCACCTGGTCCCTGCGTGTCGGGATCGGGCTCTCCGTCATCGGCATGGCACTGGCGTCCTTCATCCGTGGGTGGGCCGCGACTGGACCACGGACGGCCGAGGACGCCTACGGCAACTCGGTCACACTCTTGGGGCAGCACGGGGTGGGGGTACCGGACGGGGACGGCATGCCGATCACAAACTGGAGCACCGTCGGCGGCGACCTGCGCGTTCCGCACTTCATCGGTTTGCACTCCATTCAGGTGTTCGTACTGGCGGTGCTGCTTCTCACTGCCCTCGCGGCCCGAATCAGCTGGCTGCGCAGCGAGCGGGTACGCGCCCAGCTGACCGGGGTCGTCATTCTGGGCTACAGCGCGGTGTTCACCATCACGACGTGGCAGGCGATGCGCGGCCAGCCGCTGGTCGGTCCCGACGCGGCCACGTGGACCGCACTCGGCGTGACGGTGGTCGTGACCGCGCTGCTAGCGACTCTGGCCATCTCAGCCGCCCGCCGCAGTTTGGTGGTCCCCGCCGGTGACTGGCGCTCGTCCGGGGCGCCGCCTCGTGAGCCGGTCGGGTCTTCGGGTCCAGACCGCACTGTGACGCCATGACGTTGAGGTTGGGGACCCGCGCTGGGTGCCCCGCCGCCGGCCCAGCGGCACGAGGTACACGAGAAAGAGGAACGAGCAGAATGCTGCGTCAGTCCTGGTCCGTTCGCGGCCGACTCCGTCGACCGCAGTCGAGGTCCATGACCGAGCTCGGTCGTTCCAGGCAGCGGGTAATCAGTCCCACGCCTGGCCAAGTTCTGGTCCTGAGTGTCGTGTTCACGATCGCGGTGGCTGGATGCGGGGTGGTGCCGAAGAGGGGAGGGGCGTCCTCGCCCGCCGCCAGCAGCCCGCCCGCCACCGCCACGGCAACGGGTCAGGACACCCGGGCGGCATTGGCCGAAACCCGCAGTACCATGACCGAGAACCTGAAGGTCGAGGTCATCGGCCTCAACCGCGTCAAGGGCAAGCACCTCATCGCCCAGCTCCGGCTGTCCAACACCGGCACCGACAAGCACCTGTCCTGGGCCGGCGAGATGGGCGACCGCACCCGCCCTCTCGGCGAGATCAAGTGGGCCTCCGGAATCGGCATCCTCGACGCGCAGGCCCGGACCTGGCTCCTGCCATACAAACCCGCCGGCTCCCCCTGCCTGTGCAGCGACTGGGACCGCGACGGCCTCGGCCGCTTCATCGATCCTGGCCGGCCGATCACCGTCTACGCGGTGCTGCCCGCACCATCGGGCAACCCCGCGACGGCCACCGTCGTCACCCCCGTGGCCCCGCCGATGCTCAACGTGCCCATCAGCGACGAGGCGCCGGCCGGTGATTTTCCCGACCCCGACGCCGAGACGGTCACTGTGGTCACCCGCCGCCTCATCCTCCCCTCCGAATCCCTGGACAAATCGGAGGAGACCGCCGACGACGGCAAGGACCTGCAGGTCAACCTCTCCTCCGACGTCCTGTTCGCGGTGGGCAAGGCCACCCTCACCCCCAAAGCCAATTCGATCATGGCCCGTACGGCCAAGCTCATCGACATCTCACCCAGCGCGGTGGTGACGGTGGCGGGCCACGCCGACTCCTCCGGCAACGACGCCATCAACGACCCACTGTCGCTGCGCCGTGCCCAGGCGGTACAACACGCCCTGTCGGCGCTGCTGTCCAAGGACGGCATCCGCTTCCAAACCGAGGGGTACGGCTCTCGCCGCCCGCTTTACCGCAACGACAGCGAAGAGGGTAAACGCCGCAACCGCCGGGTCACGGTGACCTTCGCCAAACCCCAGCCTGCTGCCCCGGAACCGGCCCCCACGACTCCTCCCGGCGCGTCTGCTCTGACCGGCACCACCAAGGCCGACGGCCAGCCCATCGCTCTGGGAGTCACCGGCCTGCGTCGACTACCCGGCGGCCTCGGCCTGCTCACCTACAAGATCACCAACCAGGGATCGGCCGAGACCTGGTTCAACGACCTTCACCACGCTCAGGACTGGGAGGCGTACAAGTACCAGGCCGCGACCAACATCCGCCTGACCGACGTCGCCGCCCACCGCCAGTACCTGCCCGGCCGCCTGGAGGTCCCCACCGACGACGGCGTGGACTTCTACTGCGCATGCACAGACGTCTCCGGTGTCCGCATCAACACCGAGAAGTTTGCACCAGGCCAGACCCGTGAGTTCTGGAACCTGATCGCCCTGCCCGACACCCCCGCCACCCTCAGGGTCAAGATCGGGCTGTTCCGCGAACTCGACGTTCCCATCCACTGACGACATTCCGCGGTATGTTTTGGCACCACCCCGTGGCTCCCGGGTGTCGTTGACGAGCGTGTCAACGACACCCGGAGGGTCTGGACGGCGACGCCGGCATGCGTCAGGCCAGGGTGTACTCCAAGACATAGGAGTGGCTGCCGTCGTCGGACTGGATGATCTCGAAAGCTCCCACGATCCCGGTGAGGTCATCGGAGCCCGTTCCCGGGACGACGCGGATCGTGAGTTGCTCACCGTGGCTGCCGGGTGCGCTGTGTTGGAGGACGAACGAGCCCTTGAGGCCGTCGAGTTCGCCCGTGAATCGCTCTACGGCGACATAAGCAGCGGGGCTGCCCTCGATGTCGGCCACCGACAGCATGTTCACCGTACTGATGCCGGCCAGGCCTCCCTGGAAGGTCTTGGTGATCCGCACCCGGCCAAGCGCGGCCCCCGGGCCTTCGTCGAGCACCTTCGGCTCGAACGATGTGACGTCAAATGCTCCGCGAGCCTTCGTGCTCATTTCGCACCCTCTCACCTCGATCGCATTTAGCGTGGGGCAGCCTTGCACACGGCACTGACATTCCCCGGACGGCGACCCTCGGCAGCCCTGCTCAGGGCTTCCGGCGGAGGGCCGAAGGACTTCGAGCGTTGACCACTAAGCCGAGGCCGCGCAGCAGAGGTTGCACATCAAGCTGGGCCCGGAAGCGGGGGACGGTTTGCCCCGGGCCATGCTCCGGGCGACTCCGCCGGCAGGTCGGCCTCTTCAGTCCCCGTGCGGTATAGCTTCATGCCCCGGGACTGGTAGTTCTTCAACGCTGCCGGGCCATCGAGCGTGCAGGTGTGCACCCAGACGCGCCGGACCGGCTGGAGCTGTGGCCAACGCTCGGCCAGGCCCCACGCCCGCTGCAACGCGACAGTGAGCAGATGGCCGCCGAAGCCTTGGCCGACGAATGCCGGCAACAGGCCGAAGTAGGCAAGTTCCACCTCACGCTACGCGGACGCTGCCGTTGAGTGCGATCGGCGAGACAGAACCTAGTGGGGTGGCAGTGGTGCGACGGGGCGTACCGCCGTGAAGTCGGCGTGCCCGTACCGGGTGGCGGGAAGCAGCAGCAGCCACTCGTCGCAGCCCTGCCAGGGGTACAGGTCCACGGCTCCGCCGCGTACGGTCCGGGGTCCGTCGCCGGTCCGTGGTCGCGCGTCTGCCGGCGCGCCGTCGAACCCGGGGATCCACACGTCGGCGCAGAGCTCGTTCGCCGATCCCATCGCCGCCAGCCCGAACGCGTTCTCCCCGGTGGCCGTCCGCGTTTCGTCGCCGAAGTCGTCGAGAAGCTGGTCCTCGTCGGGTTTTCCGTCGCCGCGGAAGGTCAGCGTGGTGGTGCCGGCCCGGGCCGCGTATTCCCACTGCGCCTCGCTGGGCAGCTGGAATGGCAACAGCTTGAGCAGGTCGTTCAGGTCGCCTTCGAGCCGGGCCGTACCGGTGTCCGACTCGGCGTAGTCGTCCTCGTACTCGGGCAGCCAGTGCCGGACCTGCGCCACGGTCAGCGGGTGCCGGGCGATCAGGAACGGCTCGACCCGCACCTCGCGGACCGGCTGGGCGTCCCCGGCCCCGTTGAGGAACGGCTCGATGGTGTCCTCGACTCCGCCGCTGCGCTCGATGGCGCGTACCGCGTCCAGCTCCGCCTCGGACAGTCCCATCCGGAACGTGCCGCCCGGAACCTCCCGGAACACGACCCTCGATGGGACGTGCCGCCATGCCGGGCGTCCGGCCACGATTTCCTCGTTCCACATGGCGGCGAACGCTAGCAGCCCAGCGGCCCGGCGGTCTCTCCCAACAGGGGACACCCGTCCGGCCAGTTGACCACCGGACGGGTGTCGCCGCTCGTCGAAAAACCCCAGGTGGCCGGTGACCCGCGGCCGGCCGGCGACAACCTGTCAACTGCTGCGCGGTCGGATGCCGCTCAGCAGCGGCCGAGATCCTCCCACTGCTGGGTCCAGCCCGGCTCGGAGCCCTGCGTCCAGTACCGTGCCCGCCACAGGTGCTTGCCGTCGCCCGACGGCGGGCCGCTCGGGTCGCCGTACCTGCTCCTCTCGTGTTTTACCGTCTGGCCACCGGTGTAGGCCGTGCCGAAGGCCCACTCCGGCGCGGTCGAACAGTTGCCGGCTGGCGGCGGAGTGGTGGGCGGAGTCGTCGGCGGCGTGGTGGGCGGGGTCGTCGGCGGCGTGGTCGGTGGGTTCGTCGGGTTTGAGCAGGTGCCCGTGGAAGCGACCGTGTCCGCGATCGTGCTGCCCGCCGACCGGTACGCCGCCGTCCTCGACGTCACCTGCGCCGGGGTCAGGACCTGGTTCTTCGCGAACAACACCCAGTCGACCTGCTGGATGTAGGTGCTCAGCCCGCCGCTGTGAGCCGCGGTGTCGATGAACCAGAGGTTCCAGTTGATCGTCATCGTCTGCCGCGGGTAGAACTTGCCCGAGTGGTCGCCCACCTGCACGCCGTCGATGTAGTAGATGACGTGTCCGTTCGCGACCGTCGCGACCAGGTCGTGCCAGCCGTTGAGACTGCTGCGCTGCTCCGAGTGCATGTTGTCCGCGTACCAGGGGTCGTTGCGGTAGGTGTACCAGGTGGTCTGGTAGTTGATCGGGCCGGTCTCGCCCCACCCGCCGTTGGGCAGGTACTCGGAGATGTCCAGCTCGCTGTAGGTCGGGTCGAGGTCACCGTTCAACGGACTGATGGTGAAGAACGTCTGGTTGATGTGGTCGCCGTCGTTCCCGCTGGTGGGGGTGTCGGTGAAGCGCACCCGGCTGGCGTACGTGCCCTCGAGGTAGCGCTTCTGGGTGCTGTACAGCTCCGCCTGGTTGGTGCCGGCACCGGTGCCGTCGGTCGAGGCGGTGAGCTGCATGACCTTCTGGCCGCTGACGGTGGGGAAGGTGATGCTGTTCGGCGACCAGGTCGCCCCGGGTACGCCTGGACCGCCGGAGTAGCTGCGCGGGGTCCAGCCGTGCGCGGTCAGGGAACTGTCGCTCGACGAGGTGTAGGAGAAGTCGTCGAACAGGTAGCCGCACTCGGCGGCGGAGGCACTCGGCGCGCTGCTGAAGACTGCCAGCGTGCCGAGCAGGGCCGCTACTCCCGCGAACCCTATCGATCTACGTTTGTCGATGGACATGAGCCGGGTCCTCCGATGGGTGGGGATGGAAAGGGGACCTACTTGACCGCGCCAGCGGTCATACCGGCGCGGATGTGCCGTTGGAACGCGACGTAGGCGACGAGCACCGGCAGCATGGCGATGGTCAAACCGGCGAACAGACCGCTCCAGTCGCTGCGATACCCCTGGCTGACCGACAGGGCGGCCAGACCCTGCGCCAGGACGTACCGGTCCGGGTCGGGATTGAGAACCAGCGGCAGCAGGTACTGGTTCCAGAGCCCGAGGAAATTGAAGATGCCGACCGCCACCAGACCCGGTCGGGCCATCGGCAGCATGACGCGGAAGAACACCCCGCTGTGCGAGCAGCCGTCGATGAATGCGGCCTCCGCCACCTCGCTGGGCAGCGTGCGGAAGAACGCGTGCAGGAAGAAGACCGTGAAGGGTACGGCGTACGCCGCGTAGACCAGGATCAGACCGGGGTACGTGCCCAGCAGGCCCAACTGCTGGACGACGAAGAACAGTGGCACCAGTGCCAGGAACACCGGGAAGAACATCGCCGCGACGAAGGTGTAGTAGATGAACCGGTTGCCGCGGAACTCGTAGCGCGCCAGGGCATAGGCGACCAGCGAGCCCAACAGCATGGTCAGCACCAGCGCGGCACCCACGACGACGACGCTGTTGAGGAAGTAGCGACCGATGCTGGCCTGGGTCCACGCCCGTGACCAGTTGTCGAACTTTGGTGATGCGGGCAGGGACCACGGTTCGTTGAGGATCTCGTCGTCGGTCTTGAAGGAACTGACCACCGCCCAGAGCAGCGGAAGCGCGGTGACGACGGCCCAGGCCAGCATGGCGAGGTGCACCGGAAAGGCGGCTCCGGAGCGCCGGACGCGACGTGCCGGGGCGGGCCGGGCAGCGACCGCCGCCGCTCGCTCACGGGTCACGGTCATGCCAGCTCCAGCCTCTCCTTGCGGCCCGACCGCAGCGCCAGCACGGCCAGGGTCAGCGTGGCGAAGAACAGGGCGACTCCCATGGCCGAGGCGTAGCCGAACTTTCCGTACTGGAAGGCGTTGCGGTACAGCGACAGCCCGATCACCTCGGTCGCACCGTCCGGTCCGCCGGGCCCGACGGTCATCACCTGGACGACGGCGAAGGCGTCCAGTGCCGCTATGCCCAGGTACACGAACGCGACGTGCACGCTCTCTCGCACCAGCGGAAACGTCACCGTGCGGAAGGTCGCCCAACCGCCGGCTCCGTCGAGCAACGCCGCCTCGAACAGTTCCCGTGGAATGCTGTCGATCGCCGCGCTGAACAGCACCACGTAGAAGCCCACCGACGACCAGACCAGGACCGCCATCACCGCGATCAGCGCCAGGGACGGCGACGCGAGCCAACTCCGGGTCAACCCGTCCAGGCCGACCGACCGCAGCGCCCCGTTCAACAGCCCGTTGTTGGGGTTGTAGACGAACCCCCACAGCACCGCGATGACCACCAGGGACAACAACTGCGGAAAGAAATAAACGATCTGGTACGCGCCGGAGCCCGCGATCCCCCGTCGTCCACCGCGGCCACCGAGGTGCATCATGCTCGCCAGGAACAGCCCGATGCCGATGGTGACCGTTGGCACCACGACCAGCATCACCGCGTTGTTCCGGACCGCGTGCAGGAACAGGGAGTCGCCGCCGAGGCGGGGGTAGTTGCCCGCCCCGACGAAACGCGCCTCGCCGGCGACGCCGGTCCAGTCGGTCAGCGACAGGTAGAAGGCCTGCGCGTACGGCGACAGCACGAACACGGCGTGCAGCACCAGCGCGGGCACCAGCGCGCCGGCCAGGAACCGCCACCGTCCGTGTCTCATCAGCGGGTGTACTTCTTCACCGTGGAGTCCTTGGCCAGCCCGTCGGCCGCCTTCTGGATCCGGTCCGACCACTGCGTGGCGGTGATCCGCCTGTTCACCAGCTCGCCGGTGGCGTCGTCGACAGCCTTGGCCAGCGGGGCGTACCAGGTGCGGAAGCGGTAGGTGAAGGTCTCGGTGCCGGCCGCCCGGACCGCGTCGCGCACCGAGCCGAGGCCGCTGCTCAGCGTGAGACCGTCGGTGGCTCCGGCCACGGCGGGCAGGGTCCCGGCGGTCTCGGCGAACGCCTTCGCCGACTGCTTGGAGAACAGGATCCGTAGGTATTCCATACCGCCGGCGGGATTCTTGGCCTTCGCCGGTACCAGGAACGATTCGCTGCTCGCCGCCTGCACCGCCGTGTGCTTCAGGGTGTCCGCCGTCGTCCGTGCGGGCACCGGAGCCATGACCATGTCGAAGTTCGCGGGCGTGACACCCTTCTGTTCACTCTCCAGCCAGGACCCGCAAGGGATGATCGCCGCCTTGCCCTGCGACCAGGCCGCCTGCGCCTCGGTGTGCGACAGCGCCTCGGAGCCGGACATTATGTAGCCCTTGCCGGCCAGCTCCGCGAACGCCTCGGCCGCGCCGAGCAGGCCCGGCGCCTTCCACGCGTTTGGCTCCAGGTTGTCAACGGCCTTGACCAGCGACGGTCCGCCGGTCTTGGCGGCCATGCTGAGCAGCGGGTCGTTGATGTACTCCGGGTACTTGCCCTGGTATGTCCAGGGCGCGATGCCGGCTGCCCTGATGGTCGCGCAGAGTGTGAGCATGTCGTCCCAGGTCGTCGGGAAGGTCCAGCCCTTCGCCGCGAAGAGCGGCTTGGAATACCAGAGACCCCAGACGGTGTAGGTGAAGTTGAGCGTCAGCGGCACCGAGTCGAACGTGCCGTCGTCGACCACGCCGGGCAGCAACGTGTCGCGCACCGTCCTGCCCGGGTCGTCGAAGGCGGGAGCGTCGAGCAGTTCGCTGAGATCGCTGACCTGCTTGGCGGAGACCAGCGTCGCGATATCGAGGCGGCTGGCACCGGTGTTGTCCACGACGTCCGGCGGGGTGTTCGCGACGAATCGAGGCTGCAACGCCTCGCCGATCTTCTGGATGCCCTGATGGTCGATCTTCGCGCCCGCGTACCTCTGGGCGTAGAGCGTCTCGGCGCGCTTGGCGTACTCGTCGCCGTATCCGCCCTTGAAGATCACGACCTCGAGCGGCGCGTCCGCCTTGACGCCCAGCGGGTTGTCGGCGCTCTTGGCGCCGGTGTTTCCGGCGGCGCGGTCCTGGTCATCGCTACCACTGGTCACGCACGCGCTCAGCAGGGGCAGCGTGACACCGGCGGTCACCGCCGCGCGCAGCACGGTTCGTCTCGTGGGGTACGGTCCGGACAGGGGTGAACGGTTCATCAGCTGGGCCTTTTCCCTATGCGGTACGCCGGATGCGCCCGGCGTACCGCGCTTCGATGAGTTTGTTGTGCTCCCGCCCGCCCGGCACGTTGTCGGACAGATAGACCGGCGGGGTGACGTTGAGCGCCAGCAGCCGCGCCACCACCTCGGTGACGATCTGCTGGGCCAGCAGTGCTGCGGTGATCGACGAGACGGCCCCGACCGCGCCGTTGCCGTAGTCGAGGGACGCGTCGCCGTACGGTGCGCCGTTGTCGAGCACGACGTCGGCCAGGTCGGCGAGCTTGAGCCCGCTGTCGTGCCGCGACTCGACCCGAGCGGAGTGCTCGACCGAGGTGATCGCGATCAGCGCGTGTCCGCGCTGTTTCACCAGGTGTGCCATCTCCACGACCGCGCCGTTGACGCCGGAGTTCGAGGCGATGACGAACGCGTCGTCGGGCTTGATCGGGGCGAGTGCGTAGAGGCGGTGGGCGATGTCGGGCGTGCGCTCGAGTTGCGGGTCACCGAGCACGTTCGTCGGCTCGCCGCCGTACAGGACGATGTCGCGTAGGGCGATCTTGTTGGTGGGGACGAGGCCGCCGGCCCGACCGGCGATCTCCATGGCGAGTGCCTCGGAGTGTCCGCAGCCGAACGCCTGGATCACCCCGCCGGCCTGCAGCGTCGCGGTCAGCAGATCGGCGGCCCGCGCCACCCGGTCGCCCTGGGTGGTGCTGACACGTTCGATGGCCTTGGTGATGACCTCGACATAGTCCGCGCTTGTGATCGTCACAGCGGCTTTTCCTTCCGTGCTCGCTTGCGGTTCGCATTGGTGTCCGGCATCCGGTGTGCGTCGACGGCCCGCACGGTGAGTTCGAGAGCTTCGGCGGTGCGCTCGTAGGTGCGCTGTGCGACGGCGACGTAGATGAGATCGAGGATCAGCAACTGCGAGTGCAGCGCGGAGAGGGCCGCGAGCCGGAACGTGGTCTCGTGCACCGAGGTGGTGAAGACGACGTCGGCGACCTCGGCCAAAGGTGAGCGGGCGTACGAGGTGACCGCCACGGTCAGCGCGCCATGATCGGCGGCCTCGGCCAGCATCTCGATCGCCTCCCGGGTCCGACCGGAGTGCGACAGGCTGATCGCGACGTCGCCCGGCCCGAGCAGTGCGGCGTTGGTGAGGGCGGTGTGGGTGTCGGCGCGGTACCGCACCGGGACGCGGATGCGTTCGAGCCGGAACGCCATCTCGCTGCCGGCGGTGCCGCTGCTGCCCAGCCCGAAGATCTCCACTCGGCCGGCAGTGGCGATCGCGGCCGCCACCCGCTCGACCGCGACCGTGTCCAGGCCGGAGGCGGTCGCCTGGATGGCCCGGGTGTCCGCGGCGGTGATCACGTCGAGGACGCTGCCGATCGGGTCCTCCGGCGCGATGTCCCCGGAGATGTCGGTCTCCCAGCGGGCCTGCTCTGCGCGCCCGGTCTCGGTCGCGACGGCCACGCGCAGGTTGGCGTACCCCTTGAAGCCGAGTGCCCGGCTGAAGCGGGTGACCGTCGCGGTGGAGGTCCCGGATCGTTCGGCCAGGTCGACGATGCTGGCGTGCGCCGCCGTCTCCGGATCGTCGAGGATGGCCTCGGCGATCTTCGCCAGGGCCTCCGGCATGGTGGGCCCCTCCATGCGGAGCCGCACCAGCAGCCCGCCACTTTCACCCGTCACCAGTGATCGTCCTTTTCATCGATTAGCTCTGAGCATGAAAATTACGACCACATCGACGTCTGGTCAATAGAAAATTTCTATGCTTCGATTTTCTGCATGGATCTGGTACTGGGTGTTGACGCCGGAGGCACGGCGTCCCGGGCGGTCCTGGCGACCCGGGACGGCACCGTGGTGGGACGCGGCTCGGCGGGTCCGGGCAACCCGACGGCTGCGGGACCGGCCGCTGCGCGCTCGATCGGCGCGGCGGTGCGCGAGGCCCTGGGAGAGCACGACCCCGCATCCGTGCGCAGCGGCGTCGCCGGCATCGCCGGCGCGGGCATCATGGCGGATCCAGGGATCGCCGCGGCCTTCACCGCCGAATGGGGCCAATGCGGACTCACCTGCCGGGTCACCGTGGTCGGAGACGCGGTGACGGCCTTCGCCGCAGGCACGTCGGCACCCTCGGGAGCGGTGCTCATCGCCGGCACCGGCGCCGTCGCCGCCCGAATCGACGACTGGCGCGTCAGCCGTACCGCCGACGGCCTCGGCTGGCTGCTGGGGGACGAAGGCTCGGGCATGTGGCTGGGCCTGCAGGCGGTCCGTTCGATCGCCCGGGCCTGGTCGGGTCCCACCGTGGACGCCGGACTGGCAGCCACGATCGCGGGGCAGGCCGGCGTGACCAGCTGCGACGAGCTCGTGCGCTGGGCCGGCCGCCAACAACCCGCGGCATTCGCCGCGCTGGCACCCCTGGTCTGCGCTGGCGCCATGGCCGGCGACGCCCTCGCCGAGCGTTTGACCGCCGAGGCCGCCGATCGACTGGTCGCCACGCTCGCAGAGTTGGGCCCGCCACCCGGACCCGTCGTGCTCGCCGGCAGCTTGTTGACCAGGACCACGGCGGTGCGAACGGCCGTGCTGGCCACCCTTGCCGGCTCGGTGGCAACCGCCCGGGACCCAGCGGTCGGCGCGGCCTGGCTCGCACTGCGCCAGATCACCGACCAGGAGGAGACGGCGCGCCTGCACCAGCGCATGCTGGTGTGACGGGGTTCCGGGAAAGTAGGAGCGCGATACCGCGGCGGCCTGACTGCGTAGATCGCAGATCAGGCCGTTGCCATACGGCGAGATACCCGACTTGGCCCCCGTCAGGCAGACGTCGAACCCAGGCCCCCGCGGCGCCGCCTACCCACTTGCTCGACGGGCACCGTGCACCCGCGCCACCACGATCGCCGGTAGCGTGACCTGGTGTCCCACGGGCAACAGGTAGAGCAGCAGCGCCCCACTCATCGCGAGACCGAAGGTGACCAACTCCAGGACGACCGCGATGCCGATGTGGAACGCCAGCCCGGCGACCAGTAGTACGCGGCGCAGCTCGGGGGGCAACAGCCGGGCCAGGGCCAGAGCGAACTCCAGCGCCAGCACCGACCAGGTGAACAGCGTCACCCCCACTGCGGAACTGGTGGCCGCCTCGGTCAGCGGACGCAGGAAACCAGGCGGCTCGTACCCGGGTGTGCGGAGCCAGTAGAACATCGCCGTTCCGTCGGCCCACTCGGTGACGCCAAGCTTGGCGATGCAGGCGTGCAGATACACGATGGCGACCTGGAGCCAGACGAGGACCAGGGCCGCGTGCGCGACCACCCGGCCGGCGCCGATCGCGGTGCCGGCCGGGGGTGGTTGCCAGTGCCACCGCCGGGGGTCGGTGAGGGCAATCGGGAGTAGCAACAGGCTGAGGGTGGCGGTGATGTGATCACCGCCGTCCAGCGCGGACAGGTTCGCGATCACGCTCCAGGAGATGTACCAGTGCGGCAGTGCCGTCCACCGGGGCCGCCAGCCGCTGGCCACCACGACCAGCACGGCGATCCCTATCCACCCGGCGAGCTGCCCCTGCCCGGCGGGCAGCGCACACCAGATGCCGGCGGCGGCCGGCCCGGTGCAGTCGGCGCTGTCCATCGACAGCAGGATCGCCGGCGGGTTGACCAACAGGGTGGCGCAGGTGCCGGTGGCCAGCAGCGTACGGGCCAGCCCGAATCCGCTCGACCAGGGCGCGACGGCCAGGGCCGGTCGGCAGCGCCGGCCGAGCCGGGCCAGCCACCGGTCTAGCAGGTCACCGTGAGCCGAGCCACCCGGGACGGCAGCACGGTCGGCAGGTCGTTCCAGGCCCATGGCAGTACCTCCTGAAGGACGATCCCGGTGTCGCCGCAGAGCGTGCGCACGGTGGCGGTGTTGGCTACCGCGGTGGCCGGGGCGGCGGCCAGGCAGGTGGAGGGTTCGCCGTCACACTCTGTCCACGCGGACCCGTGCAGCCGGCGGGTGAGCAGTGAGATCTCGGCGCTGCGGGCGCGGTCCCGCTTGTCCAGGCCAGCCGGGCCGCGGCTGCCTCCCGAGGCGAGCCGCCACCGGCCGTCCCGGTCCGCGGCGTACGCCACCGGACTGGGACGGCGGGGATCGCGAGTGAAGAACGCCCAGCCTTCCGGCACCAGTGCGCGGGCCACCGACCGGCCGGGTGGGGCAGGCATCGCAGCCACCGGCAGCACCGCGCGGGTGAGGTAGCCCACGAGGAGCACGGCGACTACCGCGCTCCCCGCGATCCACCGACCCAACCGTGTGTCATCCACTGTGGACTACTTGTATCGCAGGTCACGGGTGATGGACGCGATGAGTTCGTCCTGCACCAGTTTGGCCTGTGGCGCCGGGGTGCCGGCCATGTCCCACGACCAGCCGGAGAAAGCAGCGCCGAAGAGGGCCCGGACGGTACCGGCCTCCAGCAGGGTCGGCTTGTCCTCGTCCAAGTCGATGTAGGAGTCGGCCCGGACGACCTCGTACGCGTTCTGGAGTAGGGCGTCGTCGACCACGAGCACGGCGGAGTCCACGGTTTCCTTGCCGAATGTCTTGTCGAACACCTCGCGAGCCAGCGCGACGAGGGTGACCAGCCCTTCGCGCACCGCGACCGGGTTGCCGCTCTGTATCCGCTGCACGATCATCGTGTCGGACCAGGTGTCCCGACGGGTCAACTCCGAATTGAGCGCACCCTGGGCGTAGCGCAGCGCTGTCGTCCACCGTGTCGGCGGGCGCTTCAGGTTGACCAGCCGATAGGCCGCCGGCCCGTCGTTGAACAAGACCGCGTCGGAGACCTCGGTGGCCCGGTACTGCGGCGGCGGGCCAGGCCAGCCGGGGTCGGCCTGGCTCCGCGCTCCGAAGCCGAGGGACACCGTTGCCAGGGCCAGGACGAGCAGGCCGAGCCAGGTCTTGCGGTGATTCATGACTACCTCCCGCACATCAAGCGACTTCTCAGGAGCACCCTGCGCCTGACCGTCCCCGATCGATCCCCGGTTCGTCCCCGGCGGCGCCCTGGCCCCGCGCCGAATCACCACGGGACCGGTTCCGGGTGCCTTCGACGACGAGCTATGCATGCGTTCGCGGCAGTGTGACAATCCGAGGTGGCACGGCTCGTTCGGCTGGCGACCGAGCCGTCGGCCGCGCCATGTCCACAAGGGACGGCCCGACCGGCGCGGACGAGGGCGGGAGGTACGTGAGGTTCGAGGTGCTGGGTCCGCTCAGAGTGCGACTCGACCATGGCCAGATTCCCCTGGGCGCGGCACGGGAGCAACGCATCCTGGCCGCCCTGTTGCTCGACGCGAACCGGGTGGTGCCGATGTCCCGGCTGGTCGAGGCGATCTGGGACGAGCATCCGCCCAGCAGCTCGGTCAAGGTGGTCCGCAACTGCGTGTCGACGCTGCGTCGGCAGCTGGCGACGGCGGGCGAGATCGTCACCGACTCCGGCGGGTACTCTCTGCGCGTCCCGGACGACGAGATCGACCTGCGTGTCTTCGTCGATCGGGCACGCCAGGGCCGTCAGCTCGCCGCCGTCGGAGAGCTGACGGGTGCGGTCGTCCACCTGCGGGAGGCGCTGGCGCTGTGGCGCGGGTCCGCCTTCACCGGAGTGACCGGCCGGCTGGTCGAGGCGGCGGCGGCCCAGCTCAACGACCAACGCCGCAGCCTCCAGGAAGAACGCCTGTCACTTGAACTCACGTTGGGCGGCGGAGCCGAACTCGTGGACGAGATCGCCGACCTGGTCGCGGCGGAACCACTACGCGAACGGGCCCACGGGCAGCTCATGCTCGCCCTGTACCGGGCAGGCCGGCGGACCGAGGCGCTCCGGACGTATCACCAGGTACGCGAACTCCTGGTGGGTGAACTGGGGATCGACCCTGGACCGGAACTGATCGAGCTGCACCGCGCGATCCTCAACGCCGACCCGCGACTGGCACCGGTCACGGCGCCCGCGGCCACCTCCCGGCCGGAGCCCAGCCTGCCGGGAGCCTCGACCCCGACCAAGCCGGTCCCGGCGCAGCTACCCGCGTCGCCGTACGCCTTCACCGGACGCATTGCTGAGGTTGACGAGTTGTGCGGGCTGCTAGACGCGGCCACTCGGGCCGGCACGGGCATGGTGGCAGTCCTCTCCGGCATCGCGGGGGTGGGAAAAACGGCGCTGGCGGTCCACTTCGCCCGCCTCGTGGCCGACCGGTTTCCGGACGGCCACCTCCACGTCGATCTGCGCGGCTTCCATCCGACCGGTCCGCCGCTCGACCCCGGTGAGGCAGTTCGTGGCTTCCTGGACGCGTTCGAGGTACCAGCACAGCAACTGCCCGACGGTCTCGCCGCCCAGTCGGCCTTGCTGCGCACGCTGCTGGCCGGGCGCCGGGTCCTGCTGTTGCTGGACAACGCCCGCGACAGCGAGCACGTCCGCCCGCTGCTGCCGGGTGGACCCGGCTGCCTCACCCTGATCACCAGCCGCAGCAGGTTGACCGGCCTGGTGACGACCGAGGGAGCACATCCGATCACGCTCGATCCGCTGCCGCTCGACGACGCGCACACCATGCTGATCCGCCGACTCGGTGCGCGCCGGCTCACCGCCGAGCCGGCGGCCGTCACAACGATCACCGCCCGGTCCGCGGGGCTGCCCTTGGCGCTGGCCATCGTCGCGTCCCGACTGGTCAATCACCCCCACTTCGCCCTGCGGGCCATCGCCGAGGAGCTGGACCTGGCCCACGGTGGTCTGGAGGGTTTCACGGGCATGGACGCCGAAACTGACGTCCGCTCGGTCTTCTCCTGGTCGTACCGCGCCCTGAGTAGTCCGGCCGCACGCCTGTTCCGACTGCTCAGCCTGCATCCCGGTCCGGATCTGGGTGCGGTTGCTGCGGCCAGCCTCGCCGGTGTTCCGGCCGCGCGGGTCCGCCCACTGTTGGCCGAGCTCGCGCACGCGCACATGGTCACCGAACACGCGCCGGGCAGGTATGCCATGCACGACCTGCTCCGTGCCTACGCCATGGAGCGAACCGACATCGAGGAGGACTGCGCCGAGCGGCTGGCGGTGACGCGCCGGATGTTCGACCACTACCTGGGCAGCGCCCACCTTGCCGACCTGCGGCTGCACCCACATCGGGACCCGATCCGGCTACCAGGGGCGGTCGTTGGCGTGACCGTAGCGGTCATCAGTGACCGCGAGGCCGCCTGGACCTGGTTCAGCCAGGAGTATCCGGTGCTGTTCGATCTCTTGCGACGGGCTGGCGGCGACGGGTACGACGTTCACGCGTGGCAGCTCGGCTGGGCCATGACCACGTTCCTGGACCGGTGTGGCCGCTGGCATGACCAGGCGATCGTTCAACAGCTCGCGCTGGAGGCGGCCCGCCGGGTCCGGGACCGGGACGGGCAGGCTCGAGCACATCGCAACATCTCCATCGCGCACCTGCGTCGGGGTCTGCACGGCGAGGCCCGCGACCACCTGTGGCACGCGGTGCGGCTTTACCGCAGGCTTGGTGATCAGGTCGGGCAGGCCCGCACCCTGCTCAACCTGGGTACCGTCGCCGAGCATCGGGGCAAGCCCCGGCTCGCCCTGCGCTACGCCGAACAGGCGCTGCGACTGTTTCGGGCGGCCGGGCACCGATCCGGGCAGGCGAATGCCCTGAACAACGCGGGTTGGTACCACAGCCAGCTCGGTGACCACGAGCTTGCGCTGGATCACTGCCAGCGGGCGTTGCTGCTGCAACAGGAGGCCGGTGACCGCTACTGGCAGGCTCACACCTGGGACAGTCTCGGGAGCGCGCACCACCACCTGGGCCAGTTTGCCGAGGCCACCGAGTGCTACCGGCAGGCCCTGTCGCTCTGGCGCGAGGTGGGCGAACGCTACTACGAGTCAGCCACGCTCACGCACCTCGGCGACACCCATCTCGCTGCCGGCGAACGGTCGGCGGCGCGTGGGGTGTGGCGGGAGGCGCTGGACATCATCGTCGAGTTGGGCCAGGACACCGACCGCATCGTGGAGAAGATCCGTACGGTGACGTCTGGGTGAGGCCGGGTCTCCGTACATGCCGAGTTGAGGGAGGCGTTCGTATGGTGAGTCACCGCAGTGCTGCTGCGAGTTCGTCGGCGTTGTCGAACGCGGATGCCGCTCTCTCGGATTCGTCTTCCGTGAGCGTGACGGACTGGGCGCGGGCCAGCATCTCGCCCGCAGTCTTTGGATCGTGCAGCACCATCGCGAGTTCGGCGCGGTAGACCAGGACCTCTACCTGCTCGACCGGGTCGTCGTCGGCTTGCGGGCGGGCCAACGCGCTGTCGAGAATCCGAACGGCCTGTCCGACGCTTCCCCTGGAATCGGCCTGCACGACAGCATTCGCTAGGGCCTTGGCCAGCCGCCCGGCAGTCGTGGCGGCCGGCACGGGCGCGGTGGCGGCGTTCCGAAAGACGCGGATCCAGTTGCCGCCCGGGTCGATGACGCTGAATCCGCCCAACCCGTCGGCGTTCTTCCGCGCCCTGGGCCGGGTCATCCGCGGCGTTCCCGACACCAGTACCTTGCCGTACGCGGCGCGCATGCCGTCTGCGAATGCCTGATGTAGTCCCTCGATGTCTGCGGTGATTACGAGACAGGAGCCATAGGACTGCTCGGGGTCGAATCCGGCGATCTCGAAGAACTGCAGATGCAGGTCTTCCCGCTGCACCCCCACACACGCGTTGGGCTTGCGTTGCTTGTACGTGGTGCGGAAACCGAGAACTCCGTAGAAGGCCTCGATGTCGTCAATGGATGCACACGGCAGCAGGGGAACGGTCACCTCGTTGGTCATGCCTTCTTCTTAAGCGTCGCAGGGTGTCCGTCGCACACGGAAATAGCCGATCATCTGCTTCGGTCATCCGATCGGTTGATGACCCAGAACGCAGCGCGTCCCGGCCGATGGGAGCGGTCGGTGGTCAGCGGGAACTGTTCGCCCACCTCGGCGTGCTCCGGCGAGCGTGTTCGCCCAGATGGTCTGGTCGACGCCGACGCCCGCCCGGTCTCAGGAATCTGACAGCAAGTCGGTACAGCCGTCTCTGTACCGTCCGGGTCGGACACCGTCGCTCGAAGGCGGGCGGGCCGATCACGTTGATCCACGGCGGACGAGGACGGGAAAATGACGAGGAACGCTCGCTTGACCTTGGCGTTGATCGCGGTGGTGGTGCTCGTGGTCGGCGGTCTGCTGGCCGTCAACCGTCCCGACCAACCACCTGCCGCGACCACCGACACTGGCGGGATCGAGTCGACGGTGCTGGTGCGCGAGGACAGCCACCGGCTGGCCACCGCCGCCGACGGCAAGGTGACTCTGGTGGAGTTCCTCGACTTCGAGTGCGAGTCCTGCGCCGCCGCGTACCCGGCGGTCAAGCAGGTCCTGGCCACCTACCAGGGCCGCATCACCTTCGTGGTCAGGTACTTCCCGATCCCCAGCCACCCCAACGCCGATCTGGCCGCCCGAACCGCCCAGGCCGCCGCGAACCAGGGCCGCTTCTCCGACATGTACGTCCAGCTGTTCGAGAACCAGACCAGTTGGAGTCACCAGGAGCAGCCCCAGACGGAGGTGTTCCTCGGCTACGCCCGCACGCTCGGCCTGGACCTGCCGCGCTTCCAGCGCGATCTCGACGACCCCGCCACTGCCACGCGGGTCGCGAGGGACAAGACCGACGGTGCAGCCGCTGGGGTGCAGGGCACCCCGACGTTCTTCCTCAACGGCCGGCAACTGACCGACCTGCGCGGCCAGGACGACCTCGTCGCCGCTATCGACGCCGCGTTGGCCGAATGAGCGCCGCCATCGTGGACCCGCACACCGAGCGGGCGGTACCCGACCAGGGTTTCCTGTCCCGCGCCACCGCCTGGATCTGCGCCGTCGGTGGCGCGCTCGGGTTGCTCGCCGCGCTGATCCTCATCGTCGAGAAAATCAACCTGCTCGCCGACCCCGACTACGTGCCGAGTTGCAGCATCAATCCCATCTTGTCCTGCGGCTCGGTCATGGTCACACCGCAGGCCGAGGCTTTCGGGATCCCCAACCCCTTGATCGGCGTCGCGGGTTTCACCGTGGTCGCCACGATCGGCGTCGTCCTGCTGGCCGGTGCGCGACTGCCCACCTGGTTCTGGCTGGGACTGCAGGCCGGCGCGACATTCGGAGTCGTCTTCGTGCATTGGCTCATCTATCAGAGCCTCTACGTCATCGGCGCCCTGTGCCCCTACTGCATGCTCGTCTGGACCGTCACCATCCCGATCTTCCTCTACGTCACCCTGCGCACCCTTCGCCAGCACGGTGGCGCGCTTCCCGGGCCCGTACGTCGGGTCGCTGCCGTGGCTGGCACCTACCACAGCCTGATCCTCACGGGCTGGTACGCGATCATCCTGCTCGCGATCCTCAACCGCTTCTGGAGCTACTGGATCACTCTCATCTAGCCGTCCGCTGCCCTCGTACAGTGCGGTGGCGGTCGAAGGAACCGACCGCCACCGTAGGTCCGTTCAACGGTTGTCGGTGGTGCGGCAACCGTCGTCGCACCCGCTGGCGTCGCTGCCTGCGGCGGGGGAGCGCAGGGCGGCACCGGGGACGCAACAGGCGTCGCCGCGCCAGGCTTCACGGCCCTCCTTGACCGCGACCGCGGCGATGATCAAAGCGGCGGCGGGGTCGGCCCACCACCAGCCGAACAGCGAGTTGACCGCGAGCCCGACCAGCAGCACTGCCGAGAGGTAGGTGCACAGCAGGGTCTGCTTGGAGTCCGCGACGGCCGAGGCCGACCCGAGTTCACGTCCCGCACGACGTTGCGCGGCCGACAGGACCGGCATCACCGCCAGCGACACCGCTGCCAGGACCAGCCCGATCGTGGAGTGCTCCGCGTGGTCGCCGCCGACGAGCGCGCGCACCGACTCGACGGACACGTAGGCGGCGAGGGCGAAGAACGACAGCGCGATGACGCGCAGCGCGGCACGTTCGCGGCGTTCGTGGTCGGGGCCGGAGAACTGCCAGGCGACCGCGGCGGCGGAGGCCACCTCGATGACGGAGTCGAGCCCGAACCCGATCAGCGCGGTCGACGAGGCCATCGTCCCGGCGCTGATGGCGATGACCGCCTCGATCACGTTGTAGGTGATCGTCGCGGCGACGAACAGACGCACGCGCCGGATCAGGGTCGAGCGGCGGGCCGGCGACGGACCGAGCGCCACCAGCGGCAGAGGCGCGCCCATCAGCAGCACCCCTCGGATTCAGCGTCCGGGCAGGCGGCCGGGTCGACGGCCAGGACCAGGCCGAGTAGGTCCCCGAGGGCGTGTGCGAGGCGCCCGTCGGCGAGTTCGTAGCGGCTGCGGCGGCCTTCGGGCATGGCGACGACCAGGCCGCAGCCCCGCAGGCACGCCAGGTGGTTGGAGAGGTTCTGTCGGCTGGTCCCCAGCAGGTCGGCGAGGTCGGCCGGGTAGCCGGGACCCTCGCGCAGCGCGAGTAGGAGCCGGGCGCGGACCGGGTCGGACAGGGCGTGACCGAAGCGGGCCAGGACCTGTCCGTGCGTGAGCGTCTCCACTGCCTGACAGTACATCAGCCAATGAATAAACAGAACGCTGAACTGATTCGTCTAGCGCTCGGAGGTGGCCGCGGCGGCCTCCGCGAGGGCGGCCCGGACCGTGTCGACCAGTGGTTTGTTCGGGTGCTCGATCCAGTGCTGCACGGCGACCCGCAGGATGGCCAGGAAGGTGGCGGCCAGGACGCGGGAGCGCAATGCCACGTCGGCGCCGGTGAGCCGGTGAGCCAGTTCGCCGGCCAACTCGCGCTCGACGGCGCTGTACGCCGCGACCTGGTGTGCGGCCAGGCCGGGGTGCTGGCGTAGCTGCCGCCGCTGGGTCAGCCAGGACGGGTCGCCGTCGCCGAACAACTCCTCGGTGAAGCGTTGCGCCGCCCGGCTGAGTGCCGCCCACGGCGGCTCGTCGACGGGTTGTTCGCCGATGAGCTGCAACAGTCGGCGAAGGCGCCTGGTGTCGCCGTGGAAGAGCGCCTCCTCCTTGCTGGAGAAGTAGTTGGAGAACGTCCGCCGGGAGACGTTGGCGGCGTCGGCGATCGCCTCGACGGTCAGGCCGTCGAACCCCTGCTCGGCGGCGAGGCTCAGGGCCGCCTCGTGCAGGGCCAGGCGGGTGGCCGCCTTCTTGCGCTCCCGCAGCCCCGTGGTCTCGTCCATCGCCCTCAGCGTACGCGGGTGACGCGCTTCTCAAAGTGCAAACTTGCCTAATGGGCAAGATCGGTAGATGCTTGCGTGGGGCAACCATTTCGGGTGTGGGAGAGACGTGGACAGCGCGGTACGTGAACTCGTTCTTCGGCTGTTCGAACTGGCCAAGAGCGTCCGGCTGCTGAAGCAGCGCCGGGCCGACGAACGACCGGCCGTACCGCCGGGCCTGGTCGGCATGCTCCTGCAGATCGACCAACTCTCCAGCGGATGCCACGCCCGCGAGTTGGTGCACCGCACCCGGCTCGACCCGTCCACCGTCAGCCGCTCTGTCGCGGGGCTCGTCGCGCACAACCTGGTCGAGCGGCGGCCCGACCCGACCGACCGCCGGGCGAGCTTCCTGGCGATCACGCCGACCGGCCAGGCCGCCCTCACCGAGGCCTACGGCTGGTACGGCGAGGTGCTTGAGCGGGTGCTCGCCGACTGGACCCACGACGAGGTACGGGCGCTGAGCGGTGCGCTCGACCGGCTCGCCCACGACATCGACACCGCACTCGGAAACCACGACAACCTGGAGGCCGCGCGATGAGCGCACCCACCACAACGGCCGGCACCGAGCCGATGAACCATCGGCAGACGCTCGAGGCGCTCAGCGGCCTGCTGCTGGTGCTCTTCGTCGCGATGCTGAGCAGCACGGTCGTCTCGACCGCGCTACCGAAGATCATCGGCGCGCTCAACGGCTCGCAGAACCAGTACACCTGGGTGGTCACCGCGACCCTGCTCACCGCGACCGCGACCACCCCGATCTGGGGCAAGTTGGCAGACCTGTTCAACAAGAAGATCCTCATCCAGGTCGCCATCGTGATCTTCCTGCTGGGCTCGGTCATCGCCGGCTTCTCGCAGAGCGGCGGCCAGCTCATCGCCGCCCGAGCGTTCCAGGGCATCGGGGTCGGCGGCCTGCAGGCACTCGTCCAGGTGGCGATCGCGGCCATGATCCCGCCACGCGAGCGGGGCCGCTACAACGGCTACCTCGGCGGCGTCATGGCGGTCGCGACGGTCGGCGGCCCGCTGCTCGGCGGGCTCATCGTCGACACGTCCTGGCTCGGCTGGCGTTGGTGCTTCTTCGTCGGCGTACCCGTCGCCGTGATCGCACTGATCCTGCTCCAGGCCACCCTGCACCTGCCGACCGTGCGGCGGGAGAACGTCAAGATCGACTATCTGGGCGCCACCCTGATCGCCGCCGGCGTCAGCCTGCTGCTCATCTGGATCTCGTTCGTCGGCGGGTCGTTCGCCTGGGCCTCCTGGCAGACCGCGGCCATGGTGGGCGGCACGATCGTCCTGCTCGCTCTGGCGGTCTGGGTCGAGTCGCGAGCGGCCGAGCCGGTCGTCCCACTCGGCATCGTGCGCGAGCACACCACCGCGCTGGCCATCCTCGGCAGCCTCGCGGTCGGCATGGCCATGTTCGGCGGCGCCGTGTTCCTCGGCCAGTACTTCCAGATCGGCCGTGGTTTCAGCCCGACGGAGGCCGGCCTGCTCACCATCCCGATGATGGCCGGAGTCCTCGGGTCCTCGATCGTCGCCGGTCGGCTGATCACCCGGAGTGGGAAGATCAAGCCGTACATCGTCGCCGGTTCGATCACCCTCGTGGCCGGCTTCGCGCTGCTCGGCACCATCGACCACCAGACGTCGCTGGTCCTGGTCGGCGTCGCCATGTTCATCGTCGGCACCGGCGTCGGCATGACGATGCAGAACCTCGTCCTCGCCGTGCAGAACACGGTCGCGCTCAAGGACATCGGTGCCGCCAGCTCCAGCGTCGCGTTCTTCCGGTCACTCGGCGGCACCATCGGCGTCTCGGTTCTCGGCGCCGTCCTCGCCCGCCGGGTCGCCGACCAGATCACCCACGACCTCGCCGCCGCCGGGATCCCCGCCTCCGACAGCGCGGGCGGCAGCAACCTCAACATCACCGCGCTGCCCGACAGCATTCAGCACATCGTCCGGGCAGCGTACGGCGACGCCACCGGGCACATCTTCCTCATCTCCGCCGCCATCGGGATCGTCGGCATCATCGCCGCGCTCCTGCTCAAGCCGATCACGCTGCGGACCAGCCTCGACCTGCCGGACGCCGCCACGTCGACGGCCGTCGCCGCCGACGCGATCGACGGCGCGCCCGCCTTCGACCAGGTGTCGGTCGACAAGACGCCGGACGGAGCGACCAGCCGACGTTGACATCTGGCCGTACGACCCGGGGCCGCCGCCGTCATCCGACGGCAGCGGCCCCGGTCTGTCCGGCGTGGGCCGACACGCGAGCGCGACCGAATCGAGGCGTTGTGGAAACTGCGGAAATGGCAGCGGTACGGCCGGCGGCTCCCAGCCGGCGAACCGCCCCACTGCGCCGCGCGCTGCGCGAACTGGGGCTCGTCGCCGCACTGTTCCTGCTCTACAAGGCGGCGCGGGTGGCGGTGGCCGGCCGGGTCTCCACCGCGCTGGCCAACGGGGAGTCGATCTGGCACCTGGAACGCCTGCTACGCCTGCCGAACGAGGCCGCCCTCCAGCGCCCCGTGCTGTCCAGCGACCTGCTGGTGCACCTGGCCAACGGCTACTACGCGTACGTGCACTTCCCTGCCACTGCGCTGACGCTGATCTGGCTCTACGTGCGACACCCCGCGCACTACCTCTGGACCCGTCGGATACTCGCCGGTCTCACCGGGGCGGCCCTGGCGCTGCACCTCGTGTTCCCACTGGCGCCGCCCCGGCTCACCGCTCTGACCGGCATGGTGGACACCGGCCGCCGGTATGGGCCCGCCGTCTACGGCCCACCCGACACGGACGCGTTGAGCAACCAGTACGCCGCCATGCCGTCCCTGCACGTCGGATGGGCGATCGCCGTCGCCGTCGCGCTCATCGCGGTGACTCGCGGACGTACACGGTGGCTGTGGCTGGCGCACCCGTCCGCCACCCTGCTGGTCGTCGTGAGCACGGGCAACCACTACTGGCTCGATGGCGTGGTCGCGGCGGTGATGCTCGCCGTCGTCTGCTTCGTGCTGCCCCTGCCCGGCGGTGACCGTCCGTCGTACCGCCCGCCGCCGCAGCGCTCGCCCGGCCGCGCTCACGTCAGCTGAGACCCCGATTTCACCCGCGACGCCGCGACCAGCGCATAAGGCGCAGTTCGCCGACGGCGTCGTCTGCAGCACCGCTTCGATGTGCGCACGATTCGGAACGGGTGCATGGTTGATCCCAATCCCCGTAAGTAGTAACTTACCGTTCGTGGTGACTTACCAAGCAGATGACGGGTGGGACGCACTCGGAGATCCAACGAGACGCGCCATCGTCGCCTGCCTGGCCGAACGACCCCGTGCCGTCGGCGAACTCGCCGAAGTCCTGCCGGTCAGTAGACCGGCGGTTTCCCAACACCTCAGAGTGCTCAAGGACGCCGGCCTCGTTACCGACCGCGCCGCCGGCACCCGCAGGGTCTACCGACTCAACCCCGCAGGGGTCGCCGCCCTTCGAGACCAGCTCGACACGTACTGGAACCGCGCCCTCGAAGGCTTTCAGGACATCGCCGAACAACCCACCGAGGAGTAGTCATGACGGAAGCCACCGAAGTCGTCGTGCGCCGGCACGTCATCGTGCAGGCACCGATTGAGCGAGCCTTCACCGTGTTCACGGAACGGTTCGGCGACTTCAAACCGCGTGAGCACACTCTGCTCGACGCCGCGACCGCCGAGACCGTCTTCGAACCAAGAGTCGGCGGCCACATCTACGATCGCAGCGCCGACGGCGAGGTATGCCGATGGGCGCGGGTCCTGGTCTACGACCCACCGGAGCGCGTCGTGTTCAGCTGGGACATCAGCCCAACCTGGCAGGTCGAGACCGACCCCGACAACACCAGCGAAGTCGAGGTCACCTTCATCGCCGAATCCCCGGACCGCACCCGGGTCGAATTGGAGCACCGCAACCTCGACCGGCACGGCCCGGGCTGGCCCGCGGTCCGCGACGGCGTCGCCCACGACGAAGGCTGGCCCCTCTACCTGGCCCGCTACGCCAACCTGTTCACCGAGGGCAACTGAACCCCGTCGGTCGTCGTCACGCCTACATCGTCAACACGAGGGAGCCGTACCGCCCTACGACGCCGCCGTGGGAGTCGATCGACCGGGGCTCCGTTGGCGATCCGGGTCCCCACCGCCGGTGCGTCCGCGATGCGTCGCGCGGGTCCCCCGGCGCACCGGACCAGTAGATGGCCCCGTCTGTTGGAAGCGACCGCCGGGCAGGTGCTGCTGGCGTGGTCAGCGGTTGTTCGCCGATGTTGGCCGCCCACCACTGGACGGGGTGGCACCCTGGGTACGTGGACTGGGCAGGAAAGGTGGCATCGGGACTACGGTGAACGGCCTCTGATGCGTACGGCGTTGATCGTAGTAGCCGCGCTGGCGACGGCGGCGGTCGTGGATCTGATTTTTGGCCTGCTCATCCGACGCGTAGCCCGTGGCCGTCACAAGTGGTTGCTGGAGCCGTTACGGCATGCCTGCCGCCGCCCGGCGGCGGCCGTCCTGCTGGTTGGGGCGCTGTACTATGCGCTGCCGGCGGGGCCGGCCGGGTGGCAGCGGAGCCTGCGGCACGTCGTCCAGCTGGTCCTGGTCGTCCTCGGGGCATGGCTAGTGATCAAGGCGTTGCACGTCGCCGAAGCGGTCGCGTTCAGCCGACTGCCGGGCGACGCGGTCGCCAATCGGCGGATCCGGCGGGCCCGGACCCAGATCCGCCCCGTGCGGCGGCTCACCGTCGCCGTGGTCACCATCGTCGCGATCGGCCTGATCCTGATCACCTTCCGGCCGGTACGCCTCTTCGGCATCTCTGTGCTGACCTCGGCGGGAGTGGTCGGCGCATTGATCGGCCTGTCCGCTCGAACCGCGCTCGGCAACGCGTTCTCCGGCATCCAGGTCGCCTTCGCCGACGGTCTGCACGTCGGCGACGTGCTGGTGGTGGACGGTGAATGGGGCCGGGTTGAGGAGGTGAAGCTGACCAACGTGGTGATCCGGCTCTGGGACGAGCGGATGCTCATCCTGCCGACCACGTACTTCACCGAGCGGCCGTTTCAGAACTGGACCCGGAACGAGTCCCGCGTGGTCGGCAAGATCCAGATCCATGTCGACCACACCGCCGACCTGGACGACCTGCGCCGGGAGGCGCGCCGGCTGGTCGAGTCCTCGCCGCTCTGGGATCGTGACCAGTGGGTGCTCCAAATGGTCGACTCCACCCCGCAGACAGTGGTCATCCAGGTGCAGGCCTCGGCCGCCGACGGTGCCAGCGCCTGGGACCTGCGCTGCGACCTGCGCGAGGGGCTGATCCGCTACCTGCGCGACAGTCGTCCCCAGTGGCTGCCCCGCGCCCGCAATCAGTATCAGCCCTAAACGGCCTCCGCTGTCCATCGCGAACTGGCCGACCGGCAGGGCACCCGCACCGCGACCACGTCGGCGGGCTGGATGTCGCACATCTCGGCACCCATGCAGCCGGTCGGCAGGATGTCCGAGAGGAACAACACCTGATCGTCGCTCAGTTCGGAGCGAACAGCCGAAGATCGCGGAGACCGGATGACCGAACATCTTCTCCGCGATCCCGGCGTTGGGATTCGAATTCTCGCAGGTGGAGTACGCCTACGGCTTCAGCACGATCTTGCCTCGCGCGTGGCGGGACTCACTCAACTCGTGAGCGGCGGCCGCCTCTTTCAGAGAGAACACGGCAGCGACCGGCACTGTGAAACGACTCCGCTCGGCGAGTTCGCCGACGGCGGCGATTCCTTCGAGAGCCGGTGTGTCCGCGCCGGGGCCAGAGCCGCGCGATAGGTGCACGCCGTAGGTCGCGGCGTTGATGTCGGCGATGCTCACCACCCTGTCCGGGCTCGCGACCAGGCCGACCAGGTCGGGGAGAGAACCAGAGCCGGCACAGTCGAGTACGACATCCACCCCGCCGGGCACCAGAGTGCGGACCCGCTCGGCCAGGCTGGGCCCGTAGGTGGTCGGGATCGCCCCGAGCGAGGCGACGAACTCATGGTTGCGATCGCTGGCCGTGCCGATGACGGCCGCGCCACGGGCGACCGCGAGCTGGATCGCGGTCGTACCGACCCCGCCGGCCGCGCCCTCGATCAACAGCGTGGTGCCGTCCTTGACGCCCAGCCGGTCGAGCACTCGGGTGGCCGTCTCGATGTTGCCCGCCGCGCCGCCGGCCTGCTCCCAGGTCAGGGCGGCCGGCTTCGGTGCCCACGCGGCCAAGACGGCGTATTCGGCGTTCGCTCCGCCCATCTGGGCGTAGTCCGTGATCCCGAAAACCTCATCGCCTACCTGAGCCGTGGTCACCCCCTCACCGACCTCATCCACCACGCCGGCGGCGTCGACACCGGGCACGTGCGGCAGACGGAGTGGAATCCAGTCCTGGAATCGACCGGCGCGGACGTACGTGTCGGCCGGATTGACGCCTGAGGCCCGAACCGCCACCCGTATCTGGCCGGGTCCGGCGTGGGGTTCCGGTGCCTTCGAGACCTCAAGGACACTGGCGGGACCGTACTTGGAAAATTGCAAAGCCCTCATGCACACGGACGCTAACGCAGGCCGTTGTCCGCCTCGCTAAAGTGAGAGCCGTGACCGATCGTTTGCCTCACGCTCTTCGCTCCGACGCCCTGGACAACCGCGAGCGCATCCTCGATGCCGCCCGCGCGGTCTTCGCCGTTGACGGTCTGGACGTGCCGATGCGGGAGGTCGCCCGGAGGGCCGGGGTCGCACCCGCCACCCTGTACCGCCGATTTCCGACCAAGGAGATGCTGGTCACCGAGGCATTCGCAGAACAGATGTACGCGTGTCGCGCCGTTGTCGACGAGGGCCTTGCCGATCTGGATCCATGGCACGGTTTCTGTCTCGTGATCGAGAAAATGTGTGAACTGCACGCGCGCGACCGAGGCTTTACCGCAGCTCTCATTTCGACCTTTCCCAATGCAGTAGATTTCGACGCGCGCCGTGCTTACGCGCTCAAAGCGATCGACGAACTTGCCCGCCGCGCCAAGGAAGCGGGCCGCCTGCGCCCCGACTTTGTCCTGGACGACGTCATCCTCGTGCTCATGGCCAACAGCGGTATCCACACGACCTCGCCGACTACCCAGGTCACCGCCTCCCGGCGCTTCGCCGCTCTCGCCATCTCGGCATTCCAAGCCTCCCCGGATGTCTCGCCGCTCCCGCCCGTGGCGCGGTTGGCACCCCCGGCATCGGTATCCGGACGCAGCCAAGTGGGCTAGTACTCCGGTGGTACATGTGCCCACTCACCTGCCGCCGGGGGACTGCCCGCCTTTCTCGTCCCGCCAGCCATCGGGTCGGGGATGGTAGCCGTACGCGGCGGCCCGGACCGTTTCCTCGTTCTCCAGCCCGGAGCCGATCGCGCCGCCGACGGTGGCCAGCGAGCTGGTGATCCAGGCGAGCTTCAGATAGTCGGTGACGTTGACTGGCCGCTGCAAGGTCTGTTCCAGCACGGATGTGTCGATCAGCAGTGCCCCGACGAGCACTGTTCCCACGAACAGCACCACGTAGGACAGCGCCGTGGCCAGAGTGAGGGTGAGGATCGTACCCAGGTTGAACAGCCGTGCCAGCTCGTTCGGTGTCTCTCGGTCTGGTTTCTCCCACAGGTCGTGCGCGACGATCAGCCAGACCACCAACGCGGTCAGTCCGAGCAGCATGATCACGGCGAGCCGGAGTCCGCCGAGTGCATCGCCCATCTGCCAGATCGTGTTCGTGCTGAGCGCGAACACGGCCGTGCCGATCGCGCCGACCAGCAGCTTGGACAGGCCCAGCAGGGCGCGCCCCGGGCGGTTGGCGCGGACCATGCCGGTCAACAGCCGCGCCCGGCCGATCAGCCCGGAGGCGACGAAGCGCCGCTCGCCGGCGTCAGCCTCGCCGACCACTCGGTGGACGGCGGGGATCCGGCGTGCCATCTCGGCCGGTGCCCGGCCGGCCGGCGGCACCCGCTGGTCGGAAGCGTCGGTCAGCAGTCGGCTCACCAGATCCGGAACGGCGGCACGGGCTGCGCGCAGCTGGTGCAGTCCCAGCGCGGGCAGGGACACCACCGCGACTTGGCGCCGGGCGGAGGTCTGCGCGACCAGCGGCACCCGCTCGGCGTGCAGCGGCAGGTCGGTCAGGCAGATGGCGACGTCCCAATGGTCGTCGGCGCGCCGTTGAGCAAGATCGTTGAGCAGGGCCTCAACGCCGCCGTCGCGGCGCGGCGCCACCTCGCCCCAACCTTCCCGGACGGTCCACCGCACGCCCGCGTCTACTCGCTCGGCGAGCCTGCCGGCCAGCTCGGCGGTGAGCCGCGCGGCCACCCGGGCCGGGTGGTCCGGCGGGGTTGCTACCAGTCCGACAACGATCTCCGGGCGGTCCCGTTCGCTGTGCGTCATCGGTGCTCCTCACCGCTAGCCGGGCGCGGCCGTTGACGGCGAACAGACCGGAGGCGTCACGCGCTGTCGCGGCAGCTCCCGTGTCGGCTGAGGTAGTGGTAGAGCCAGGCCGCCGAAAGGAGCCCTCGGCCAGTCCGTACAGCGCCACCGAGAGGCCATCGTCGAACCGGGCACCCCGCCCACGCAGCCTAAGAGACCACCTCGATGGGTGTAGCGGGTTCAGCGCAAGGCGCTCTGGTGGCTCGCACCAGCCAGGCGGGTACCGGTGCGCGGACGGCGGCGTTGAGCCCTGGGGCGACGCACGTGCGAGTCGCAGGAGTCCTGCCCACAGGCATGTGTGACTGGCGGACCGATCTGTTACAAGTCGTGTCCGGCACCAGGGTTGGCGTTCCCGCCGTGCGCCATTCTCCGACTAGCACCTGAAACGGCCGAAGGTCCGAGGCATGAGCACGGCCCGGAGGGATGTAACCCCGGTACTCAGACGATGCCTCGTCTGATCAGCGGAAGCTATGTTCCGCCTCGGCCTCGCAGGCGTCCATGACTCGCACTCCAGGCCGTGCCGGGATCAAGGATATGTCGGCAACACGGCGTTCTGCCGCGGGCGGAGCTTGCCCGAGGTGAGACGGTGACAGCCTGATCCGCTTGATGCGGAACGATCAAGGCCATACGCGAGACTGAGGCATGCAGCCTGCAGCAGGCGATCGACCTATTCGCGGAGCGGGCGGAGTTTCTGAGGCGGGCGCGACCCAGTGACAATCCGTCGACAGACAAAAGCCCTGACCAGCGGAAACGCTGGTCAGGGCTTGAAGGTTGCCTATGGGGTCGTGGACCGCTCCCCGAAAACCTCCCATAAACCTGCTCCGGCAACCAGGTTCGTCATCCCGGTGCGCCCGTGGGTGCCGGGCGTGTGCGGGACGTCGCCACCCCGCGCGATCGGCACCGAGTCGCTCGACGATGTCCAAGACGTCCGGGTCCTGGGCGGGCAGGTCTCTTGCGCGATGAGGGTTGCCACGGTCTTGCGGAAGTGTGGGGTCGGTGTCGGCACGAGACTCACGCCACTGACGGCGGACGTCTCGCTGTCCTGGCTGTCGCACATCCATCGTGGGGGATTTCGCAGAGAGCCGTACATGTGACATCCGCGCCGACCGAGGTCGGCGCGGATGTCGACGAAGGCTGCCGCGCAGGGGCTTTCCGTCCACCGGAATCACCTGCCAGCCTAGCGGCGGAGCCGGACGACGATGCCCGGCCGGGTGTTCGCCGCCTCCTCGGCCTCAGGAGCCCCTACTCGTCCGCTCTGGGCCGACCGCGACCAGCGAAACCGAGCCGAGGACACCGAACGACGCCCGCACTTCCCGGCCGGGCACCAGGTCCACGGCGCCGGCCCAGGACCCGGCGAGCACGATGTCGCCGGCTCGGACGCCGTCGCCGTAACTGGCCAGGATGCGGATCAGGCAGGCCACGGACTCGGCTGGATGGCCCATGACGGCAGCACCGGTCGCGGTGAGGCGGCTACGGACCGTGCCGTCCCCCTCCCGCTCCTCGAAGACCATGCGCTGGGCCGCGAGGTCGAGGTCGCCGAGCGGGACCGGGGTGCCGAGCACCGCCATCGCGGACGACGCGTTGTCCGCGACCGTGTCGACGAGGGTGATGTCCCAACTGTCGAACCGGCTGTCGAGCACCTCGAGCACCGGGATCACCGCGGACGTCGCGTCGAGGACGTCCTGCGCCGTCACCTCGGCGCCGGTCAGGTCCTTGCCCAGTTCGAAGGCGATTTCGCCCTCGACCTTCGGGTGGATGAACCGCCCGGTGTCCAGGTGGATGCCGTCGGGTAGCAGCATCCGGTCGGTCAGGAAACCGAAGTCCGGATGGTCGATGTTGAACATTTTCTGGATCGCCTCGCTGGTGGCGCCGATCTTGCTGCCCACCAGGCGAGCTCCGTCGGTCAGTTCCGCGTCGCGCACCCCCCGCTGGACGGCGTACGCGTCGTCCAGCGTGAACTCCGGATGCCGCACGGAGATGTGTGGGACCGGGAGGCGTTGCCGGGCAGCCGCCCAGAGTTCGTCGGCAACCGCCCGGTGCGGTGTCATGCCGCGTGTTCCCGGGCTCACTACCTGACCGCCACGAAGAGTCGGCCACCGGGCAGGATCTCCGCGTGGCTCTCGACGTGACGGAAGCCGGCGGCCCGGAACTTCTCCAGCCACTCCTTCTCGCTGGGCAGGAAGATTTCCATGAAGGCGGCGTGCAGGTACGTGAAGAGCGCGCTGAACCTGCGCTCGTCCTCTCCACCGGCGAACGAGACGGCGTCGGCGACGACCATGGCTCCGCCCGGGGGGAGCGCGTCGCGGCACTGACGCAACACGGCTTCACACAGCGCGTCGTTCTGGACGATGTCGTGCAGGACGAAGCAGGCTGTAATGACGTCGGCGCCCTTGATGGGATCGGGGTCGTCGATGAGTGACTCGATCGGCCGTTCCACCACCTCCATGCGCTCGGCCACGCCGGCCCGAGCTGCGGCCGTCCGAGCGGCGGAACAGGCGGAGGCGCTGATGTCCACCGCCACGCCGGTGCGGGACGGGTCCTGTTGCAGCGCTTGGATGAGCAGTCCGCCGGCACCCGCGCCGAGGTCCACGATCCGCGACGCACCGGACGCTCGGGTCCGGTTGAGCACCGCGGGGTAGAAGGTTCGCTCACCGATCCAGCGTGAGCTCACCGCGACCCGGCGCCCGTCGCGAGGGTGCACCCTCGCCGAGCCCGCCCTGTCGAACATGAACTCCCGCGCGTTCTCGACGAGGGGGCTGTTGGCGGTGAGCGCCCAGGCGAGGTAGCCGGCCTCGTGCCTGCGCTCGGCGAAGTCCGGCGACGCGCAGAACACGCCAGCGTCGTCCGTCGGGACCACCAGGCCCGCCGCGGCGAGGGTTTCGACGTACGCGGCGACGCCCGCCTTCGGGATCCCCGCGGCCTCGGCGGCGGAGGCGATCGTGAACGGGTTACCGGGCTCCAGCACGTGGTCTAGTCCCAGTTCAGTGCCGATTTGCAGCAGCGTCGCGACCGCGGCGAGGTCGGCTGCGGACTGATTCTTCACTCGATGCCTCCAGAGCGTTGGGAGTGTCACATCGGATCGGGCTTGTCATCAGCGGCCAGCGTCATCGCCACTTCGATGATCGTGTCCTCCTGGCCGGCCACGACCCGTCGGCGGCCGAGCTCCATCAGGATTTCGCGGGGGTCCACCCCGAAGCGGTCCGCGGCTTGGCGTACGGGCTTGGCGAACCCGGAGAAGACTCCGGCGATGCCGCTGGTGATGGTGATGCTGTCGTTGGTGGGGACATGTTTGACGAACCGGTCCTCGGCGAGGTCGGCCGCGTCCAGGGCGCCGAAGAGGTCCACCCCGGACGCGATCTCCCGCACGTGCAGGTTCGCCGCGATCAGCTCCAGCGGAGCGTTTCCGGCCCCGGCGCCGAATCCCCGGGAGGTGACGTCGACGATCGTCGCACCGGCCGCGATGGCGGCCATGCTGTTGGCCACGGCCAGCCCGAGGTTGTTGTGCGCGTGGAAACCGACGTCGATGTCCAGGTGCTCGACGACGGTCCGGACCTTCTCGGTGACGTCCCGCGGTGTGTAGGCGCCGGCCGAGTCCATCAGCACCACGGCCTCGGCGCCGAAGTCCTGCATCATCCTGGCCTGTTCGGCCAGTTTTGCCGCAGGCGCCATGTGGCTCATCAGGAGCATGCCCTTGACCGTGATCCCCATCGCCCGAAGCATGGTGATCTGCTGCCGGGTCACGTCCGCCTCCGTGCAGTGGGCGCCGACCCGAACCTCGTCGACCCCGCAGTCGAGGGCCGGCTTGAGATGGCCCTCGACGGTCGCGAACCCGGGGATCGACAGCACACCGAGACGCGCCTTGCGCAGCTCCTCCTTGGCCGTCGTCAGCATCTCCGTGTCGCTGAGCGCGGCCATGCCGACCTGGATCGTGGAAGCGCCGAGGCCGTTGCCGTGGCCGACCTCCACGACGTCCGCGCCCGCGAGCTCGGCGGCCCTTGCGTAGGCGCGGATGTCGGCCTCACCGAGCTGGTGCGAGACCGCGTGGTTGCCGTCCCGTAGCGTGGTGTCGCAGAGAGACAGGCGACTTCCGTTGGTCCTCATACCGATCTCCCCGATCGCGCCTCGGCCGCCGCCACGGCCGCGCACGTGATGATGTCCAGGTTTCCGGCCGCGCGCGGCAGCCAGTCACCGCGACCCTCGACCTCGACGGTGATCATGATTCGGTTGGAGTCCCTGACCGGTGGGACGACGACGCGGTACCCGGGAACGTAGGTTTGGATCTGCTTCTCCATGAGCTCCACCGCGGCTCGAAGGGCGTCCATGTCGACGCGTTCCGACGCCAGGGCGGTGATGGAGTTGCGCATGACGATCCCGGGCTCGGCGGGGTTGATGATCAGTACGGTCTTGGTCCGGTCGACGTCACAGAACTGGTGGGTGGCCTTCTGCGTGGTGACGACGTACTCATCGAGGTTCGCTCGGGAGGCCGGGCCGACGCTCGCGGAAGAGCTCGCCGACACGATCTCCACGTAGCCGAGGCCGTCCGTCGCCTCAGCGACACAGACCGCCATTGGAACCGCTGCCTGTCCGCCACAGGTGACCATGCCGAGATACCGCTCGTTCAGGCATTCGTCGAGGTTCAGCGCCGGTACGCAGAACTTCCCGAGGTTGGCCGGAGTCAGGTCGATGAATGACGGGCCGAGCGGCTCGATGATCGACCAGTGCCGGGCCGCGTCCCTGGCCGATGTCGCATCGAAGACGATGTCGATGCGATCGGCGATGTCGACGATCGCATCGATGCCCTCCACGCTGGTGGGTACACCGTGCGAGTCGGCCAGCGCGATGCCGGGTGATCCGGCACGGCGCCCCGTGAACATCTCGCAGCGCAGCGCGGGGGAGTCGATGACCTTCAGGAGCAGGTCGGTACCGATGTTCCCGGTGCCGACGATCGCCACGCGAAGCGGGTCCGTGGTTGACGTCATCAGCGCAGCCATGCCGGTCTCCTTTGGTTGGTGGGAGTTCTCAGGCGGCCGGCACCGCGAGTTTGCCGGCGACAAAGGCATCGATGACATTGATCGTCCGGAAGTTCGCGATATCGAGGTCATTTCCGTTCGCAGTGACACCGAAGGTGTTCTCCACGAACATCACGAGCTGGACCGCGAACAGGGAGTTCACGTAGCCGGTCGCGAAGATGTCCTCGTCGTCGCCAACGGTGAGGCCATTGATGTGGCTCCCAACGAAATCGCGGATGATGCCGAGACGCTCGTTCATGATTTCCTGCTCCTTCTAGATGTTGTAGGTGAAAAAGCCGCGGCCGGTCTTCACGCCGTGGTGACCGGCGTACACGAGCTTGCAGAGCAACTGGCTGGGCCGGAACTTCTGATCGCGGAAGTGGTCCTGCAGGACCTCGAGCGAGTACAGGACGGTGTCCAGGCCGATGAGGTCGGCCGTGGCCAGCGGACCCATCTTGTGGCCGAAGCACTCGACGAACAGGCGGTCGATGTCGGCCGCCGTGGAGACACCCTCGTCCAGCAGACAGATGGCCTCGTTGACCGTCATCATGGCCACCCGGTTGGTGACGAACCCCGGTGAATCGTTGACGACGACGCTGTCCTTGCCGGCGCGCGAGATCACGTCACGCGTGCCCGCGATGGTGGCGTCCGAGGTGTGGTAGCCGCGGATGACCTCGACCAGAGGCTTGATCGGCGCGGGGTTCATGAAGTGGGTGCCGATCACCCGGTCAGCCCGCCCGGCGTGGCCGGCCACCTTGGTGATGGGGATGGCCGAGGTGTTGACGCCGAAGACGCAGTGCTCCGGGCAGATCCTGTCCATCTCGACGTAGAGCGGCCCCTTCACCGCCCAGTCCTCGGTGACGTTCTCGACGACGAAGTCCGCGTCGGCGAGCCTCTTGAGATCCGTGGTGAGCTCGATGCGGGACAGCACCTCGGCCGGCTGTGCATTCGACGCCGGATCGAGCATCCGGTAGAGCCGTACATTGCGCTCGATGAGCCGAGCCGCGCGCTCCAGCGTCGCCTCGTCGACATCGACCAGGACGACCGGGAAGCCGCCCGCGGCGAACAGATGGGACACGCCGATGCCCATGGTTCCGGCACCGACCACGCCGATGTTCTTCACTTGCGCGTACCTCTCTGCTGGGGACGGGTAGCGCCGTCGGTGGATCGGCCGGGGGCCCGGAGGCCCCGCTCCAGCCGCGTCCGAGGGTTGGCGCCGGATTGACAGAACTGGATGGTCGTGGCCATCGTTGACTCCGGTCCGGCCGCTCAGGCCGCGGTCATCTGTTGGCGCAGGCTGAGGGGTCGCATGTCGGTCCACACCTGTTCGATGTGGTCGAGGCAGACCTGCTTGGTGCCTTCCACGCCGGCGCTTTTCCAGCCGGGCGGTACGGTCCGGCCGGTTGGCCAGATCGAATACTGTTCCTCGTCGTTGACCACGACGGTGTAGTGCTGTTCCTGCTCGGACACGTCTTCTCCCATCGCAGCCTCCGAGAGCCGTCGAGGCGGCCCTGCTTGGTTGTCTGCGAGGCTGACGGTCGACGCTTTCGCCGGCCTTTCAACCGCCTTTCCCGCCCGGTCGCCACCGGCCACCGGCAGGCGGGAGGGGGCGCACGAGCACGCCGGCCCGCCGCGAACCGCACGGCGGAGATAGGACGTCGACAGCCCGGCGAAAGAACGGCCGCGTAGCACTGCGGTGTGACCCCGACATCGACTCTCATCGGCCAAGCGGGCGACGTCTCGGCGGCGCCTCGCAGCGACTACCTCCGCCCTGCCGACCTCGACGAGGCGCTGCGGCTGCGTGCCCGGGCCCGCGGTGCCGTGGTCGTCGCGGGCGGCACCGACCTGATGGTGGCTGCCAACCTGCGCGGGTGGGCGCCGGCGGCGCTGCTGGACATCAGCCGTGTGGATGAGCTGTGCCGGGTGGACGACACCGGCGGGCTGATCCGGCTGGGCGCCGGCGTCACCTTCGGCACGATCCTGCACGGGTATGCGCACCGACTGCCCGGCCTGGCCCTCGCGGCGCGGACGGTCGGCTCTGCCCAGATCCGCCAGCGGGCCACGCTTGGCGGCAATCTGGCTACCGGTTCGCCGGCAGGTGACAGCCATCCCGCGCTGCTTGCCCTGGACGCACAGATCGAAATGCGGTCGCTGCGTGGCGCCCGGCTGGTACCACTCGCCGACTTCTTCCTCGGACCGCAGCGCACCGTACTCGCCCCGGACGAGCTGATCACTGCTGTCCTCGTCCAGCCGCACACCGGTCCGCAGCTGTTCGCCAAGGTGGGCCGCCGATCCGCCATGGCCATCGCGCTGTGCTCGCTCGCCCTGTCCATTCACCCGAACGGGCAGCGGGTGCGGGTCGCCTTCGGCGCGGCCGCGCCCACCGCGCGCCGCGCCTGGGCCGCCGAACGCTTCCTCGTCGAGTCGATGCGTGCTGTCGGCGGTGACACCCTTCCAGCCGAGCTGGTGGCCGAGTTCGTCCGGCTGGTCCGAGAGGCGGCCGATCCGATCGACGACATCCGCACCACCGCCGACTACCGCCGGCACGCACTGGGTGTGCTCGCCGAGCGGGCGGTGTGCCGCGCCTGGCGGGAGGTTCAATGCGACTGACGATGAAGGTCAACGGCCGGCCGGTGGTCGCCGACCGCGTAGCGCCCGAACGCAGCCTGCTGCGGTTGCTGCGCGACGACCTTGGCCTGACCGGCACCAAGGACGCGTGCGAGCAGGGCGAGTGCGGCTCGTGCACCGTGCTGCTGGACGGCGGGTGCGTCAACGCGTGCCTGGTGCCCGCCGGGCAGGCCGACGGCGGCTCGGTGGAGACCGTGGAAGGGCTCGTCGACGTCCCGGCGGTGGTCATCCTGCGGGAGGCGTTCCTCGCGGCTGGCGCCGTCCAGTGCGGCTTCTGCACGCCCGGCCTGCTCGTGGCGGCGCAGGAGCTGATGAGCCGGCGCGTCGAGCCGAGCGACAACGACATCCGGGAGGCGCTGGCCGGCAACCTCTGTCGGTGCACCGGCTACGTGACCATCATCCACGCGGTGCGCTGCGCGTGGCGAGCGAGTCGGGAGGTGCGATGACCACGGTTACCGGCCGCCCGGTCGCGCTGACGATGGCCGGTTCGGCGGGCATCGGCGCCAGCCCTCGCCGGCCCGACGGGCCGCTGAAGGCCCGCGGGGAGTTCGCGTACTCCTCTGACCTGCGGCACCCGCAGGCGCTGTTCGGCGCGACCCTGCGCAGCCCGCACCCCCGGGCGCGCATCGTGGGCATCCGCGCGGAGGCGGCCCGGCGGCTCGCGGGCGTACATGCCGTGCTGACGCACGCCGACCTGCCGGCCGCCCGCACGACCGGTCTCGACCGCCGCGATCAGCCGGTCCTTGCCGGCGACCGGGTTCGATACCAGGGAGAACCTGTCGCGCTGGTGGCGGCCGAGGACGCCGTGACGGCCCGGCGTGCTCTCTCGCTCATCGAGGTCGAGTACGCGGTGGAAACCCCGCTGACCGACCCGTGGCGCTCGGCGTTCGATCCGGACGCCCCGCTGGTGCACGACGCGTACGACAACGTCGTACGCCACCAGCGCATCCGGCGCGGCGAGGTCGCGGTTCCCGCCGCGGTGGTGGTGCGCGGCGAGTACCGGGTGGGCATGCAGGACCAGGCCTTCCTCGGACCCGAGTCCGGGCTGGCCCTGCCCGCCGCCGACGGCGGCGTGGAACTCTTCGCCGCGACCCAGTGGCTGCACGTCGACCGCGACCAGCTCGCGGCCGTGCTGGGCCTGCCGCCGGAGAAGGTACGGCTGACGCTGGCCGGCGTCGGCGGGGCGTTCGGCGCCCGGGAGGACCTGTCGATGCAGGCGCACGCCTGCCTGCTCGCCCTCACCTGCGGGCGGCCGGTCCGGATGGCGTACCTACGGGACGAGTCGTTCGTCGGCCACGTCCACCGGCACCCGGCGATCCTGCGCTACGAGCACGGCGCGGACCACGACGGCCGGCTGGTCTACGTGCGCGCCGAGGTCATCCTCGACGGTGGCGCCTACCAGTCGTCGACCGCGGCGGTCGTCGGCAACGCCGCCTCGCTCGGTGTCGGCCCGTACGAGGTACCCAACGTCCTGGTGGACGTCTATGGCGTCTACACCAACAATCCGCCCTGTGGCGCGATGCGCGGCTTTGGCGCCGTGCAGACCTGCTTCGCGTACGAGTCGCAGATGGACCGCCTCGCCCGCGCGTGCGGCCTGGAGCCCCTGGAGGTGCGCGCCCGCAACGCCGTGCGCCAGGGGTCCCGGATCGCCACCGGACAACTGGTGGACGCCCCGATCCCGATCGCGGAGATCCTCGACGCGTTGCGCGCCACGCCGCTGCCGCCGCCCGCGGACCCACTCGACCCGCGCGATCTGCCCGGCGGGGTAGGGGCCACCACCGGCGGCGAGGGCGTGCGGCGCGGGGTGGGATACGGCATCGGCATCAAGAACATCTGCTACTCGGAGGGGTTCGACGACCACTCGACCGCCCGGCTACGGCTGGAGCTGCGCGATGACGGACCAATGGCGATCGTGCACACGGCCGCCGCCGAGGTCGGCCAGGGGTTGCTGACCGTACTGGCCCAGATCGTCGCGACCGAACTGCCGGTCGAACGGGTGGAGATCCTGCCCGCGGACACCAATGTCGGGTCCGCCGGATCCACCTCGGCCTCGCGGCAGTCGTACATGACCGGCGGCGCGGTGCAGGCGGCCTGCGCGGCGATCCGCGCCCGCCTGGCGGCCGTCGCCACGAGCCTGTTTCCGGGCCGGGCCGACGTGCCGCTGGCCGAGCTGCTGCGGCACGGACCGGTCGAGGAGACCCGCGAGTTCCACCACCGGCCGACGGTGCCGCTGGACGCCGATGGACAGGGCGCTTCGCACGTGCAGTTCGCCGTCTGCGCCCACCGGGCGGTGGTCGACGTCGACGTCGACCTGGGCCTGGTCCGGGTGGTCGAGCTGGCTGCGGTACAGGACGTGGGCCGGGTCCTGCACCCCGTGTCCCTGGCGGGCCAGATCCACGGCGGCTCGGCCCAGGGCCTCGGGCTGGCGCTGCTGGAGGAGGCGGTCGTGGTGGACGGCGTCATCCGCAACCCGTCCTTCACCGACTACCTGATCCCCACGATGCTGGACATGCCCGAGATGACCCTGTCGATCCTCGAACACCCCGATCCGCACGCGCCCTACGGGCTGCGTGGCGCGGGTGAGCCGCCCACGCTCTCCAGCACCCCGGCGATCGTGGCGGCAGTCCGCGACGCCACCGGCGTCGACCTCCACCGCGTGCCCGTACGCCCACAGGACCTCACCACCGCGCCCCCGCCGGAGCCGTGGGGCTGGTGGGCCGACGCCGGCGCGGACAAGGCAGCGGCAGTCGACCGAAACCATGACCGAGAGGTGACATCGTGACCGAGACCCTTCCACGCGTCGATTTCCCGTTGGCACCGGCGCCGCACCAACTGCACCGTCGCGAGCACGGCGACGATGCCGTGCTCGCGACGGCCACCGCAGTGGGGCGGTTCGAGCGCCTCGCCGCCGAGCGGCCGGACGCCCTCGCGATCGTCGATGGCGACGAGCGGGTGACGTACGGTGAATTGAACGCCCGCGCCAACCGCCTGGCCCGTGCCCTGGCCGACCGCGGGGTCGGTCCGGAGAGCAGGGTCGCGCTGCTGCTGCGCCGGGGGGTGCCACTGATCACGGCCCTGTGGGCGGTGCTCAAGGCGGGTGGCGCCTACGTGCCGCTGGATCGGAACCTGCCTGTCCTCCGGCTGCGGCAGATGCTCGACGACGCCCGACCGGCGCTGATCCTCGACGAGGAGGACCGGGTCCTGCCGTCCGTCGACGGTCGACCGGTCCTCACCCTGGCCGAACTCGGCTCCGACCCCTACGACGACCGAGACCTCGGGGTGGTCAACCACCCCGAATCGCTGGCGTACGTCATCTTCACCTCGGGCTCGACCGGTCAGCCGAAGGGCGCGGCCATCACGCACGGCGGGCTCGCGAACTACCTCACCGCGATCGGTGCGGTGCTGGGCGACACCGGCGGTCGGGATGGCGCACCGCTGCACTCGCCACTGAGCTTCGACCTGACCGTCACCGCCCTGTTCCTGCCGCTGACCACCGGGCGCCCGGTGTGGGTGGTGCCCGAGGAGAACACGCTGGACCATCTGGCCGACCTGCTGGTCCGCCCCGATCTCGACTTCCAGGTGGTCAAGCTGACCCCGACGCACTTCGAGGCGCTGCGCCCGCGTGTCGTGGGCCGGGGACCGATCGACTCGGTCCACTCCTTCGTGGTGGGCGGCGAGGTGCTGTCGCCAGAGTCGGTCCGCGACTGGCGACGACTCGCGCCGCGCGCCTTGATCGTCAACGAGTACGGCCCCACCGAGACGGTTGTCGGCGCGGTGATCAGCGTCGTCGACGACCCGGGCGACCTCGTACCGATCGGCCGGCCACTGTCGAACTACACGGCCCACGTGCTCACCGACGACCTGGAGCCGGTCGCCCGGGGCGAGGCGGGCGAGCTGTACCTCGGCGGGGCCGGAGTGGCGCGCGGATACCTGCACCGGCCCGGCCTGACCGCCGAGCGCTTCGTGCCCGACCCGTTCGCCACCCGTCCGGGCACGCGCCTGTACCGCACGGGTGACATCGCCCGCAGCAGGCCCGACGGCGTCCTGGACTTCCTGGACCGGGTCGACGACCAGGTCAAGATCCGCGGATACCGGATCGAGCTCGGTGACGTCCGCAGTGCCGTGCTGGCCCATCCGGCCGTGGCCGACGCGGTGGCCGTGGTACGCGAGCGCAACGGCGACAAGGCCATCGTCGCCTACCACGTGGTGGCGCCGGGCACCGAAGCGCCCGCGCACGCCGATCTCGCCCGGTGGGCGGCCGAGCGACTGCCCACCTACATGGTGCCGAGCGCGTTCGTGGCGATCGACGCCGTTCCGGCGAACAGTAACGGGAAGGTCGACCGCAAGGCGTTGCCCGAGCCGCCTGATCCCGCTGAGCTGGGGGAGTCGCCCTACACCGCTCCGCGTACCACAGTGGAGCGGACTGTCGCGGACCTCTGGTCGACCGCGTTGGGTGTCCGCCAAGTGGGCATCCACGACGACTTCTTCGATCTCGGCGGGCATTCCCTGCTGGCCAGCCAGATCGTGATGGCCTGCGCCGACGCATTCCCGCTGTTGCCCGAGCACACCATGCTGCGCGACATGTTCCGCTACCCGACGGTGGCCGGGTTCGCGGCGACGCTCGAGGAGGGCCTCGCCGAGGTCGCGACGCAGGACCAGCTGACCGCCGCGCCGCAGACGCCCGGCGCGATCGATGACGCCGGGCCGACCGACGGGTCGGCCCGGCTGCCGCTGGCCCAGGAGCGGCTGTGGTTCCTCGACCAGCTCAACCCGGGAAGCCCCGAGTACCTCATTCCGATGGCGCTGCGGATCACCGGCCCGCTGGACGTCGAGGCGCTCCGCGCCGCCCTCACCGCGGTGGTCGAGCGGCACGAGGTGCTGCGCTCCCGGTTCGAGGTACGCGACTCGGTGCCCGCACGGGTGCTGCGCCCGGCTGGCGACTTCCGGGTCGAGGTCCGGACGGTGGCCGAGGACGCCATTGCGGCCGAGGTCGCCGCCGAGGCGGTCCGGCCCATCACGCTGGAGTCCGAGCTGCCGCTGCGCGCGGTGCTGCTGGCCTGCGGTCCGCAACTGCACGTCCTGTGCCTCACCGCCCACCACATCGCCTTCGACGGCTGGTCGCACCGCATCCTGCTGGAGGAGCTGGCCGGCGCGTACGAGGCGTTCACCGGTGGCCGAGTGCCCGACTGGCCGGCCCTGCCCGGCCAGTACGCCGAGATCGCGCTGCGGCAGGATGCCCAGCTGAGCGGCGCGACGCTCGAACGCAAGATCGACTTCTGGCAGCAGTCGCTCGCCGGCTCGGTGGCCACGGAGGTGCCGCCCGACCATCCGCGGCCGCCGCGCCGGTCGACCTGCGGGGACACCCGAGTGGCGCAACTCCCCGCGGAGCTCACCGACCGGATGACGGCCCTGGCGCGCCGGCACGGCGCGACGCCGTTCATGCTGCTGTTGGCGGCCTCGGAGGCCCTGATCGCCCGCTACGGCGGCCGGTCGGACGTCACGATCGGCACGACCGTCGCCGAGCGCGCCCGGCCGGAGACGGCCGACCTCATCGGGCTGTTCGTGAACATCCTGGTGCTGCGCAACGACCTGTCCGGCGATCCGACCTTCACCGATCTCCTGGTGCGCACCCGCGACCGGGCCGTCGAGGCGTACGCCCACCAGGACGTGCCGTTCGACCACCTGGTGCGGATCATGGAGCCGACGCGGGACCTGTCCCGGACGCCGCTGTTCAACATCCTGGTCAAGTACAACAGCGCGCCCACGGTCCCGGCCCGGCTGCCCGGGCTCGGCGTCGAGGTGTTGCCGACCCCCGACGAGGTGTCCAAGTACGACCTGATGCTGAACTTCGACCTGACCGACGAGGGCCTCGAATACGGCGTGCAGTTCGACACGGCGCTGTACGACGCCCCCACGATCGAACGGTTCATGACCCAGTTCCACGCCGTGCTCGAGCAGGTCGTCGCCGATCCGGGGATGCGCCTGTCGATGCTCACCTACAGTGATGCCGAGCCCTGCCTCCGTGGCCCCGACGCGGCACTTGACCTGGAAACCCTGCTGCACGAGGGAATCCGGGCGCAGGCGCGGCGTACGCCGGACGCCGTCGCGGTCTCCGGGCCCGACCGTGCCCTCAGCTACGCCGAACTGGACCGGCATGCGGCCCTGGTCGCCGCGCGCCTGCGCGACAGCGGGGTGGCCATGGACGAGCCGGTGGTGCTGTGCATGGACCGATCGGTCGACATGGTGGCCGGACTGCTGGGCATTCTCCACGCGGGCGCCGCCTACCTGCCGATCGAGACCGACACGCCGCAGGCGCGGATCGTCCAGATCGTGGGGGACTCCGGTGCCCGGGTAGCGGTCGTCGACCCTGGGGTCGCCGACACGTTCATCGGCATCGGCTGCGGGGTGGTGACACCCGTCGCCCTGGAGCCGCTGCACGACCTCGACGAGGTGGAGGCGGAGGCCGGGGCGGCCGGACAGGACCGCCGGGGCGAGGGGCGCAGTCTCGCCCTGTGCTCGGTGTACTACACCTCGGGCTCCACCGGCCGGCCGAAGGGCGTGGCGAGCAGCCACCGCGGCTGGCTGAACCGGATGGCCTGGATGCAGCGGCACCACCCGCTCACCGCGGGCGACGCCGTCCTGCACAAGACCACCCTCACCTTCGACGACGCCGCGGTGGAGATCCTCTGGCCGTTGCTGGCCGGCGGACGGGTCGCGCTCCTGCCGCCGCGCCTGCACCTGGATCCGCGGGCGATCATCGACGCGGTCATCGCGAGCGAGGCGGTGCACGTGCAGTTCGTGCCCAGCGTGCTCGACCTCTTCCTGCAGGCGATCACGCCCGAGGACGTCGCCGCCATGGGGAGGCTGCGGTCCATGCTGTCCAGCGGCGAGGCCCTGCGCCCGCGACTGGTGCGGCGGTTCCACGAGGTCTTCGGCGACCGGGTCACCCTCGACAACACCTGGGGGGCCACCGAGGTCTCGATCGACTCGACCTGCCACGTCTGCGTGGAGGCGGACGGCGTTGGGACCGCCGGGTCGGTCGCCATCGGCACCCCGTTCGACCACAACGAGGTGTGGGTTCTGGACGAGAACCTGCGGCCGGTGCCGGACGGCGCCCCCGGCGAGCTGTGGATCGGTGGCCTCGGCCTGGCCCGCGGCTACCTCAACAACCCGGCCCTGACCGCTGCCGCCTTCGTGCCGCACCCGACCCGGCCAGGGGAGCGGCTGTACCGAACGGGCGACTGGGGTCGCCGGCGCGCCGACGATGAGCTGATGTTCCTGGAGCGGCGCGACGACCAGGTGAAGATCCGCGGCGTACGCACCGAGCTCGGCGAGGTGACGGCGGCGCTGCTGGGCTGTGCCGGCGTCGCCGACGCCGCGGTGATCGCCTGGGAGGCCGTGCCCGGTGACAAGCGGCTGGCGGCGTACGTGGTGCTGCGGTCGGACGCGCCACCCACCACGGCGATGATCCGCGAGCATCTCAGCTCGGTGCTGCCCCCGTACGCGGTGCCCACGTCGATCCATGTCCTTGCCGCGCTGCCTCGGCTCGGCAACGGCAAGCTGGACCGGCAGCAACTGCCGCCTCCGCAGGCCGGGGGCGCCCCCACGCCGGACGAGTCGGCCCCGCTCGCGAATCCGACGCAGGAGGTGGTCGGCCGGATCTGGGCGGAGGTGCTCGGGATCGAGCGGATCGGCCCCGACGACGACTTCTTCGCCATGGGCGGGCACTCGCTGCTGGTGACCCGCGCGGTGATGCGGATGCGCGGCGCGTTCGAGCTGCACGTGCCGATCGGCATGATGTTCGAACGTCCCACGGTGGCTTCGGCGTCGTCCTGGGTCGAGGAGGCCATCCTCGCCGAGATCGAGGCGATGACCGAGGACGAGGCGACTCGGCTGGCGAGCTGATGCGAACCGGGCACGCGGTCGACGTCGACGTCTGGTGGGCGGAACACCGGCGGGCCGACCCGGCCTGGCTGCCGCTGCTGGAGCCTGGCGAGCGGGAGCGCTACGACGCCTACCGGCGTCCCGACGACCGGGCCCGGTTCCTCACCGGCGCCACACTGGTACGCCGGCTGTTCGCCCAGCACCTGGGCGTGCAGCCGGCCCGCGTTCGCCTGACGCGGACCTGTCCGGACTGCCCCCGCCCGCACGGCAAGGTGCGACTGGACCGCCGGGCACACCCGCAAGGCCCGCCGATGGAGGTGTCGGTGTCCCATTCCGGGCAGTGGGTGGTGGTGAGTACCTGTCGGAGCCGCCCGGTCGGGGTGGACGTCGAACGGTTGGACCCGACGTTGGACCACGCCGCCCTCGGCCGGTTCGCGTTGCCCTCCGACGAGCTGCGAGCGTTGCGGGATCTGCCCGTCCCGGCACGGGCGGCGCCCTTCACCCAGAGGTGGGCGCGCAGGGAGGCGGCCGTCAAGGCCACCGGTGCGGGTCTGCGTGTCCCGGTTGGCAGCCTCGAGCTCGTACCGGCCGCGCCCGGTGGGTGGATCGGGACGTGGCCCGGACGGCCCGACCTGCCCGTCGTGCGGGTGTACGACCTGGACAGCGATGACGAGCACCGCGCCGCGGTCGCGGTGCTCGGATCGGAACCTGCCGTCATCGCCAACCACGACGCGGCCGCGGTGCTGCGGTAGGAGCGGAACCGTCCGCCCCAGCAGCCCGCGGCCGTGGCCGTGGCCCTAGGAACGCGCCTCCCAGGCCGGAACGGGCTCGTCCGGGTGGTCGCACATCCGCCGTACGCACTCGTAGAAGTCGGCCCGCATCCGCGCCACGGTGGCGACGTCGAACACCGCCCCGCGGTATTCCCAGTAGCCGCCGAACCCGTTCGACGAGCGGACCAGAGACACCGACAGGTCCAGGGACGAGGTGCCGCGGAAGAGTTGGTCCTCGGTCACCTCGACCCCCGGCACCCGCAGCGGGGTCGGCTCCATTTCGTACACCTGGAACATCACCTGCACCATCGGCTGACGCCCCCGCACGCGACGCGGACGAAGGTCGGCGACGATGTGCTCCAGCGGCAGCTCCTGGTGCGCCATGGCGGCCAGACAGCGTTCCCGTACCCGGGCCAGCAGCTGGCGGAACGTGGGCCGGTCGGACAGGTCGACCCGGATGGGTACGGCGGTGATGAAGAATCCCACCAGCTCTTCCCATTCGGGTCGGGTCCGGCCGGCCGCCGGCGCGCCGATGACGAAATCGGACTGGCCACCGGCGCGGCCGATCGTCACGGCGAACGCGGCGAGGAATCCCATGAACCGCGTGACGCCGCAGGCCGCCGCCAGGTCCGCCAGGGCCCCGGCCACGTCGGCCGGGACCTCGTCGCGCAGGACCCCGCCGCGGAAGTCGGATTCGGCGTCCGGTTCGCGGTCGAACGGCAGGGCGATGGCGGGCGGTGCTCCGGTGAGCTCGCGCCGCCAGAACGCGCGGTCGCCGTCGAGCTCCGCGCCGGCGAGTCGGGTCCGTTGCCAGGCGGCGTACTCGGCGTACCGGTGGCGGGGAGCGGGCGGCGCCGCCGGCCCGGTGCCGCCGGCGTCGGCCAGCAGGGCCGACAGGTCGGCGCGCAGGATGTGCTCCGACCAACCGTCGATGATGATGTGGTGCGCGACGAGGGCGAGGACGTGGTCGTCCGGGCCGAGGTGGCACAGCAGCCACCGGATGCCCGGCTCCAGGTCCAGCCGGTACGGGCGGGCGTCGAGGTCGAGGGTGGCCCGGTGGGCCGCCGCCATCGGGTCGGTCTCGCCGGACACGTCCACGACCGGCACCGTCACCGGAGCCGGCGGGATGACCCGCTGTACGGCGGTGCCGCCCTGTCGGCCGATGACGGTGCGCAGGATGTCGTGGCGACGGTGCAGCTCGGTCAGCGCCCGGTCGAGGAGCGTTCGATCCAGCCGCCCTCGCAGCCGGAACACGTTGACCAGGCCACCTCCGCCGGTGCCACCCTGGATCTGCGACATGATCCAGAGGCGCTCCTGGCCGAAGGACAACGGTGCATCGCCGACGACCGGCGCGACCGAGCGGGTCGCCATTCGGGCCCGTCGGTCGAGCAGGCGCTGCGTCGCCGGGCGCGGCGCGGCCGTGCCGTGCTCAGCCATGCTCCTCCTCCCATCGCACCAGCGCCGCGGTGAAGTCGGCGAGAACGGGGTGTTCGAACAGCGTCCGAACCGGAAGGTCGACGCTGAACGCCTGCCGGACGTGACCGACGACCCGCGTCGCCGCCAGCGAGTGCCCACCCAGCGCGAAGAAGTCGTCGAATGCGCCGACCACGTCGAGCTTCAGCACCTCGCGCCAGATCTCGGCGCACGCCTCCTCCAGCTCGTCCCGCGGCGCCACCCGCTCTTGTGGGTCGACTGCGAGAAGGTCCGGCAGCCTGGCCCGGTCGAGTTTGCCGTTGGGCGTCTTGGGCAGCGCGGCGTCAATGCTCACCCTCGCCGGGACCATGTAGTCGGGCAGGGTGCGCGAGCAGTGTTCCCGCAGGGCGTCCTCGGTGACGACCGCGTCGGCCACGCCGACGTACGCCACGAGCCGTCCGTCGCGGGCGACGACCACCACCTCGCGGACCGCGGGAAACGCGGCCAGGCAGCTCTCGACCTCCCCAAGTTCGATGCGGAACCCGCGGACCTTCACCTGGTGGTCCAGGCGACCGAGATACTCCAGTACGCCGTCCGAGCGCCATCGCACCAGGTCGCCGGTCCGGTACAGGCGGCCGCCCGGGCTGCCGCCGAAACCGTCGGGCAGGAAGCGCTCGGCGGTCAGCCCGGGCCGCCCGAGGTATCCGCGGGCCAGCACCTCGCCGCCGAGCAGCAGCTCACCCGGCACGCCAACCGGGGCGAGCGTGTGGCCGTCCTGGACGACGAACGCCCGGATACCGGGGAGTGGACGACCGATGGGCAGGCTCGCTCCCTGTTGGACGCCAGCCTCGACCCGGTAGCTGGTGGACACGATCGACGCCTCGGTCGGGCCGTAGAGGTTGATGACCGTCCGGCTCGCCGCCCACTTCTCGGCCAGCGGGACGGGGCACGCCTCGCCGGCAACCATGATCGTCTCGGGGACGACCGACTCGTCGACGATCCCGGCCAGCGCCGACGGGGGCAGCAGGGCGGCGGTAGCCCGGGTGCCGCCCAGCATCCGCTCCAGGTCGGTGTGCGCCACCGCCTCGAGGTCGGGCAGGCAGAGCGACGCCCCGGCGCCGACGGCCATCAGGGCCTCCAGCACCGATGCGTCGAAGTTCGGCGACGCGAACTGCAGCATGCGGTCGGCCGGCGAGAACGGGACGGCGTGCCGTTGTCCCGCGCTGACCACCGCGAGGCCGCGATGTACCACGCCGACGCCCTTCGGTCGCCCCGTCGAGCCGGAGGTGTAGATGACGTACGCCAGCCCGTCCGGATGCAGGGCCCTGACCGGATTGGCGGGCGACGCGGCGGCCAGCTCGCTGCCGAGGTCGTCGAGGTCGACGGCGGTGCTGCCGGCGGGCACCCGGGCCGTCAGCGGTCCGCGGGTGAGGACCAGGGTCGGCCGGGCGTCGTCCACCATGTACTCGGTGCGGGGCGCCGGGTAGTTCGGATCCAGCGGAAGGTAGGCGCCACCGGCTTTGAGCACGCCGAGGGCGCCCAGCAGCACGTCCGCGCGGTCGTCGAAGAACAGCCCCACGACGGCTTCCGGGCCGACTCCGCGGGCCTGCAGCGCGTGGGCCAGCCGGTTCGCGTCGGCATTGAGCTCGGCGTAACTGGCCCGAACCCGGCCGCTGAGCGCCGGGAAGTCCGGGCGGCGTTCCGCGACCGCCTCGAACGCCGACGGCAGCGTCCAGCCGGCGTCGACCGGTCGGGCCGGGCTGGAGAACGCCGCGATGGCGGCACGTTCCGGTGCGGTGACGATCTCGAACTCGGTGATCGGCCGGTCCGGCTCGGTGAGGGCCGCGTCCAGCAGTCGCACGTAGTGTCCGTGCATCCGTTCGATCGTCGCGGCGTCCAACAGCCCGGCGTCGTAGTCCCAGTAGCAGTGGTACCCGTCGCGCTCCCGAGCGATCGTCAGCACCAGGTCCGCGCCGGCAATCCGGCTCGCGCTCGGCAGCGGCTCCAGCACGGCGTCCGGCAGGCTCAGCGGCTGCCGCTCCAGGTCCGCCAGTTGGAACATCACGTCGAAGAACGCCCGGCGTCCGTTGGCCCGGTCCGGCCGCACCGTCTCGACCACGGTGTCGAAGGGCACGTCCTGGTTGGTGTACGCGTCCAGGACGACCTCCCGGGACCGGCCGACCAGATCGCGCAGGCTCGGCCGGCCGGACAGGTCGGCCCGCAGCGCGACCGCGTTCGCGAAGAACCCGACCACCCGTTCGGTTTCCGGCTGGGTCCGTCCGGTGCACAGCGTCCCGACGAGCACCTCCTGGTGCTGGCCGTACCGGCCCAGCAGAGCGGCGTATCCGCTGAACAGCACAGTGAACAGCGACGCCCGAGCCGACCGTGCGGTGGCGTTGGCGGAGTCGACCAACCCGCCCTCCAGCATCGCCGCGAACCGGCGCATGTCCTGCCGCTCGCGGGCCGCGGTCCGCAACGGTAGGGCCAGCCGCGGCGGGTCGGCGGGCAGACTGTCGCGCCAGTACGCCAGCTGCCCGGCGCACTCGGGCCCGGCCAGCCAGTCCCGCTGCCAGGCGGCGAAGTCGCCGTAGGTGTGTGCCGGGACAGGGTCCGTCGACGGCTCGCCGGCGTGCCAGCGGGCGTACGCCTGGGCCAGGTCCTCGTGCAGGACCTGCACCGACCAGGGATCCGCGATGAGGTGGTCCATGGTGAGCAGCAGGGTGTGGTCGGCGGCGTCCGTGGTCAGCAGGACCGCCCGGTAGGTCTGACCGGTGGCCGGGTCGAAGCGGTTGTCCAGCTCCCGCTCGGCCCGTTCGGCGACGGCGCCGGCCGGGTCACCGAGCGGCGAGAGGTCAGCCACCTCCAACGGCACCCGGGCAGGCGGGTCGACCACGCAGGTGAGCCGGGCGCCGTCGACAACGAACCTGGTGCGCAACGCGTCGTGACGGGCCGCCACCTCGTCCAGGGCGCGCCGCAGGGCCTCCAGATCGAGGTGCCCACGTATGCGCAGGCCCATCTGAAGGTTGTAGGCGGGCGCCCCGTCGGCGAGCTGCTCGGCCACCCACATCCGCTCCTGGGCGTGCGACGCCGGCCGGGCCGGGACCTCGCGAGGCGCCGCCGACGGGGCGGTCGCGGTCGCATCGGATGGGGAAAGGTCTGCCACCGGCCCTCGAACGTACGAGCCGGTTGGCTGGAACTGAGAGATGGTCATCGGTGACGCCTCTTCGGGACGTGGGGATGGGTGGCGGCAGGGCCCCGTTGCGGCCCGGCTGTTTATCAGCCGGGCCGGCGCATCGGGATGACCGGTGCGCCGGCCCGACTGTTGTCAGCGATGCCGGCGGGTCGGGATGACCGAAGCGACGACAAAGCTGGTCTCAGCAGGACCGGCGCGTCGGGGTGACCGATGCGACGGCCCGGCTGTCCTCTCAGCGGGGCCGTCGCGTCGGGGTGACCGATGCGGCGGCCCGACCGTCGCGCCGAGGTGGCGGTCCGGGCTGCTTTCCGATGGGCGGGCTGTGGCTCTGGCGGTCAGGCCGCCGCGCTTGTCGCTCGCCGCTCGTCGACCAGCAGTGCGAGCTCGCGCAGCAGCGGCTGGTCGTAGATGTCACGTACGGTGATGGGCACCGCGAAGGCTTCCCGGACCCGCAGCGCCAAGCGGGTGGCCAGCAGCGAGTGCCCGCCAAGAACGAAGAAGTCGTCCTCCCGGGCGACCTCGTCGAGGCCGAGCAGGGCTTGCCAGAGGCCGGCAAGGTTCTTCTCGGTGGAGGAGGCGGGCCGGTCACCACCACCGGCGGCAGTGACCGGCGGCGCCGGCAGGGCCTGGCGGTCCAGCTTGCCCGAGTGGGTGAGCGGGAAGGCGTCCAGCCCCACGACGGCGGCCGGAACCATCGCCTCCGGTAGGACTCTCCTGAGGTGCTCCCGCAACGAGGTGACGTGCGGGCCGTCGGGCACGACGTACGAGACGAGCCGTAGCCCGTTGTCTTCGGCGAGCGCGACCGTGGCAGCGTCGGTGACCGCCGGATGGGCCCGGAGCTGGATGTCGATCTCCCCGAGCTCGATCCGGAAGCCGCGCAGCTTGACCTGGTCGTCGGCGCGCCCGACGAAGTCGTACACCCCGGCGACCCGTCGGGCGAGGTCCCCCGTGCGGTACAGCCGGCCGCCGGGGTCGGGCCCGAACGGGTCCGGTCCGAAGCGCTCGGCGGTGAGCCCGGGCTGACCCAGGTAGCCGCGGGCGACGGCCGGCCCGCCGATGTAGACCTCGCCGACGACGCCGTCGGGTACCGGCCGGTGTTCCTCGTCGAGCAGATGCACCGTGCGATCGCCGATCGACCTCCCGATCGGGATCGCCGGCAGCGCCAGGTCGGCGGCCGTGATCTGGTGGGCAATGGCGAGGCAGGTGCACTCCACCGGACCGTAGACGTTCACGATCGTCAGATCGGGCTGGTTCGCGAGCACCTTGCCCAGGTGGTCGCGCGAGGCGACCTCGCCCCCGATGACCAGGCAGCGCAGCCCGGCGAGCAACCCGGGCCGTTCGGCCGCCACGGTGTTGAACGCCTGCGTCGGCAGCATCAACATGTCCGCCCCGGCCCGCTGGGCGGCGTCGGCGACGGCCAACGGGTCGCTGCCGTCGTCGCCCCGGTGGATGACGAGAGTTCCGCCGGTTGTCAGCACCGGGTAGACCTCAAAGACGTGGCCGTCCCAGGACATCGCCGAGTGGCACATCGCGCGCAGACCCGGACGCCACGGACCGTAGTCCTCATCGATGTAGAAGCCGGGGACGCTGCGGTGCGGCACCTCCACGCCCTTGGGCCGGCCGGTGGAGCCTGAGGTGTACGGGACGTAGAGCAGGTCGTCGCCGGTCACCTCCACCGGTGGGGGCACTGCCGACCCGACGGTGGCGTCCGGGTCGCGGAGCGAGTAGGTCAGCGTCGGGAGATCGGACAGCCCCCAGTCCAGTGGAGGCACCGTGAGGACGGCACGCACCCGGGCGTCCGCGGCCATGCGCCGCACGCGTTCCGCCGGCAGCCTCCCCTCGAGGGGAACGTAGGCCGCGCCGGCGCCGAGGATGCCCAGCATCGCGACGATGGTGTCGGCGGAGTGCCCGGCCCGCAGGCCGACCAGGTCGCCGCGACCGATGCCGAGCGCCAGCAACCGCCGCGACAGCCGGGCGGCGTACGCGGACAGTTGCCGGTAGCTCAGCTCCACCTTGCCGTCGACCACCGCCTTCAGGTCCGGGGTGCGGGCCGCCTGCGCGTGGAACAGGCCCGACACGGATGATGTGTTGTCTGACATGCCACCAGGGTCGGCACCTGGTCTTTCACCGCGTTGTTGGCTGCCTATCGTCGGGCTCATCCGACGTGGGCGCCGGCCCGGGTAAGGGCCGGATGGTCTTGTGGATCTTGGTGAATCCGCCCCGTCCGCGAGGCCAGTCGCTCACCGCTGCCGTTCCACCGCCTCGCGATGATCTCCGCGGCGATGCTCACCGCGGTCTCCTCCGGGGTCCGCGCCCCGAGGTCCAGCCCGATGGGGGAGGCCAACGTGCCCAACTCCGCCTCGCTCAGGCCAAGCTCACGCAACCGGTCGAGGCGGTCGTCGTGGGTTCGACGCGACCCCATCGCCCCTACGTAGGCCAACGGCAGGCGCAGCGCCACATCCAGTACCGGCCCGTCGAACTTGGGGTCGTGGGTGAGGACGCACACCACCGTCCGCTCGTCCACCCGGCCGGCGTTCGCCTCGGCCTGCAAATACCGGTCGGGCCAGGCGACCACCACCTCATGCGCCTCCGGAAAACGCCGCTCGGTGGCGAACACCGCCCGTGCGTCGCAGACGGTGACCCGGTAACCGAGGAATACGCCGATTCGTGCGACGGCCGCGGCGAAGTCGATGGCGCCGAACACGAGCATCCGGGGTGGCGCCTGATGCGACGCCACATACAGGGTCACCTCGTCGCGCCGGCGCTCGCCGTCGTAGCCGTAGTGAAGTAGACCGGTTCTGCCGGCGGCCAGCATTCCGCGTACGTCGGCGACGACGGCGGCGTCCAGCCGGGCGCTGCCCAGTGATCCGTCGGAATGGTCGGCGTAGACGATGAGCCGCCGCCCCGGGCTGCAGGCTGGATCCTCGCCGCTGGTGGCGACGCAGGTCACGACCGCGACTGCGATCCCATGCCGCACCGCGTACGACACCGCCGCGAGCTGCGGAAAGGACTTCCGGTCCACCCGCTCCACGAACACGTCGAGGATCCCGCCGCAGGTCAGGCCGTCCGTAAAGGCGTCATAGTCGCTGACGCCGTACCGTTGCAGCACCGCCGTCCGGGACTCGATCACCTCCTGGGCCAACTCGTAGACCGCGCCCTCGACGCAGCCGCCCGCGACGCTGCCGACCGCCGTACCGTCCGCTGCGACCAGCATCGTCGCGCCCGCCGGCCGCGGCGCCGAGTGCCGCGTCGCCACCACGGTGGCCATTCCCACCGGGATCCCGTCGGCCCACCAGCGCTCCAGATCTTTCAACACCTCACGCATTAGTGATCCCTTCCACCGATCGTCTCGCCTTTGCGGGGAATGTTGGCCGATGCGATTGCCAGGTCGGCCATTCTCATTTGGCGCGCGGACGAACTGCGACGCAGAAGAAGCCACCCGATACGGGTGGCTTCCTTTGTGCAAGCTTTGTCGGGGCGGTGGTCAGCCCCAGATCGTGTCGCCACGACGGCCCCAGATCGTGTCGCCTCGACGGCCCCAGATCGTGTCGCCTCGACGGCGGGAAGCGAAGTTGATGCCGTTGTCGCTGATGTTGTTCGACATCTCGGATTCTCCTTTTGGGGGGCCATCTCTCGATGCCGAAAGGTTGTCCGAGCAGGCTTTTCTCGCCTCTACTGATCTCTATTGTTTCGCTACTGTCGACCTCGGCCGAGGCAAAAGGGCGTGGTGAAGCCACGGTTTGGCGGTCTTGGATATGCCAGCGGGACTACTCAGGATCGGTCTGCTGAGGGTCGGCGTGCTGGTCCAGGCGCACGAGCCTTGTCGCGTCGTTCGGCCCGCAAGTGGATGGTGCGACCAGTCGGCGCGCCGCGCTCCGCGGCCTGCGCCTCGGCTACGTCCTGGCGGTCGCCTGCCCCGCCAGGTGCTCACCGGACGCAGCAGCCGGCGGATCGACCAGATCGGCGCGGGTCTGACCCGCGCCGTTCGACAGCGCGTCTCGGCCAGTCCCAGCGAGAGGAGGCACCGCCTCCAGCGCTGCCTGCTCGATGGTGCGGACCAGCGCTACGGCCCGCTCGTACCAGGTGTCGGCGTGCAGCCCGAGGAAGAGCTCCTGCGCGCGGAACGCTGCTCGCAGCGCCTGTTCGCGCTGGCCCCGATCCTGGTGGAACTCGGCGATGGTCAGACTGATGCGCGCCTCGATGAAGTCCTCGTTCAGCTGGGCCGCGAGCGCCGCCGCCGCGCTGAGCATGGCCTCCGCCTCCGCGTGGCGGCCCCGGCGCAGGGCCACGCTGGCCAGGCCGTGCTTGGCATGTGCCTCCCCGACCCGGTCCTGCAGCACCAGCACCAGATCCAGTGCGTCCTGGAACGCGCGCTCGGCCTCGTTCAGCTCGCTGAGGGTCAGGTGCAGGTCGCCAAGACGGCACAGCACCTGGGCGTGTACGCGGCGAGCGTTGGCTCTCTCGGCCGCCGCGAGGGCCAGCTTCAGGTCATGGGCGGCCGCCTCGCGGTCACCAGCCTCCAGATGGAGCTGGGCGATGTTGCTCATCACGTGCGCCTCGGCGACGTGGTCGCCAGCGTCACGTAGCCGGCCCAGCGCGTCCTCGAAGCCCCGCATCGCGGCATCGGCCTTCCCGGTGATCCGGTCGAGGAAGGCCAGCATGCGCAACGCGAGGGCGTAGCCATGGTCCTCTCCGATATCACCGAACAGCTGCGTGGCCTCGGTAAGCAGCGGTCGCGCGTCGTCATGGCGTTGCTCGAACAGGGCCAAGGAACCGAGGGAGCTCAGCATCGCCGCCCGCCCGCGTCGGTTGCCGCTGCGAGCGGTGACCTCCAGCGCCAGCTCGTGGGTCGTACGCCAGTCGCCGAAATAGCGCCGGTTCTCGAACAGCGTGACCGATGCCAGGGCAAGGTCCCAGCACGCGTCGTCCAGACCCATCTCGGCCGCGAGGCGTACCGCCGCGAGCAGGCCAAGGCGCTCGGTGTCGTACCAGGCCAGCGAGTCGGCGATCACCTTGTCCAGGACGGACTCGGCCAGCCGCCAACGCGGTGCCTCTCCGTGGATGACGGTGTGGTCGCCGCCGTACTCGGCCCGGTGGGCGCGTTCGGCCAGGAACAGCCAGGCGCCCACGAGCCGGCGCGCCGTTGCCAGCCGCTCGGCCTCGGTCTCACCGGCCTCCAACTGCTCGCGGGCGTACGCCCGGACCAGGTCGTGCAGCCTGAAACGGGCCCGGCTCCCACGGCCGTGTTCCACCTCGACCAGGCGCGCCTCGACCAACTCGTCGAGCAGATCACCGGCGGTCATCGGGTCGCAGTCCATCAGCGGCGCGCAGATCCAGCCACCGAAGTCAGCCGAGCTGGCCTGGCTGAGCAGCCGGAACAGGCGCTGTGCCGGCGGGCTCAGTGCCCGGTAGGACAGCGCAAGGTTGGCGCGAACGTCCAGCCCGCCGTGCGCCAACTCGCTCAGCCGTCGACGCTCGTCGGACAGCCGATCCACGAGATCGCTCACCGCCCAGTGCGGACGGGCGACCAGGCGGGCGCCGGCGACCCGCAGCGCCAGCGGAAGGCCACCGCAGAACCGGACCAGCGAGATGGCGGCACTTTCCTCGGCGTGGATGCGGTCTCGACCGAGCATCTTGCCCAGCAGCTCAAGTGCGTGATCGAGGCCCAACACGTCCACTTCGACCGGGTACGCCCCGGACAGCCCACTGAGGCGGTGCCGGCTGGTGAGGATCACGGCGCATCCAGCGGTGGCCGGCAGGATGGGCCGCACCTGGTTCTCGTCCGAGCAGTTGTCGAGCACGACGAGGATTCGCCGGTCGGCCACGCAGGTACGAAACATCTCCGCGCGCTCGTCGAGCTGCTCCGGCAGGTTGATGGCGAGCACTCCCATCGCCCGCAGGAAACGGCCGATCACGTCCGCAGGTGCCGCGGGCTCGGCGTTGACGCCGTGCATGTTGGCGTACAGCTGCCCGTCGGGGAAGGCGTCGGAGAGTGCGTGGGCCACATGCGTGGCGAGACTCGTCTTGCCCACGCCGCCACGGCCGGAGATCGCCACCATCGGAACGCCGGTGGCGCTGGCATCGGAGAGCAGTCGCTCGCGCATCGCTTCGATGAGCCCGGCGTGTCCGGTCATGTCGGACTGGGCGATCGGCAACATCCGCGGCACCTGTACGGGGCCGCTGCGCGGACCGCCGCCGATGCCGGTGCCGATCCGCAGGTCGGGATCGTCGCTGAGGATGCCCTTCTCCATCAGGCGTAGCTGCTCGCCTGGCTCCAGGCCCAGGTCGTCGATGAGGATGCGGCGGCCGTCGCGGTAGACCTCCAACGCGTCGGCGCGACGGTCACAGCGAAAGAGCGCCAGCATCAACTGCGCGCGGAGCCGCTCGCGCAGCGGGTACCGCTCGACGAGGTCGACCAGTTCGCCCACGGTCTCCTGGTGCTGGTGCAGCCGCATGCGTAGGTCGATGTACTCCTCGATCGCGGCGATCCGGCGTTCGAGCAGCGAGGCCGCGGCCGCCTGCAGGATCGGGCTGGGAATCCCGGCGAATGGCTCGCCGTGCCAGAGCGACAGTGCTTCGGCGAAGGACTGTGCGGCGTCGGTCAGCCTCCCGCCGCTGGCTGCCTTCCTTCCGGCGGCGACGGCGCGCTCGAACATCAGCAGGTCGAGCTTGGTGGGATCGACCTCTATCTGGTAGCCCGGCTGTTTGGTGTGGATGGTCGCGTCGATGCCGTGCATCGCCAGGGTGCTGCGCAGACTCGACACGCAGATCTGGATCTGGCCTCGGGCGGTGGTTGGCGGCTTGTCCGGCCACACCGTGTCGATCAACCGTTCGACCGAGACGATCCTGCTGCTCTCCAGCAGGAGGGTGGACAAGACGATGCTTTGCCGCGCCGCGGTCAGTGAGACGGGCCCAGTGACGCCGATGAGCTCAAGCGGACCCAGTATGCGAAACCACACGTTGCCCCCGTTATAGGCGTTTGATTTCGTCGCACGGCGAGGTTATCAGAGCGAGCGGCGTCGATGGTATTAAAGTCTGTCGATAGATTGGAGATCGATAGCGCGGACCTCGCGCGGCCGACGGAATGGTGATGGGACAGTACGACAGCGCAGGCAGGAGATCAAGGTCGATGTATGCGCAGGCCCCCGGGGCGCTTTCCGGCTTGAAGTGTTCTGTCCAGGTTGAGAACCCGGCACGACATGGAATTGTGGGACGAGCCCGACTCTGGTGACCTTTCGGATGATGCGGCCTGACCTCGCCGGTCTGGCCCTGTCGGGATCCGGACTCGCGGCGGGCTCGACCACCGTGGACTCGGTCGTCAAGCGTCACGCGTCCGGCCGCAACGCGCGGAAGGTGGCCGTCTGTTCAGGCCACCTCCGCGCCTCGTCGAACGAGCGTTGCGCGCGTCGCTCAGGAACGGCCGAGAGCCGCGCGGACCCGCTCCGGCCATTTCTGAGGGTCGGCGCCGTACTGGCAGACCAGGGCGTACGCGAACCGTTCCAGGCCGAAGCCGGCACACGCGGTGTAGACCGGCTCGCCCGCCGTTCCCTGAAGCGCGAAGGCCTCGGCGAACATCTGCTCGTGGAAGTTGAACGACCCGACGGCGATGGTCTCGCCAGCGCCGACGTCGAGGCGAAGCTCGTACTTGAGTTCGAGCAGTCGCTGCGAGGTGGACCGCAGAGCCCCGTCGGTGTTGCCGAAGAACGGGTCGTTGGCCACCTCGCACCGGCCGACCAGGCCCATCTCGTCGGCCAGGCCCAACAGGCGGTCCATCAGGCGCTCGCGGTCGGCGAGCACCTGCTCCCGGGAGCCGACGAAGACCACCTCGCGGATGGTGAAGTCCCACAGGCGCTCCAGGCCCTTGCGGTACTTCTCCTCGTGCCGGAACGACTTCCCGCGCGACGTGACGACCGAGACCCCGTCCGGCAGCGAACCGTCGGCGAACTGGTGGAACGTGTGGTAGCACATTGTCGGTGGCAGGCAGTAGTCCACCTCACGGCAGGATTCGAGCAGCTGCGCGTCCAGCCCGCCGGCGGACTTCGTCCTGGCCAGGAAGTCCTGGTACACGTCGATGTCGCTGTGCAGGCGGGTGACGAACATGACGTACTGGGGAAACGACGTGAGGTAGCCGCAGCGGTACAGCGTTTTGGCGGGAATCAGGGTCGGGTAGCGGTACTCCCGCCCGTGCATCTCCTGGACGACGAAGTCCCGCACCGTGCGGTCCAGGTCGTCCATCAGGCCCAGCACCGGCTCGCCGAGGGCGATCTGTCCCTCGCCGGCCTCGAACGCGATCCCCTCCGCCACGAGGTCCTCGAAGGTCCCGGGGGCGATGGCGCGGTCTTCGGCCGAGCGCCAGATGACCTTGGCATCGCGGCCGAGCTGGGTGAGGACGTCGTTCTGCAGGATGACGTTGAGCTTGCGGGCGAGGTTCTCGGTGGCCTCGGGCGTGTCCGTTCGTACGGTGACGCCGGTGACGCCGCGGTCCTCGACGACGAATTCGAAGTCGACGATGTTCCGGGAGGCGAAGTACACGCGGCGGGCGAACTCGTCGGCCAGCGTGCCGTTCAGTGCGCGCTCCAACTGGATGGTGTGCAGGGTGCTCATGGTCTCGTCCTCTCGTCGGCGGTCAGGACATCGCGGGCACGCCGACGAGGCTCGCAATGACATTACGTTGGATCTCCGATGTCCCGCCGTAGATGGTCCCGGCGAGGGCATCACGAAGTTCGCGCTCGATCGGCAGGTCGCTGACGTAACCGCGCGCGCCGTGAAGCTGCTGCGCGTCCAGGCACGTCTGGATCAGACCCTCGGTGGCGAAGACCTTCAGAATGGCGCACTCGAGCAGCGCCATTCGGCCTTGGCTCTTGAGCCAGGCGACGTGGTAGAGCATCAAACGCGCGGCCTCCAGGCGTACCCGCATGTCGGCGATCTTGTGCGAGACGGCCTGGAACGCCCCGATCGGCTTGCCGAACTGCCGCCGGGTCGCCGCGTGCCTGACGCTCATGTCCAGGACCCGACGCATCGCGCCGATGGCCGCGGAGAACATGAAGCTCCGCTCCCACTCGATCGTGGAGGTGAAGATCTGGTAGCCGCGGCCCTCGGCGCCGAGGATGTGATCGGCCGAGAGGACGACGTCGTCGAAACGAATCTCTCCCATCAGCGTGCCGCGCAGACCCGCCTTGGGAATGTCCCGGACGACCTGGACCCCCGGCAGGTCGGCCGGGACGATGAACAGGGTGAGCGCGCCCTGAGCGGGCCCGTCCCCGGTACGGGCGATGACCGTGAACAGGTCCGCCACCGGTCCGTTGCTGATGAAGCACTTGGTGCCGGTGAGCACGTAGGTGTCACCGACGCGCTCCGCGCGGGTGGTCATGGCCAGGATGTCGGATCCGGCCTGCGGTTCGGTGAGCGCGTGGGCACCGACCATCGACCCGTCCACCAACGGCGGCAGATAGCGTGCGCACTGCTCGGGCGTGCCGTGCTCCACGATGTACATCACGCACGCCCACAGGTGGTTGTTGATCGCGAAGGTCAGCCCGTTGTCCCGGCAGGCATAGGCGAACGCCTCGTGCGCCACCATGGCGGTGACCGGGTCGAGCTCCGAGCCGCCGTACGCGCGGGGGACCGTCCAGCCCAGTACGCCGAACTCGGCGCACCTGGCCCAGCCCTCCCGGTCGAAGGTCGCCGCTCGGTCGTGCTCGGCGGCGTCCGCGCCGATCTCCGCGCGAGCGAAGGCGATCACCTTGTCCCGCAGGCTCTGCTGCTCTGGAGTCAATGAGAAGTCCACGAACCCTCCTTGTCGGCTGTCACTTCGGCGACGGGTACATCCAGGCCACCGACCCAGGCGCGCGCGGCCACTTCGAGCAGCGCGGCCACCGGGCCGCGGCGATTCGCGAGCCGGCTCATCGGCGCCAGTACGGTGGCGTCCGGCCGAGCCGCCCGTAGGGGGTGCTGGTTGGCCAGCGAGGTGAGCATCTGCCCCGGTCCCGTCTCGATGGCGAGGACGCCGGGCAACTCCCACAGCCGCGTCAGGTTGTCGAAGAAGCGCACCGTCTGGCACATGTGGCGGGACCAGTACGTCGGGTCGGTCACCTCGGCCGGCGCGATCCAGTCCCCGGTCACGTTGGACACGATCGGAATGCGCGGTGGCCGCAGGTCGACGGCCGACAGCGCGTCTCGTAGGGGTCTGTCGAGCGGGGCCATCATCGAGGAGTGGAAGGCGTGCCGGGTGGACAGGTTCATCGTCACCACGGCCTGGCTGGCGAGCTTCGAGCCCAGTGCCGCGAGCTGCGCGGTCGGCCCGGACACGACGCACAACCGGGCCGCGTTGACGGCGGCTAGGCAGACCTCGTCCCCCAGGTACGGTGCCAGTTCGTCCTCGGCCAGCAGAACCAGCATCATCGCGCCCGGCGGCAGTCCGTCGATGAGGTGGGCCCGCTGGGCCACCAGGCGCAGCGCGTCGGGCAACGGTAGGACCTCCGCGACCGCCGCGGCGGTGTACTCGCCGATGCTGTAGCCGACCAGGGCCCCGGGTTCCACGCCCCAGGCCCGCAGCTGGGCGGCGAGGGCGTACTCCACCGCGAAGACGGCCGGTTGGGCCAGCCGCGTCTCGTCCAGCGGGTCGGGGCCGCCGCGGATCACGGCGTCCGAGTCGTCCGCCGACGGTGCCAGCAGGTGCTCGCGCAGATCGCTGCCGATCAGCGGTATCAGCTGCTCCGCGCAGTCGTCCAACACCGCGCGGAACGTCCCCAGCCACTGGTACGCCTCACGGGCGACTCCGGTGCGTTGCTCTCCCACGCCGGGGAAGAGGAATACCGGGAGGGGTGACCCCGCCTCACCCGGATGGACCTCGCTTCGGAAGACGAGGCGGGGATCCGGCTCGCGCAGGAGTGCGGCGGCCTCCGCGGCGTCGCGAGCGATCACGGCGAGACGGTGGCGGTCGTGGCCGGGCTCGGGCAGGAGAGCACCCTCGGCCAGGGCCGCGGCCGTCTGGGTGGCGAGCCGGTCGAGGTGGTCCGACGACGGCGCGCTCAGCGCGTACATCTTCCAGGACTGCGTCTGCACGGTCGGGGCGGTCATAGTGACTCCTGGGTGGTGAGCGCGCCGTCCCGGCTGACCGGCAGGTCGATGCCGAGTTCCGCCATGAGGTCGGTGACGAAGTCCAGCTGACCGGCCCGGTTGGCCAGGATGACCGCGCCGGCGCCGCCCGTGCCCGCCAGGGTCAGTGCCTGATAGCCCGGCCCGTCCCCGGCGTGGCCGAACCAGCCGCTGCCGGTGGCGATGCTGCCGAGGCCGTAGGAGACGGATGGCAGCGGCTGGGTCATCGTCGCGGCTTCGTCCGGACCCAGCAGGACCGCGGGCTCGCCGCGCAGTGCCCGTAGGACGTCGCAGGCGAGCTTGGCAAGGTCAGTCGCGGTGGTCCACAGCCCGCTCGCGGCTCCGTCGGTCACCACGTGCCAGCCACCGGGCAGGTGACCGCCGTCGTCGGTGTGTCCCAGGGCGACCCGCCCGGCGCGGCGCAACGGGAACGACTGGTCGTAGCTGCTGTTGGTCATGCCCATCGGGGTGAACACGACGCGGTCCATCAGCACGGCGAACGGCTCGCCGGTGACCTCCGCGAGAATCTGCTGGATCACGCCGAAGTTCGCGCACGAGTAGCGGAACTCCCCGGCAGGCCCCTCCCGGCGCACCGCTGGATTGGTGGCTGGCGGCGAGCCGTGCAGGATGTCCAGCAGGGACGGCGACGCCGCGGTGCGGGCCACCCCCAGGTTGGTCAGCCGGGTCAGACCCGAGGTGTGACTGAGCAACTGGCGCAGGGTGATCGGGTGTCCGTCGCCGTCGTCCGGCGGCTGCCACCGCGACAGATAGTCGCGTGCGTCGACGTCGAGGTCCAGCAGTCCGTCCCGGACCAGGCGCAGGACCCCGAGCGCTGTCACGTGCTTGCTGACCGAGCAGACCTGGAACACCGTCTCGGGTCCCGCGACCACGGTTCCACCGGCCTTCGTCACGCCGGCGGTCCACGCCTGGGCGACCTCGCCGTTCTCGATGAGGGCGATGCTCGCGGCGGGAACCCGGTGGCGGGCCATCGCAGACCGCACCGCCTGTTCCCGGTCGTCGGGCAGCGAGCCGGACGCGGCCGGGCGGGACACTGCCTGGCGGGACTCGGCGGGGCTCGGCGCGTCGGTGCCGGCCTCCGGATCGTCGGCGTCGACGGCCGCCAGCACCTTGGTGAACGTCCGGAGCCGCAGGATCTGCTGGACGGTGATGGGGATCTGCGCGCGCCGGGCCGCCCCGGCCACCTGGAACGCGAGGATGGAGTCTCCGCCGACGTGGAAGAAGTTCTCGTCCGGGTCGACGTCCGGCATCTGCAGTACGGCGTCCCAGATGTCCTTGAGCACCCTGGCCCGCCCGGTGAAGGCGGCTCCGGCCTCGGAGTGCGGCGCTTCCTCCGGCGACTCGACCGGTGCGACCGTGGGCACCGGCTCGGGCAGCACGGCGCCGAGGACCGTGTCGCCGCCGTTTCCGGCGAGCAGCTCCAGCAGCTCCGTGAGCCGGTCAAGCAGGCGCTCGATGGTGGTCGGACGGTAGACCGAGCGGTTGTACTTCAGCCCGACCCGCAGGCCGCCGTCGAAGTCGGCGGAGAGGGTGAGGTCGCGCCCCGTCTCGCCCACCTCGACGTCCAGGGGGGACACCGACAGGTCGGTGGTCAACTCGCCCGAGGCGATGTTGAAGTTGCGGAAGACGAACAGCGAGGTGAACGGCGTACCGCGGGACATGCCGATGGCCTTACGCACGTCTCCGAGGGCGGTGGCGACGCGGTCGTGCAGCGCCAACTGCTCTTCCTGCGTGTGGCGCAGCCACGGTCCCAGCTGCGCCGCGCGGTCGATCCGCAGCCTGGTCGGCAGGATGTTCATGAACATGCCGACCATCTGCTCCACACCGCTGACCGGGGCGTTGCGCCCGGCCAGCGTGGTGCCGAACACCGCGTCGCGGCCGCCGTCGTGCTCGCTCAGCAGCAGACCCCAGGCACAATGCAGCAGCGTGTGTAGGGTGACCCGCTCACGGCGAGCCGCCACCTGAAGGCGGGTCAGCAGCTCGTCGGGGAGGGTGCGAGTCTGGCTGGCGGAGCCCGCCGACCCGGCGACCGGCTCGGCCAGCGGCAGCGACGACGGCGCCGGCAGCCCGGCGAACATGTCGCGCCAGAACTCGCCGTCGTCCGCGGTCGTCGTCTGTGGTGTGCGCAGCCAGCGGACGTATCCCTCGACCGGGACGCTGCCCGCCGGCAGCGGCCGGCCCTCGCGTAGCGCCCGGTACGCCGACGACACCTCGGCGAAGACGAGGTTGAAGCTGTACCCGTCCATCACGACGTGATGGGTGCTCCACACGAAGCGGTGGGACCGCTCCCCGGTGCGAATGAGGAAGAACCGCGACGGCGGGTGCTGGTCGAGGCCGGCGCCGTGGTCGAGCTCGCGGGCCAGCAGCCGGTCGATCCAGGCCGCCCGGGCCGGTGCCGGCACGTGCGTGCAGTCGTGCCGCTCCAGGACGACCTCGTGTCGCCGGAGCACGACCTGCACCGGCCGGGGCAGGCCGTCGCTGAGGTAGCGCGTTCGCAGGGCCGGGTGCCGGTCGGTGGCGTGCTGCCACGCCCGGCGCAGCAGGTCCGCGTCGAGCGGGCCGTCGATGTCGGAGGCGTAGGTGCGCTGGTAGATGTCCCGTTCAGCCGCGAGGTGCTCGAACAGCATGCTCACCTGCAGCGGCGCGAGCGCGTAGACGCCCTCAACCTCGTCGGCGGGCAGCGTGGCCATCAGGTCGGCCAGGCTCGCCTCGTCCAGGCCGCTCAGGCCCGTCGAGTCGGCCGATGCCGCACCAGCAGGGCCGAGACCGGCGGATGGTGCCGGGTCGGCGGTCGGGGTCGGCGGATCCGTGCCGTCCGGTTCCGGCATCGCCGCAAGCTGGGCGACCGTCGGGTGACTGAACAGGTCAGTCGGCCGGCGGATGAGGCCGATGTCACGGGCGCGGGCGACGATCTGCATGGCGCGAATGGAGTCACCGCCGAGTTCGATGAAATCGTCCCCGATCCCGATCTCGACCAGGTGGAGCACCTCTGCCCAGATCTCGGCCAGCCGGCGCTCGAGCGGTGTGCGCGCGCCGGTGACCCGTACGGCGCTGGGCGAGGCCAGCTTCTCGGGTTCGGTGTCGGCCAGCAGGCCGTCGAGGATCTCGACGTACTCGTCGAGCAGACTCTCCGCGGCGGACACCCGGGCACGGTCGTAGTTGATCCGCAATGTCAGCTCCTCATGCAGGCTCGCGCCGAGGACGACCGGGTAGCCGGTCTGCCGGATCGCCCTGTCGACGTGGACATCCAGCTCCGGTGGTCGCTGTCCGGCCGGCGCGTCGAAGTTTTCGTAGACGAAGATCGTTTCGAACAGCGGGCGGCCGCCCGCGTGGCCCGCCGCTCGCTGGATGTCGGCGAGGGCGAGGTGGCCGTGGCCGTTCGCCGCGGCCTGGTTGGCCTGCGACATCTGCAGCCAATGGCCCAGGCTGCCGGCGGCGACTCGGACGCGGTTCGGCACAGTGCTCATCAGCAGGCCGACGATGCGCTCGATTCCGGGTACGTCGGCGTCGCGGCCGGCGATCAGCGTGCCGAACATGACCTCGGCATCGCCGGTCTCGCGGGCCAACAGCAGCGCCCAGGCGGCCTGGAGCACGGTGCCGACCGTCACGCGATGCCGGCGGGCCAGCGCCCGGATGTCCTCGACGCGCTGACGGTCGAGGACCGCCGTCACCTCGGCCGCGCTGGCCTCGGCCCGCGTCGCGGCAGGGCGGACGAAGGGCAGGTCGGTGGGTGTGGCGCCGAGCAGGCGCTCGCGCCAGAACGCCATGCTGGCGTCGGTGTCCTGCGCCCACAGCCAGCGGATGTAGTCCCCGAATGGCACCGGCTCGGGCAGCTGCGGACCTACCCTGCCCGTCCGCGCGTGGTAGGCGAGGAGAATCTCGTTCACCAGCACGGGCATGCTCCACCCGTCGAGCAGCAGGTGATGGAAGGACCACACCAACAGGTGAGCGGCCGGGCCCGTGCGGATCAACCGGCACCGGTGCGGCGGCCTCAGGTCCAGCGCGAAGCCCTGCTCGCGGTCGGCGGCCAGTAGGCGAGCCAGCTCGGCGTCGCACTCGGCGGCCGTCCGGTGCGACCAGTCCAGGTAGTCCCAGTCGAGTTCGGCTACGGGCGCGACGACCTGGACCGGGTGCGGCAGTTCGCGCCAGGCGAAGGTGGTACGCAGGACGGGGTGGCGGTCGACGCCGTGCTGCCAGGCGTACCGGAGGTCGTCGGGGCGCAGGTCGCCGTCGATGCCGATGACGAACTGCTCGACATTCGCGGCGCGCTCCGGCTCGGCCAGGGTCTGGAACAACATGCCGGCCTGCAGCGGCGACAGCCGGTAGAGGTCGGCGATGCCGGCCGGCCGGATCTGGGTGAGGAGCTTGCGCTGTGCCACCGGCGGGAGGTCCGCCGATCGCAGCATCGCCGCGAGCCCGGGCTGGGCCGTGTCGCCGCCGGGCCGTGCCGCGACCGGCGATGTCGTACTGCCGGCCACCGCCTCGGCCAACTCGGCGATGCTCTGATGGCCGAACAGCAGCGCCGGAGTCACCGCCAGCCCGGCGTCGCGGGCCTGGCGGGCCACGCGTACCGACAGCAGCGAGTCCCCGCCGAGGTCGAAGAAGTTGGCGTGGATGCCGATCCGGGGTACGCCGAGCACGGTCTGCCAGATCTCGGTGAGCGTCTGCTCGGCGGGCGTGCGGGGGGCCGCGATCTGGTCGGCATCGGGCAGTGCCGGTTCGGGCAGGGCGCCCCGGTCGACCTTCCCGCCGGCGGTGAGCGGCATCTGGTCGAGCACGGTCACCACCGACGGCACCATGTAGTCCGGCAACCCGGCCGCGACGAACCGTTTGACCCCGTCGGGCGCGACCGCCGCACGGGCGGCTCCGACGACGTACGCCGCCAGCCGCTGATGGCCACCGGCCTCGCGGCAGACGACCACCGCCTCGGTGACCTCCGGGTGGGCCAGCAGACGTGCTTCGACCTCGGCCAGTTCCACCCGGTACCCCCGGATCTTGACCTGGTGGTCGATCCGCCCGAGGAAGTCGATGTTGCCGTCGAGGCGGAACCTGGCGAGGTCGCCGGTGCGGTACATCCGGGCACCGGGCAGCGGGTCGTACGGGTCGGGCACGAACCGCTCGGCGGTCAGCGCCGGGCGGCCGGCGTAGCCACGGGCCACCCCGACACCGCCGATGTACAGCTCGCCCACGACCCCGGGCGGGGCCAGCCGCCCCTGGGCGTCCAGGACGTACATCCGCAGGTTGGCGATCGGCCGGCCGATCGAGATCGGCGACGCCGGGTCGAAATCATCGCCGATCTCGTAGACGGAGCAACCGACGACCGTCTCGGTGGGGCCGTACTCGTTGATGATCCGGCCCTGCGGGGCGATCTCGCGCCAGGCCGCGACGGTCTCCGGACGGACCTCGTCGGCCCCCACGACGTAGGTGCGCACCGAGTTCACCCGGGAACCGGCCGGCGTGAGGTGGCGCAGCGCGTCGAGGTGGCCCGGGGTGATCTTCAGGAGGCTGAAGTCGCCGTCGCGCTGGATCAGGTCAGCCAGCGCCTGGACCTGGTCTGTCTCCGGCAGGAGCGTGACATCCCGGCCGCTGATCAGCGGGAGCAGGAAGTTGGGTACGGACAGGTCGAAGGCGATCGAGCCCACCATCGGTGCCCCGGACGTGCCCTGGACGCCGTAGCCGTCGATCGACCAGAGTAGATAGTTCGCGACGCCGCGGTGGGTGACCAGCACTCCCTTGGGGCGGCCGGTCGAGCCCGAGGTGTACATGATGTAGATCAAGTTGTTCGGGGTGTTGACCGCCTCGGGGTCGGTCTCGGCGTACCCCGAAAGGTCCTCGGTGGGCACACAGATCCGCTCGCCGTCGAAGTCCGCGAACCTCTCCTGGGTGTCGGCGGCCGTCAGCAGGATCCGGGCGCCGGCGTCCGAGAGCATGTAGCGCTGGCGCTCCGCCGGGTGCGCCGGGTCGAGTGGTAGGTAGCAGCCACCGGCCTTGAGGATGCCCAGGAGGGCCGCGTGCAGGTCGGTCGACTGCGGCAGGCACAGCCCGACCACGTCCTCGACACCCACTCCCCGTTCGCGCAGGAGGTGCGCGATGCGGTTGGCCCGAGCGTTGAGCTGGGCGTAGGACACCGCCGTCCCGTCCTGCTCGATGATCGCGGTGGCCAGCGGGGTGGCGGCGGCCTGACGTTCGAAGAGTTCGTGGACGCACCGGTCGGGGTAGGTGATCTCGGTGTCGTTCCACTCGTGCAGCATGGTGTCGCGTTCGGCGCCGGTCACCAGTTCGACCGAGTCGAGCGGCGCGTCCGGCTCCGCGACGACCTGCTCCAGCAGCGCGACGAAGTGTGCGAAGAAGCGGTCGATCGTGGCCCGTTCGAAGAGGTCGGTCGCGAAGCTGAGTTCCAGCCCCATCTCACCGGTCCCGCTGTTGACGGCGATCATCGTGAGGTCGACCTTGGCGGTGCCGTTGTCGAGATCGATGTGCTGGACCACGGCGTCGGGCAACTGCCAGGTCTCCTCGGCCGCCTCGACGCACTGGAAGATGACCTGGAAAATGGGGTTCCGCGAGGCGTCCCGCACCGCGCCCACGCGCGCCACGATCTGGTCGAACGCGACGTCCTGATGGTCGAGCGCGCCGCGGACGGCGCGGTTGGTCCGGGCCAGCGCCTCGGCGAAGGTCGGTCGTCCGGCGAGGTTCACCGGTATCGCGACGGTGTTGGCGAACAGGCCCAGGGCGTGTTCGGTCTCGGGTGCCCCGCGCCCGGACAGCAGGGAGCCAACGGCGAAACGCTGCTGCGTGCTGTATCGGGAAAGCAGGGCGGCGTACGCCGTCAGGAGCACGTTGTGGACGGTGCTGCCGCGCTGCCCGGCCAGCGTTCGGACGTGGGTGCTCAGCGACGCGGGCAGCGGGGCGACGAACGTCTCGCCGCGGTCGGACCGGCGCGGCGGCCGCGTCCGGTCGAGGGGCAGTTGCAGGCCGTCGGGTAGGTCGCTGAGCGCGTCGGCCCAGTAGTCCAGGTCCTCGCGGAGCCGCTCCGGCGGCACCGCGGCCTGCCAGGCGGCGACATCGCCGAACTGCACGGAGGGCGGCGCCTGGTGCGGCCGGCCGGTGGCCACGGCGGTGTAGGTCTCGCAGAGCTCCTTGGCCAGCAGGGCGCAGGACCAACCATCGGTGATGATGTGGTGCTGGGAGATCACGACGAGGAATTCGTCGTCATCCACGCGATACACGGTGAATCGCAGCAGCGGGCCCGCTTCGAGGTCGAACGGTGTGGCCACGGCGAGCCGAGCCTCGTGCAGCGCGGTCGCGCGGCGCTGGTCCGCGGTGGCCCCCGGTGGAGACACGACCGTGAAGCAGGCTGGCCCGGCGGGGTGCACGACCTGGTGGTTGCCGTCGATGGTGGTCCGCAGGATCTCGTGCCGCGCGACCAGCAGATCGGCGGCCTGCCGCAACGCGTCGAGGTCCAGCACGCCACGCACCGTCATCGTGCGGTTCACCGTGTACGCGGCCCCGCCGTCGAAGAGCTGGTCAGCCAGCCAGACCGCGCGCTGTGCGGGGGAGAGGGGGATCGGTCCGGTCGGTCGGCGTGGGATGGTGCGCGCCGCGGTGTGGTTGGCCTGGCCGAGCAGGCGCCGCGCCAGCAGGGCGCGCTTGGACTCGGACAGCGTTGTGGTGCGTGGGATGTCGGTCGTCGTGGCCATCGTTGACTCCGGTCCGGCCGCTCAGGCCGCGGTCATCTGTTGGCGCAGGCTGAGGGGTCGCATGTCGGTCCACACCTGTTCGATGTGGTCGAGGCAGACCTGCTTGGTGCCTTCCACGCCGGTGCTTTTCCAGCCGGGCGGTACGGTCCGGCCGGTTGGCCAGATCGAGTACTGTTCCTCGTCGTTGACCACGACGGTGTAGTGCTGTTCCTGCTCGGACACGTCTTCTCCCATCGCAGCCTCCGAGAGCCGTCGAGGCGGCCCTGCTTGGTTGTCTGCGAGGCTGGCGGTCGACGCTTTCGCCGGCCTTTCGACCGCCTTTCCCGCCCGGTCGCCACGGGCGACGCCCGGCAGGCGGGAGGGGCGCACGCCACGTAGGAGGGCGGGAACGCGACGCGTTCCCGCCCTCCGGTGTGGCGCCCCGACAGCTGCTAGGCGGGGTCCTTGACGGCCACCACCGTCGCGGTGGTTGCCTGCGGGGGTGGCTGGGGTGCGGCCGGGCCCGGCTCGTCGGGCGGCGGCGCGAGGGCGCCCCCGGCGCGGGCCAGACCGAACAGCACCCACCCCGACAGCAGCAGCACGAGGCCCTCCGCGCCGAGTACGAGCCGGTAGTCGAAGGACGCGATGAGCGCCGCGCCGACGCCGATGGACATGATGTGTGGCGCGGAGGTGAGCACCTCCAGCGCGCTGAAGACGCGGCCTTGCAGGTGGTTGGGGGAGACCCGTTGGAACAGTGTGAGGATGGCGATGGCCATCCACGGCAGCCCGATACCGCACAACACCTTGCCGGCGAGGGCCGCGGGCAGGAACGCGATGGTCATGAACAGCGGGCCGAGGGCGAAGAACGCGACGCCTGCCGCGGCGACCTTGATCTCGCCGAACCGCCGCATCACCCAGGTCGCGGTTAGCCCGCCGACGATGGCCCCGACGCCCTGGACCATCTGCAGCACGCCGAGGAACTCGGGTACCTGACGAAGTCCGTCGACCACGGCGTAGTTTGCGGAGTCGCTGAAGCCGATCACCAGGGTGGCCACCGCGGTGCCGATCGTGACGCCGCGCAGGGTCTTGTTCGCCAGCAGGAAGTGGAAGCCCGCGCCGAGGTCGCGGCCGAACGCGGTCAGCCGCCCCGCCTTTGTGGGCCTGACCGCCCCGCCCGTGAGGTCGTGGGCGGTGCGGGTGGGCTTGGGTTCACGTAGCGACAGCGCGGCTGTACAGGCCGCCGCGGCCAGGAACGTCACCATGTCCAGTAGGACGACCAGCTGTCCACCCACCAGCGTGAAGAGTCCGGCGCCGGCGAGCGGGGCGACGATGCGAAGACCCTCCTGGGCGGTCCGCAGCGCGGCGTTGGCGCTGGGTCGCAGCTCGGTGGGGAGCAGGGTGGACAACAGCGCGGACTGCGCGGGCGCCACCAGCACGTTGAGCCAACCGTAGAGCAGCATCACGGTGTAGATGAGCCAGACGTCGCCGCTGTCGCTCACCAGCAACAGTGGTGCGACGACCAGGGCGCCGGCGAGGTTTGCCGCCACCAGCAGGGGTCGGCGGCGCACCCGGTCGACCAGTAGGCCGCTCAGCGGGGCCAGTAGCGTCGGCAGGCTGAAGAACAGGAACGTCAGTCCGGCCGCGGCGCTGCTGCCTGTCAGCGTCTTGACCCAGATGCCGCAGGCCAGCCACATGGCGCTGTCGCCGAGCAGCGACAGGGTCTGGCCGATCAGGTAGAGCCGGGCATCGCGGTTGGCGAGCAGTCCGCGGGCTGTCATTCAGGGCCTCCAGGGGATCGAGAGGGTGAGCACACATACATCCCAGTGCATGTTCTACAACGAGGCTCTCCCGGTTGCGATCAGGGTGCGTTTGTCTGCGAGCCGCTCAGCCGAGTCCGAGCAGTGGTGTGACGGCGTCCAGGACGGCGTTCGTCTGTTCCCGGACGAAGAAGTGGCCGCCGGGGAAGGTGTGGTGCCGGAAGGGACCCGTCGTGTGCTCCCGCCACCGGTCGACGTCGTCAACGGTGCAGAGCGTGTCGGCGGATCCCGACAACGCCACCATCGGCGCGGTCAGCGGACCGCCGTTGCGGGCATGGGCGTACGTCTCCGAGACGGCGAAGTCCGCCCGCAGCGCCGGCAGGAGCAGCTCGACTAGCTCCGGATCGTCGAAGACGGCCGGCGGTGTGCCATCGAACCGGCGGACCGTCTCGATCAGATCCGCCATGGGCAGGTGCCGGATCGGCGGCAGGGACGAGGGCAGGTGCGGCGCCCGTCGGCCGGACACGATCAGCGCCTGCGGCTCGGGCCGGCCGTTGTCGCGCAACCGGCGCGCCACCTCGTACGCGAGGAGCGCACCCATGCTGTGGCCGAACAGGAAGTAACGGCCGTCCGTGTACGGGGCGATCTCGGGTGCGACCGCGTCGACGATCGCGTCGAGGTCGTCCAGCGGGTCCTCGCCCAGGCGGTTCTCCCGCCCCGGCAGCTGTACGGCCAAGACCTGTACCGAATCCGGAAACCGCCGGGGCCAGCCGCTGTACGCCGAGGCGCCCGCACCCGCGAACGGGAAGCAGATCAGAGTCGCCTTGGCGTGCGGGACCGGTCTGCGGTTGACCAGCCACAGACTCTTGGTCGCGACATTGCCGGTCATCCCTGCAGTCCTTCCTGCTCCATCAGCAAGATAGCCGACTGCAGCAGGACATTGGCTCCGTGCACCAGGTCCTCGTCATCGGTGTACTCCTCGGGCGCGTGGCTGACGCCGCCGCGACTGGGCACGAAGATCATGCCGATCGGCGCCTCCGCGGCGATGATCTGGGCGTCGTGGCCGGCGCCGCTGGACAGCACCAGGTGTTCCAGCTCGAGCGAACTGGCGGCCTCCCGGATGACCGAGCTGACCGTGGCGTCGGCGGCCACCGGATCGGTCCGCATGGTGACGTCGATGTGGACCAGGGTCGCCTCGCTGACCCGGAACGTGTCCAGCTCGGCCCGGATCGCCGCCTCCGCGCGGCGCAGTCGGCCACGGTTGGAGTCGCGGATCTCCGCCGTGAGGTGGACCTCGCCGGCGACCACGTTGGCCTCTCCCGGCGTGACCGAGGCGTTGCCGACCGTGGAGACCGAGCACAGCCGTTGTTCGCGGGCGGCGCGCTCGATGACGAGAATCACCCGGGCCGCCGTGGCGAGCGCGTCCGCCCGCTGGTTCATCGGGGTGGTGCCGGCGTGCGCCTGCCGCCCGCGGATCTCGATCTCGACGATCGTGCGTCCGTTGATGGTGTCGACGACGCCGATCGGTACCCCCGCGCGCTCCAACGTCGGCCCCTGCTCGATGTGTACCTCCAGGTACGCCCCGATCGGCGTGGGCCAGCGGGCGGACTCCTGCCGGTCGATGTCGCCGCCGCTGAGCCGCAGCTCGATCGCCAGCTCCTCGCGGGCGCCGTGGGTGACATTGGACGGCAGCGCCGACTGGCCCACCACCGCCCGAGAGCCGAAGAAGGGGTACGGGAACTTCGCGCCCTCCTCGTTGCTGAAGGCGACGACGACCGGCTCCAGCCAGCCGGTTCGCCCTTCGGCGGTGAGCTGCCTCAGCACCTCCAGGGCCGCCACGACGCCGTACGTACCGTCGAACTGACCGCCGTTGGTCACGCTGTCGAGGTGCGAGCCCAGCATGAGGGTGGGCTTGGTCGGATCGGCGCCGGGGCGCCGGATGATCAGATTGCCGGCCGCGTCCACCGTGCTGAGAAAGCCTTGCTCAGTGGCGCGCCGGGCGAGGTGGTCGCGAGCCTTCCGCTCCGGCTCCGAGAAGCCCGGGCGGGTGATGCCGCCGTTGGGCTGCGCGCCGAACCGGGACATTTCCGCCATCGTCGCCAGCAGCCGCTCGGCGTTCACCCGAGCGACGTTCTTGGTCAGTGCTGCGGTCATTGCGATCTCCTTCGGTGGGTCACAGCGGCTCGACCGCCAGGCGGCGGCCGGCGGGGTCGATGGACCCCACGGGTACGGCACGGGTGGCTGCCGGGTTCGCGAACGTGGCCGACCACTGGTGCTCCAGGGTGGACAGCGCGCTGGTCGGCGTGGTGCGGACCTCGTAGAGCGGTTCGAGGCTGTTCTGCGCGTAACCGCGCACGTGGACGTCGGCGACCAGGTTTTCGAGCTGGTCCCAGCAGCCCTCGACGTCGAGGAGGACGATCGGCTTGCGGAGCATCCCGAGGTAGCGCAGCGACAGCACGTCGAGTACCTCGTCGAGGGTGCCGTAGCCGCCGGCCAGCGCGAGGAAGACGTCCGCGTGCCCGAGCATGCTCTGCTTGCGATCGTTCATCGTGTGGCTCAGCTCCACCGACTGCGGTGGGGCCGCGATCGACCGCTCGCGTTCGGCGAGGAACGCCGGGATCACGCCGGTGATCGGCGCGCCAGCGTGGAACGCGGACCACGCCACCGAGCCCATCAGCCCGCTACCGCCGCCGCCGTAGACGAGCCGGTGGCCTCGCTCGCCGATCAGGCGGCCGACCTCCTCGGCCGCTCGGGTCATCGCCGGGCTGACGCCCGGTCGGGCTCCGCAGAAGACGCACACGGAGAGGGTGGGCGAGTGCTGCATGTGTGTCATTCACGCTCCTGTCGGTTGGCGGGTACTCGACGCCGCGAGCGCCCGGCGGACGGCCTGGGAGAGGATCTCGACAGATTGGTCGATCTGCTCGCGGGTGACGCCTCGGTGGGTCACGGCGCGGATGCGCCCGTGGCCCAGTTCCCCGACCCGCAGTCCCAGCGACGCCGCCTCGCGCACGATCGACTGCCAGGAGAGACGAGGATCGGCGGCGCGGAACATGACGATGTTGGTCTGCGGACGCGGGTTCTCCACCACGAGATCGCTCACGGTGGCCAGTCCGTCGGCGAGGCGGCGCGCCAGGGCGTGGTCGTCGGCGAGCCGGTCGGTCATCTCCGTCAGGGCGATGAGCCCGGCGGCGGCGATGACGCCGGCCTGGCGCATGCCGCCGCCGAGCATCTTGCGGGCCCGGCGGGCGTTGGCCACGGCGTCCGCCCGCCCGGCGAGCATTGAGCCGATCGGCGCGGACAACCCCTTGGAGAGGCACACCTGCACCGTGTCGGCCCCACGGGCCAGCTCGGCGGCGGGCCGCCCGGCGGCCACGGCGGCGTTGAACAGGCGGGCGCCGTCCAGGTGCACCGCGACGCCGTGGTGGCGGGCCTGCGCGTACACCGCTCCCAGGTGATCTTGCGGCACGACGGCGCCGCACCGGCGGTTCTGGGTGTCCTCCAGACAGATCACGGCGGGGCGGGCGAACTGGGGATCGTCCTGGTCGATCGACAGCGCGTCGACCAGTTCGGCCATTCGAAGCGATCCGTCGGCTTCGACGGACACCGGCAGATACCCGATGCCGCCGCACACCGAGGCGCCGGCGGCCTCGTAGACGTAGATGTCGGACTCCGCCCCGACGATCGCGGTGGAACCGCGCGGCGCCTGCGCCAGGAGGGCCGCGAGGTTGGCCATCGTCCCGCTCGGCATCAGACAGGCGCTCTCCTTGCCGAGCAGGTCGGCGGCGACCTCCTCGAGACGGCGTACCGTCGGGTCCTCGCCGTACACGTCGTCGCCGACCGGCGCGGCCGCCATCGCCTTGCGCATCTTCGGGGTCGGGACGGTGAAGGTGTCACTGCGCAGCTCGATCATTCCGGCTCTACCTCCCACGCGATCTCGGCGACGGCGCGGTCGAGAATCCGCTCGACTGTCGCGGCCGATCTGCCCTTGGCAATGACGAAGCCGACGCGGCCGTACGCATCGCGTGGCGGCGCCACCGCCTGGCCGGCCTCGACGGTCAGGTGGACCTGCTGCACGCCGCCCACGCTCCGCGCTCGGTGCAGGCCGTCGATTGCTCGCAGGACGCCGCGCTCCGGCGCCGTGATGAAGTGGATACCGGTGACGCCGCGGCGCCGGGCAGTCAGCTCGACCGGCCGTCCAGTGGCCACGTGCAGTTGCTGTGTCAGCAGATCCACGCCGGTCGCGAGCCGTACCAGCTCCGGGATCATCCCACCGGCGAGGCGGGCGTTGACCTCGATGATCGCGGGACCGTTCGTCGTCCAGCGAACCTCGGTGTGTGCCGGGCCCTGCTCGAAGCCGAGCGCCTTGAGCGCGCGCTCGACCGTGGCGGCCAGCTCGTCGGCGACACCGGCTGGCAGTGGTGCCGGATAGATGTGGCGTGCCTCGACGAACGACGGCGGCGACCCCACGGTCTTCGCCGTGATACCGACGCAGGTGACACTGCCGGCGTCGCTGAAGGTCTCGACGCTGAACTCCGGACCCGTGACGTACTGCTCCAGCAGCACGACGCGCGGCGCGGGCTGGCCGCGAACATTGGTCTTGCTGGCCAGGATGTCCGACACCTGATGGCGGACCTCGCCGGTGTCGTGGCACAGCAGCACGCCCTGCGATCCGGAGCCGTCCACCGGCTTCACGACGCACGGCAGGCCCAGTCGCGCCACCGCCCGGTCGGCCTCGGCGGGCGAGCCGACGACGACGTACGCCGGCTGCCCGACGCCGTGGTGGTCGAGGACGCGGCGGACCGCGGCCTTGTCCCGGCAGGTGACCATGACCTCCCACGGGTTGCCGGGCAGGCCGAGCTCGGCCGCCACCCGGGCCACCGCGGGCAGGTAGAACTCGCTGGTGGTGGTCACCCCGACGATCCCCTCCGGCCAGCGCGCGGCGATGGCCGTGGAGAGCTGGCTGGGCGTGTTCGTGTCGCAGATCAGCAGGTCGTGCGGGATCTCCGCGAGCTGCGGGTATCGGCCCGGCGAGCGGGTGACGAAGCACGGCAGCCAGCCCAGTTCGTGGGCCCGCCGGAGTGCCACCATGCCACTGCCGGTCGTGTTCGATTCGATGAAGACGATGCGTTTCACGCCGGCCTCCCCCCTGGGTAGCTGCACGACCAGGAGTGCACGGGTGTCCCGTAGGTGACCCGGGCAGGCTCCTCGGCGATCGGCTGGCTGTCCAGGCCGGTACGTCGCCAGTACTCGTCGCTGTAGACGCTCTCCCAGTAGCGGTCGCCGCGGTCGGGGAACACACCGAGGACGGTGCTGCCGGGCTCAGCGGTCCGGGCGAGGTGGCGCAGGACGCAGTACACCGACCCGGACGTGTTCCCGGCGAAGATCTGCTGCTCCTGCGCCAACCGGCGGGTGGCGGAGAACGCCTCGTGGTCGTTGAGCCAGTGCACCTCGTCGAAGACGGAGTGGTCGAGGTTGGCCGGCATCAGGCTGTTGCCGAGCCCGCTCTGCAGGCGGCCGGCCCGGTCGGGCTGATGGAACAGCATGCTGCCGACGCTGTCGACGCCGATGGCGCGGACGGTTTCTCCGACCTCCCGCAGCGCGCGAACCGTCCCGCAGGACGAGCCGCCGCTGCCGACCGACGCCACGAGCACATCCACGCGGTCGAGCTCGCCGAGCAACTCGGCGGCGAGCGTCGTGTAGGACAGCGGATTGTCGGGATTGCTGTACTGCTGCGGCCAGAACGCGCCGGGCAGCCGGGTGAGCAGGTCGTCGAGCAGTTCCAGCCGCGCACTCTGCCAGCCGCCGCTCGTCATCGCCGGCACGATGTGCACCTCGCAGCCGAGCGAGTGCAGCTTCGCCAGCGTGATCTGGTCGATCCGTGGGTCGGTGACGATGTGCACCTCGTGGCCCAGCGCCCTGCCGACCAGGGCGACACCCATCGCCATCGAACCCGATGAACTCTCGACTATGGGCGCGTCGGGCTTGAGTTCCCCGCTCTCGCGCGCCGCGAGGATGATGCGGCGTGCCACCCGATCCTTCATCGCGAAGAGGTTCTGCATCTCGAGCTTGGCGTAGACAGCCACCCCCGAGGTCTCGCCCAGCCGCAGTCTGACCAAGGGCGTGTGGCCGATGGCGTCGATCACATCCGTGGGGGCCATGTCGCCTTCTCCATGATCTGGTAGGGCTCGCGAGGACAGTGGACCTGGTCGATCCAGACGGTGGGTCGTAGCGCGGCGCAACCGCGGTGTACCAGTCGCAGACGCTCGTCGTAGTCGGGCTCGTCGGGCGACAGCAAGATCCCGACGGCCGTGCCGCTGTGCGCCACCACCACGCCAAGGCCGTCGGCCGCTCTACAGAGACTGACCATCGCCGGCAGCGTCTTCTTGGGGTGCAGTCGTTGGTTCATCTCGGCGCTGCGGGTGGCCACCCGCCCGATTTCCGCGACGTCCCCGAGCAGCATGGCCTGCGAGATCTGGTCCAGAAGCTCGGCGTACTCGCACTTGTCGCGCGGTTGGAAGGGCTTGGGCAGCCGGTTGAACTGAACCGTGTCGATCTCGCCGCCTTCGTCGAGGCCGACGATGGTCAATGGCGGCAGCGGTCCCAGCCGCCGGTGCAGCCGCACCTCCCGGTGGCGGAACGCCACCACGTCGGAGTACATGATTCCGTCGGAGGGTTCGATCTCGCGCAGCAACGCCTCGATGTCCTGAGGCCCGAGGGGCTGGCCGAGCGCCTGACCGACCGCGCGGGCGACGGCGACCAAGTCGGCCGAGGAACTGGCCAGCCCCTTCCCGACAGGGAGGTCGCTGGAGATGATCAGGTGGCCGCCGCCGTGGTGGCCCAGCGACCGAAGCAGGCTGCGGGCCAGGAGCAGGGACTTGGTCTTGCCCGCCGGCGAGACGGTCAGCTCGGTGGCTTCGGGGTCGAGGATGACGCGTACCCGCACTCCGCGCTGGATCGGGAGCGTGACGAGGAAGTCGACGTCGTCGGGAAGGACTCCCTGCAGCAACTCGCCGAACGTGCCGTGCGCCGTGCCAGTGCCGACCTGCGGATGCGCGCGCTCCGACGCGATCGGCGCGAGAGCGAGAGGACTTTCGGTCATCGCGTCATCACCCTTCACCATGGCTGGTTGGGCAGAGGTCGTTGAAGTAGGACGGGCGGGGCTCACCGGTGGGCAGCCCGAGCTCGGAGTCGACGCTGTCGACCGCCATGGCGGCGGCGGCCTCATGCTGTGTCCAGGCCTTCGTCGCCTCGGTCACTCGGCCGCGCTGCCCGTCCAGCAGGGCACGGACGTGGACCGGGTTGGCGGAGCCGGTGGACGTCTTGCGGGACAGGAGAGCCACGGGGTCGGCCACGTCGGCGAGGATCCGCTCGGCGTCGGGAATGTCGTAGCCGTCTTCGGCCGCGAGCCGCCGAAGCAGGCTCGCGTCCCCCTCGCCCGGCGGTCTGCCGTCGGCGATCAACGCGCTGATGTAGCGGCCGGTCAGGACCTGAGCGCAGCGCCACGGCACCCCGTGGCGGAGGGTGAGGTCGTTGGCCAGAGCGAAGGCGCCCAGGTGTTCCTCACGGCTCCGCCCGAGCGCCCGTCCCCGGTCGAGGCGCAGGTTGTCCAGTACGGCGGTGAGCAGCCGCAGGGTGCCCCGCAGCCCGGACAGGGCGACAGCCTGGCCGGCAGCGGCCTCCTTGGACACTTCGACGGTGTTGCTGTACGGGGTGGACCGCTGGGCCAGGGCGACGTCGACGTACCACGAGGTCAGGTGCGCCGTGCGGCCCCGGATGCGCTCCAGGATCGGATAGTTCTTCTTCTGCGGCATCGCTGACGAGATCCCGGCGAGCTCGTCAGGCAGTTCGAAGTAGCCGTACTCGGCGCCGCACCACATCATCAGGTCGGTGACGAAGCGGCTGAGCACCACGCCGAACGTCGAGCAGGTGCCTGCCAGTTCCAACTGCCACAGACGGCCGGCCACGCCGACGAGCGCGTGCGGCACCGGTGCGCGCAGGCCGAGCAGGTTCGCCATGCGAGCGCGGTCCCATGGCAGGTCCTGGCCCGCCATCGCACCGCTGCCGAGCGGGGACTGGTCGATCCGCGCGTAGAGCTGCTCCAGGAGCTGCAGAGTGGTCAGGATGTGCTCGGCGAGCGCACCGAAGTAGAAGCCGGCGGTGATGACCTGAGCCGGTTGCAGGTGCGTGTAGCCCGGCATCGGGTCATCGCTGTACCGGTCGGCCAGGCGGGTCGCGGCGGCGGCACAGTCCAGCAGGGATCGCACCAACCGGACGATCTCGGCGCGAGCCGCGAGGAGCTGCGCGGTGGCCTGCAGGTCGTTGCGGCTGCGGTCGACGTGCCAGGCCGTGGCCCGCTTGCCAGTAACGACCGACGACACCTGGCGTTCGATGGCGAACGCCAGGTCGGAAAGGTTGGCCGTCGGATCCGCGACGAGGTCACCCGGGGTGACGGCGCTCAACGCGGCGCCAATGTCTCGGCAGACCCCGGCGTCGAGGATGCCCAGCCGGCGGTACTCCAGCAGGAGCACCTTCTCGCTCGCTATGTAGTGCGGCAAGTAGTGGACAAGGTCGTAGCGGAACTGCGGGTCGAGGACTTCTTCATGCACGATGGCGCTCGGTCCGAGCGCGACACGGCCGGTCATCACCGCGGCCTGCTGGGATGTCACCCCTCAGCTCCCTTCTGGAGAAGCGCGTCGGTCTGTCGCTGATCTCCTGCAGGCCGACCGTTCGCCATGGCGGTATCGGCCACCCTTCGGCGCGCTATCACGGGCGATGCGCCGACCGGACCCGCCCGGTCTGGCTCGCCTGGTCGCCGTCCGCTTACCGCAGCGGTGGTCGAACGGGCAACAGCGGGGCGAGAGCCGCGCGATAGCAGAGGTGCAAAGACTGCCCGCGAACGATCAGCTAGGGGTGTCCCGCGGATCCGTGCAGTGACGGCCGCGCCTGTCGAGGATCTGCGGGGCACCCCAGGGAGGGACGGAATCGACCCATGGCTTCGATGACGACACGGGTGCCGCTGGCAACCTTCAATGCCATGCCTGTCGACGCTGCGTCGGCGGTACTGGCAACGTGCTGTCAGACCACCCGCTGGCACGCTGAGGTCTGCCGTCGCCGGCCCTTCACCTCCGTCGAGCAGCTGGCCGACGCCGCGTCGGCCATCCTCGCCGGGCTGGGTTGGCCCGACATCCACCAGGCGCTACAGGCTCACCCACGCATTGGCAGCCCACCCCGGGGCGACGACGCCGCCGACCGCATGTCACGGGACGAACAGGCCGGGGTGGGCGACACGTCGATGACGGTGGCCAACGAGGCGTACGAGGCCCGCTTCGGGCATGTCTTCCTCGTCAGCGCGGCCGGCCTGTCCGGCGAGGAGATCCTCGATCGGCTGGGGGAGCGGCTCCGCAACGACCCGGACCGCGAGCGAAGCGTCGTCGCAGAGGAACTCAACAAGATCATGAAGCGAAGGCTGACCGAAGTGGTGACGCCGTGACGGACTCTCTGGTGGACTCGCCGCGCCTCGCGGCCATCGCGGGCCCGACGACCTCCCTGACCACACACATACTCGACCTGGCCCTGGGCCGCCCCGCCGTCGGCGTGGAGATCCGTCTGGAGCGGCATGATCCGCCCGACTGGTCGCTGGTCTGCACGGGCGTCACGGGCAGCGACGGCCGCATCACCACCTGGTCCGCCCCGGTGGGGCCGGGCACCTACCGGCTGGTGGCCGACAGCGGCGCCTATTTCGAGGCGACAAGTCGCCCCACGTTCTATCCCGAGATCACCATCCAGATACGGCTGGAGTCGCTGCCGCACTACCACGTGCCGATCCTGCTGAGCCCTTACTCCTACTCCACGTATCTAGGGAGCTGACATGGCTATCCTCACCCAGAACCGGTACGGCAAGGCCGAGATTCGGCTCGTCGCGGTGGATCGCACCGACGACCAGCATCGGCTGACGGATCTCACCGTCCACGTCGCCCTCAGTGGCGCGTTCGAGGGGGCGTACCGCAGCGGTGAAAACACGACGCTGCTGCCCACCGACAGCCAGAAGAACGCCGTGTACGCGCTTGCCGCTGAGCGTGGGCCCGAGCCGGTCGAGGAGTTCGGGCTGGCGTTGGGGCGCCATTTCCTCGCGGGCAATCCGGAGGTGGAGTGCGCCCAGGTCCACCTCGTACAGCACGCCTGGAACCGCCTTGGTGAACGTCACTCGTTCACGGCCGCGGAATCTGCGCGCCGCACGGCCACGGTCTCTGCCACCCGGTCGGGCGCCTCGGTCTGCGCCGGGATCGACGGCCTCATGCTGCTGAACACCACCGGCTCCGAGTTTCGCGGCTTTCGCCGCGACCGGTACACCACGCTGCCGGAGGCCAGCGACCGCATCCTCGCCAGCCGGGTCCGGGCCCGCTGGGTGCGCCGCTCGCTCGACGGCACCGACTGGGATGACGAGTACGCGACCGCGCGCGAGTCGATGACCTCCGCCTTCGTCGACACCTACAGCACCTCGCTGCAGCAGACGCTGTTGGTGATGGGCGAGCGGGTGCTGACGGACTGCCCCGACATCGCCCGCGTTCACCTGTCCCTCAGCAACGTGCACCACCTGCCCGCGCTCAGCCTGTACGGGCTGCAGGGCGTCGTCGAGGAGAAGGCCCAGCGCGTGTACGTGGCCTCGGCGCAACCCCACGGGGTCATCGAAGGAACGGTGACTCGCAACGACACCGACGGCATGGCGGCGAGCGACCCCGCCTGGACCGCCGCGGAAGGGTGGCCGTGGTGACCGGGGCGAGCCGGCCACTGGCGATCGAGGGCTGCGCGATAGCGACGGTGAACGGGTCCGGCACCGAATACGAGTACGGTCACATGGTCGTCGAGAATGGTCGCATCGCCAAGATCGGCCCCGGACCGTTGCCGATGCGGGCAGACGTGACTCGGATCGACGGCCGAGGATGCTTGGCCACCCCCGGCCTGGTGAACGTTCATCACCACCTGTACCAGTGGGCGACACGAGGATTGGCCCAGGACCACGACCTCTTTGGCTGGTTGACGTCGCTGTACCCGATGTGGGCATCCATCGACGTCGACCTCGTACGGGACACGACCGCGGCCGGTCTCGCCTGGCTGGCGCTGTCGGGCTGCACGACCTCCGCCGACCACCCCTACATCTTCCCCGACCGGGTCGGGGACCTGCTGGCAGCCGAGGTGGCCGAGGCCGGGCGAATCGGCCTGCGACTGCACCTGTGCCGCGGCGCGATAGACCTGGGGCACTCACGCGGCGGGCTCCCGCCGGACGAGCTCGTCGAGAACACCCACGACTGCCTCAGCGCGATGAAGCAGGCCGTCTCCGACTTCCACGATCCCAGTCCCGGGGCGATGGTGCGCGTCGCGATCGCGCCCTGCTCGCCCTTCTCCGTCAGTGCCCAGCTCATGGCGGAGAGCGCGGCGCTGGCGCGCGACATGGGTGTTCGGCTGCACACGCACCTTGCCGAGACCATTCAGGAGGAGCACTACTGCAAGGACAAGTTCGGTGTGACACCGGTCCGCTATCTGGAGCGCCTGGGATGGCTCGCCGACGACGTGTGGCTCGCCCATGGCGTACATCTGTCCGATGACGCGATCGAAACGATGGCGAAAGAGGGGGTGGCGGTCGCGCACTGCCCGAGCTCGAACGCACGGCTGGGCGCGGGCATCGCGCCGGTGCGCCGGATGCTGGACGCTGGTATCGCGGTCGGCTTGGGCGTGGACGGTCCCGCGTCCCAGGAATCCGGACTTCTCGTCGCCGAGCTACGTCAAGCGATGTACTCGGCACGCCTGGATGGCGGGCCAACGGCGATGTCCGCCCGGGATGCGCTGCGGATGGGGACCATGGGCGGTGCGCACTGCCTGGGGCGGCAAGACGAGATCGGTTCGCTGGAGGTCGGCAAGCTGGCGGACATCGCCCTGTGGCGTCTGGACACCCTGGGCCACGCCGGTATCGCCGATCCCGTAGCCGCGCTCGTCTTCGGCCCTCCCGCAGGGCTGGCCCGGCTGCTCGTGCACGGGCGGGAGGTCGTCGTCGACGGCGAGTTGCAGACCGCGGACATCACCCAACTCACCAAGGGCTTGGAGGAGTCATGCCGGCGCCTCGCGACCAGGCACTAGACCTGGTCGTCCGATCCGACCGCGTGGTGACGCCGTCCGGGGAGCGACCCGCAGCGGTGGGGGTCGTCGGCGGCACCATCGCGGTCATCACCGACCGGGACGCTCGCCTGGCGGCGATCGACGACGTGGACATCGGCCGGGACGCCCTGCTACCCGGCCTGGTCGACTCGCACGTGCACGTCAACGAACCGGGGCGTACGCACTGGGAGGGTTTCGAGACGGCGACGGCCGCCGCAGCGGCGGGCGGCATCACGACCCTGCTCGACATGCCGCTGAACGCCCTACCGCCCACCACCACGGCAGATGCGCTGGACCGTAAACGGGCCCTCGCCCGGGAGCGGTGCGCCATCGACGTCGGGTTCTGGGGCGGTGCCGTTCCAGGGAACCTCGGCAAGCTGAACGATCTGGTCGACGCCGGAGTGTTCGGGCTGAAGTGTTTCCTGGTCGACAGCGGCGTGCCGGAGTTTCCCGCGCTCAACCCGCGCGAACTGGCGACCTGCATGCGTGAGGTACGAGCCGTGGACAGCCTGCTGCTGGTGCACGCCGAGGACAGCAGCGACCTGCGTCCAGGGGTGGACAGCACCTCGTACGCCGACTTCCTCGCGTCGCGGCCCGCCTCGGCGGAGGTCCGCGCGGTGGCGCTGACCGCCCGCCTGGCAATGCAGCTCGGCACCCGGACGCACATCGTCCACCTGTCCAGTGCCGATGCGGTCCCGACGATCGCATCGGCCAAGAGGGCTGGAGCCGCGCTGACCGTCGAGACCTGCCCGCACTACCTGACCCTCACCGCCGAGACGATCCCCGACGGCGCGACCGAGTTCAAGTGCTGCCCGCCGATCCGCGACGCCCGCCAGCAGGAGGGCCTGTGGGAGGCGCTGGCGAGCGGCGCCATCGACTGCGTCGTCTCGGACCACTCGCCGTGCCCGCCGGCGATGAAACACACCGGCACGGGCAACTTCAACGCCGCCTGGGGTGGCATCGCCTCGCTGGAACTCACCCTGGCGTTGGTGTGGACCCATGCCCAGCGGCGCGGATTCGGCCTGTCCGACGTCACGCGGTGGATGGCCGACGCGCCCGCTCGCATTGCCCGCATCCCTGGTCGTGGGCGCATCGCCGTGGGTTACCGGGCCGACCTCGTGTGGTTCGCGCCGCGTGAACGCTTCACCGTTGACCCGCGGCGACTGCGTCAGCGCCACGCCCTCACCCCGTACGCCGGGATGACGCTGACCGGGGTGGTACGGCGTACGTGGCTCGCGGGATCGCCGTCGCGCCCGGGCGGGGGGCGCCTGCTGACGGCGCGGGCCGGCGTTCCGGCGTGACCCGCGACCGCCCCACGGACGTCCGGCGCAGCGCCCCGGCACCGCGCGGATCACCTACGCTCGGTAGCGTGAGCGAACCCCGGATCGCTGGGCTCCTGTTGGCGGGCGGCGCGGGGCGCCGGTACGGGATGCCGAAGGCACTGGTCGTGGTCGACGGTCGCCGGCTGGTCGAGCGTGGCCTCGCAACGCTGCGCGACGCGGCCTGCGACCCCGTCGTCGTGGTGTTGGGCGCGGCGGCGCAGCAGGTACGGTCTCGTACCGACCTGTCCGGCGCGACGGTGACGGACAATCCCGAGTGGCACACCGGCATGGGGTCGTCGCTGCGGGCCGGGCTGACCGCACTGACGGCGATCCCGGTGGACGCGGTCGCCGTGCTACTGGTCGACACACCCGGCGTCACCGCAGCCGCGGTCCGGCGTTTGCGCGGACTCGGCGACCGCACCGGGCTGGCGGTCGCCACGTACCACGGCCAGCCCGGGCATCCGGTCCTGCTCGGGCGCGACCACTGGCCAGCGGTATCGGCCATGGCGGTCGGCGACGTGGGCGCGCGCCGCTACCTCACCGCGCATGCCGATCTGGTGACCCACGTGCCCTGCGAGGACATCGCGGACGGCACCGACCTCGACGTTCCACGGGACAACCCCGCCGAAGCAGACGACTGAGTCGCGGTTACGGTGCCGACCCCTCTGAAGCGCCGGGCCCGCGCCCGCCGCAAAGCCGGCTGACGGTACGCCCGGCGCCAGCACCCGTCAGCGGCCCTGCAGGCGTTTCACGTTGTCGCCGAAGGTCCACCCCTTCGACCCGTCCCAGTTCGCCGACCAGGTCATCAGACCCTTGAGGCCGGGCACGGAGTTCCAGGCCTGCGTGACCAACGACGTCGACATGTAGCCGCCGCCCGCCCCGTTCTGCGCCGGCAGGCCCGGGACCTGCTTGTCGTACGGCACGCGGATGGTGGTGCCCTGGATGGTGAGGCCGTTGTTCAGGCACTGCGTCTGCACCGTGAAGCCCTGCACGGTGCCCGCCGGGTACGAGTCGCCGGAGCAGCCGTACATGCTGCCGTTGTAGTACTGCATGTTCAGCCACCAGAGCCGGCCGTTGTCCACGTACTTCTTGATGATCGGCAGGTACGAGCCCCAGATCGAGCCGTAGACCACACTGCCGCCGGTGACGTAGGCCGTCTCCGGTGCCATGGTCAGGCCGAAGTTCGACGGCATCCGGGCCAGCACGCCGTCGATGATCCGGATCAGGTTGGCCTGCGACGTCGACAGGGTGTTGATGTTGCCGCTGCCGGTGAGGCCGGTCTCGATGTCGATGTCGATGCCGTCGAAGTGGTAGGCCGTCAGGATCGGCACGATCGTCGCGATGAACCGGTCGGCGACCGCGGCGGAGCTCAGGTCGATGCCCGCGGCGGCCCCGCCGATCGACATCAGGATGGTGGCGCCGGCCGCTTTGGCCTGGCACATCTCGGCCGGGGTGGCCACCTTCACGCCAGCGTCCATGCCGTTCTCCCAGAGGACCGTGCCGTCCGCGCGGATCACCGGGAACGCCGCATTGATCACGTTGTAGCCGTGCTGGTTGAGTCGGCTGTCGGTGATCGGGATCCAGCCGAGTCCGGGGTGTACGCCGTTGGAGGCGCCGTCCCAGTTCTCCCAGTAGCCCTGCAACACCTTGCCGGCGGGCCGCGACTTCACCGCGCAGGTCCCGCCGGTGGGCGGCGGCGTGGTGGGGGGAGGTGTGGTCGGTGGTGGCGTGGTGGGCGGAGGCGTGGTGGGCGGCGGGGTCGTCGGTGGTGGCGTGGTGGGCGGCGGAGTGCTTCCCGAGCACGCGCCCAGGTCACGCCACAGCGACGGGGTCGCGGCGGGGTTCCAGCCGGCTCCGGGGTGCGCGGTGTGGGTGACCAGAGCCTGGTAGAGCCGGCCGCCGTAGGTGACCTGGGTGCCTGCCTGGTAGGTGATGCCCTCGGCCCAGCCCGGGGCGGTGCAGGCGACCATCGGGACGGCGTTGGCCGAGGACACGGCCGCCATGCTGCTGGGGACGAAGGCGACGGCGGCCGTGACGGCCATCGCCGCCCCGGCCACCACTGCGAAAATCCGACGGCTCCTCATGGCTCACTCCCCAGGCTTCGGCGACCCGTGACCTCCACATATTGACGTTCGTGAAGCTTAATATCAAGGGTTGTTTACAGATCCCGGGAAGTTGGGGGAGTGTGGAGCGCCGCCCGCGAGGTTCAGCGGTTCGCCGCTCCGCCGCTGGGGGTTGGCTGGACCCGCTCGAACCGCACCCGGCTGAGCCATCCCGGGAGGTCACTGAGCACGTACAGCTCGCCGTGCACGTCGGTGCCGAACGCGGTCGGCTGGGTGGGAAAGTTGCCGATCGTGGCGGACTCGTAGCCGCCCCTGGGTTTCGGACGCACGGCGAACGCGAGGGTCGAGCAGTAGTCGCTCGCGATGTAGGTCCCCCACGCCTCCGGGGTGGCGGACCCTCGGTACACCACGCCGCCGGTCACCGAGCAGTTCTCCGTGAGGTAGTGGTCGTACTCGAAGACCGGGTCGGTGTATCGCACGCCCGGTCGGCATTGCCCCGGGTCGAAGACCGGGGTGCCCTCTCGGCAGGACCAGCCGAGGTTCGCTCCGCGCTGCGACGGGCGGATGTGGTTGACCTCCTCGACCAGGCCCTGGCCGACATCGCCGATCCACAGTGAGCCGTCGACCTGGTCGATGGAGAATCGCCACGGGTTGCGGAGCCCGTAGACCCAGATTTCCGGCCGCGCGCCCGGCGTACGGACGAACGGGTTGTCGGAGGGCACGCAGTAGGGCTTTGCCCCGCAGGCGCGGTTGACCTCGATCCGCAGGATCTTGCCGAGCAGGGTGCCGAGGTTCTGACCTGTCTTGAACGGGTCGTTCGTGTGGCCGCCGTCGCCGAGGGACCAGTAGAGGTAGCCGTCGCGGCCGAACGCGACCTGCCCACCATTGTGGTTGCCGTACTCGGCGTGCTCCTGGGTGAGCAGCACCTGCACCCGCTCAGGAGCGCCGATGGGCACTCGCGCCAGGGTCAGCGCGCCGGCCGGTAGGCTCGTGTAGGCCACGTAGAGGATCCCGGTCCGCGCGAAGTTCGGCGCAGGCGTGATGCCGAGGAGACCGCGCTCGTTGTCCGACGTGTCGATCCGGGCGGTCAGGTCGAGCACCGGCTCGGCCGCCAAGCCGGTGTCGGGGTGGTAGGCGCGGACCGTGCCGTTCTTCTCCGCGATCAGCATCCGGCCGTCCGGCAGCCCGGTGATCGCGATCGGACGCTGCAAGCCGAAGGCCACCTGTTCGGATACCACGGTCAGCTCAGCCAGTGGCGCAGCGCGGCTGTGGGATGTGCCGGCCGCGGCGGTGCCGGCCACCGGCGCCGGTGGCAACAGAGAAGCAGACAGGGCCAAACCGAGCAGCCCGGCCAGCATGATGGCCGGGCGACAACGCCATCGCGACATGTTTCAGCTCCTCGAGCAGGTGGAGTGGGGGGACGAGATTTGGGAGCGTTCCCACAATACATTGACTTTCACTGATGTCCAGCATGCGGTCCTGCCGCCCTCCAGCCAGGGGAGGAGCCACCCCGGCCGGTGCCGAGAGAGTGGGCGGACCGAATCCATGTTGAGGCTCGTCGATGTTGCCAGGGCGGATCCGGGCGTGTTGGAATGGGTCACATAAGCCGCAGTGCGGGGGCAACCGTGCTGAGAACGGCCAGCACGGGAGCATCGCAGTGCCGGCAGCGCGCCGCTTTGGCGGACGCTCGCACGCCGCATCGCCGGGCCATGTCCATGACGACGGGCCTTCTGCCGTCCAGGCATCCTCGCCCGCCGTACGTATCCCCCGATGTGTGTCCCCGACGGACCGACGCGCTCGACGTCTGACGCGCCGGGGACATCCGATTCGGTCTGCCAGCGCACCAGAACCGGCGACGAGGTGAGAAGCAATCATGATTTCCCGAGCGAGTTTCGCGGGTTGGTACCGAAACCGCTTCGTGTGGGTGGCGGTGATCCTGCTGGTGGTGTCGGCCGGCACGGTCGTACTGGTCAACCGGGCCGGCCCGGAGTCGGAGCCGGCGGATCTGCAAGGGCAGATCCTGGCCCGGATGCGCACCACGCTCGAACAGGCGGACCCGGGGCAGCACAACCACGCCGGACACAGTGCCCAGCAGGTGGCCACCGAGGAAAAGAAGCCGGCAGTGATCTGCGGGGTCCGCGTCTACGGTTACGAGCCGGCCGAGGTCACCGTCCTCGCCGACGTCCAGACGGTTTATGGCTTCCACCTCTGCGGGGTGGCCGAACCGAAGCGCCCCTGGGACGTGGCGGTCAAGCTGGCCGGTCCAGTGATCATGGACATGTCCACCCAGCCTCCGGGCATCCAGGTGGTCGAGGCGACCGCCGACGTCAGGTTCGTCGACCGGCTGCGAGAGATGTTCCCGGACAAGTACGAGGAGTTGGCGCTCAAGGAGGCGCTGACCGACTCGGAAATGGCCGATCAGCGCCGCCGGTACGACGCCGCAGCCGGGCTTTGACCTCGCCGTGCGGCGACGCCGCGACTGTGGACCGCGCTGCGGGCAGACCCGTCGTTGATCCAGCGTCGGATCAGCGGCGATCTCGGTCAGTTCGATCCCGATCCGACCATAGATAGATCAGCATTGATATTTAAGTTCATAGATGTAACAGTTGGGTGGGAGCGTTCCCATATCGATCTCTCGTACCGAAGAATGGAGGATGAACAGTGCGTTCACCCAAGTCCGATCAATCCGGCGGACGATCCCGGTCAACCGTCCGAAGGTCCGTCCAGGCGCTCGTCCTGCTGTTCGCCATGGTGGTCGGTATGCTGCCCTCGGTCGGCGCAGCCCAGGCCCACGGCACCGTCATCAACCCGGCGAGTCGCGCCTACCAGTGCTGGAAGACCTGGGGCAACCAGCACATGAACCCCGCCATGCAGCAGCAGGACCCCATGTGTTGGCAGGCGTTCCAGGCCAACCCCGACACCATGTGGAACTGGATGAGCCAGCTGCGCGACGGCCTCGGCGGCCAGTTCCAAGCCCGCACTCCGGACGGACAGCTGTGCAGCAACGCCCTCTCCAGGAACGGCACAGTGAACCAGCCCGGAGCATGGAAGGCGACCAACGTCAGCTCCAACTTCACGGTCCAGATGTACGACCAGGCCAGCCACGGCGCTGACTACTTCCGGGTCTACGTCACCAAGCAGGGGTTCAATCGGGCTACCCAGCAGGTCGGGTGGGGCAACATCGACTTGATCGCGACGACCGGGCGCTACGCGCCGGCGCAGAACATCTCGTTCAACGTCTCGGTGTCTGGCCGCAGCGGTGGCCACGTCCTGTTCGTGATCTGGAAGGCGTCGCACATGGACCAGACCTACATGTGGTGCAGCGACATCAACGTCACCTGATCGGCAAGACCGGCAGCCGCGGCGCTACTCCGGCCCAGGACCTTGGCGTCCTGGGCCGGATTGTTCTTCCGTCGACCCTCCGCGAAGGAGAAGGACCCATGTCGAGAGTCATCGCCCGGTTCTGCGCGGTGTCGGTCGCCGCGTGCCTGCTGTTCGCCACTTGGTCGGCGGCAACGCCGAAGGAGGCGGCGGCGCTCGACCCGACCGTCGGCTATGTGATGGCGCACTTCACCGGCGAGTCGTCGACCGACCAACAGATCTACCTCGCCCACAGCACCGACGGCCTGCGCTGGACGGACCTCAACAACGGCGGGCTCGTGCTGCGTTCGACCGTCGGCACCCGCGGCGTGCGCGACCCCGCCCTGGTCCGCTCGCCGGGCGGCGACCGGTACTGGATGATCGCCACCGATCTGTGCATCGGCTGCGGTCAGGACTGGTCGACCGCCATCAACAACGGCAGTCGCAACCTCGTCGTGTGGGAGTCCACCGATCTGGTCAACTGGTCAGCGCCGTGGCTGCTCAACGTCGCCGGCGCGATCCCGGACGGACGCAATGCCTGGGCTCCGGAGGCGATCTGGAACCCGGCCACCGGCGACTACGTCCTCTACTGGGCGACGAACGTCCCGCTCAACGGGGTGACCAAGCACCGCATCTACTACGCCCGCACGGCGAACTTCCGCAGCATCACCACGCCGCAGGTCTACATCAGCCGGCGTGGCAGCCAGGAGATCATCGACACCCAGATCGTCGAGCTGCCGGCCGGCGTCGGCGCCTACCGTTACGTCCGCGCCTCCCGGGACGGCCAGCTCGCCATCGAAGGCAGCAACTCCATCCTCGGCGCCTGGACGAACCTCGGGAACCTGTCCGGCATCGGGCTGACGGGCTCACAGGTCGAAGGCCCGATGTGGATGAAATTCAACTCCCGCAACGAGTGGGTTCTCTACCTTGACCAGTACTCCACCGGGCGCGGTTACCTGCCCGTCCTGAGCACCGATCCGTCGAGCCCGGGCGGCTTCCGACTGCCGGCATCCGGCTCGTACGCCATGGGCGGCACCAAAAAACGGCACGGTTCGATCCTCAACCTGACCGCCGCCGAGCAGAACCGCCTGCTGGCCCGCTGGCCCACCACCGCGGTCAACCGCATCCAGTCGTACAACCTCCAGGACCGGTTCGTACGGCACGCCGATTACGACGTCCGCATCGACCCGAATGTCAGCCCCGCCCAGGACGGCCAGTGGCGGGTGGTGCCGGGTCTGGTCGGCTCCGGCACGGTCTCCATCCAATCGGTGAACTTCCCGGGCCACTACCTGCGCCACTACGGGTTCGACTTCCGGCTGGAAGCCAACGACGGCACCGCCACCTTCGCCGCCGACGCCACGTTCCGGCAAGTCGCCGGCCTCGCCAACTCCTCGTGGACATCGTTGCAGTCCTACAGCCACCCGGACCGCTACATCCGGCACTACAACTACCTGCTCCGGCTCGATCCGATCCCCGATGCGCAGAGTCGCGCCGACGCCACCTTCCGCATGACCAACTGAACTCCGACTGCGGCCCACACCGATTGGACACGTCATGACGCGGAGCAAGTCGTCCCGTGGTCACCTCTCGCGGAGCACCCGGTCGTCGCGCCGTCTACTGATCGCCCTGGTGACCGCGATGACTGCGATGGTTGGCGTCGTCGTCACGGTCACGTCGTCGCCGGTCACCGCCGCCACCGCCCAGTTCCGAGGCATGAACTGGGCGGTGTTGGGTGACAACTTCAGCACCAGCCCGCTCGTCGTGCAGGGCCTGAGCTCGTCCGACAGCAACGCGACAGTGCGGGCCAAGGCCAATGCCCTCTACGACGACTTGGCCTCCACGATGGGGGTCGACACCGTCCGGCTGCCCATCAACACCCACACGGTGGGGACGGCATGGTGGGAGGCGTATCGAGGCGCCATCGACGCCGCCACCGCCCGCGGATTCAAGGTCATCCTCGCCTACTGGGAGGACGGTGCCGCCTCCGGCGGCAGAATCACGAACCTCGCCGCGTGGAACGCGATGTGGTCCACGGTGACCAACTCGTACGGCGCGAACACCAACGTCTACTTCGAGCCCATGAACGAGCCGCACGGATACAGCTCGGCGGAGTGGCGCGACATCGCGGCGAACTGGCTCAGCTACCACTACTCGGCGGTGCCCGGCCGGGTGCTCATCGGCGGCACCGGCTACAGCCAGGACCTGCGCGACATCTGCAACGACACCCGCTTCAACCCGACGCTGCTGTCCTTCCACCACTACGCCTTCTTCTACGGCGCGATGACCTACGACGCCTTCCGCAGCCACATCCAGACCCGCCTCGGCAACTGCGCCTCCCGCGCGGTCGCGACCGAGTTCGGCGCTCCCATGCACGACGGCCGCAACTACGCCGACGCGAGCAGCGCGGACAACTTCGTACGCCACATCCGCGCCATGGCCCAGGTCATGCGCGACAACCACATGGGCGGCACCTACTGGCCCGCCCTCGGCGGCAAGCCCGGCAGCATCGGTTACGACGGCTACTCGATGTTCTCCCTCAGCGGCAGCGGCACCAACCTCAACCTGACCGTCCGCAACACCTCCGGCGCTGACCGGATCCGGTATGCGTGGGGCGACACCATCGAGGGTGGCCCCACGACGCCTCCACCAGCGACGGGAACGGTCTACAGGATCGCCGTGCGGCACAGCGGCAAGGCCATGGACGTCCAGTCACCGAACACCGACAACGGCGCGCGCGTCGGCCAGTACACCTACGGCGGCAATGCGTGGCAGCAGTGGCAGTTCCAGGACGCCGGCAGCGGCCACTGGCGCATCATCAGCCGGCACAGCGGAAGGTGCCTTGATGTGGTGAGCGCTTCGACCGCCGACGGTGCCGAGCTCATCCAGTACACCTGTGGCACCGGCACCAACCAGCAGTTCCAGATGGTCGCCAACGGCAGCTACTTCCAGCTCCGGGCACGACACAGCGGCAAATGCGTGGACGTACCCGCCGCGTCGACCGCCGACGGCGTGATCCTCAAGCAGTATCCGTGCAACGCCGGCGCCAACCAGCAGTGGTCGCGCACGGCCGTCTAACGGTCGTCTCGACGTAGCCACCGAACCACGGCGGCCCACGTACCCCCGGTCATGAGCTGGCGCTCGGTGACCGGGGGTACGTGCGGTACCGACGCCGACACCCGTGCGCCCGTGGACAGCACGTGCATCCCGCAGAACATAATTTATTAAATAATATTGACACCCACGCGTAACCGATTGCAAGATCGATCGAAACAACCCAGGAGTACGGGTCCCACTGCTGCGAAGGAACCCCGTGTGAGACGACATCTGATCACCGCCCTGACCGCCGTCACGGCCAGCCTGCTGATCGTGCCCGCCCCGGCCCACGCCGCAGCCGCGAAAGACGCTGTGGTTACCACCAAACCGGCACCCCAGCAGGTGCTGAGCCCCACGCCCTACCAGGGCTGGAACACCTACTTCGGCCTCGGCGGCAACTTCTCCGAGGAGTCCGTCCGGGAGGTTGCCGACTCGATCGTCAGCCGTGGCCTGGCCAAGGCCGGCTACGACATCGTCTGGCTGGACGGCGGTTGGCAGGACCCGGAGCCGCGTACGGCCGCCGGTGACCTGCAGGCCGACCGGACTCGTTTCCCGAACGGGCTCAAGCCGCTGGTCGACTACATCCACTCCAAGGGCCTGAAGGCGGGCATCTACACCGACGCCGGTCCGTACATCCCCGGCAAGTGCGGGCTCGGCAGCGGCGGCGGCTACTACCAGCGCGACGCGAACCACTTCGCCGCCCTGGAGTTCGACGCGGTGAAGGTGGACTTCCTCTGCGGGATCGCCGCCGACCTGGACCCGAAGACCGCCTACACCGAGTTCGCCCAGGCGCTGCGGAACAACGCCAGCAAGCGGCCGATCATCTTCAACCTGTGCAACCCGGTGACCTCCCCGGACTGGGGCAACTACCCGGAGGAGCAGCAGTCGACGTACTCCTGGACCTATGCCCCCCAGATCGCACAGTCCTGGCGGACCTACACCGACGTGGGTTTCGTCGGTGACATCAAGTTCAAGGACGTGCTGCGCAACTACGACGCGAACGCGCGGCACCCCGAGGTCGCCGGACCGGGTCACTTCAACGACCCGGACTACCTGGCTCCCGGGCTCGGCATGTCCGAGGAGGAGTTCCGGACGCAGATGACGCTCTGGTCCGCGGCCGCCGCGCCGCTGGTGATCGGGAGCGACATCCGTAAGCTCAGCCAGGCCTCGATCGACACGCTCACCGACCCCGAGGTCCTGGCGATCAACCAGGACCCTGCCGGTGTCCAGGCCGTCCGCGTCGGCCCCGCCGGCACGACCGAGACCTGGGTCAAGCGCCTGGCCAACGGTGACCGCGCCGTGGTGCTGCTCAACCGCGGTGAGAGCTCGAAGATCATCACCACGAAGGCCTCGTCCGTCGGCCTGTCCGGAGCCCGCTTCACCGTGAAGAACGCGTGGACCAACCAGGTCACCGAGAGCGCGGGCACCCTCAGCGCCGCGGTTCCGGCGCACGGCGCCGCACTGCTCCGGGTCGCCCCGGCGCGCGGTCTGCCGGGCACTCCGCACGTGACCGCCGGCCTGCCGCAGGTCACCAAGGTCGGTAACTCCGCCACGCCGGAGGGGACCGCACCCGTGGTCGGCGGCGGTGACCAGGCGCGGGTCGAGGTTGTCGTACGCAACGACGGCCTGCTGCCCGTACTCAAGCCGCAGGTTGGTCTCGCCGCGCCGGCTGGCTGGACGGTCCGGGCACTCAGCGGGGCGCCGATCGTGCTCGCGCCAGGTCGGTCCACCACCTTCGCCTTCACGGTGACCCTCCCGGCCACCGCCGCTCCCGGCGACGCCGCGTTGACCGCCACCACGTCATACGAAGTCCTCGGGCGCGGCACGTCGCGTCAGACGTCGGTGTCGACGGTGGTGGTCGCCCCGGCGCCGCCGGCCGGTGACGTCGTGCTGTCCCACCACACGTGGATCAGTGCCACCAGCGGTTGGATGACCCCGACGGTCGACCAGAGCGTCGGCGGCGGGTCGCCGATCAGCATGATCGGCCAGGTGTACCCGACCGGCCTCGGCGTCGCCTCCCCCTCCACGGTCCGTTACTACGTGGGCGACAAGTGCGACCGGCTGACCGCGACCGTCGGCCTGGACGACGCGGTACGCAACGTCGGTCCCGAGGGGGCCACCTCGACCTTCCAGGTGGTCGGCGACGGTCGGGTCCTGTTCGACAGCGGCGTGCTGACCCGTGACGACATCCGTCAGGTCGACGTCGACCTGACCGGCGTCCGGGTGCTCGACCTGCTGGTCGGCGACGGCGGCGACGGCGGCTACAACGACCGCGCCAACTGGGCCGGCCTGAACGCCAGCTGCTGACGCCTGGCCAGTCGTAGTGTGACCGAGGCTCTGGCCGGGGGTTAAGCCCTGGCCAGAGCCGCGGTCACGTCGGACGCCGGCCAGGGCAGCGTGGCCGCCCTGGCCGTAGTGCAGCTCGTCGTCGTGCCGTTCAGGAGATTGGCCCAAACTCGGTGGGGTCGCCCCATACTTGGCCGCCAGTGGTAGTGCCGGGGTAGACCCAGACCTGCCCCGTGGCTGCCTCGCCCGCGACGAGGTCGTCGTAACCGTCCTGATCGAAGCGGAGAGAGGCGAGCTCATTACTGCCCGCCCAGCCGCTGCCGAAGACCTCGACCCTGCTGCCGAAGGAGCCGCCCCCAGCGGTGCCGGGGTAGAGCCACACCTTGCCGGTGGACTTCTCCACGGCCATCAGGTCGTCGTACGCGTCCCGGTTGAACCGGCCACCCACCACCGCGCCGAGGGCGTTCCAGTCGCCGGAGTCGATGATGCTGCTCGCACCCCAACTGCTGCCGGCAGCGGTGCCCGGGTAGAGGCGCAGCTTCCCGGTGGACTTCTCCACGGCCACCACGTCGTCGTACGCGTCACCGTTGAAGCGACCCGCGGTCAGCCGCTCCAGCCCCAGCCAGTTGAAGCCGACCGGCGTCGTACCACGACTACCCCAGAAGGTGCCGGTCGCCGTGCCGGGATAGAGCCACAGGCTGCCCGTGCTGATTTCCATGGCGAGCAGGTCGTCGAAGTTGTCTCCGTTGAACCGACCGACAGTGAGATCTCGATAGCCGCTCCAGCCGGCGCCGACGCCGACTCGAGGACCCCAGGTGCCGGCGCCGGTACCCGGGTAGAGCCACAGCCGACCGGTGCCCTTCTCGACGCTGATCAGGTCGGCGTGCTCGTCGCGGTTGAATTCGCCGGTGACCGACTCCAGCAGACCGTGCGGCTGCATGACGGGAATCCGCCCGACGGGCTGGACACGGGCGCCGAGCGAGCCGCCGGCGGCCGTGCCGGGGTACAGCCAGACCTGCTCATTCTCGACGGCGACCAGGTCGTCGTAGCCGTCCGGGTTGAGCCTGCCGGCCGCGAGCGCGGTCAGCCCTCTGCCTCCGGTCTGAGTGGTGGCCAGCTGTCCCCAGGTCGATCCACCGGTCGGGGTGCCCGGGTACATGTGGATATCACCGCTGCTCTTGTCCAGCGCCAAGAGGTCGTCGTAGCTGTCGCGGTTGAAACGACCTGCGACCAGTTCGCGCTTGGCCGTCCACCCGCTGAAGCCGATCTCCGTCACGCCGCCCCACAGTGTGCCTCCGGCCGAAGTGCCCGGGAACATGAGTAGCTTGCCGGTGGAGAGCTGGATGCCGGCCAGGTCCTCGTAGGCGTCCCTGTTGAACCGGCCGGCGACCAGGTCGGTCAGGTCCTGCCAATTCGAGCCGGCCACCAGGCGGTCTCCGAACCCGCTGCCGTCGGCGGTGCCCGGGAACAGCCACAGCGTGTTGGTGGACACCTCTATGCCGAGCAAATCGTCGTAGGCGTCGCCGTCGAACTGACCGGAGACGAGGTCTCGGTAGCCGCTCCAGTTGGTCTCCGGCTCAAGCTGGATTCGCTCGCCCCAGACCCGGTCCACGGACGTGCCGGGATAGAGCCAGAGCTTGCCGGTGCCCGGCTCTACAGCTATCAGGTCGTCGCGTCCATCGCGGGTGAACTCTCCGGCAACGGTGTTGGACAGCGCGTAGGGCTGGAGACGGACGGTTTCCCGGAACCAGTCGCCCAGGTCGTCGAGGCGGGTCTGGGTGGCGCCGGTACGGGTTTCGGTCTCGCCGAGGCAGCCCTGTTGCCAGCTCGTGTTGTTGATCGCTACCAGGTCGATGCCGGCGTCCGTCTCGCGGAAGGCCGGGCCGCCCCCGTCACCCTTGCAGATCGTGGCCGCAGCGGAGGTGCCGGTGACGTCCATGGTCGTCGCGCCTACTGCGCCGACGGTGAAGGTGGCAGTGTGCAGCCGGTCGGGCACCCACTCGGTCGCGGTACGACCGTAGCCGGTAACTCGCAGGGTCTCCGCCGAGGTGGGCGGTGCGCTGGACCAGGGTATCGGCGTGACGTCGGTGACCGGTGCGGACAGCTCCGCGAGCAGGACGTTGCGGGTCGGGTGCGGAACCAGGGTGGAGACCGCCAGGCGATGCCCTGAGGCACCGGCGAGATTCGTCCGCCCCACCAGGACGCTCGTGGGGCGGCTCGGCGCACCCTCGGCGACCGCCGCCGTCCCGTCGGTGAAGCAGGACTTCGCCGTGAGGACCCACCGGCTGGCGACCAGAGCACCGGTGCAGCTGTGCAGGTCTCCGAAGGTCACTTTGGCGGTGAACGGGTAGCCGCCGTCCGGGACGTCCTGGCCGCCCGAGACCGCGGATGCGCTGCTGCCGGCGAGGACTCCGGCGGCCAGCCCAGCCACCGCCATGGCACCGCCCCAGGCGCGTGCAGGCCTACCGAACAAGATGTTCCTCCGTCAGCCAGGTGGGCCGATCCGACGTCGAACTGATGGTCGAAGGCTATCCATGTCTTCAAGGTGGGCGAGACCCATGAGGAGAAAACGCGCGAATCGCGCGGGTGTCAGTCCCACGTACCGGTTCCAGCCGGCCGGCACTGACACTTGCGGTCCGCCGTGTTTCGACAGGTAGCCATCGAGCGCTCTGGCCAACCCGAAACCTGATCCGTAGACTGCGGTCGATTCGTCGGCGAGTGCGGCGGATCGAGGCGGTCGGCCAATTCCACATTGGGCGGCTGTCGCCACGGCGTATGGACGGGGGATGATGCTGTGGGCGTATTTTCGAGGTCTCTTACTGCCCTGATCGCTGGCGGTGCAGCCCGCCGCGGCGGCCGAGGTGCTTGCCCGACGGTGCAGCGCGCTACACATGGGCGATGGGCGAATCATGCTGGTTAACTACGGCGCCAGCCCGAACAACCCGCCGGCAGACCTCATCCTGGTGCAGAGCAACTATCTGACGCTCCCGGGCAGCCCAAGCTTCCGCTCCACGGCGGTGCCGCCAGCCGACGACCCGGGCGACCCGGGCGACCCGGGCGACCCGAGCGTGGTCAAGCCCGAAAAGGGCGATCCTGGTGAGCTTCAGCCGGTCTGTGTCGGAGCAAGTGAGGGTGACGCGGTCCTCCTCAAACTTCGCTACCCGTACACGGCATCCTGACCTTCCGGTCATTCGGGCGCCTCCGCGGACGGCGCTCCGGTCGGCCGACGACGCCCGCTACCACTGGTCAACCCGGCCTCGGACATCAAGTCCGTTGCCGATCGCGTTTCCACTCGCTTCGAAGCATCGGGGGATCTTGTGAACGAGTCTCGATTCTGGCGGTCGGCCAGTGCCGGTCCGCGGATCAGGGCAAAAATCCTCGCCGGCCTACTGGCCACAGTGGTCGGAGCCGGGCTGTTGAACGCACCGGCCCGGGCAGACGTTCCGGATGACACTCGGGCCAACCGGTACCAGGTACTGCTGGCCATGCGGCTTGGCGACGGCAACGTCGCGCGGGCGGCGGCCGCAGCACTTGCCGGCACCGACGACGATGTCGCCCGGTTCCTTGAGGACGGGTTCGGCGAGGCGTGGGCGCAGGACGACCTGGTTCGCGTCGAGGAGTACGGCGGTCTGGGCGGGCCGACGATCAAGCAGGCGGCCCAGACGGCACTGGCCGGCTCGGCGGAGGAACGCTCGACGTTCCTCAGCGGCGGTTGGGAAGTGGCCTGGGTCGTCGACGAGCGAATCCGGGTCGGCCAGGTGATGGCGGCTGGTGGGGCGACCACCAAGCGCGCCGGGGAGACCGCGCTGAATGGCACCGAGGAGGACCTCACCGAGTTCCTCTCCGCCGGCCAGTACGTCTCCCGTGAAGTAGACGACCGGATCCGGGTGGGTCAGATCATGACGGGCGGCGGCCCGGCGGTGAAGGCCGCCGCACAGGTCGCTCTCGGCGGCACCCGGGAGGACGTCCGCGAGTTTCTGCTGCGCGGCCAGCACCTGGCTCGCGCCCGGGACGAGGAAACCGAGACCATCACCCAACTCGTCCAGCTGGCCCGCGAGGCCGGCACACTCGCCGCGCAGGAGACACTGCAGGCCGAGCAGGCTGCGGCGCAGGCCGTGGAGTCGGCCCGGCTGGCGAAGGAGGCAGCGCAGCGGGCGGCGCGGGAGACTCAGGAGGCCGGACAGGATTCGCGGGGTGCCGCTGCCGCCGCCAGTCGGGCGGCCGACGCGGCAGGCCGGGCCGCCAACGCGGCGCAGCGGGCGATCGGGGCCGCAAATGCCGCGAGCAACGCGGCACGGGTGGCCTCCGGAGCTGCGGCGCGGGCCGCCCGGGCCGCAGCACTGGCCGGCAGCGCCGCTGCCCGGGCGAACACCGCCGCGTCCAATGCGGCAACGGACGCCGGCAAGGCGCAGCAGGCGCGCGACGCGGCACAGGTGGCGCGGAACGCTGCGGTACAGGCCCGGCAGGCGGCAGAGGCGTCGGAGGCATCGCAACGGGCCTCAGCTGCGTCGGACGGCGCCGTACTCGCGGCGGCGGGTGCCATGGCGAACGCGCTGCTGGCTGCGGCGGCGGCGGAGGACGCGGCGGCGCATTCGGGGCTGTCGCAGGCCGAGGCGGCCAAGGCCCGTCAGGCCGCCGCGCTCGCGCGACGCAAGGCAGGAGAGGCACAGCGGGCGGCGGGTGAAGCGGCGACGCAGGCCCGCAGGGCCGCGACCGCTGCGGGTCAGGCGGCAGCAGCCGCGCGCAGTGCCGCCACCCACGCGGACAACGCTGCCGCAGCGGCCGACGAGGCCGCGGAGCACGCCGGCCAGGCAGAGTACGCGGCACAGAAGGCGCTGCTGCACGCGCGTAACGCGCTGACCGCGGCCGAGACCGCCGGGACCGCCGCCGGGCAGGCCGAACAGGTGGAGGAGAACGCCCGGGAGGCCGACGCGCAGCGGTTGGCCGTGCAGACGGTGGAAGCCACGCTGGATGCGGAGACTGCCCGTAAGGAGGAGGAGGCGCAACTCGCGCGGGCCGCGTGGGACGACGCCGAACAAATCCGTCGGGACGCGGAGGTCCGGCAGTGGCTGGCCGAGGCCACTGCACCCGGGGCGTCCGCGGAGGTGGTGCTGCGCAACGGCCGGCAGGTCGCCGGCCGGCTGCTGCAAACCGGAGGATCATGGACCCGAGTCGCGGCGGAGGACGCGCTGCTCGGCTCTGAACTCGACGTGCGGCACTTCGTCACGACCGGGCTGGCGCTCGCGGAGGCCCAGGACAACCGCGCCATCGTGGCGCACCTGGCGGATACGGCTACCAAGCCGGCGATCAAGCAGGCGGCGGAGACAGCGCTGTTCGGTTCGGACGCCGACGTGCAGCAGTGGCTGACGACCCGTGAATATGTGGGCAAGGAACAGGACGACCGGATCCTGATCGGTCAACTCATCACCGCCGGTGGGCCGACGATGCGGACGGCTGCGCAGACTGCACTTAACGGCACCGCCGCGGACCGGCTGGAGTTCATACGCAAGGGCCGGTACGCCGCGGCGGAGCAGGACGACCGGATCGCCGTGGCGCAGCTGATGAGCGCTGGCGGACCGGAAGTCAAGTCGGCGGCCACGATCGCCCTCTCCGGCACCCGTGCCGCGCTGCGGCACTTCCTGGACGTTGCGCAGCACAAGGCACGGGAGCGGGACGAGGCGACCGCAGCGCACGTGGCAAAGATGCGCTCCATGGTGGCCGAGGCTTCCAGGGTGGCGGCGCAGGCGCGGGTGGATGCCGCCCGCGCGGCGGAGGCTGCGGCCCGGGCGCGCGACGCAGCGGACGAGGCGGCGGAATATGCCCGGCAGGCAACCGCGTCGGCGAACCAGGCGGCGGTCTTCGCCGAGCGGGCGAGCCAGTCCGCGGCCGCAGCGCGGCAATCGGCGGCGGCTGCTGCGGCATCCGCCCAGCGCGCTGCTGCGGCGGCGGAGTCGGCCAAGGCTTCTGCCGCGTCCGCGCAGCGGTCGGCCACGGCCGCAACAAACTCGGCGGCGCGCGCCCAGCACTACGCCGCATCGGCGGCTGACGCAGCGGCCCGCGCGCGACAATCCGCCGAGGACGCCGCCAAGAGCGCGGCCGAGGCACGCCAGTTCGCCACCGAGGCGTTGCAGGCGGCAGTCGACAAGCAGCGGGCGGAAGCGGAGGAGCGCCGCCGGGCCAACCAGCCAGACCCGGGTCGCACCGAGTGCAACCTTGCCCTCTATCTGCACGGTGCCTGCAAAGATCCGCTGCTGGACGCCCTCAACCGTGGTGACAACTGGTGCACGACCCAGTTCGGGCACGGTGCGATCTGTGACGGCGTGATCGAGCAATACCGGGACAGCAACGAGGAGGACAAGCGCGTCGTCCAGCTCGTCCTGACTATCTGCGGATTCGTACCCGTCATCGGCGAGCCGTGCGACGCCTTGGACGCGGTCATCGCGTTCCTGGAGGGCGACGTCGAAGGTGGCTTCACCTCGCTGTTCGCGATGATTCCGGGAATCGGCTGGGTCGCGGGTGGCAAGCGCGGCGTGGATTTGCTCCGGGAACTGCGCAAGTTCGGTAAAAAGACCGGTTGCCCTGTCGTGCCGGGAGGGCGGATCGAAGGGTCAACCGCCGGTGAGCGGGCCCCAGTCCTGGCAGTTCTTGCGGATAAAAAGGATCCGCTACGGTTCGTCGGTGACTACACCGGACGGCTGGATAAATACCAGAGCAACGGTGGTCAGGCCAGTTTCGAGATTCACGTCTACTACCAGGGTAGGGAATACGGCTTCTTCGGTAGCAACGGGTGGTTCTCGAAGCACTCCCTGCCCATCCCCGCCAATCCGCCTCGTGAGTTGGAGAACATTCTCAAGGGTTACGCGGTCGATTACATGCGCCGCAGCGGACAGCTGCGGGATTCTGATAGCGTCAAGGGCGACTCGTGGAAGCGAACGCGGATCGAGGCCTGCGGGTGAAGTATGTGAAGGTCGAATGGACGGGCACCGGCTACCTGCACGACCCGACCGAGTACCTCGACTGGCTTGCCCAGCACTCGGGGGAGTTGCCGCCGGGCGCCGCGGCCTTCGCCACTGACCCCGGGCACTACAACATCCACAGTCCCCGCTGCGTGAAGGACCTGAAGTCCACCCGGATGAGTGCGGCGGACCAGAGTGACGAGTTGACGCTCGAGTTGTTCTTCGCTCTGAATGACTTCACCCGGGAGCAGGGCCTTCGGATCACGTACGCCGACGTTGTGGATTTCAGCGTCGAAGTAACGGCCTCCCGTGGGCAGTACGGGTGGCCCGAAATCCGGCGGCTCGGAGAGCTGCAACTCGACGAACTGCTGCCTCACGAAAAGGGGTGTAGTCACGAAATAAAGATGACCGGTGGTGTTATCAAGGTGGTTTCTGCCGACCTGTCGGCAAAATGGACCGAAGATGAGAGCGGCACCGCCGACGACCGCCGGGCAAATGCCTGACTACTGGCCTTCGGAGTTGTCGCCTCGTTCCGTCATGACGAGGCCGCGTGCCTCGGCACCGTGATCGGGGCGATCGGCCGACCGGGACGTTCGTGTTGATTACCTCGTCAGGTGCGCTGGCATATCGGCCAGCCATCGCAGGACAACCGGCTCCACCAGGGCGGCGAGGCGGGCATAACCAGCCGTGGACGGATGGTAGGCGTCACCCGCAGCGACCTCCTGGCTCCAGGCCAGGTCTGCGGAGAGCGCCGTGACATCGACGAACGGCACGTTCCGGGCGGCGCACACCTGCGCCATCGCGGCGGCGAGATCGGCTGCCCGTCTGCTTGCCTGCCGGTCCTGCACGGGCGGCGGCCCCACGACAAGCGTGTGCCACCGTTCGGCGTGGGCGTCGTCGAGCATCGCGGCAAGCAGCGCGAGGGATCGGTCCGGCGGGACGCGAACCTGGCCGAGTTGCATGTCCACGTCGTTGGTACCGAACGCGAACACGACCCCGAAAGCCTGCCCGTCCTTGAGGCGGACACGGGCTTCAGGAAGCCAGCGTTGGGCCACGTCCAGGGATGTGTCCCGGCGAACGCCCATGTTGTAGACGGTCAGGTCATGGCCTTGCGCCCGGGCGGCAGCGGCCACGGGCCCGACCCAGCCCGCACCGGACGGATCGCCAACCCCGACCGTGAACGAGTCGCCGAAGAAGCACACCCGCAGGTCGCGCCGCGATCCCGTCGTGCCGGGCTCCTTCTGATCGGGGGGGAGCATGCGCAGAGCATATCTATGCAATGGAGCGCATGGCAATCCGGTGGGGGAGTGTGGCAGCCGAGGGCCTACCCACCGGAGTGGTGTGTACCGCGCGGGACGATCACCACGTGCAGGTTGCGGGGGCCGTGGACGCCCTCGACGCGGTTGAGCTCGATGTCACTGGTGGCTGATGGACCACTGATCCAGGTGAGTGGGCGGCGGGGATCGAGGCGCGCGAGGGCGTCCGGCACCCCCGCGACGACCTGGTCGACACGCAGCACACAGATGTGCACGTCGGGCAGGAGCGTGATCACCCGCCGACCCTGGTCGGCGGCCGCGTCGAGGATGACGGTCCCGGTCTCGGCGATCGCCACCGCCGCTGCGGTGACCACCCCGTCGGCGGTGGCGATCTCGTCGGCCGGGAGACCGTCGTCGGTGAGCGCCTCGACGGTGTCGGGCAGCCAGTGCCGGGGCAGCCCCGCCGGAATGACGACCCGCCGTCCGCCGAGAATCGCGTCGACGACCTGCGCCACCTCGTCGTCGGAGCACTGGTGCACCGACGCCCGGTAGTCGGTGAGCCGGTGCACCAGGACGTCGAGGTGCACGGCACCGCCAGCCGGTCGATAGTCCCGCGCGACCTCACCGGGGGAGCCCGGTGGCGGGCCGAGAGCCGCACGCAGCCGACCGAGGATCAACTCGCGGGAGGTCATCGTTGCGTCCACCATTCGCGGAAGGTCTGCGGAGGCGGCTGCGGCAGGTCGCGGCCGACGGTCCAGCCGGACAGCGGTGGGGGAAGACCCCGGCCACGCCGGCCGGCGAAGCGGGCGAGCCGCGACCCGCGCTGGGCGGCCTCGTACATCGGCAGGTGATCCATGGTGTACGCGGCGGCGGCCATGGTGACCGCCTCGGCGCTCGGCAGGCGATGCTCGCTCCGGTACGCCGTCACGTGCTCCGCGCGCAGGTGCACCAGGATCGACGGAATGTCGATCTTCACCGGGCAGGCGTCGAAGCACGCGCCGCAGAGCGAGGAGGCGTACGGCAGGGACGCGTTGTCCTCGACGCCGGTGAGCTGGGGCGAGAGCACAGCGCCGATCGGTCCTGGATAGACGGACCCGTACGCGTGGCCACCGGTGCGCTCGTAGACGGGGCAGACGTTGAGGCAGGCCGAGCAACGGATGCAGTGCAGCGCCTGACGGCCGACCTCGTCGGCGAGCACCGCGCTACGGCCGTTGTCCAGCAGCACGAGGTGAAAGTCCTGCGGCCCGTCGCCGGGAGTGACACCGGTCCACATCGACGTGTACGGGTTCATCCGTTCACCGGTGGACGCGCGGGGCAGCAGTTGCAGGAACACCTCCAGGTCCGCCCAGGTGGGGATGACCTTCTCGATGCCCATCACGGTGATCAGGGTGTCCGGCAGGGTGAGGCACATCCGGCCGTTGCCCTCGGATTCGACCACCGCCAGGGCGCCGGTCTCGGCGACCGCGAAGTTCGCCCCGGAGATCGCGACCCGGGTGCTGAGGAATGTACGACGCAGGTGGCGACGGGCCGCCGCCGCCAGGATCGCGGGTTCGTCGGTCAGCGACGGGTCCACCCCGGGCATCTCACGCAGGAAGATCTCGCGGATCTCCGCCCGGTTGCGGTGGATCGCGGGTACGAGGATGTGGCTGGGCTTGTCCCGGCCGAGCTGGACGATCAGCTCGGCGAGATCGGTCTCCACCGGTTCGATGCCGGCAGCCTCCAGCGCCTCGTTGAGGCCGATCTCCTGGGTCGCCATCGACTTGACCTTCATTACCCGGTCAGTGCCGGTGGCGGTAACCAGGTCGGTGACGATCCGGTTGGCCTCGACGGCGTCGACCGCCCAGTGCACGGTGCCGCCGGCGGCGACGACCGCCGTCTCCAACTGTTGCAGCAGCTCCGGCAGGCGGGCCATGGTGTCGGCCTTGATCGCGCTGCCAGCCTCGCGCAGCTCCTGCCAGTCGGGGACCTCGTCGATGACGGCGGCCGACTTGGCCCGGATGGTGGAGGTGGCATGGCCAAGGTTGCGACGCAATTGGGCGTCGGCGAGGCTGCGCCGGGCCGCGACCGGGAAGGGCTCGTCGCCGCGCAGGTGCCCGACACCGCGCGGCGCGGTGGTCGGCATGCCCAGGAAGGTCTCGGTCACGCCGGCACCCCGTCGGTCTTCCGCTGCGCCCGCCCGGCTGGGGCGGGGGCAGGCTCGGTGTTGGCCAGGATCTCCGCGAGATGCACGGTCCGTACGCCGGTGCGCAGTCGGGCCAGCCCTCCGCCGATGTGCATCAGACAGGAGGCGTCCCCGGCGGTGCAGACGTCGGCTTTGGTGGCCAGCACGTGACGCATCTTGTCGGCCAGCATCGCCGTCGAGGTGTCCGCGTTCTTCAGCGCGAACGTGCCGCCGAAGCCGCAGCACTGCTCGGCCTGCGGCAGCTCCACCAGGTCCAGGCCGCGCACCGCACGCAACAAGCGCAGTGGCTTGTCGCCCACCCGGATCATCCGCAACGAGTGGCAGGTCGGGTGGTACGTCACCCGGTGCGGGTAGTACGCGTCCAGGTCGGTCAGCCCGAGCACGTCGACGAGCAGTTCCGACAGCTCGTACGTGCGTCGGGCAATCTCCTCGGCCTGGCTGGCCAACCGTTCGTCGCCGGCCCGCCGGGCCACCAGCGCGTGCTGGTGGCGCACCGAGCCGACGCACGAGGCGGACGGGGCCACCACCACGTCGTACGGGGCGAAGGTCCGCACGTGCCGACGCACGAGGCGCAGCGCGTCGTCCGGATAGCCGGTGTTGATGTGCATCTGCCCGCAGCAGGTCTGGTCCTGAGGAAAGACGACCTCGTGACCGAGCCGTTCCAGCAGCCGTACCGTCGCCTTGGCCGCCTCGGGGAACAGGGTGTCGGCCAGGCACGTGACGAACAGGGCTATTCGCATGTTCAGTCCTCCCATCCGAGGCGTCGGGCAGCCGCCCGCGCCGCCGCGTCGCCGCGTGGCTCGTACCGCACGATCTGTTGAGTCTCCCGTAGCACGGACCGTAACGACGCGAGGTCACCGCCGATCACGCCGAGGGCGCGGGCCTGCACCAGCGCGTTGCCCAGGGCGGTGGCCTCGACCGGCCCGGCGAGCACCGGCAGGCCGCAGGCGTCGGCGGTGAGCTGACACAGCAGGTTGTTGCGGGCGCCACCGCCGACGACGTGCACCGCGTCGACGTGCCGATCGGAGAGCCGTTGCACCTGCTCGACAGCGCGCCGGTGCGCCAGTGCGAGGCTGTCCAGGATGCACCGGACCGTGGCCGCTGGACTGTCCGGTACGGGCTCACCGGTACGCCGACACGCTTGGGCGATGCGGGCGGGCATGTCGCCGGGCGGCAAGAAGGTCGGGTCGTCCGGATCCAGCACCGAACGGAAGGCCGGTTCCTCGGCCGCCTGCCGGAGCAGCGTGGGAAGGTCCGTGGTGCCCCAGGTACGCAGCGACTCCTGCAGTGGCCAGAGGCCCATCACGTTCCGCAGGTAGCGGATCGTGCCGTCGACGCCGGATTCGTTGGTGAAGTTGGCCCGCCGGCTCGGCTCGCTGAGCACCGGGGCGTCCAGCTCGACCCCGACCAGAGACCAGGTGCCGCAGGAGATGTAGGCAAAGTGCTCACCGGCCGCCGGCACACCGACCACCGCCGAGGCCGTGTCATGCGATCCCACCGACATGACGTCGGGTGATCCGGGTAGGTCGAGCGCGGGCAGGACCGGACCAATCCGGGTGCCCGGCTCGCGCAGCGGCGGGAACAGCTCGCTGCGGATCCCGGCGTCGCTCATCAGGTCGGTCGCCCAGGCGCGGCGACGCAGGTCGTACAGCTGGGTGGTGGAGGCGTTGGTGACCTCGGCGCCGACCTCACCGGTGAGCCAGTACGCGATGAGGTCCGGAATCAGCAGCAGCCGGTGCGCGGTCTCCATCTGGGGTGTACCGGCGGCGGCGGCGAGCTGGTAGAGGGTGTTGAAGGGCAGGTGTTGCAGCCCCGTCGTGGCATAGAGCCGCTCCGGTCCGAGCTGCTTCGCCACCCGGTCGCTGACGCCCTCGGTACGCCCGTCGCGGTAGTGCACCGGGTTGCCGAGCAGAGCGCCGGTGGCGTCGAGCAGCCCGTAGTCGACCGCCCAGGTGTCGATGCCGATGCCGGCGACCGGGCCGGCAGCCCTCAGCCCTTCCAGCACACCCCGGTAGAGCGCCAGGACGTCCCAGTGCAGGGTGCCCGCGACCCGCACCGGTTCGTTGCGGAACCGGTGCGCCTCGGTGAGCTCCACCATCCCCGGCCCGATGCGCGCGAGCATGACCCGGCCACTGGACGCGCCCACGTCCACAGCGGCCAGTCGCACGGCGGTCATCAGCGGAGGAAGGCCGCGGCGACACCGGCGTCCACCGGGACGTGCAGGCCCGTGGTGTGCGACAGCTCGCCGCCGGTGAGTACGAAGACCGCGTTGGCGACGTGCTCGGGCAGCACCTCACGCTTGAGCAGGGTGCGTTGGGCGTAGAACTCGCCCAGCTTCTCCTCCGGCACGCCGTAGACGGCCGCCCGCTGCGCACCCCAGCCGCCGGCGAAGATGCCGGAGCCGCGGACCACCCCGTCCGGGTTGACACCGTTGACCCGGATGCCGTGGCCGCCGAGTTCGGCGGCGAGCAGCCGAACCTGGTGGGCCTGGTCGGCCTTCGCCGCGCCGTACGCCACGTTGTTCGGACCGGCGAACAGGGAGTTCTTGCTGGAGATGTAGACGATGTCGCCGCCCATTCCCTGTGCCAGCAGCACCCGTGCGGCCTCCCGGGAGACGAGGAAGGAACCCTTGGCCATCACGTCGTGCTGGATGTCCCAGTCCGCCTCGGTCGTCTCCAACAGCGACTTGGACAGCGACAGCCCGGCGTTGTTCACCACCAGGTCCACCCCACCGAAGGCGAGCACCGCCTCCCGCAGGGCGCCGGCGACGGCCTTGCCGTCGCTGACGTCGGCCGCGACGGCGACCGCCACGTCCGCGCCGCCGATCTCGGCGGCGACGGCGGTGGCCGCCTGCGCGTCGCGGTCGGCGACCACGACACACGCGCCCTCCGCGGCGAGCCGGTGGGCGATCGCCCGGCCGATCCCGGAGCCGCCTCCGGTCACGAACGCGACCCGTGTGGCGAGGGCCTTCGACTTCGGCATCCGCTGAAGCTTCGCCTCCTCCAGGGCCCAGTACTCGATCCGGAACTTCTCGGCCTCGTCGATCGGCGCGTAGCGCGACACGGCTTCCGCGCCGCGCATCACGTTGATGGCGTTGACGTAGAACTCGCCAGCGACGCGGGCGGTCTGCTTGTTGGCGCCGAAGCTGAACATTCCCACCCCGGGCACCAGGACCACGGCCGGGTCGGCGCCCCGCATCGGCGGGCTGTCCGCGTTGGCGTGTCGCTCGTAGTAGGCGCGGTAGTCGTCACGGTAGGCGGTGTGCAGCTCCCGGAGTCGGGCGATCACGTCCTCGACGGGCGCGGTGGGCGGCAGGTCGAGCACCATCGGGCGGACCTTGGTGCGCAGGAAGTGGTCCGGGCAGGACGTGCCGAGGGCGGCGAGCGTGGGGTGCTTCTCCCGCGAGACGAAGTCGAGCACGCCGGGGCTGTCGGTGAAGTGGCCGACCTGCGGCCGGTCGGTGGACGCCAGGCCCCGCAGCACCGGGAACAGCGCCGCCGCTCGACGTCGGCGTTCGTCGGTGGGCAGCGGCTCGTAGCCGGCGATGACCGGGCCGAAGGGCTCGGCGCGACCCCGCTCGTCGAGGTACGCCTGCGCGGCCCGGATGATCTCCAGCGAGTGGCGCTCGCACTCGTCGCTGGTCCCGCCCCAAGCGGTGATGCCGTGACCGCCGAGGATCACGCCGATCGCCTGCGGGTTGGCCCGTGCCACCGCGGCGATGTCCAGGCCGAGTTGGAAGCCGGGCCGCCGCCAGGGGACCCACAGCACCCGGTCGCCGAAGATCTCCTTGGTCAGCTCCGGCCCGTCGGCGGCCGTGGCGATGGCGATACCGGCATCGGGGTGCAGATGGTCGACGTGCGCGGCATCGACGAGCCCGTGCATGGCGGTGTCGAGGGACGGCGCCGCCCCGCCCCGGCCGTGCAGGCAGTAGTCGAACGCGGCAACCATCTCGTCTTCCCGCTCGATGCCGGGGTAGACGTCGACGAGGGCGCGCAGCCGGTCCATCCGCAGAGCGGCCAGTCCGGATTGGGTGAGGGTGCCGAGGTCGCCGCCGGAACCCTTCACCCAGAGCAGTTCGACCGGGCCGCCGGTGACCGGGTCGGTGGCCGCACCCTTGGCGGAGGTGTTGCCCCCGGCGTAGTTCGTCGTGGTCGGGTCGGCGCCGAGCCGGTTGCTGCGCGCGATCAGCGCCTGAACCTCGGATTGCATGTCCTCACGTCCCCAGTCTGCGTTTCTCAGTGGTGGTCAGGCGCCCCAGCCGGCCTGCTGGCCGCCGGCGCGTTCGGCGCGGATCTTGTCGAAGTAGCCGGAGCGGGCGTACGCGGCCATCGGGTCCGGATCCAGGCCCAGGTCCGCCCGGAGCTCGCCGAGCAGTGGTCGGACGTCGGTGTTGTACGCGTCCATCAGCACGGCGTTGGCGGCGAGCACGTCACCGCTGCGCTGCGCGGCGGCCAACGCGTCCGCGTCGACGAGCAGCGCCTTCGCCGTCGCCTCCTGCACGTTGAGCACCGAGCGGATGATGGCCGGGATCTTCGCCTCGATGTTGTGGCACTGGTCGAGCATGAACGCGATGCCGGCCTCCGGCGCCAACGCGTCGCCACGGACGATCTCGTACATGATCCGGAACAGCTGGAACGGGTCCGCCGAGCCGACCATCAGGTCGTCGTCGGCGTAGAAGCGTGAGTTGAAGTCGAACGCGCCGAGCTTCCCGACGCGCAGCAGGAACGCCACGATGAACTCGATGTTCGTGCCCGGGGCGTGGTGCCCGGTGTCGATGACCACCTGGGCCTTTGGGCCCAGCTCCAGGCAGTGCGCGTATGCGGTGCCCCAGTCCGGCACGTCCGTGGTGTAGAAGGCCGGCTCGAACAGCTTGTACTCGAGCAGCAGCCGTTGGTCGTCGCCGAGCCGGTCGTAGGTTTCGCGCAGCGCCGCCGCGAGCCGGTCCTGCCGGGCACGGATGTCATCCTGACCGGGGTAGTTGGTGCCGTCGGAGAACCAGAGCTTCAGGTCGCGGGAGCCGGTCCGGTCCATGATGTCGACACACTCGAGCAGGTGGTCGATGGCTTTGCGGCGCACCCCCGGATCCGGGTTGGTGACGCTGCCCAGCTTGTAGTCGTTGTCCTGGAAGACGTTGGCGTTGATCGCGCCCAGACCGACGCCGTGATCCTCGGCGAACGTGGCCAGGTCGGCGTAGTCGTCGACACGGTCCCACGGGATGTGCAGCGCCACCGTGGGTGCGATGCCGGTGAGCTGGTGTACGACGGCCGCGTCGGCGACCTTCTCGTACGGGTCGCGCGGCACCCCCTCCTGGGGGAAGACCTTGAAACGGGTTCCGGAGTTGGCGTACGCCCAGGATGGCGTCTCGATGCGCTGGGACCGCAGAGCCAGCTTGACCCGTTCGAGGGTCCGCGCGTCGGGCTGCGTCATGATGAATCTCCCGTCTCTACGGCGGACCGCGCCGCAGGATCTGCGGCAAGCTGCGCCTCAAGGTTGAAGACCTCGTCCAACGGCCGCATGGAGCGGTCGGGGGCACCGTTGTCGAGGTCGACGAAGTACGACGCCATCTCCGCCTGCCAGCGGGCGTTGACGTCGCTGGCCTGCATGGCGGCCTGGGCCGCCGCGAAGTCGTCGGTGACCAGATAGCCCACGAGCAGGCCGTCCTCGCGGAGGAAGAGCGAATAGTCCCGCCAGCCGCTCTCGGCCAGCGCGGAGAGCATCTCCGGCCAGACCCGCGCGTGGCGGGCGCGGTATTCGTCCAGACGTTCGGGGTCTACCTGAAGGGTGAAGCAGACGCGGGGCACGGTTCTCCCGTCGGCTCCCCGGTCGGTGCACGGCGTGCGCCGGCACCGACCGGGAGGGCGATCAGAACTGGAACTGGTCGATGTTGTTCTTGTCGAACACGGTGGGTGGGCCGAGGATGACCACCCCGTCCTTCGCGACGGTGAACTCGCCGAGCTTGCCGGCCTTGAACTTGTCGCCCTCAGCGCCGGTGATCTGGCCGGAGGCCAGTGCCGCTCCGGCGTACGCCGCCAGGTAACCGAGGTCGGCCGGGCTCCACAGCGCGAACGCGTCGACGGTGCCGTCCTTGACGTACTGGCGCATCTGGTTCGGGGTGCCCAGCCCGGTCAGCTTGACCTTGCCCTTGTACTGCGACCCGCTGAGGTAACGCCCGGCCGCCGCGACACCGACCGTGGTCGGAGAGATGATGCCCTTGAGGTTCGGGTACGACTGCAGCAGACCCTGGGTCTCCTGGAAGGACTTCTGGTCGTCGTCGTTGCCGTACGCCACGGTGACCAGCTTGATCTTGCTGTATTCGGGCTTCGTCAGCTCGTTCTTCATCAGCGCGATCCAGGCGTTCTGGTTGGTCGCGTTGGCGGTGGCGGAGAGGATGGCGATCTCGCCCTCGCCGCCGATCTGCTGCGAGATGAGCTTGACCTGGTTCTCGGCGATGCCCTCGGCGGTCACCTGGTTGACGAAGATCTGGCGGCACTCCGGCTTGGTGTCGGAGTCGAAGGTGACGATCTTCGCGCCGGCCGCCTTTGCCTGGTTGAGCGCCCCGCAGATCGCGTTCGGGTCGTTGGCCGAGGTGACGATCACGTCCATGCCCTGCTGGGACAGGGTGTTGATGTAGCTGACCTGGGAGGAGGCGCTGGCCTCGGAGGGGCCGACCTCCTTGAACTCGCCCTTGAACTCGGTGACCGCGGCCTTGCCGCCGTTGTCCGAGACGGTGAAGTAGGGGTTGTTGAGGGCCTTGGGCAGGAAGGCGATCTTCAACCCTTCCTTGATGGCGGCGTCGGGATTGGCGGCGCCGCTCGCCTGGTTTCCGGCGCCGGCGTCGTCGTTGGAGTTGTCCCGGGTGGTGCCGCCACAGGCGGCGCTGAGCAGCAGTGCGGCGAGGGCGAGGCTGGTGGCCCCGACCCGGAGGCCTCTGCGGTATGCGGACATCGTCATCCTTCCGGGGGTGATGGGTGTGCGGGGGAACATCACGAAGCGACGGGGTGCCGCTGTCGTCGACGGTGCAGCCGGGCGCGGATGTCCGCGACCGCGTTGGGCAGCACGACGGATGCGATGAGCAGGCTGCCGGTGACGATCGTCAGCGCGTTGGCGTCGACGTCGGCGAGCTGCAGCGCGTTGCGCAGGACGCCGAGCAGCAGCACACCGGCCAGCACACCGAGCAGCGCACCCCGACCGCCGAAGATCGAGACACCGCCGAGCAGCACGGCGGTCACCACGGTCAGCTCCAGGCCGGTGGCATTGTCGCCGCGGGCGCTGGCGTACCGCAGCGTCCAGAAGATGCCGACCAGCCCGCACACCGCGCCGGAGACCACGAAGAGCCAGAACTTCGTCCGGGCCACCGAGACACCGGTGAACGTGGCGGCCTGGTCGTTGTTTCCCATGGCGTAGAGCGCGCGACCGGCGGCGGTGGCGTGCAGCACGACCCCGAAGATCACTGCGAGCAGCAGCAGCGGGACCACCACCACCGGGATCGACGTACCGGGGATGTTGCGCACCGCGGCAGCGGTCCAGTCGGCCGGGAAGTCCGCCACCGCCTGGTCGCCGAGCACGACGAAGGACAATCCCCGGTAGAGAGCGAGCGTGCCGATGGTCACCGCCAGCGACGGCAGACCGAAGCCGGTGACGAAGAGGCCGTTCACCGCGCCGAGCACGGCGCCCAGCAGCACCACGAGGACACAGATCAGCTCCAGGGACAGTCCACTGGAGAGCCAGAGCTGCCCCATCAGCGTGCTGCACAGCCCGACCATGCTGGCCACCGAGAGGTCGATCTCACCGGTGATCACGATCAGGGTCATCGGCAGCGCGATGAGCGCCAGCGGCATCAGGTCGAGCAGCAGGAACTGGGCGTTGCGACCGCTGGCGAAGTTCTCCACGGTCAGGCTGGCGACCAGCACGGCCACCACGAGGGCGGCGACGATCACCGCGTCCCAGGAGCCGAACAGCCCGCGCAGGCTGGCGAGACGGCCCGCGCCGGGCTCGGCCTCGGCGGTGGGCGGTGCGGCGTACAGGCTGTCATGCGCCATGCGCGCTTCTCCCTCGGAGGCGGGCCGCCACCCGCAGGGCCAGGAGCCGGTCCAGCCCGATGGCGGCGAGGATGAGTGCGCCGACCACGGCCTGCTGCCAGAACGGGTCGATACGCAGGACGGCAAGTGAGCTGCCGATCGTGGTCAACAGCACGGCGCCGAGTGCCGCGCCGTACGCGCTGCCGCTGCCTCCGAAGATCGCCACCCCGCCCACCACGGCCGCGGCGACGACCTGGAGTTCCAGGCCGGTGCCGGCGGCCGCGTCGAGGGTGCCGAACCGGGCCGCGTACAACACGCCGGCGAGCCCGGCGAGGGCGCCGCTGGCGACGAAGACGGCGAACACCCGCCGGCCCACCGGGATGCCGGAGAGCCGGGCGGCGGCCGGTTCGGAGCCGATCGCGTACAGCTCCCGGCCGCTGCGGTAGGAGCGCAGGTAGAAACCGACGGCGGCGACGACGACCAGTGCGACGAGGAACAGCACGGGTACGCCGAGCACCGTCTGGTTGCCCAGCCGCAGGAACGACGCGGGCATGTCGGCGGCGTTGATCTGCCGGCCGGACGCCCAGTAGTAGTCGACACCGCGAAAGGCGTAGAGGGTGCCGAGCGTGATGACCAGGGCGGGCACCCGGGCAACCGCGATCAGGCCGCCGTTGACCGCGCCGCCCAGCGCGCCCAGCGCGACACCCACGACGAGCGCCACCGGCCAGGGCGTACCGGGTGCCCAGAGGAACAGCGAGCCGGTGGCGAAGGCGACCAGACCCAGGATCGACCCGACGGAGAGGTCGACGTTGCGGGTGACGATGACCAGGGTCTGGCCGACCGCCAGGATCACCAGGATCGCGCAGCCCAGCAGCAGGTCCTTGATGCTCTGGCCGCTCAGGAACCGATCGTTGCGCAGGGTGGTCACCAGGACCAGCAGGCCGAGCGCGACCAGCAGGCTCAGCTCGCGTACGGCCAGCAGCCGTTCGGTGAGGGTGCGGCGCTGCCGACCGGGGTCGGTTGGGGTGTCCCCGGCGGCCCGTTCGGGCGCGCCGGCGTCGGTGAGGCTCATGCGGTCGCTCCTTGACCGGTGGCGGCGAACATGATGGAGGTCTCGTCCGCCTCGGCCCGGGGCAGCTCGCGGACCAGTCGCCCCTCGTGCATGACGAGAACCCGGTCGGCCATGCCGAGCACCTCGGGCAGCTCGCTGCTGATCATGAGGATGGCCAGGCCCTCGCCGGCCAGCTCGGAGAGCAGCCGGTGTACCTCGGACTTGGTGCCGACGTCGATGCCACGGGTGGGTTCGTCGATGATCAGGACCCGTGGTTCGGTGGCCAGCCACTTGGCGAGCACGACCTTCTGCTGGTTGCCCCCGGAGAGGGTCGCCACGGGCGCGCCGAGCCGGGAGGCCTTCACCTGCAGCCGCCGTGTCCAGTGGCGGGCCTCGGCGCGCTCCGCGCCGCCGAGCAGGAGGCCCAGCCGGCTCAGCGCCCGGCGGCGGGCCAGGGTGGCGTTGCGCTCCACCGACAGCTCCATGACCAGGCCCTGCTGTCGTCGGTCCTCGGGGACCAGCGCCATGCCGGCCGCGATCGCCCGGCTCGGGTTCCCCGCCGGGACGGCGCGACCCGCCACCAGGACGTCCCCCGCGTCGTAGCGGTCGACACCGAAGACGGCACGGGCGACCTCGCTGCGTCCGGCGCCGACCAGCCCGGCGAGCGCCACGATCTCCCCGCCCCGGACGGAGAACGACACATCGGTGAAGACGCCGGCCCGGGTCAGCCCACGGACTTCGAGCAGGGTGTCCCGCAGCTCGGCGTCCTGCTTCGGGTAGAGCGAGGAGACGTCCCGGCCGACCATGCGCCGCACCACCTCGTCGACGGTCAGGTCGGCGGTGTCGTCGCTGGAGACCCAGGCGCCGTCGCGCAGCACGGTGACGCGGTGGCACAGGTCGAACACCTCGTTGAACCGGTGCGAGATGAACAGCACGGCCGCCCCACCCTCGCAGAGCGACCGGGCGACCGCGAAGAGCCGCTCGACCTCCACCCCGGAGAGCGCGGCGGTGGGCTCGTCCATGACCAGGACGCGGGCGTCGAAGGAGATCGCCTTGGCGATCTCGACGAGCTGCTGGTCGGCGATGGAGAGGCCACGCGCGGGCCGGGTCGGGTCGATGCGGACACCCAGCCGCTGGAACAACCGCTCGGCGTCGCGGTTCATCGCGGCGGTGTCGATGCGACGCAGGGCGCGCAGCGGTTGCCGACCCATGAAGATGTTCTCCGCCACGGAGAGGTCCGGGAAGAGCGTCGGCTCCTGGTAGATGACCGCGATGCCAGCGGCCCGAGCGTCGGCGGGACCGCGCAGCCGCAGCGGTTGTCCGTCCAGGGTCATCGAGCCGGAGTCCGGTGCGTGTGCGCCGGCCAGGACCTTCACCAGGGTGGACTTGCCCGCCCCGTTCTCGCCGACCAGGGCGTGGGCCTCACCGGAGCGTAGCGCCAGGTGCACCCCGCGTAGCGCGGCGACGGCCCCGAAGGACTTCGTCACGCCGTCGAGGACCAGCAGCGGAGCCGGCGTGCCGGGTGCGTCGGCGGTCATCCGACCCCCTCCTGAATCGTTTCATGCGTCGTGCATGGACGGTAGGGGTCGACCTTCGAGAGCGTCAAGAGTTTCGCTGCTATTTCTTCCCTGTTGCTAACGCGAGGGCTCCGGGTCGGTTCACGGAGCTGGTGGCGAAGTGGATGAAACGTTTTAGCCGCTATACACTGCCGAGCGACCCGGTCGGCACGGGCCGCGACCACCGTACGGAGCATCTGGGGAGTCATGGCAACGGCGAACATCAAGGAGGTGGCCCGGCATGCCGGCGTTTCGCTCGGCACCGTGAGCAACGTGCTCAACCGCCCCGACACGGTCGCTCCCGCTACCCGTCAGCGCGTGCTCGACGCCATCACTACCCTCGGCTACGTACGCAACGACTCGGCACGTCAACTGCGCGCCGGGCACAGTCGCACCGTCGCGATCGTCGTCCTGGACGTGGCCAACCCGTTCTTCACCGACGTGGTCCGGGGAGCCGAACAGGTGATCGAGGGGGCCGGCGCCATGCTCGTCGTCTGCAACAGCGGCGAGGACAGCGCCCGGGAGCGCCGCCACCTCGAGTTGCTGGAGGAGCAGCGGGTCCGCGGTGTGCTCATCACCCCGGTCGACCACGGCCCGCAGCCCACCCTGGACAAGCTCATCCAGCGAGGCATTCCGGTGGTGCTGGTGGACCGGGGAACGGGCCGGGCGAACCGTTGCTCGGTGGCGGTCGACGACGTGCTCGGCGGCCGACTCGCCATGGACCACCTGCTGGACCAGGGCCACCAACGCATCGCCTACCTCGGTGGCCCGCTCACCATCGCCCAGGTCGCCGACCGGCACGCCGGGGCCGCCGCAGCGCTGAAGGACCGCGGCAGCACCGCTGACCTCCGGGTGGCGGTGACCACCAGCCTGACCGTCGCCGCTGGCCGACGCGCCGCCGAGGAACTGCTCGCGCTTCCCGTCCGGAAGCGCCCGACCGCCGTGTTCTGCGCCAACGACCTGCTCGCGCTCGGTGTACTCCAGGAGCTGACCGCGCGTGGTCTGCGGGTACCGGCCGACGTGGCCATCGTCGGCTACGACGACATCGAGTTCGCCGGCGCGGCGGCGGTGCCGCTGTCGTCGGTGCGCCAGCCCCGCGGCCAGCTCGGCCGCGCCGCAGCGGAGCTGTTGCTCGAAGAGGCCGAGTCCGGCGCCACCCACCGGCACCGACACGTGGTGTTCCAGCCCGAGCTGGTCGTACGCCGATCCAGCGACCAACCCCGACGCACCCGGCGCTGACCGGCCACACCGATCGAGGAGCCGGACGGTTGCCCGCCCGGCTCCTCGGCAACACCCAGCTCGGTCAGGCCGCCGGAACGGGCAGCGCCCAGACGTCGGCGATCGACGGGTCGTAGCCGGTGCCGGTGTCCTGGTACCGCACCCGCACCACGCCGTCCCGGGTCGCGTCCGGCAGGTTGACGACGAACTGGTAGCTGACCGTGCCAGGCCCGCTCGCCGTACGCTGCCACGAGCGGGTGTGCGCCACCACCCCGTCAACGAGCACCTGGTAGTCCTTGAGCTGCGGCCCGTCGTACGTCTCCACCGAGCGCAACACGAACGGTTCGTTGGGCCGGACCACGAGATCGAACTCGAACCAACCGCCGGGACGGGTCACGTCGGTGTACCGCCGGGTCAGTCCGGCCTCGATGCTGGTGCCCGAGTAGGTGGAGGCGGTCAGGCGGTGCGCCTGCTCGGACGCCGCAGCGCCGAGGTCGACCTGGTCGTACGCCCCGGTCGGTGGGACGACCGCGAAGGAGTAGGAACCGGACCCGATCTCGTACACGGCGACCGCGCCGTCCATTCGGACGAACCGTACCCCGGCGGCCTGCTCCGCCGGTCGGCCGCCCTCGGTGACCGCCTCGCGCCCAGGTGTCGGGAAGCGCACCGTCGCCGTGGTGTTGGCCGGCAGGGTGAGGCGCAACCGCATGTCGCCGCGTGCGTCGACGTCCCAGTCACTGCCGATCGTGCCGTACGCCGAGCGGTACGTCGCCTTGGCCGAGGTGAGGCCGCCACCCGGCTGGGGGGCGAACGTGAGGTGCGAGTACCCGGGGTTGGCGGCGTCGGGCTGGATGCCGGCCACCGTCCGGTACATCCAGTCGCCGACCGCGCCGTACGCGTAGTGGTTGAAGGAGTTCATCGAGACGTCGCCGAAGCTGCCGTCCGGCATGATCGAGTTCCAGCGCTCCCAGATCGTGGTCGCGCCCTTGGCGATCTCGTAGCCCCAGGACGGGTAGGTGTCGTTGAGCAGCAGCCGGTAGGCGACATCGAGGTGCCCGGTGTCGCTGAGCGCCGGCAGCAGGTCCGGGGTGCCGAGGAAGCCGGTGGAGAGGTGCCAGTCGTGCCGTTGCACGTTGGCGACCAGCCGGTCGGCGGCCTTGCCCCGCAGCGTGTCGGGCAGCAGACCCATGCCGATGGCCAGCACGTACCCGGTCTGGCTGTCGCCCTGCACGGTGCCGTCGGCCGATACGTAGGTGTTGACGAACGCCTGCGCGATGGCGTTGGACAACGTCGTGTAGCGGGCCGCGTCGGCGCTCCGCCCGATGGCGCCGGCCAGCTTGGCCAGCAGCCGGATGCTGTACGCGTAGTAGGCGGTGCCGACCACGCCGGCCGGCGTCGGGTCCTCGAGATTGAGCCAGTCGAGGTACGGGCCGGCGTTGGTACGCAGGTTGCCGGAGCTGGTGCTCTCCAGCCAGGACGCGTACCGCACCATCGACGCGTAGTGCTCCTCGATCACCCGCTTGTCGCCGTAGCGCTGCCACAGCGCGTACGGCACGGTGATCCCGGCGTCGGCCCAGCCGGTCGCGCCGTCCCCGCAACAGGCGCGCGGCGCGACGTCGGGGTACGCGCCGTTGGCCGACTGCGCGTCGCGCAGGTCCTGCAACCACTTGGTGAGGAATGTGAGGCTGTCCATGTTGAACGTCGCGGTGTTGGCGAAGACGTTGATGTCACCGGTCCAGCCGAGCCGCTCGTCGCGCGCCGGGGTGTCGGTCGGGATGGACAGGAAGTTGCCGCGCTGTCCCCAGGTGATGTTGCTGTGCAGTTGGTTCACCATCGCGTTGGACGTCTGGAACTCGCTGGTGAGGTCCCCGTCGGTGTGCATGACGAGGCCGGTGACCGAGGACAGGTCGGGCGTGCCCGGGTAACCGGTCACCTCGACGTAGCGGAAGCCGTGAAAGGTGAACGTCGGCTGGTAGACCTCGGCGCCGCCGCCGCGCAGCGTGTACTGGTCGGTGGCCCGTGCCGAGCGCAGGTTGGCGGTGTAGGCGGTGCCGTTCGGGTTGAGCACCTCGGCGTGCCGGATGCGTACCGTCGTGCCGGCCGCGCCATTGAGCTTCAGCCGCACCTTGCCCACCATGTTCTGACCGAGGTCGAAGATCCAGGTGCCGGGGGTCGGTTGGGTCAGCGCCCGGGCCGGCAGCTCCTGGGTGACCCGCACCGGTGGGTCGACCTGGGCGACGATCTTGTTGGTGGCGTCGACGTCGTCGACGGTGGCGGGCTTCCAGCCGGCGTCGTTGAACCCGGCCCGGTCCCAGCCGGCCGGCAGCCGCCGCGCGTCGTAGGTCTCGCCGTGGATCAGGTCGCTCTGCAGGAACGGCCCTCCCGTGACGCGCCACGAGCCGTCGGTGCCGATCGTCGCGCTGCGTCCGTCGGTGTAGTCGATGACCAGTTGGGCGCTCAGGTGCGGCCGGGAGCCGTAGTTGTCGGTGCCGAACCAGGCGATGCTGCCGGCGTACCAGCCGTCGCCGAGCAGGGCGCCGAGGGCGTTGTCACCCGGTTGGAGTTGACGGGTCACGTCGTACGTCTGGTACTGCACCCGCTTGTGGTAGTCGGTCCAGCCGGGTGCCAACTCGTGGTCGCCGACCCGCTGGCCGTTGAGTGAGAGCTGGTAGACCCCGAGCGCGGTGGCGTAGATCCGGGCCCGTGCGACCGTACCGTCGACGCGGAAGCCCCGGCGCAGCAGCGGGTTCGCGTCCAGCGCGGTGAGCATGGCCTCGGTGTCGCCGCCGACCCGCAGGCCGGCCGACGTGGGCGTGCCCGCCCCGAACGGGTTCTGCCCGTCGGTGAGCGGGGCCGCGAAGAGCGTCTGGCCACCGCTGGTCACCGAGAAGTTCGAGAAGACGCCGGACTCCAACCCGTTCGTACGCAGGCCGACCGAGCCGGTCTGGTGCGCGGTGCTGGTGGTGACGTCGACCTGGGTGCCGTCGACCCAGGTGGTGATGGTGTTCCCGGCCGCGGTGATGCGCAGGGTGTGCGGCGTGGTCAGCCGGTCGGCCGGTACGACGCCGCCGAGCGGCACTTCCTTGAGCACCGTCCAGGCGCCGTTGACCCGAGCGTGCGGGCGCAGTTTCGCGCTGCCGTTCGTGATGGAGAACTGCCACATGTACGCGTTCGCCGCACCGCGGGCACGCAGGTAGATCCCGGCCGCGTCGCGTTCCAGCCGTACCGTCGTCTGCACCGTGTAGTCGGCCCAGGTCTCGGTCGGCGACGGCATGCCGATCCAGTCGGCCTGCCAGCCCGCGCCACCGCGGACGCCGGTCTCCCAGTACGTGGGTGCGCTCCAGCCGGAGGCGTTGCCGGCGGTGTCCCAGACCTGGACCTGCCAGGCGTACCGGGTGCGGGGTTGCAGTTGCGGGCCGGCGTACGGGACGAGGACGCTCTGCCGCGACCGGACCCGGCCGCTGTCCCAGACGTCGGGGGCGTTGAGGCGGTCCGCGCTGGTGGCGACGCGCACCTGGTACGACTCCTGGAGCACGCCCCGGGTGGTGGCTTCGATCTGCCAGCCGAGTCGGGGCTGCGCCACGTCCAGGCCGATCGGTTCGGTGGCGCGTTCGGTGGTCAGGCCGGTCGCGGTCAGTGCTGCGGCGGCCGGCGCTGCGGTGGCCGGGCCGGGCGCCACCAACGGCGTCAGGCCGAGCAGCAGCACGAGAAGCGCGGAGGGTGCGGCGCGATGCCGCGTCATGCGCATCATTCCAGGTCCTCATCCTTCTGGGCGGCGGTCTCCCGGCTCGGGCGTGGGCGTGGACGGGCCCGGATCGGGGAGGTGTGGTGGGGTAGGATGAATCGTTTCAGTGACGGTTTCAAGAAGGTTACGCGCTCGTGCTGGTCAAGTGAAGACGTTCACGGCGATGAATGTGTGGCTGGCCCGTCGGGTCGAAGATCCGCAGGGGCGGACTAAAGGGGAGCTGTCGTCCGCCGGGCGGCGAGGGTGGGGGAGAGCTTCACCTGGGTTGTGGGCCGACTGCTGTCGGTGATGCGGTCGAGCAGCAGTCGGGCGGCGTTGGTGCCGATCTGGTGGCCCGCCTGGTCGACGGTGGTCAGCGAGATCGGTCCGAAGGCAGCGAAGGTGGTGTTGTCGTAGCCGGCGACGGAGATGTCGCTGGGCGCCGACAGGCCGGCATCGGCGAGGGCGTCCAGGACTCCCATGGCGACGATGTCGGCACCGGCGAAGATGGCCGTCGGTCGTTGCGGCCGGGCGAGTAACTGCTGCGCACCGAGATAGCCGCCCTGCTGGGTATAGGTGGTGGAGGCGATGTCTATGTGCTCGCCGAGGCCATGGGCGTGCATGGCGTGACGGTAGCCGTCCGCGCGCACGGCGTTCGGCATCTCGGCGAGCCGTACCGGGTCGGTTTCGTGATGTTCGATGTGTGCGATACGGCGGTGCCCGAGCCCGGCGAGGTGGGCGACGATCAGGCCGGCGCCGACGAAGTCGTCGTCTGCGACGGTGTCGTAGACCGCCGAGTGTCCGTGCCGGCCGACGACGACGGTGGGTACGGTGCGGGCAATGCGATCCAGGCGCTGCCGGGAGGTCAGCGGGGCGATGAGGATGACGCCGTCCATGTTGCGGTCGATCATGGCGTCGGTGACGTGGGCTTCGCCCGGCTCGCTGTTGCAGGACGCGGCGATCAGCACCTGGTAGTCGGTGCCGTCCAGTTGGGCGTTGATGCCGTCGAGGATGTCGGCGAAGAACGGGTTGCGGATGTCGGGCAGCATCACGCCGATGGTGTAGGTCTGCCCGCGAAGCCCGCGGGCGGACGCCGACGGGCGGTAGCCGAGTTCGTCGATGGCGGCACGGACCTTGGCCTGCATCTGCGGGCTGGCGCCGTACGCGTTGCGCAGCACCTTGGACACGGCGGTGGTCGACACCCCGGCATGTCTGGCCACGTCGATGATCGTGACTCGGCGCGTCGGCACTGGCGGTCTCGGCATCCGATCTCCTCGTTCCGGGAAACGTTGCCCAGTGTAGGTGTGTTCATGATTCCCCTGAGACGCGCGCCGTGCTGCGGGCTCGCATCCTCGGCGTCTTCAGCGAGCAGGTGCGGTCCGCTTCATCGACATGCTGCTCGCCGACGGTTGACGAAGGCCACCGCGTTGATCGAGAGAGCACCGCCGACACGACCCGTTCGAGGTCCATCGTGGAGTGTGAGCGGGGTGTACCGTCGCCGCATGACGGTGCTGCAGGAGTTTGTCGCCGCCCTTTCCAGCGGCCGGATCCAGGTTGTCGACCTCACCGCTCCGCTCTCGGACCAGACCCCGATCCTGGGTCTGCCCGAGCAGTTCGGCCAGACCTGGCCGTTCCGGCTCAGCGAGATCAGCCGGTACGACGACCGAGGTCCAGCCTGGTACTGGAACAACTTCTCCACCGGCGAGCACACCGGCACCCACTTCGACGCCCCGGTGCACTGGGTCACCGGTCAACAGGGCGCGGACGTGTCGCAGGTCCCGGTGAACCAGCTGATCGCCCCGGCGGTGGTGATCGACCACGCCGCCGACGCCGCCGCCGACCCTGACTTCCTGCTCGAGGTCGCGCACATCAAGGCCTGGGAGGCGGAACACGGCGCCCTGCCCACCGGTGGCTGGCTGCTCTACCGCACCGGCTGGGACGCGTACGGCGACGACCCGGAGCGGTACGCCAACGCCGGGCGTACCCCGGGCATCTCCGTCGAGTGCGCCCGCTGGCTGGCGGAGGAGTCACCGATCCAGGGCGTCGGGGTGGAGACGGTCGGCACCGACGCGGGCGCCGCGCACTCGTTCGACCCGCCGTTCCCGTGCCACTCGTTCCTGCTCGGCCAGGAGAAGTACGGCCTGACCCAGCTACGCAACCTGGCACAACTGCCCGCGACCGGCGCGGTGGTGATCGCCGGACCACTGCCGATCGTGTCCGGGTCCGGCAGCCCGTGCCGGGTCCTCGCGTTGGTCGAACGGTAGGACCGGGCCACCGATGCGGGTAGCCGAGGTGGTCGGGCGGGTTCTGCACGGACACGGCGCACGGTATGTCTTCGGGGTGGTCGGCAGCGGCAACTTCCATGTCACGAACGCGCTCGTGGCGGCCGGCGCCCGGTTCGTGGCGGCGGCCCACGAGGGCGGCGCGGCGAGCATGGCGGACGGGTACGCCCGCACCTCCGGCACGGTGGGCCTGCTCTCGGTGCACCAGGGTCCGGGCGTCACCAACGCGCTGACCGGCCTCACCGAGGCCGCGAAGAGCCGTACGCCGATGGTGGTCCTGGCCCCGGAGGCGACCGCGCCCCGGTCGAACTTCTTCATCGACCTGCCGGCGCTCGCCACCTCGGTCGGGGCGGACTTCCATCGAATACGCGCAACGCACGCGGCCGAGGACGCGGGCGCGGCGTACCGGGCCGCCGCCCGGGGCGCGACGGTGGTGCTGGGCCTGCCGTTGGAGGTGCAGAGCGCCGTGACCGAACCGTGGTCCGGCCCGGCGCCTGCGGTCGCGCCGACCTCGGCCACCGCCGGGCAGGTCGAGCCGTTGCTGGCCGCGCTCCGGGCCGCACGTCGACCGGTCTTCATCGCGGGTCGGGGAGCCCGCGCGGCCCGGGAACCGCTGACCCGGCTCGCCGACTCGTGCGGCGCGCTGCTCGCGGTCTCGGCCGCCGCGAAGGGACTGTTCGCCGGGAACCCGTGGAACCTCGACGTGGCCGGCGGCTTCGCCACCCCGCTCGCCGCCGAGCTGATCGGCGCGGCGGACCTGGTCGTCGCGTGGGGCAGCACGCTGAACATGTGGACGACCCGGCACGGCGAGTTGATCCCGCCCTCCGCCGTCGTCGTCCAGGTAGACCACGACCCGGCCGCGTTCGGGGTGAACCGCCCGGTCGACCTGACGGTGGCCGGCGAGGTGGCGGCGGTCGCCGACGCGGTGCTGGCTCGGCTGAGCGCCGGCTCCACGGGGGCCGTGGACGCCGGGACCGGCGGCTGGCGTACGCCGGAGCTGGCACAACGGATTCGCGACCACGGCCGCTGGCGGACGGTTCCGTACCGGGACGAGGGCGGCTCGGCGCGGGCCGGCGCCCCGGCGACGGTCGACCCACGGACGCTCTCGGCCGCCCTGGACGACCTGCTGCCGCCCGACCGGACGGTGGTGGTCGACTCGGGCAACTTCATGGGCTACCCGTCGATGTGGCTCGACGTGCCAGACGTGGCCGGATTCTGTTTCACCCAGGCGTTCCAGTCGATCGGGCTCGGCCTGGCCAGCGCGCTCGGCGCGGCGGTCGCCCGACCGGACCGGCTCACCGTCGCCGCGGTCGGCGACGGAGGCTTCGTCATGTCCGCGACCGAACTGGTCACCGCCGTCCGGCTGGCGCTACCACTCCTCGTGGTGATCTACGACGACGCCGCGTACGGCGCCGAGGTGCACCACTTCGGCCCGGACGGGCACCCGTTGGACACGGTCACCTTCCCCGAGACCGACCTGGCCGCGATCGCCCGAGGTTACGGCTGCGACGGGTTGACCGTCCGGACCGTCGACGATCTCGAGCCGGTACGTCGCTGGCTCGCTGGTCCCCGTACCCGGCCGCTGGTGATCGACGCGAAGGTCTGCGCTGCCCGCGGCTCATGGTGGCTGGAGGAGGCGTTCCGTGGCCACTGAGCTCGCCTGAGCGTCAGCGGTGTCATGGCTGTACGGGCTGGGTCAGTGATTCGACCAGGCGTTTGCCGTCGGGCCACGGGCCGAACCCGGTCTTGGAGTCCAGGTGCCCGACCGCGCCCGCGTCGAACAGTTCCGAGCCCCAGTCCCGCGCGTACGCTTCGAATTGCGCGAACGTGGCATTCGGGTCGTTGTGACTGGCGACCAGGACTGAGCGGAAGGGCAGTGGCCCCCGTGGCACGTGTCCGGTGAGGACATCGACGGTCTCGTACGGGTCGGGAGTCCATTCCGGATCCAGGTACGGTGGCGTGACCAGCAGGGCGGCACGAACGGGACCGACGTGCTGACTGGCCCAGACGGCGACGGTCAGGCATCCCGCACTGTGCGCCACCAGGATCGCCGGCTCACCGTTGGCGCTGATCGCGGAGTGCAGCGCGGCGACCCGTTCGGCGACGACGTACGGTGGCCCGGGTGGTTCAGGCGCCCATTGGTACTTCGGGTTGTCCCTGACCCAGCTGCGCGACCAGTGGTCGAGGAATGGAACTCCTCGACCGGGCACGACAAGGTAGCGCGTCATGCGGGCGAGGGTAGCGCGAGGATCACCCGGATTCGTGCGGTGCCAACAGCCGACCCGGTGTCTACGCACTAGCCGGCGGCGGCCTCACGCTGGATCTGCTCGAACTGGGCGGCCATCGCGGCGGCCAGGGCCTGCGCGGCGGACAGCGGACGGACCATGACCGTGAACTCATCGATCAGGCCGGTCTCGTCCAGATGCAGAAAGTCGCAGCCCTCGACGGCAATGTCGCCCAGCCGCGCCTCGAACACCAAAGCGTGATCGCGGCCGCCGTCGCCGCTGAGCTCACGGACGTACCGGAAGTCCTCGAACACCCGCAGAACGCCGCGGAGGATCGCCGCGGTGATTGCCTTGCCCGGATAGGGCTTGAACGCCACCGGGCTGCGAAACACCACGTTGTCGGCCAGGGTCGCCGCGACGGCGTCCGGGTCGCGTGCCTCAACCGCCGCGCGAAAGTCGATCACCGTGCCAGCGTACGGGTTCGGGTCGGCGACCCGGGAGGCATGAAGGTGGATATCGAACAGGTCGATGTCGCCCGGATCGGGACGCCAACGAGGATGAGACCGCCGACAATGGCAAGAGTGACACCCGCCTTCGTCCTGCATCACCACCGCAAACCACGACCACACTTTGACCTGCGGCTCGAGGAGGGCGGTGTGCTGCGCTCCTGGGCGGTGCCTCGTGGCTTGCCGGACAGTCCCGGCGACAACCGGCTCGCGATCGCCGTGCCCGACCATCACCTCGATCACCTCACCTACGAGGACGTCGACAAGTCGATCGCCGACATCGGCACGTGGGAGGAGCACGACCGCACCGACCGCCGGATGCTGTTCACGTTGCACGGCCGTACCGGCCGCCGGCGGTACGCGCTCATCCGCACGGGTGAGGGGTGGCTGCTCCACTTGACGAAAGAGCAGCCTTCGGACGAGCGCGGATAGACCGTCTTCCGAGGTCGGCAGGCTTGCGACCCCTCGGACACGATCCCTGGCCCCACGCTGCTGGCGGGGCGTTCGATCTGCGCTCGACGGTCAGGCGATCCAGTGTGGTTGCCGCGTGGTGGATGAGAACGGACGGCCATCGGCGAGGGCGGTGGCCAGGCGACGCACGGCCTCGCGCAGGGCATCCGGAGTCGTTGTGTAGGGGATACGAAGGCGCTGTTCGAGAATTCCTGGATCGGCGGCGAAGTAACCGCCGCCCTCGATCCGTACCCCGTAGTCGAGTGCTCGCTCGGCGAGCGCCGAGGCGATGGGTTCGCCCAGGTCGACCCAGAGGGACAGCCCTCCGGGCGGCAACTGCCATTTCCACTGCGGGAGGTGCTCGGCGAGCGCCGCGGCCAGCACCGCACGCTGATGGCGCAGCTGCTCCAGTCGGTGTGGCCGCACCTCCTGTGCTCGCTCGAGGAGGTCGAGTGCCAGTAGTTGGTCCAGTACGGAGCCACCCATGTCGGTGGCGACCCGTTGGCCGGCGAGTTCGGTCACCAGCCGCGAGGGTGCGCGTAGCCAGCCGATGCGCAGGCCGGCCCAGTGGGTCTTACTCATCGAGCCAATGGTGATGACCTGGGCTGTCCCGCCGCGCGCGGCGTGGGAGGCGAAGGGTGGCGGGACGGGGACGTCGAGGGCGAGGTCGGCCAGCGTCTCGTCGATGATCAGCCAGGTGCCGGAGCGTTGGGCGGCGCCGAGGACGCGGACGCGCTCCTCCTCAGGCATGAGGCAGCCGGTCGGGTTGTGGAAGTCGGGGATCAGGTAGGCGAACTGAGGCACCACCTGGCGCAAGGTGGACTCGACGATCTCGATGTCCCAGCCGGTGTCGGTGACGGGGACGGACACGGTGCGCAGCCGGGCGCGGCGCATGGCCTCCAGGGCGTTCGGATAGGACGGGCTCTCGACCATGACTCGGTCACCCTGGCGGCACAGCAGGCCCAGGACCAGCGTGAGCGCGTGCTGGGCCCCGGAGGTCACCAGGATCTGGTCGGGCATGGTGGCCAGGCCGCGCTGGGTGAACCGTTCGGCGATGGCCGCGCGCAGTTCGGACAGGCCGTAAGGGTGGTATCCGGGCAGGTGCGCGTGCTCGGCCACCTTGGGGGCGACGTGTGCGAGGGCGTCGACGAGGGTCTGCTCGGCCATTCCGGGCGCCGCCCGCGCCAGGTCGATCGCGGTGTCCTGGTGGCCGAGCAGCCGGGTGATGCCGCTGGGCGTCCGGCCGGTCGGCAGGTCCGTCCAGGTGCCTGAGCCTTGGCGGCTGTGCGCGTAGCCGCTCTCACGTAGCAGGTCGTACACGGCCGTGATGGTCGCCCTGCTGGTCGCCAGGGCAGTGGCCAACTCACGTTCCGCTGGCAGCTTGACGTGCAACGCGATCCTGCCGTCCAGGATCAGCGTGCTGATCGCTTGGGCCAGGTGGCGGTAGGCGGGCCGCGCTGCCGTCGGGTCGGGCAGCATCGCGGCCAACTGCCGGCTCCCCAGCGTGCGGTCGGTGCGGACCGCCCTGCCCGGAGGCTGCGACGGGGGTGAGTCCGGCATACCACTCTCCCATGATTGGTCATGTTATCCCGGCCAATCATGCTACAGAGTTGCCGCCAGTGGCATTAAGGCAGACGAGTGGACCGGAGACGGCAGGGATGCAGCACCAGATCATGGACGGCGACGAGGGAAAGCGCTGGCACCGTCACCGGGATCGCGGCATGGCCGTGCGGACACCTGGAAGACGCCCGTCCAAGCCCGCGCTCACCTATGTCCCCCTTGGCGAACGGCCACTGCGGCGCATTCCGCAACTGTTGGTCGGGCTCACGCTGTACGGGCTCAGCCTGTCCGTCATGGTTCGTGCCGCGCTTGGTGTCAACCCATGGAGCGTCCTGTACGAGGGCCTGCAGCACCGCACCTCCCTCAGCTTCGGCACGATCACTGCCGCCCTGGGCGTGCTTGCTCTCGTGCTGTGGATTCCACTCAAACAGCGGCCGACCTTCGGCACCCTCGCCAACATCGTCGTCGTGGCGTACTCCACTGACCTTGGCCTTGAGTTCATCCCCGACCACCTTGGGCTTCCCGCCAGGGCCGGCCTGCTCCTCGGAGGTGTCCTGCTCAACGGACTGTCCGTCGCCGTCTACGTCGGCGCGCGGCTCGGGCCCGGCCCCCGTGACGGTCTGGTAACCGGCACCGCCATCAGAACCGGGCGCTCCATCGGGCTCGTCCGCACCACGATCGAGCTCACCGTGCTCGCCTGCGGCTGGCTGCTCGGCGGGAGTCTGGGCGTCGGCACCGTGCTGTACGCACTTGCCGTCGGACCGATCACCCAGTTCTTCCTGCGCTGGTTCACCTACCAGACCACCATCCAACGCCCTGGGCCGGCCAGGCGGCGCCGGTACGCGATGCGACTCGGCGCCTGGAATGACGGTCGCGCCTAGCACCACCACGGCTCGAACCTGGGGACTCCTACCGTTGCCGTCCGGAGATGGGGGCCGGGTAGACGCGGGTTTCGGTTGCCTTGACCGAAGCCCAGAGGGGTTGTCCGGGGGCGAGGTGGAGGTGCGCGGCCGCGGCGGGGGTGATGTCAGCGGCCACGTCGATCGGCCCGGCGAGTTGGATTCGGAGGTTGTCGCCGTGGCGTTGGATGCCGGTGATCGTCGTGGGCCAGACGTTGCGGGGGCTGCCGTCGGGGCGGTGCGGGTAGAGGGCGACGGCTGACGGTGGGAACGCGACGAAGACCTCGCCGTCGTGTCGGTCAGCGGTGGTGAGGGAGAAATCGGCGCCGAGTCGAACACTGTGGCCGTCGGCCTGACCGCGGTGCAGGTTGAGTCCGACGAGTCGGGCGACGTAGTCGGTACGGGGTTGTGCGGTGATCGTTGCGGCGCTGCCCTCCTGGACGATCTGGCCGTCCTCGATGATGACGAGCCGGTCGGCGAGGACGAGGGCGTCGAGCGGGTCGTGGGTGACCAGCAGCGTCGCGCCTGGGTGCGCGGCGAGATGGCGCTGTAGTTCGGCTCGGGTGTCCAGCCGGGTGCGGGCGTCGAGTGCGGCGAGAGGTTCGTCCAGGAGCAGCAGCGCCGGGTTGACGGCGAGGGCGCGGGCGAGGGCGACGCGTTGGGCCTGTCCGCCGGAGAGGTGGCGGGGCTTGTGGCGGGACTGCCCGGTCAGGTTCATCCGGTCGAGCCACTCACCGGCGACCTGCCGGGCGTGGCGTCGGTCGAGGCCGTGCCGGCGGGGCCCGAAGGCGACGTTGTCCAGGGCGTTCAGGTGCGGAAACAGCAGGTAGTCCTGGAAGACGACACCGATCGGGCGCCGTTCGGTGGGGGTCCAGTGTCGTGTTTCGGGTCGGTCGAGGTCCTGCCCTGCGAGGGTGAGGTGCCCGGCGGAGAGCGGGATCAGACCGGCCAGGGTGCGTAGGGCGGTGGTTTTGCCGGCGCCGTTGGGGCCGAGCAGGGCGACGACCTCGCCAGCGCCGATGTGCAGCGCGACGTCGAGGCGAAAGCCCGCGCGGTCGACGACGAGGTGGGCGTCGAGCGTCGGTGTGCCGGCGTCGGGTTCGCCTCTGGCGGCGGTGTGGGCGGTCATGGGCTGCTGATCCATCGGTCGCGGAGGCTGGCGAGGATGACCACCGAGACGGTGAGCAGGATCAGGCTGAGCACGATCGCTGCTTCCAGGTCGGTCTCCAGCGCGAGGTAGACGGCGAGGGGCATGGTCTGGGTGCGGCCCGGGAAGTTACCCGCGAACGTGATGGTGGCGCCGAACTCGCCGAGTGCCCGAGCCCAGCACAGCACCGCTCCGGCGGCGATGCCCGGCGCGACGAGCGGAAGGGTGACGTGGGTGAAGGTGGTCCAGCGGCCAGCGCCGAGGGTCGCGGCGGCTTCCTCGTATCGGGTGTCGGACCCGCGCAGCGCACCCTCGACGGCGATGATCAGGAACGGCATCGCGACGAACGCCTCGGCGAGGACGACGCCGGTGGTGGTGAACGGGAGTGTGATGCCGAAGGTGGAGTCGAGCCAGGAGCCGATCAGTCCTCTGCGGCCGAAGACGAGCAGCAGGGCGACGCCGCCGACGACGGGCGGCAGGACGAGCGGGACGGTGACGAAGGCGCGTACGACGCGTCGGCCGGGGAACGGGACGCGGGCGAGCAGCCAGGCCAGCGGGACGCCGAGGGCGACGCAGAACAGGGTGGCGAGGGTTGCGGTCTGGATCGACAGCCGCAGCGCGCTGAGCACACCTGGTTCGGTGAGCCGCTGCGGGAGAGTGGCCCATGGGGTCCGCGCCAAGAGCCCCACCAGTGGCAGCACCAGGAACAACATGCCGAGGGTGGCGGGGATGAGCAACGCGATCGGGACCCTGGTGGTGCGGCGACGCCGGTGCGGCGACGCGCCGGTCTCCGGTCGCGTCGCCGCACTCGTATCGTCAGAAGGTGACACCGGCACGGTTACGGGGCCTGGAAGCCCGTCGCGGTGAGCACACTCTTGCCGGTGTCGGCCAGCACGTAGGCGATGAACGCCTGCGCGGCCGTCCTGTTGGGGGCGTTCTTGAGCAAGATGATCGGATAGTCGTTGATCGCCTTGGCGGACTCGGGGAACTCGATCCCGTCCACGTCCGCAGCGGCGGCTTTCGCGTCGGTACGGTAGACCAGCGCGGCGTCCACCTCGCCCAGCTTGACCTTCGACAAGGCGGCCTTCACGTCCTGCTCCAGAGTCACCGGGGTGACCTTGACGTTGGCGGCATCGAGGGCCTTCTTCGCCGCCGCTCCGCATGGGACCTGTTCGGCGCAGAGCGCGACTTTGGCGTCGGGTTTGGTCAGGTCCGTCAACCCGGTCACCCCGTTGGGGTTGCCCTTGGGCACGGCGATGACGAGTTGGTTCTTCACGAACGTGGTCGGGGTGCCGTCGCCGTTGCCGGCATCGGTGACGACCTTCATGTTCGTCGGAGCGGCGGACGCGAACACGTCGGCCGGGGCGCCCTGGTTGATCTGGGTTGCCAGCGCCGAACTGCCGGCGAAGCTGAACGTGACCTTCACCCCGGGGTTCGCCGCCTCGAAGTCCTTGCCGATGGTGGTGAACGACTCGGTCAGCGACGCCGCCGCGAACACCGTCACCGTGCCGGTGACGCCCGCGCTGCTGGTCCCGGAACCTGGACTGGCGGTGTCGTCACCGCCACCACAGCCGGACAGACCCACCACCGCCAGCGCGGTGAGTGCGGCCAGGGTAGTACGCAATCGTCGTGCCCTCACGAACTGCTCCTCCCTCTACTACCGGCGGTCATCGTGGCTTCTCCACCACCACCGTGGTCGACTTGATCACCGCGACTGCGACTGAGCCGACCTCGAGACCGAGGTCGTCGACGGCTTCGCGGCTCATCAGCGACACCAGCCGGAACGGCCCGGCCTGAATGTCGACCTGCGCCATCACCGCGTCCTTGACCACCGCGGTGACGATGCCCCGCAGCCGGTTACGCGCCGACGACTCCTCCGCGCGGCCCTCCGGCTCGCCCGCCTGGGCCTGAACGAACCCGGCGAGCGTCACCCCGTCGATCACCCGGTGTCCGTGCTCATCGCGAACGGCGGCCAGGCGTCCGGCGTCGACCCAACGCCGCACCGTGTCCACGCTGACCCCGAGCAACTCGGCGGCCTCACCGATCCGAAACATCGTCACACAGCCACGATAGCTGGCCGCAACTGCCCAACAGAAGTGCCCAAACAGCCCGCATCCGCAACCGAGACTAGCCAGCACCCTCCAGCATCTGCATCATGGACTGGTGGCTGGTGAACCTGCGTCGATGCCGGCATGGCAGACCCTGACCGGCGAGCAGACCCGCCGGTGGACCGAGGTCCTCGACCACCTCGCCGCCGCCCTTCCCCCAGGTGCCGTCACCGTCGTTGTCGACGGAGGCATTCCCTACCCCGGCATCGTCGCCGACCGTCTCGCCGACGCCCTGCGCGGCATCGGGCGCCCCTGCGCCCGCCTCAGCGACGCCACACCAATCGCCGACGAGGACAGCTGGCGTACCGACCGGACCCCCCAGACCGTCGCCATCGCTGATGGACCCCGGTGGCGTGCCCACCCACCCGGCGGCAAGTGGGATGTGGTCATCAGGCTGCTCACCCCGGCGGCAAGCGCGGGCGTCCACGGCAGTCGCGAGCCCGACTGCGACATCGCGATTGATCTGCACAACCCCAACTGGCCGGTGATCCGGCGGCTCACCGATCGGCTCGCCCCCCGGGAACGCTGGTACATCAGCGAGACCCGGGCCTTCTTCGCCATTCGCGCGGCGACCTGGGACACCAAGTTCGGCGACGACCTGCCCGCCTACCGCGCCGCCGTCACCGAAGCGCACGTACCCCCCGCCGGGGTAGCCGTCGACATCGGCTGCGGCACCGGCCGCGCCCTGCCTGCCCTCCGACACGCCGTCGGCCCGAACGGCACCGTCATCGGCCTCGACGTCACCCCGCAGATGCTCACCGCCGCGGCCCCCCACAGCCGCGACGCAGCGGCGACCCTGATCCTCGGCGACGCCCGACACCTTCCGTTTGGAGACGCCGGCGTCGACATCATTTTCGTCGCCGGGCTCCTCACACACCTCCCCGACTTCGAAGCCGGGCTCCGCGAACTCGCCCGGATCACCCGACCCGGCGGACGTCTCGTGCTCTTCCACCCCTCCGGCCGGGCAGCTCTCGCCGCCCGACATGGCCGCACCCTGGACCCCGACGAACCCCTCGCCGAAGCCCCGCTACTCCGGTCGACCTCCCGCACCGGATGGCAGCTCACCAGCTACGACGACCCGCCACACCGCTTCCTTGCCACCGCCACCCGCCAGACGAACTGACCCAACGCCAGTCGGCCACCAACGGTCGCCGTGTTCCTGCCGGCGAAAGGGCTCATCCAGGCGCGCCGCGCCGTCAGCGGGGCGGGCGGCGAATTGTGATCGACAGCCGGTGGCCACGTGGTGTCAGCCCGCGCGGGACGACGTTCGGCGCGCGAGGCGGTACAGGGCGGCCCGAATGTGCTCCCTTTCGACGGCGGTGGTGCGAGGGTCCATCAGTCGGTCGTGGACGGCACCCAGGAGCTCTTCGATCGCCGGTTCTGCCACGGGCACCTCTGGCGACGGTGCGTAGTGAGTCAGCGGGGTGAGGGCGCGCAGGGCCGCGCCGAGCGGCAGGTTCAAGGCCGTGCAGAACGCGCGTACCTTGGGCAGCTCCGGGTGGTGCTGCCAGTCACCGGACAGCCATCGAAAGATGGTCGAGCGGCCGAGGCCGCTCTGAGCCGCCACTTGCGTGATCGACCAACCATGCTCGTCCTGGGCGACGTCGACCGCGTGGCGTACGAACTGAGCGAACGCCTCCTGCGCGGCCCCTTCGACGTCACCCCTGTCCTGGCCGTCGCTTCCCCCACGGTCGGTACTCAACTGGCCTCTCTTCCGCCTCCGTGCTGCCTTCCACCACGATAATCGAAAATCGTTGATACTTACTCGAGTGCACGGCGCTGTAACTGCCGGCTGAGCGGCGGAGCGTAATCGCACGCATCGGTCGGCCAGTTGCGGCTCGCCGCGATCTGGCCGGGACTTGCAGTATCAGAGCTCTCGATGACCACCGCGAACATGGGAGTATCCGTGGACCAGTCTTATGACGCTGTCGCCGCATGGCGGGCCGCCGGCGAGGCCCGTGACGCCGCCGGTGCGGTCGCCGCCCTCAGCCCTGATGTCACTCTGATCTCGCCGATCACCGAGCAGTTCACCTTCCGAGGCCATCGGCAAGTACGCACCTTGCTCGACGTGGCCCTGGCCGCGATCGATGACATCACCTTCACCGACCAGGTCGCCGAGGGCCGTACCGTGGCGCTGTTCTACGAGGCGCAGGTCGGCGGGACGCGTCTCTACGAAGCCCAGCGGCTGCGCCTGGGCGCCGACGGTCTGATCAGCGACATCACCCTGTACGTCCGGCCGTTGCCGGCGCTCACTCTACTGATGACTCGCCTCGGGCCCGACCTGGCCCGACGCAACGGACAGCCGGGCCTGGCCCGGCTGATCCCGCTCGCCAGCGGCGCGATGCACTCGATGGCCGCCACCGGCGAACAAAGAATCATGCCGAGAGTGGCACCTCGATAGCAGCTCCTCCGGTCAGCGATCGTTGCCAACGACCTCCCCACCGCCGGCCGGAGACGCCCTCAACTGCCGTTGGTGTGCGTGGCACGATGCTGAGCCATGGATCATCAGGGGCAGTTTCGCCGTGCAGCGCTCGCGTTGGGCGTCCCGGACGACGAGATCAGCAGCTTCATCAGGCACCTCCGGTTGTCGATCCGGCTGAGCAGCGGCTCCGACGGTGTTCCGGTAGGACAGTTTGGTGGGCTACCCCGGCTGCCGCTGGACGAGGACTGGCCGTCCGATCAACCCGGCCCGTTGCCGTTCATCTTCTCGGTCGACTGTGCGGCGCTGCCGAGGGTCGACGGCTTCGGCCTGCCGGCAGTCGGCTCGCTGCTGTTCTTCATGGACCACGAGAACGACTACCTGGCCAGTGCCACCGGAGAACAGAGGTACGCGCGAGTCGTGTTTGTGCCGGAAGGCACCGACACTTCGGTCGTGGAACCCCCCGACTCGGAGTTCGTCGGCTAGCAGTACGACGTGAGCGCCACACTCCTCGCGGAGCTGCCCCATTGGTTCGCGACGCACGAGGATGAGGACGAGGACGACCTGTCGCCCTTCCAGCAGCAACTGGCCCGTGACCTCGAGCGTGACATGCCACACCTGGACGAGCTCCGCGCTCTGGCCTACGACCTCTGGCCGCCTGACGAAGGGCTCGCCAGCGCCTACCTCGGCGGGTACGCCGACGATGCGGTGATCACGAGTATCGCGGAGCAGACTCTTGCGGGGCGCGAGAAGGCCGGCGAGATCGTCATCCCGGTGGCGAAATGGTATTCGCAGCTGGAGAAGGAAAAGCACCAATTGACGAGTGAGTGGATGTCGCTCGCCCGCTTCCCCGTGGGCGACGAGTTCTATCACGGCAATTTTGTGATCCGCCACGACGACCTGGCCGCCGGCCGGCTGGACAGGGCTTACTCCGTAGTCGAGTTCAGTGAGTAGCAGCCGCGGACAGCGTCGCCTGCGGGCACGATCCCGCTCGGCGGTCTGGCTGTCGTTGTCCCGTTGATCCTCCCGATCCGCACCTTGCATAGGCTTCCCGACAACCCCACCGAAGGACCGCTGCTGTGACCACGATCCGCATTGCCCACCCCGACGAAGTCCCCGGCCTCGTCCAGTACCCCGACGACGCCGAGCGCAACACCGCGACCAGCGCCTACCTCACCGATCTGCTCGCCAAGCGCTGCACTCGACCCGAATGGTGCCTGGTGGCCGAGGACCGCGGCCGGCTGATCGGCGCCGTGGCGCTCTGGACCATGCCCGGCAACGACGTACCCAGCGACGTCGTACTCGTGGAAGCTCCCTGGGACGACCCGGAGCTCACCGTCGGGCTCGCGCTGCTCACCGAGGCGGCGAATCTGGCCAGAAAGCTGGGCGCCACCGAGCAGGGCCACGTGGTGGACTCCCCGGCCCAGGCACCGCAGTTCCAACGTCACCCCGAGCAGCGGGCGGAGCTGCTGCGCCGGGCCGGGTTCGCCGTGGCCCGCGACGGCCGGCGTTTCCGCTGGCTGACCGGCGGTGAATTGCCCGCGCAGGACGGGCGGCTGCGGTTCCGTTCCCTCACCGAGCTGGGACCTGGGCCCTTCATCGACCTGCTGGAGGCCCTGCTCGCGGACACCGCCGACGCGCTGCTCGCCGCCGACGTACAGAAGCACGGACTCCGTAAGGCGGCCGAGTTGCTGTTCGAGGAGTCCACCGAGTTCGCGCACGAGCCGCAGTGGTGGGAGATCGGGTACGACGCCGACGGCACCCCGGCCGTGATCAGCCTGCCCGCCCACAGCCCGGCCTTCCCCGTGATCAGCTTCGTCGGTGTCGCCCCCGCTCACCGGGGCAAGGGCTACAGCACCTCTGTCGTCGCCCGGGGGACCCGGATCCTGGCCGAGAACGGCGCCACCGAGATCCGTGGCGACTGCGACGCGGCGAACATCGCCATGTTCAAGGGATTCGAACGGGCGGGCTACCACAACTTTGCCAACCGGATGGAACTCTCTCGCCCGCTCTAACCGATGCGTCCGGCTCGCGTGTCACGGTCGCAGACGCCGTGCCGACACGGCTCAGGCCGTTGCCACCCACGCCGATGGCAATGGCCTGAGCCGCTCGCTTGACCGATTAAATACGCCGCGGTGTCATCGGCAGAACGAGGTGCGGCCCATGGCGGATTCGATACCGCCGAGGACGTGGTCGAGGAAGTACTGGTCGCCGGTCATCGGCGTGTCGGTCCAGGCCTCGACGGCGTGGCCCATCGTGGTGACCCACGAGCGTCCGCCGTCGTAGTACTGGCACCACGACACCGGGTGGTTGCGCCCATGGCCAGGGTGTCCGCTGCCCCCGGTTGCGCCCTCGGGCAGCGTGGACTCGTCGACCTTGGCAAGGATCCGCACCTCGCTCGGGAATGGCACCAGGTTGTACCACTCGTCGGCGAAGTCCCAGCGGGTGGGGAGCCCGGCGGTCGAGGCGTCCCGGCGGCTCGTGGTCGTGACGGTGCCTGGCTGGTTGCGTCCGTGATCGTAGTAGTTGGCTCCGCCGAGCAGGCCTTCGTACCATTCCCAGTTGTATTCCGTGCCGAACGCGTTGTGAATGCCCACGAAGCCGCCACCGCCGCGGATGTACTGACGCAGCGCGGTCTGCGCCGGATCGTCGAGGGCGTCCCGGGTGGTGCTCATGAAGATGACCGCGTTGTAGCGGAACAGCCGCGAGGGCGACGAGAGTTGCGTGACGTCCTCGGTCCAGTCGACGGCGAAGTTGTGCTCCGTCCCCAGCTTGACGATGGCGTTCTGTGCGGCGTGCGCGGGGGTGAGGGGTGGGTTGAGGCCCGGTGGCAGGACGGGCCCGATGTGCGCGTGTCGCGGTCCGGCCGTCCGGCTGTAGACGAGGACGCGGTAGCCGTCAGCGGCAGGGTCGAAGTTGCCCCAGTCGTGGTAGCAGCCGGAGTCCAGGCCGCGACAGACACCGTAGTTGGGCCGGCCGAGGTTCTCGGCGCCTCTGTCGCTCGATGTGGAGGTGGCTTTGTCGGCAGCACTCGGGATGGACGTGCCCAGCAACATGACGGCTGCGGTCAGGGCGGCGCCGAGGACTGCGCTGATCAGTGTGTTGCGCCGTAGGGGCATGGTTGCTCTCCTTTGTGGAGGCGTCGGTGGTGGCTAGGACGGCGAGCGCGCCGCCGGCCCGGGGGAGCGGGGGCCGTAGAGGGCGGGAGGGCGGCGCCGGATGAACTCCAGCGCATCGAGGTCCGCTAGGTGGACCGCGCGTACCGCGTAGAGGTACGGCCAATATAGCGAGACACTGATTGGCCAGCAAGGCACAAACCGCTTCTGACAAGGGCTTTTGCAGCCGTTCCCACGGATGCCGCGCACCGCGGATGGCCCCCGGCGCAGTGCAGCGAGGGCTGTTCGGACACGGTGCGGGCGGCCTCAGGCGGTCCCGAGGTAGGTGGGCAGAATGGATGGCGGCATCGGGCCCTTGTTGCGTCGGCCCTGGCCCGTCTCTTCCCAGGCGTGCGCGAGGATTCCGACACTGCGGCTCAGCACGAAGAGGCCGCGGGCCAGTGGCGGAGCGAAGCCGAGCTCGCCGTAGATGACGGCCGTGCAACCATCCACATTGATCGGTACGGGCCGCTGTCGTCCCGAGGCCAGAATGCGCTCGATCGCGTTCGCCGCATGCAGGTACGACCCGTCCACCACGCCCTCGGCGGCCGCGGCCTCGACCAGGCCCAGCAGTGGCTTGCGGCGCGGGTCCACGGTGTGGAAGCGGTGTCCAAAACCGGGTAGGTACTTGGAGCGAGCCCTCCAGTCCTCGACGACCGAGGCCGCGGCCCGATCGAGCGTGTCGCCGGCCACGGTGCGGCTGGTGACCTCGGCCAGCATCTCCATGCACTGTTCGCCGGCACCGCCGTGCACGTCGCCCAGGAGGTTCACCCCGGTGGCGACGGCGTTGTTGAGCCCGACGCCGCAGGTGGCGGCAATGCGGGCCACCGCGATCGACGGAGCGTGCGGGCCGTGATCCACGCCGGACACCATCGCGGCCTCGAGCAGCCGCTCCTGGGCGGGTGTCGGAGGGTGCCCCCGGAGCAGCAACCAGATCGTCCCGACAAAGCTCGTGTGCCCGATGAGGTCCTGCACCGGTCGACCACGCAGTTCGATCACATCAGGTTCGATGCGGGACACCGCGGTGGACCACCAGTCCGACACGTCCCGCACGGTTGGTCCGTCACTCACGGTGCCGCGACCTCGTCGACGGCGCCGAGGTCGGCGTCCAGGGCGAACTCGTCGTTGTGCTCTCCCAGGAGCGGTGGGGGTGTCGCTGGTCGAAGAGGAGTGCCGTTGACATGCACGCCGTTGCCGCTGACCCGCAGGGTGCGGTCGGCATTGCCGGGAAAGGCCAGGTCGGTGAAGAAGCCGCGCACCTGTAGCTGTTCGAGTTGGACCGCCTGGGGGACGGTCAGAATGCGCGCCGCGGGAACACCCGCCGCGGAGAGCATCCGCTCCCACTCGACCGCCGGCCGTCGGCGGAGCGCGACGTTGATCTCCTGGTTCAGGGCCGCGCGGTTGGCCTTCCGTGCCTCGCGGTCGGCGAAGCGTTCGTCGGTGACGAGATCGTCGCGCTGGACGAGCCGGCACAGCACCTCGAACTGCCGCTGGCGGTTGGCCGCGATGTTGAGAGCGCCGTCGGCGGTCTCGAAGGTTCCCGAGGGGGCGGCGGTCGCGTTCTGGTCGCCCATCGGCTTCGGTGGGACGCCGCTCACCAGATAGTTGGAGGTGGCCCAGCCCATGGCAGACAGGGATGCCTCCAGCATGGACACGTCAAGGAACGCGCCCTCCCCGGTCTGGGACCGGCCGGTGAGCGCCGCGCAGATAGCCATTGCGGCCACGAGGCCGCCGACTGAGTCGGACACTGGGAAGCCGACCCGCAGGGGTGCCGTCTCCGGCGTGCCGGTGATGCTCATCATCCCGGCGAGACCCTGAATGATCTGGTCGTACGCGGGCGCCTGGCTCATCGGGCCGCCCTGCCCGAAGCCGGAGATGGCGCAGTAGATCAGGCGCGAGTTTGCCTGTCGGAGGGTGTCCCAGTCGTACCCGAGCCGTTCCATCACGCCGGCGCGGAAGTTCTCGAGCAGGACGTCTGCTCCGCTCAGGAGTTCCTCGAAGGAGGCGCGATCGTGCGGGTCCTTGAGGTCCAGCTCGATCGACTTCTTGCCGGCGTTCTGGGCGAGGAAGGAGGTGCCGAGCCCTGCCTCGTTGAGCGCCGGCTCCGGACCGAGCCGACGTGCCAGATCCCCGTGCCCCGGTTTCTCGACCTTGACGACCTCCGCTCCGAGCAGCATGAGTTGGTAGCTGCAGTACGGGCCTGCCAGTACGTTGGTCAGGTCGAGGACCCGTACGCCGCGCAGCGGTCGGTTGTCCATGCGTGCCCCTCGGGTGGGTAGTGGCGGCCTGAGCCGATGTGGCGTCGGCCTACCGGGCGAGTGGGTGGTCGAAGCCTGTCTCGGACATGCGGGCCGCGGCGACCTTGAGCGATTCGACGAACTCGGCGACTCGCCCCGGGGTGAACCGCATTGTCGGCCCGCTCAGGCACAGCGCCGCCACGACCGGTCCCGATCTCCCGGTCACCGGCACGGCGACGGCGGACAGGCCAGGTTCGCGTTCACCGTCGCTGGTGGCGAAGCCCGTGGCCGCGGCGTCGTCGAGCCACGTCCGCAGCGTCGCGATGTGCGACTGACCCCACGGCGACGATGCGGCGACCCGCGCGAGCAGAGCGGGCGGCGCGTCTCGAAGCAACACCTTGGATGATGCGCCGGCCCACATGGGCAGCTCATCGCCGACCCGGACCACGTGGCGCAGGGCCTGTGGGCTCTCCTCCTGGGCGACGCAGACTCGGCTGATGTCCCGGGTCACGTACAGATTGACCGTCTCGCGATGGGTCGCCGCGAGGTCGCGCATCAGCTGGCGGGTTTCGGGCGGGACCTCCCAGCTGCGGTTGGCGAGGTGGGCCCACCGCCACAGGCCGGGGCCGGCTGTGTAACCGTGGCTCGTCGCCCACAGCAAGCCGTTCTGCTCCAACGTCTGGACCAGGCGAATGACAGTCGTCTTCGCGAGGCCCGTGCTGTCCACGATCTCCCGGATGGTTACCGACGGTCTGCTCTCTGTCAGCAGCGACATGATTTCCATCGCGCGCTGGACGCTGCGGACACCGCCCGCATCAGGGGTGTCTGTGGGTGTCGGCCCCGGTGTTGATGAGTTTCGTTCGGCCATGGATGCCATGGTCTCTCTCTCGCGTCCTTCGAAACGGCTTCACGTCCCCGTAACGGTTTTGGAACCAACTATTGCCAGGGGACCTCGCCGCCCGTACGTTACACCTAGTCCGCAGGACGGTCCAGGAGTGCCACTACGCGGTCCACTCGAGGGAGCGGCGATGCTCGACAAGCCCATCCGTACGCCATCGATCGAGGTCGTCGAGGTCGGATGCCTCATCGCTGGCGAGTGGGTCACGACGGGACCGCGACTCGAACGCGTCGGACCCTGGGTGCGGCAGAGCGTCAGCGCCGCCCGGCAGGCGGACGAGGACGACGTCACCGCCGCACTCGAATACGCACGCCGTGGCGCGAAAACGACCGCCCGCCTCTCGCCAGCGGCACGAGCCGCAGTGCTGGAGCGCGCCACCGCTGCCGCGACCGAACAGCGGGACCGCCTGGCGCGGCTACTGGCGCTGGAACTCGGCAAGCCGGTCAAGGACGGTCTGGGCGAGATCGATCGGGTCGCGGACACGTTCGCCGTCGCCGCAGCCGAGGCCAGGCGTATCGGGGGAGAGGTCCTGCCGGTCGCCGGCTGGGCCCGGGGTGTGGGGACGACCGCCTTCACACACCGTGCGCCGGTCGGCGTGGCTCTGGCGATCACGCCATTCAACGCGCCGGCCAACCTGCTGGCGCACAAGCTCGCGGCAGCGTTCGCGGCGGGAAACACGACGATCGTCAAGCCGCCGCCGCAGGCGCCGGCGGTGTCCGCGGCGATCGTCGCGCTCCTGCTCGACTCTGGAATGCCCCCGGAGGCCGTTCAGGTGCTCAACGGTGAGGGCCGGCTCGGGGCTGCTCTGTGTGGGGCCCCGGACGTCGGCGTCGTCAGCTTCACCGGCAGCGTCGCCACCGGTGCGGCGGTCGCCCGTGCGGCCGGCGCCAAACGGCTCGTCATGGAACTCGGGGGCAACGCCGCCACGATCGTGTGTGAGGACGCGGACGTCGGGGCAGCCGCCCGGATCTGCGCCGCCACCGGATACAGCAACTCGGGACAGAGTTGCATCTCGGTTCAGCGGATCTACGTCCACCGTGGGCGCTACGACGAGTTCCTGGCCGCCTTCACCGGCGAGGTGGAGAAGTTGTCGGTCGGCGATCCGCTCGACCCGACCACCGACGTCGGGTCGATGGTCGACGACGACGCGGCCGAACGCGTGGTCGCCTGGGCCGCCGAGGCGGAGGCCGCAGGTGCGACCGTCACGACCGGCGGCCGCCGGGACGGCGCCACCGTCGTGCCGACCGTAGTGGCTTCGCCTCCCGTCGACGCACGGTTGATCCGCGACGAGGTGTTCGGCGCGGTGGTCAGCGTGTTGCCCTACGACAACTTCGACGATGTGGTCGCCGCCTGCAACGACAGCCGTTACGGACTGCAGGCAGGGCTTTTCACCAATGACGTCCGGCGGATCGTGAGAGCGTGGCGCGAGCTTGAGGTCGGTGGCCTCGTCGTCAACGGCTCATCCAACTTCCGACTCGACCACGTCCCGTTCGGCGGGGTCAAAGACTCCGGGTTCGGGCGCGAATCACCGCGCTGGATGATCGACGACTACACGGTTGTGAAGACGTTGCTGCTGCGTGGCATGTCCCTGTTCGGCGATCAGGAAGGCACGCGATGACTCTCGACCAACTTGTGGACACCGCCGCGCACCGGGACACGGTCCCCGCGGCGGAGGCCATGGTGGCCCAGCTCGAGTCGTACGGGGTGGAGTACGTCTTCGGCACCTGTGGACACACCAACATCGCACTACTCGATGCCATTGGGCGCAGCAGCATCCGGTTCATCATCGCCCGTCACGAACAGACGGCCGCGCATGCGGCCGACGGCTACGCCCGCGCCACCGGCAAACCCGGCGTCCTGCTGCTGCACGTCGGCCCCGGCATGACGAACGCGGTCACCGGCGTGCTCACCGCCGCGATGGACTCGGTGCCGCTGGTGGCGATCGCCGGCGACATCCCGTCCTACTACTACGGCCGGCATCCGCACCAGGAGATCAACCTCCATGCTGACGCCGACCAGGCGGCGATCTACCGTCCCTTCGTCAAGCGGGCGTGGCAGGTGCACCGAGCGGGTGACCTGGCGCGGTTCACCCAGCGCGCCTTCTCGACCGCGACCACCGGGCGTCCGGGCGCAGTGCTGCTCAGCGTGCCGATGGACCACTTCTCGCGTCCGGTCCCGCGGGAGACCGCGGACGGGTTCCCGCTTGTGACACCGGAGCGGCCGGGCCTGCAGGCTGCCGTCGCTGGACGGATTGCCGACCTGCTCGTGGCCGCCGAGAGGCCGCTGGTCTACCTGGGCGGCGGCCTGCGGCGCGGACCAGGACTCGACGCCCTGCGCTCGCTGATCGAGCACCTCGACATCCCCGTCGCACATTCGCTCATGGCCAAGGGGACCCTGCCCGACAGCCATCCGCTCCTGCTCGGGATGCCAGGCTTCTGGGGCCTTGAGGTGACCAACCGGCACACCCGTGAGGCTGACGTCGTCCTGGCGCTGGCCACCCGGTTCGCCGAGACCGACACCAGCTCCTGGGACCCCCGCTACACCTGGCAGTTTCCGCCCGGGCACCTGATCCAGATCGACATCGACCCGGCGGAGATCGGCCGCAACTTCCCGGTCGCGGTGGGCGCCGTCGCCGACGTCTCGGACGCCGTGCGCGCCATCGACACCGCTGTCCGTGAACGACAGCCCACGCCGCGCCAGCGGCCCGAGCTGCGCGAGACCATCACCGCGACCCGTCGTGCGCTCTTCAGCGAGAGCCGGGAACGCGGCACCAGCGCCCAGTTCCCGCTGCGACCCGAGCGGATCCTGGCCGACCTGCGGGCGATTCTCCCGCCGGATTCCATCCTCGTCACCGATGTGGGATGGAACAAGAACGGCGTCGCCCAGTGCTACGAGCTGCCCGACGAGGGGCGGTTCATCACACCCGGTGGCGCTTCGACGATGGGCTTCGGCCCAGCGGCAGCGGTCGGTGTCCAGATCGCTCAGCCCGACCGGACCGTCGTCGCCCTGATTGGCGACGGCGGCATGGGCGCGCAACTGCCCGCGGTGCCCATGGCGGTCGAACAGGGCGCCCCGGTCATCTTCGTCGTGATGAACAACCGGTCCCACGGCACGATATCCGACCTGCAGTCGGCGAACTTCGGGCGCAGTTACGGCTGCGACTTCGTCGGACCCGACGGCTTGCCGTACAGCCCGGACTTCGCCGCCTATGGCCGGGCGTGCGGCGCCGACGGCTACAGCATCGCCACGGCCGAGGAACTGGGCTCCGCCCTGCGCAGCGCCGTCGAGGCACGCCGCCCGGCGGTGCTGGACGTGCCCATGATCAACGAGCCGGTCCCGACACCGGGGCACTGGAACATCAAGGACATCTACCGGGGGGTCTTCGACTGAGCGGCGAGCGCCCTGCCGTCGTCCGCGCACACCCCACAAACACCCACCACCCCACCACGACTCGAGGTGACCCTCATGACTCGACGCTATCGGCGTACGTTCGCCGCCTCGCTCCTCGCCATCGGAGTGGTCTTCGCTGGCGCCTGCTCCGCCCCTGGGGAGGAGTCCGCCGGTGAGGACGGGAAAACCGGCCCCATCAAGATCGCCATCGCCAACGCGCAGAGCGGCCAGCTGAGCTCGCTCGGCGCCTGGGAACTCAAGGGCGCCAAACTCGCCATCGACGAGTGGAACAAGAAGGGCGGCATCGACGGCCGTCAGATCGAGACCGGCGTCTTCGACAGCCAGGGCGATCCGACGGTCGGCACCAACGTCGCACGCAAGATCGCCAGCGAGGGCTACATCGCGATGCTCGGCACCGCCGAGAGCGCGGTGACGATCGCCATGGCGCCGATTCTCCGGCAGGAGGAGATTCCCAACATCACCTCCGGCCAGTCGCCGGGCCTGATCGCCGTCAAGAGCCCCTTCCTGTTCCTCAATGGCCCGACCAGCCTGACCTACGACGAGACGCTGGCCGAGCACGTCGTCGACAAGCGCGGGATCAAGAGCATCGCTCTCATCACCAACAACGGCTCCTACGGCAAGGGCGAACACGACGCCTTCACCAAGGCGCTCGCCGCCCGCGGTGTGACGCCGGTGGCCGACCAGGTCGTCACCACCGACCAGAAGGACTTCAGCGCGGCCTTGACGAACATCCGTCAGCGTAAGCCGCAGCTGATCTTCGTCGGTGCGGAGGAAGTGCAGTCCGGTCTGATCGTCAAGCAGGCGCGCGACCTCGGTATCACCGCTCCCTTCGCCGGTGCCGCGCCGCAGGGCACGCCCGTGTTCATCGACACCGCCGGGGCGAGCAACACCGAGGGGACGATCGTGAGCACGCCCTACCTCAGCAACGAGGTGAGCGATGCGTCGCGCACATTCGCCGCCGCCTACCTGGCAGCGTTCGGCGAACCCGCCGAGATGCACGGCGCAAAGGCCTATGACGGCGCGCAGATCCTGCTGACCGCCCTCAAGAACACCAACGTGGCCTCGGGCAAGGAACTCGCCGACGCGATCCGTGCGGTCAAGCACCAGGGCCTGCTGGGCAGCTTCGCGTACGACGAGACGGGCGTCGGGATCTTTGCGACCTCGATCGGCACGATCACCGCAGGCAAGTTGGTCCCGACCCAAGGCTGATCTTGGAGGGGGCGGCTCCCGTGGGGCCGCCCCGGATCGTCGGAAGAGGGTCAGGGGAGAAGCATGCAAGTCTTTCTGCAGACGTTCATCGGCGGGATGAGCCTCGGCGCGATCTACGCTCTTGTCGCGTTGGGCTTCTCGCTCGTCTACCGCACCATGGGCCTCGTCAACTTCGCGCACGGCAGTGTCGTGATGATTGGCGCCTACCTTGCGTCGACGTTCTACCTCACGGTGAGACTCCCCTTCGCTCTGGCCATGGTGGTGGCGATCGGGGTCACCGGGCTGATCGGCATCATCATCGAGCGGGTGCTGCGGCCGCTGGAGAACAAGGACTTCGACCTCATGCTGATCGGCACGATCGGCTTCGGAATCGTGCTGGAGGCGCTCGCGATCGTCATCTGGGGTGCGACCGGACGTGCGGTGCCGTCGCCCGTACCGGCAGCACCCCTGGACGTCCTCGGCATCCGCATCCGGACGTACGACCTTGTCGTGCTCGCCATCGCGGCCGTCGCGACGGTCCTGCTGGTCCTCTTCCTTCAGCGGACGAAGCGTGGCATCGCGATGCAGGCGGTGGCCATGGACCACCAGGCCGCAACCGCCGTCGGCATCCATGTCGGGCGGAGCAACTCGATGGCGTTCATGATCGGGGCAGGCCTCGCCACGTTGGCCGGCGGCCTCGTCGGCCCGCTGTTGTATGTGAGCCCCGCGATGGGCGGAGCGCTCGGCATCAAGGGCTTCGCCGGGGCGATCCTCGGCGGCTTCGGCAGCATCCCGGGCGCGATTCTCGGTGGGATCAGCATCGGGGTGATCGACTCGTTCGCGGCTGGGCACTTCCAGGGCTACTCCGAGCTTGTCACATTCCTGATCTTCACCATGATCATCATGATTCGCCCGACCGGCATCTTCGGCGAGAGGACGGTGAACCGGGCATGAGGTACCGGCTCGGCGGTCTGGCGGCGCTGGCGGTCGTCGCCTGGATGCTCCCGTACCAGCTCAACTCGTACACCATGCACGTCGTCAACGTCATGTTGCTGTACGCGATCCTCGCGGTCGGTCTCGGCCTGGCCATGGGCATCGCCGGGCAGATCAACCTGGCTCAGGTCGCGTTTTTCGGCGTGGGGGCCTATGCCACGGCTGTCCTCACCGTCAAGGCGGGCCTGGGTTTCTGGATGGCTGCCCTGCTCGCCATCCTCGCCACGGCGGCGGTCGGCCTGGTCGTGGGTACCCCCGCGCTACGCGTGCAGTCCCATTACCTGGGCATCGTGACACTCGGGCTCGCACTGGCCTTCACCAACTGGGTGACCAACTCCGAGGTCGCTGGCGGCGCGGAGGGCATCTCGGGCATCCCGCGGCCGGAACTGCCCGGCATCGACCTGTCCAACGCGTATCTCTACTACTACGTCGAGCTCGCGCTGTTCGCGCTGACCCTGGGTTTCGGCCTCTTCGTCGTGCACACCTCGCTGGGCCGGCGGATGCGCGCGATGCGCGACGACTCCCTCGCCGCCGGCGCGGTCGGCGTCGAGGTGCCCGCGCTGCGGATGACCGCCTTCCTGCTCGCGAGCGTCTACGGCGGCGTCGCGGGCGTGCTCTACTCCGGGCTGATCGGGTACGTGGCACCGGAGACGTTCAGCATCGCCAACATGTTCCTGCTCCTCGCCATGGTGATCATCGGAGGGCGGCAGAGCCTGGTGGGTTGCGTGGTCGGCGCGATCGCACTCGCACTCGTCCGCGAGGTGCTGATCGACTATCCGACCTACGCGCAGGTGGCGTACGGCACGGTCGTGGTCCTCACCGTCGTGTTCGCACCGACCGGGTTGGCCGGCCTTCCCCGCCGTCTGAACTCCGTGGCGCGGCGGCTGGGCTGGCGTCGTCGGCCGGAGCAGCAGGCAGCCTCCCTGAGCCCGTTTCGGCCGTACGAGCCCGGGCCGGCGCCGGTCGACGACGCTGCGCCCATCCTGGAGGTCCGCAACCTCAGCATGCATTTCAAGGGCGTCAAGGCCGTCGCCGACGTCTCCATCCTCGTGCCGGCCCGGCAGATCAGGGGCATCGTCGGCCCGAACGGTTCGGGCAAGACCACGCTCTTCAACGTGATCAGTGGGCTCTACCGGCCGACCGCGGGACGCGTGCTCCTCGACGGTCGCGATGTCACCGCGGCAAGGCCACATGCCCTGGCACACGCCGGCATCGCGCGGACGTTCCAGAACCTGCGGCTCTTTCCGGCGCTGACCGTGCGGGACAACGTTCTGGTTGCCCTCGACCCGAGCCGGGTCCGCGGTACCTGGCGCTACCTCCTGCTCCCGCTCGGCGTATGGCGGCGCGACCGTGCCCTGCGTCGGGAGGCCGACGACCTGCTCGACCGGTTCGGTCTGCGAGCCTTCGCCGACAGCCAGCCAACAGCGCTGCCGTACGGCACCCAACGCCGGGTCGAGATCGCCCGCGCGATGGCCGCCCGACCGCGACTCCTGTTGCTCGACGAGCCAGCGGCAGGCCTCAACGGCGATGAGGTCCGGCAGTTGTGCGACATCATCCGCTCGATTCGCGACGCCGGCGTCAACGTCGTCGTCATCGAACACAACATGGGGATGGTCATGTCCCTGTGTGACCACGTCACCGTCCTCGCCCACGGCGCGATCATCGCCGACGGGCCGCCGGACGAGGTTGCGGTCTCACCCGAGGTGATCGAGGCCTACCTCGGCGAGACGATGGCCATGCCAGCACCGGCCGTGTCGGAGGCCCAGCGATGACAGTCACCCGTGGCACGTCCGACGGCACCAACGTCAGCACCGAGCGCCAGCTCGTCGTCGACGGCCTCTCCGTCCGCTACGGCGGGGTGACGGCTGCCCACGACGTGTCGTTCACCGTGCAGGCGGGACAGTCGGTCGGCATCATCGGCGCGAATGGCGCTGGCAAGACCTCGACGCTCAAGGCGCTGATGGGCCTGGTCCCGCGCACCGTGCGGTCGATTCGATACGGTGACGTGGACCTCACGCGTGTGCCGGGCCGCAACATGGTCCGCCACGGGATTGGCTACGTGCCGGAAGGTCGGCATGTCTTCCCCGGCCTTCCGGTGGAGAGGAACCTTCTCCTCGGCGCCTACACCCGCCGGTGGAAGGGCGCGACGCTGGACACGCTCGACGAGGTCTACGAGCTGTTTCCGGTCCTGCGCGAGATGCGCGGTCGGCTCGCCGGTGCGCTGTCCGGCGGGCAGCAGCAGATGCTCGCGATCGGGCGCGCACTGATGTCGGCACCGCAGCTGATGCTCCTTGACGAGCCGTCGATGGGCCTCTCGCCGAAGCTGGTCAGCGAGATTGTCGCCGTACTCAAGAAGCTCAACGAACGCGGTCTCAGCATCCTGCTCGTCGAGCAGAACGCACAGTTGACATTCGAAGTGACCACGGAGTGTCTCGTCATGGAGAACGGCGTCGTCGCCATGACCGACTCCTCCGAGGCACTCCGTCAGAACCCCCAGGTACGCAAGATCTATCTCGGCCTCTGAACAAGTCCTGTCTCGTGGAACTCGTCGACAGAGAGAGGTAGCCGTCGATGACGAACATCGATCGAAGGAATGTACTGAAGGGCGTGGCCGCGACAGCCGTGGCTGCCGCGGTCGCGCCCGCCGCCTCAGCCGCTCCGGCACAAGCCGGTGGACGGCACGGTGGTGGTCACCAACGACCATCGGCCGCCGACCTCGCCCGATTCGATACGCCCGGCGACCGGGACTTCCCGAAGGTCGGCGGCAACCTGGGCAACCAGAACTACACCGCACTGCGCGGCATCGACCGGGGGAACATTCGCCGTCTGCGCGGGGCCTGGGTCAACCGGATCGAGGGCGGTCTCGCCTCGGGCAGCAGCCAGAGCACGGCTGTCGCCGTCGGCGGAGTGCTCTACATCGAGTCCGCGCTCGGCAATGTCGTCGCCGTCGACGGTGCCACCGGGCAGACCAGATGGCGGTACGACCAGACTCGCGGCACCCTGACCCGACGCGGCGTGGCAGTCGGTGGCGGCTACGTCTTCACCAAGTCGAACGAGAACTACGTCATCGCGCTCGACCAGGAGACCGGCCAGGTCGCCTGGGAGCACCAGGTCAACGGCTTCGGCAACATCGAGAAGGTCGCCGTCGTCTACCACGACGGTCTGCTGTTCTGTGGCACCAACGACGGTCCCCGTGGCGCCGCCCTCGCCCTCGACGCCCAGAACGGCGAGGTGCTGTGGCATTTCTGGGGCACTCCGGGCCCCGGCGAGTTGGGCAACGACACCTGGGAGGGCGACTCCTGGATGGATGGCGGCGCCACACCGTGGATCCACCCGGCCGTCGACCCCGAGCTCGGCCTGACCTACTGGACGTTCGGCAACGCCCGTGGCAACAACTCGTCGCAGGACGGGTCAGCGCGGGGCGGGCAGAACCTGTTCGCCAACTCGCTCGTCGCGCTGGATCTGCGGACCGGCGCCTACCGCTGGCACTTCCAGTCGATCCACCACGACATCTGGGACATGGACAACGTGATGTCGCCGGTCCTCGCCGACGTCAGCATTCGGGGACGCACCCGCAAGGTGGTCATCTACGGCAGCAAGTCCGGCATGTTCTTCATCCTCGATCGCCTCAGCGGCACGGCGCCGTTGGGCGTCGTCGAGCGGCCGGTGCCGCAGGAGCCACGCCAGAAGACGTGGCCGACCCAGCCGTTTCCCGCGCAGGGTGGGTGGACCGAGCAGCGGATCGTCGACCAGCCCCTGGGCACCGCCGTCCCCGGCGACCCCAACCGCGCGGTGCCCAACTACGTGCAGGGCGCCCTCTACGACCCGCACTGGGAGACGCCCATCCTCTCCATCCCGGGCCATGGCGGCGGCGGAGACTGGTCGCACCTGTCGTTCAGTCACCGCACCGGCCTGGTCTACAACGGCTTCGGGTACGTCGCGGCCGCGCACTCACTGACCGAGAGCAGCAACGGGCTTCGCCCGCCCGGCGAGTACCAGACCGGGGGAATCGTCGCCGTCGACGTTCGGACCAACCTGGTGAAGTGGAAGCGGCGGATGCCGTACTCGCTGGCACACGGCAACGGCATTCTCACCACCGCCAGCGACCTGATGTTCATCGGCCAGCCCGACGGCAACCTGCTGGCGATGGACGCGCGCAACGGTCGCGAGCTGTGGCGGTTCCAGACGGGCGCGGCGATCAGCTCCAGCCCGATCATGTACCGCGTCGGCAACAAGGAATATCTCGCGGTGTACGCCGGCGGAACCAGCATCCCGTACGGGAACTCGGCGCCACGCGGTGACTTCCTCTGGGCCTTCGAGATCGGCGGAGACCTCGGTCCGGCCCCGACGCCGCCACCCCCGGTGATCCGTCGGCCGGTCTCCGGCGGGCCGGTCGAGGGCACTGCGGTGGCGAACACGGTCGTCATCGGGCGCACGTACAACGCCTCCACGGGCGAGATCGGCGCCACGGAGTCGTTCGCGGTCGCCGGTATGGCGCCCACGCACCTGCGGATCCCGGTCGGCACGGCCGTGACGTTCACCAATCACTCCGGCAACGCCGGCGTGCGAGGGGCGACGCAGTTCTTCGAAGGGCTCTTCAACGTACGGCTCGCGCCCGGTGAGTCGTTCCAGTACACGTTCACCAAGGTGGGCGAGTACTTCTACAACGACCCGGGAAGCCCTCGCTCCACCGGGAAGATCGAGGTCTACTAGCCGGTGCGCCGCCGTCGTGGCCCTGCCACGGCGGCGGCTCGCCGCGTCAGTGGCCGGCGCTCGGTGACACGGCCGATGGTCGCCGAACCGGCGTCGCACCGGAGCGGTCGAGATGGTCGCGGGCGGCCGTGATCGCCAGGCGGGCATGTTCCCTGGCGCCCACCTGAGCGACCAGGGTCGCGCGCGGGATCTCCAGGGCGTAAGGCAGCCCGGGCGGCAGGGCGTCGAGAATGCCGTGGACGTCGATGCCACCCTCGCCCGGAAAGAGACGCTCGAACCGAGCGGTGTGAATGAGGCCCTCGTTGGTCGTGGGCACCCCGGGCGGCGCGTCGCAGACATGGACGAAGTGGAACCAGTCGACGGGGAGCTGACGGAGGTCATCCACGCTCGATCCGGAGCGTGCGAAGTGCAACAGGTCGATCAGCATGCCGACGTTGGGCTGGTCGGCTCCCCGTAGGACGCGCACCGCCTCGCGGAGGTCGGGTGTTTCCGTCCACGACGGGAATTCCAGGTCCACGGTGAGGCCGAGCGGTCGGGCCAGCTCACACAGCTGGGCGTACCGGTCGATCTTCCGGGCCCGGTCCGGGTCCGGCAGTTGCGCTATGACGTGCCGGGCCCCGAGTTCCGCGCCGGCCTCCAGAAATCGCAGGAACGCCCGCGGGTCGTCGTCCGGACTGATCCGGGCCAGTTCGATGTCGAGCACCTCGATCCCGGTGGCGGCAAGGCGGACCTTGGTGGTCCGCATGAGGGCCGGATCGGTGGCGAGCGGGTAGTGCGGTTCCTGTGGGGTGACACGGGTCAGGCGCAGGCCCACGTATCGGTATCCGGCGTCCGCCGCGGCGTCCACCAGGTCCGGTGGGGAGAGGCTCAGGGCCGTGAGATGGGCCAGCGAGTAGTCGTGGCGCTCGTCGTTGCGGGCTGCGGGTACGTCCCGCAGCGTCATCAGGCGACGTTCCCGATGGGCGGCCATCCGCACCGGGACGCTTGAGGCCGCACCGCAACCGAGGTAGCCCTCGATGCGCTGGACGACCTCGAAGAAGATACGCGAGCCGAGTATCTCGGTGTAGAAGTGCAGATACTCCCCACGCTCGTCGCGGTCGTAGAGGATCGAGAGGTCCCGCATCGCGGAGAGGAGTTCCGGCGGCGGGTCGAGTCGAGCGTCCAGGTCGACGTAGTAGTTGTCGGGGATCCGCAATATCGGAGCGCCCAGCGCGCGCATCGCCCTGGCGCTGGCGACCACATTGTCGGAGCCGAACGCGATGTGTTGGGGGCTCGGGACGGCGGGCGACCAGTCACCGCGGCGCAGGGGCGCTGTGTTGAGGGTGATCCGGACCCGTTGGCGCAGGTCGCTGGCGGTCCGGGTCCGGATAAGCCCGAACGGTGCGGCGATCTCGGTGGCCTCGCCAGCGTGCAGACCGAGCACCGTTCGGTAGAAGATCGCGGCCTCGTCGAAGTCGTCGACGGACTCGGTGAGCGAGACGTGATCGATGCCGGTCAAAAGGCCGTCGCTGCGCGGCGCCGCGCCGGTGGGGGAGAAGTCTTCGAGCCAGCTGCCCCGGTCCGCGCTCTGGACGAGGAAGACGGCCGTGCCGTCGGGTGCCGCCACGGAGGTGAGGTCCGCTTCCTCCGGACGGCGCAGGCGCGGTAGCACCGGGGCGAGCAGCCGTTCCGCCCGTTGGGCCGACCCGGCCGGATCCGCACTCTCCAGGCCGAGGGCGCAGACCGCCGCCGTCACTGGCGGGACTGCCCTGTGCGCCGCGAAGTTCAACAGGATCCGCGCCCTGCCCTGTTCCCACAGCTGCACCGGCTTGGAGCGGTGTTGCCCGGTGTGTGCGAAGCCGAGAGCGGTCAGCGTGCGCGCCACGACCGGACCCGAGCGATCGTCGACGGCAAGCTCGGTGAACACGTGCCCCCCGAGCTGGGGGGCCGGCGGTAGACCGGTCATGCGAAGGCGTTCACGAGCGGCTGGTGGGCCGGAGATGCTGACCGCCTCCCGCAGGGCGACCAGCGCACGCATGCCGTCGATGGCCGCGTGTCGGGGGTCGGCCTGGCGGTAGACGTCGTTGAACACCTCGAGCGACAGGGGGCCGTCGTAGCCGGTGGTCAGGACGTGGCCGAGGAATCCGGGCAGGTCGAACGAGCCAAGCCCGGGGAACAGCCGATGATGCCGGGACCACTCGACCACGTCCATGGTCAGCCGTGGCGCATCCGCCAGCTGCACGTGGAACACCTTCGCGCCGGGTATGACCCTGATCCCGGCGGGGTCGTCGCCGCGGGAGAGGACGTGGAAGCTGTCGAGGCACAGGCCGAGCGCGGGATGCCCGGCGCGTCGGACGATTCGCCAGCTGTGCGCGTAGGTGTTGACGAACCGACCCCACGCCAGAGCCTCGTACGCGATGCGCAGGCCGCGTTGCTCGGCCCGGCCGGCCAGGAGGTTGAGTTGCTCGGCGGCGAGGTCGTCGTCGTCGACGGCGTCCGTCGACGTCGACGAGGCGACCAGCATCGTCTTGGCGCCGAGTTGTTCGACCACGTCGAACGTCCGCTCGGCGCGCCGCAGGTTGGCCCTGAACACCTCCGGCGGGACGGCCTCGAAGTCACGGAACGGCTGGTAGACGTCAATTGACAGGCCTCGGCGGGCGCATTCCTGCCGCACCCGGTGGGGTGACCAGGGCGATGCGATGAGATCGCTCTCGAAGATCTCGACTCCCTGGAAACGAGCCGCGGCGGCGGCCGCCAGCTTGTCCTCCAACGTCCCGGAGAGGCAGCCCGTCGCGATGACTGCACCTGGACGCGCGGGCGTCTCCTCGACCTGATCGTGCGGACTGTCACGGTGCGCGGTGCGCATGGGAATTCCGCCTCCCCTGTTGGTGAACGAGGACGTCGAAGTGACGCAGCATCCGCCCCACGTCCGGCTCTACTCCGGTGAAAAGCTGGAACGCGTACGCGGCCTGGAAGACCACCATTCGTCCGCCGTCGAGCACCCGGCACCCCCGCGCCCGTGCCGCGGTCATCAGCTCCGTCTCCAGTGGTCGGTAAACGACCTCGGCCACCCACAGCTCGGGGCGCAGTAGCGCCGGGGCGACGGGCAGCCCAGGATGGCCCTCCATGCCGGTTGGGGTGGCGTGGACGAGCCCGTCGGCCGCGCCCAGCTCGTCCGCCACGGCGGTGAGGGGCGCGGCGACCGCTCTCCCGGCGCCGAACCGGTCGGCCACGGACCGAGCCAGCGCGGTGCTGCGCCCGACGTCGGTGTCGAGGATGTGCACCGAACCCGCGCCCAGGGCAAGCAGTGCGTGCGCGACGGCGGCGCCGGCGCCGCCGGCACCGAGTAACACCACACGCTCCAGGGCCGCGTCCGGGAGGCCACTGCTGAAACCGCGGGCGAAGCCGGGCATGTCGGTGTTGTGCCCTACCGCTTTTCCGCCGGTGAACACGACCGTGTTGACCGCGCCAACCGCGGCGGCGTCGGGCGACACCGCGTCGAGGTGTGTGAGCACCAGCTGTTTGACGGGGTGCGTGATGTTGACACCGTCGAACCCGGCCATCCGGACCGCGGTGAGGACCTCGTCGACGGCGCTGGGAGGCACCCCACGTTCGGCGAGGTCGAGCAGGCGATACAGGCACCGAAGCCCGAGCTCGTCGGCCTCCCGCTCATGCAGGGCTGGGCTCAGCGATGATCGGATCCCCGAACCGATCAGGCCTACGAGGAAGCGGTGGTCGTCGTCCTCCGGGGTCATGGACCCCTCCCGATGGTCTGGGCGAACGTACTAGATAGTTACTTATACGCCACGCCGACGCCCGTTGGGAAGGGCCGGATCAGCGCCCTCGCTACAGTGGCTCTCGATGGGAAGGAGTGGCCTTGAACGCACAGGCCTCCGATGCGGTCGCCGATACCCCGGTGGGGCGAAACGCCGACCGCACCAGATCTGAGATCCTCGCGGTAGCGAGCCACGAGTTCGCCGACAAGGGGTACGCGGGCGCCCGCGTGGACGAGATCGCCGCCAAGACCCGCACGACGAAACGGATGATCTACTACTACTTCGGCGGCAAGGAACAGCTCTACATCGCGGTCCTGGAACACGCGTACACGGGCGTCCGGGCGTTGGAGCAGCAGCTTGACGTCGAGCACCTCGATCCCGCCCAAGCCATCCGGCGGCTCGCCGCGGTGACGTTCGACCACCACGAGGCGCACCCCGACTTCATCCGCCTGGTCAGCATCGAGAACATCCACCGCGCCGAGCACCTCGCCCGCTCGGAGGTCCTGGCGGGCCTGGCCAATCCCGCACTGGACGTCCTGACCCGCATCCTCGAACGCGGCCGCGCCGAGAGTCGGTTCCGCGACGACGTCGATCCCATCGACGTGCACATACTGATCAGCGGCTTCTGCGTCTTCCGCACCGCCAACCGGTACACCTTCAACGCGATTTTCAACCGGGACATGCTCGACCCGGCACGCCGCGAGCACTACCGGACGATGCTCGGTGACGTCGTCCTGGAATACCTCACCGCGCGATGAGACGCACCGGCAGGCCAACCGACCCGGACACCAGGGAACGGCTCGGCGCGGGGCGGGACGGAGCGGAATAGGCTTCAACCATGAGTGGCGTGCTGAGTGGTGCCCGAGACGCGCTGAATCCCCTTCGCCAGCTCACGATCGACCAGCTCAGGCAACGGACGAGCCTCAAGTGGCGGGAGTACCCCGACGACGTGCTGCCGCTCTGGGTGGCCGAGATGGACGTGCCGCTGGCCGAGCCGGTCGCTTCGGCGATCACCGACGCCGTCGCGCGCGGCGACACCGGTTACACCGCCGGCATCGAGTATCCGCAGGCGCTGGCCGAGTTCGCTCGGCGGCGGTGGGGTTGGGACGGATTGGCCGTGGAGCGCACCGCGCTGGTGCCCGACGTGATGCACGGCGTCGTCGAGGCGCTGCGGCTGGTCACCGAGCCGGGAGACGCGGTGGTCGTCAACTGCCCGGTCTACCCGCCGTTCTACGAGTTCGTGGCGCACGCCGGCCGCCGGATCGTGGAGGCGCCGCTCGGCGAGGACCTGCGGATAGACCTCGGCGCGCTGGAGGACGCGTTCCGGCAGGCGCGGGCCGATGGGCGGCCAGCGGCGTACCTGCTGTGCAGCCCGCACAACCCGACCGGCGTCCTGCACACCGCGGACGAGCTGGCCGCTGTCGCCAAGATGGCCGAGCGGCATGGGGTGCGGGTGGTCGCCGACGAGATCCACGCTCCGGTGGTGCTCGCAGGAGCGCGCTTCGTGCCGTACCTCTCAGTGCCTGGCGCCGAGAACGGCCTGTCGCTGATGTCCGCCTCCAAGGGGTGGAATCTGGCCGGCCTGCGCGGCGCGCTGCTGATCGCCGGCCCGGCCGCGGCGGGAGACCTCGCCCGCGTTCCGTTCGAGGCCAGCGTCAGCACCAGCCACCTCGGCGTGATCGCCCACACCGCCGCCCTGCGCGACGGCGGCGAGTGGCTCGACGCCTTGTTGACCGGCCTGGACGACAACCGTCGGCTCCTCTCGGCGCTGCTCACCGAGCACCTGCCGGCCATCCGATACCAGCCCGGCCAGGCCACCTACCTCGCCTGGCTCGACTGCCGCGCCCTGGGCCTCGGCGACGACCCCGCCACCGTGTTCCTCGACCGTGGCCGGGTGGCGCTCAACTCGGGCCTGGCCTTCGGCACTGGCGGTGGCGGTCACGTCCGGCTGAATCTGGCCACCGCACCGGAGCTGATCACCGAGGCGGTACGACGAATGGCCACCGCCGTCGCGTGAGAAGCCACGTCGGCGCCGATGCCTGGAAGCAAGCCAGAGCGCGCCGCTACGCACCCGCCGTCTGATCAGGTCCGCGCGCGCCACCGATTCGCATGGATCCGCGACATACTGCCGACCCTAGTGGACCGGTTTGGCTGACGACCTCCCCAAACCCGTCACCTGCCAGGCCCCTGGCCCAGGTCGTGGCGGAAAGGCGCGGTCCGTTCCGCGTAGGACCGGGTGGCCACGAACAGGCCGAGCCACCAGGGGATGAACTGGATGATGCCGTAGACGCTGGTCCACGGGCTGAAGATGGCCTCGGGGCTGCCGAACTGCACGATGGTCAGCACGACGGCGTAGACGGAGTACAGCAGCAGCAGGGTGGGGACCGCGTAACCCGGGATCACCAGCAGACGCCGGGGCACCCGGCGACCGGCGAGCATCGGCACCCACCGGGGGAACACCAGGCCCCAGGGCCGGACCAGCGCGAGGGACAGCACCGCGGGCAGCACCGCTAGGCCGCACAACGCGAACAGGTATGCGCCACCACCGTCCGCATACCAGTCGTGGAATCTGGCGTCGTCCGCGAACAGCGGCACCTCGAACGCCCACACCAGGTGCAGCGGGATGAACCCGATCACCGCGGCTGCGGCCGAGGCGTACCCGGCGATCCGCGCGTTGCGGCGCGGCGGCGGGACCCGGGGCACGTCGGTCGCGGGAAGGTGGGTGGTGGGGATCATCGAGCTCCTTCGGTGGGGGACGTCCGCGGGACGTCTCCCGCTGGGGCATCCGCCGGACGGTGGGTCGTGGGCAGCAAAGCCCGGTATCGCCCGTCCAGACACCCCTGTCCGTATCGGCCCACTCGACTGTAGGTGGCGGGCGCGAATCGGACGGGCTCGGCGTTGCGATACCGTCAAGACGCCCACACCGGCGTCGAGTAGTCCGCGTCCGTCGGCTGCCGATGGTCCGCAGGGCGCCCCACGAATTCAGGGAGACACGATGCCGGAGCCTGAGCCCGTTCAAGACGCCCACGCGGCGGATGCCGACACCTCAACCACGGCCGAGGCCGAGACCGAGGCCGAGACCGACCAGCCTGCCGTTCCCGCCAATCGCGCTGCCCGACGCGCGAAGGGCAAGGTCGCCTCGCCTCAGCCGCACGGGAAGGGTCAGCACTTCGGCGGCCGTGGCTCGGTCCAGAGCCCGCGCCAGTGGGGTAACCGACGAAGCGGTTGATCCGCCGGAGGACGCGGCAGCGGGAGTTCGGTGCCGCAGCCTCTGGCCCCACTGCCCATGACGCGGGGACAGCCCGTGCCGACGATCGTCAGCGCAGCATCGCCCGGGTCATTCGACGGGTGGCGACGTACATCGCGATCGACCCGAAGGCGATGAGGTAGAACACCGGGATCAGCAGATCCCAGCTGAGCCGGCCCAGCGCCGGTTCGCGGACGAGCTCGATGCTGTGGTAGAGCGGCAGCGCTCGGATCAGCGGCTGTACTGCCTCCGGGTAGACCGACAGCGGGTAGAACGTCGTTGCGAACAGATACATCGGCAACATGAAGAGCTGGATGTACTGGAAGTCGGGGAAGTCGCGCAGGTACGTCGTGACGGCCAGGCCGCCCGCCGCGAACGCGTACGAGATCAGCACCGACGCGGGTAGGGCCAGGAGCACCCAGGCCGAGGTGACCAGCCCGCCGACCGCCATGAGGGTGAGGAATCCGATCGACGTCAGCAACGCGTTGATCATCGCGCTGGTGACCTCGCCAACGGCGATGTCGGTGACGGAGAGCGGTGTCGGCAGGATCGCGTCGTAGGTCTTCTCGATCTTCATCCGGGTGAAGACGCCGAAGCTGGTCTGGTTGAACGCGGTGTTCATCGCGGTCGTGGCCAGGATCGCCGGGGCCACGTAGACGGCGTAGGGGACATCGACCCCGGGTACCGTGCCGACGAGCAGCCCGACGCCGACACCGATCGACAACAGGTACAGGATCGGCTCCACGAGCGCGTTGAGCAACGGCGTGATCGACCGGCGGTAGACCATGAAGTTGCGTTCGACGAGGGCCAGGGTCCGGCGTCTCGTCCAGGCGGGTGCGCCGACGGTGGTCACAAGGTCTCCACGGAGTTCTGGACGTGGGCCGTCATGGGTGCAGTCTCCGTCGGTAGGTGATTCGGGCGATCAGGAAGCCGCCGATCGCGAGCGCCAGCAGGTAGGCGACGTGGATGGAGCTGCCGGTGATCGTCGCCGTTCCGAGGCTGAGCGTTCGGCACAGCTCGACCCCGTGCCAGAGCGGCAGCAGGTAGGACACCGGTTGGATCCACTCTGGTAGCTGCGAGACCGCGAAGAACGTGCCGGAGAACATGTAGAGCGGCATGATGACGAAGCGGAACATCGTGTCGATGTGGCGCAGCTTGCGCACGCCGACCGCCCAGGCCGCGGCCGGCGCCGCGAACGCGACCCCGGTCAGCGTCGCGCCGAGCAGCGCGCCGAGGGCCTGCCATCCTGCGGTCAGCCCGAATGCGGCCATCACCACGACGAAGGCTCCGCTGGCGATGAGTACGCGGAAGGCGATGAAGAGCAGGTGCCCGCCAGCGAGCTGCTCAGGTTCGAGTGGCGTCGGTGTGGCGCCCCGGTAGGCCCCGTAGCCCGCAGCCCGGGCGACCCCTGCGGACCCCTCCAGGAACGCGCTCTGCATCGCCGCCGCGGCCAGCATGCCCGGAGCGAAGAACGCCGCATAGGAGACGCCGGCTATCTGGGCCGGCGCATTGTCGTCGACGAGGGCGCCCAGGCCGGCGCCGATGCCGACGAGGAACAGCATCGGGTTCACCACGCTGATCACGATCGAGCCACGCCAGGTGCGCCGGTAGAGCGTGATCCAGTATCCGAATGCGCGAAGCATCAGTGGTCTCTCCCGCTACTCGATGAGTGATCGGCCGGTGAGCTTGAGGAACACGTCCTCCAACGTCGCGCGGCGGACCAGTGCGGTGAGCGGGGTGAGCGACATGGCGTGGACCGCGGACAGGGCCGCCTCGCCGTCGTTGGCGTAGACGAGCACCCGGTCGGGGAGCAGCTCGATCCTGCCGTCGGTGTCGGTGCCGCCGGTGGCCAGTGTCGAGGTCTGGAGCTTCTCCGCTGCGGTGTCCCGTTCGTCAAGGTGGAAACGGAGTTCGAGGACCTCTCTGGTGGCGTACCTGTTGATGAGCTCACGGGGGGAGCCTTGCGCGACGATCCGGCCGTGGTCGACGACGATGAGCCGGTCGCAGAGCTGCTCGGCTTCGTCCATGTAGTGCGTGGTGAGGATGAGCGTGACGCCCTCCTGCTTGAGCCGGAAGAGCCGGTCCCACAGGATGTGTCGAGCCTGCGGGTCGAGGCCGGTGGTCGGCTCGTCGAGCAGCAGGATGTCGGGTTCGTTGATCAGGGAGCGGGCAATGGTCAGCCGTCGCCGCATACCACCGGACAGCGTCTCGACCTGGTCGCCGGCTTTCTCCTGGAGCTGGGCGAAGTCCAGCAGTCGGTTCGCACGTTCGCGGATGACGGCCCGCGGCAGGCTGAAGTATCGCCCGTAGATGTGCAGGTTTTCCCGGACGGTGAGCTCGTTGTCAAGGCAGTCGTCCTGCGTCACGACGCCCAGCCGGGCGCGGATGTCCGGCCCCTGTTTCGTCGGGTCCATTCCGAGCACCCGCAGACTGCCGCCGCTGATCGGCGACGTCGCGGCGATCATGCGCATGGTGGTGGACTTGCCAGCACCGTTGGGGCCGAGAAGCCCGAAGGCCTCGCCCCGCTGGAGCTCGAAGTCGATGCCGTCGACCGCGTGGAACTCCGCTGTGGACCCACGCGCGGGATAGATCTTGGTCAGATTTCTCGCCTGGACCAGGGGAAGTTCGCTCACCACGGCAGCTTACGAAGCGAGACAGAGCTTTGCAAGATTTGAGCAACACCCTGAAATTTCCAGACGACATGATCAGCCATTGGTTGCGGCCGGTCTGCTCGGTGCGGCTCACGGGCTCGTTCAATGGGCGTCTACATAACTGACCAGAAATCCGCGCCGAAAGTGTTTCGTGGGGGAGGCTGGCGCATTCCTTTGTGCCGAAGCATCATCTGACCGGCGTCGGAGCGCCGTGGCGTCGGGGAATTGCACGCCGCATAGGGGTTCGCTTTCACCTTGTCGACATCTTGCCGAAATGGTTTTCGTACTGCACGCTGACGGCAGAAAGTGATGAATGTCGATCATTCAGTGCCTGTCCGCGATGTCTGCGGCCCACGTCGCCGGTCCGCTGTGCGCCGGCCGGTATCCGGCGCCACTGCCGAGGCGCCGGCATCGCCCGTCCCGATCCCTCGACAGGAGACGCCCATGCGACGAAGACTCGCCGTCCGCGCGTTGGCCGTAGGCTGCGCCGCGGCGCTGGTCACCAGCCTGGTCACCGTGCCGGCCGCTTCGGCGGCCAACCCGATCGTCACCGCCATCTACACCGCCGACCCCGCTCCGCTCGTGGTCGGCAACACGATGTACGTCTACGCCGGTCGCGACGAGGCGCCGGCCGGTACGAACAACTTCGTCATGCGCGAGTGGCACGTCCTCTCCACCACCGACGCGGCGAACTGGACCCACCACGGTGCCCGGGCGAACATCGGCACCTTCGGTTGGGCCGGCGCGGACGCCTGGGCGAGCGAGGTCGAGCAGCGCAACGGCCGGTATTACTGGTACACCTCCGTCAACGGCAACGGTCCCGGCTGGATGAACATCGGCGTGGCCGTCGCCGACAGCCCACTCGGCCCGTTCACCGACGCGAAGGGTGGGCCGCTGATCAGCGACAGCACCCCGAATTCCTCGCCGCTGAACATCGACCCGACCGTCTTCGTCGACGACGACGGCCAGGCGTACCTCTACTGGGGCGGCTACTGGGGTCCCCGCGCGGTGCGGTTGGCGAGCAACATGATCGACACGGTGGGGTCCGTGGTCACTCCGCAAGGGCTGACCAACTTCTGGGAGGCGCCGTTCCTGTTCAAGCGCAACGGCCTCTACTACATGATGTACGCGGCGAACGACACCCAGGGCTGCGTCACCTCGTCGAGCTACGCCTGCCAGCGGTACGCCACCGCGACCAATCCGATGGGCCCGTGGACCCACCGTGGCGTCGTGCTCGGCCAGGTCTCCTCAACCACCAACCACGCCGGGGTAGCCCAGCTCAACGGGCAGTGGCACATGGTCTACCACAACGCCAACGCCCCCGGCGGTGGCAACTTCCGTCGTTCTGTGGCCGTGGACCGGATGTACTTCAACGCCGATGGCAGCATCCAGCCGGTGGCGCAGACCACCGCAGGCCCGCCGCCCAACCCGGGTGGCGGCGTCCAACCACCGGCCGGCACCAACGTGGCGCCCACCGCCACCGCCTCCACCTCGTACGTGTCCACCTGGGAGAGCCTTGCCGCGGTCAACAACGGCGGGGTGCCGAGCAGCTCCGCGGACCGCAACAACCTGGCGTACGGCAACTGGCCGCAGCAGGGCACCCAGTGGATCGAGTACCGCTGGCCGACCGCGCAGAGCATCAATCGCGCCGCCGCCTACTGGTTCGACGACGGTCAGGGCATCGACGTGCCCGCGTCGTGCCAGGTGCAGTACTGGAACGGCAGCGCCTACGTCAACGTGCCCAACCAGTCCGGCTGCGGGGTGGCGGCCAACACGTACAACGTCACGACGTTCAGCCCGGTCAGCACCAGCCGGCTGCGGTTGAACATCACCTCCCGTGCCGGCTACTCCACCGGAGTTCTGGAATGGATGGCGTTCCTGTCATGAGCAGAATTCAGCCCGTACGCGCGAGCCTGGCGGCGATCGTCACGGCGACCCTGGTGGCCGGTGCCCTCGCGGTGTCCGGCCGCCCCGCGCTGGCCGATCAGACCATCGGCTATCCCACCTTCTCCGGCCCGGCGGTGCCGGCGCCGCCGGTCGGCTACTCCACCGGCAACACGATGCAGGCGATCTACGACGCGGAGAGCGCCGGCACGGACTTCTGGATGGATCGGCTGCTGGCCCGACCCGGCAACGACCCGGCCGGCCCCTGGCTGATGACCCGTGGCCGTGGGTTGTTCATGTACACCCACAACCCGTCGATCATCGGCTTCGGGGGCAACACCGCCTACTGGGACAACATCAGCAGCCAGGGCGCCTACACCATCACCGCAGGCAGCGGCACGTTGACCGAGCAGGTGGCGCAGCGCTGGCAGGCGCCCAGCCACTGGCGCAGCGTCCACACCGGAGGCACGCTCCGCGTCGACGTCAACAAGTTCATCACCAACCAGAACGTCGCGGTGACCAACCTGACCGTCACCAACACCGGCTCGGCCAGCAGCACCGTGCAACTGCGGGTCACCTCGCCGTACGCCACCTCCGGCAGCGGCAACGAGCTGACCGGAAGCCGCCAGGTGAAGAACAACCTCACCACCATCCGCCCGCGCCTGTCCGCCGACGGGTTCACCGTCAGCGGTGGCGGCCTGAACCGTTCGGTGACCCTCGGCGCCGGGCAGAGCGTCACCACGAAGGTGCAACTGGGGATCGTCACCGACGAGATTCCCGAATCGCTGACCGAGTACACCAACTACCGCAACGCCACTCCGGCCGCCGCGTTCGCCACCCACGTACGCGAGTACAACCGCTGGTGGGCCGAGAACGTGCCCTACATCGACGTCCCCGACGGGGCGATCAAGAAAAACGTCTACTACCGCTGGTGGCTGATGCGATTCAACCACCTGGACGTCGACATCCCCGGCCAGGACTTCCAGTTCCCCACCTCGATCGAGGGCGTGACCGGGTACAACAACGCCATCGTGCTGACCCAGCCGATGCACGTCGACGACCTGAAGTACCTGCGCAACCCGATCTACTCGTACGGGCCATGGCTGTCGGTCGGCCAGTCGTCGGCCAGCGGCCGCTTCATGGACAACCCCGGTGACCCGGAGAACTGGTCCAACAGCTACACCCAGTACCTCTCCGAGGCATCCTGGCGCGCATACCAGCTGCACGGCGGGCAGCCCGCGATGCTGCAGAACCTCGCCCGGTACGCGGAGACCGACGTGAAGGGTCAGCTCGCCACCTACGACACCAACAACAACGGGGTCATCGAGTACGACTGGGGTGCGATGACCGGCAACGACGCCGACGCGGTGTCGTTCCACTGGCGCTCGGGCAACCTGGACCGGGCCGAGGGCGCGTACGTCTACAGCAACGCCCTGGCCGCCGCGCAGGCGTACACGGTGCTTGGCAACACCGCCAAGGCCGCCGAGATGCAGACCCTGGCCAACCGGATCCGTGACGGCATCGTCAACGTGCTGTGGAACCCGAGCCGGCAACTGCTGGAGCACCGGCACGTCGCGACCAACACCCACGTGCCCTGGAAGGAGATCAACAACTACTACCCGTACGCCGTCGGGCTGATGCCGAACACCGCCACCTACCGGGAGGCGCTACGGCTGTTCAACGACCCGGCCGAGTATCCGATCTTCCCCTTCTACACCGCCAACCAGCGGGACAAGGCCGCCGCGGCAGCCGCCGGCAACCCGGGCAGCAACAACTTCTCGACCATCAACTCCACCGTCCAGTTCCGGCTCTATTCCTCGGTGCTGCGCAACTACCCCAACCAGTGGATGACCGCCGAGCACTACAAGAAACTGCTCTACTGGAACGCCTGGGCGCAGTACGTCAACGGCAACACCCAGTGGCCCGACGCCAACGAGTTCTGGTCCAACTGGAACGGCTCGGCGATCACCTACCGCTCCTGGATCCACCACAACATCCTCGGCAGCAGCAACTGGACGGTCGTCGAGGACGTGGCTGGCCTGCGACCGCGTACGGACAACACCATCGAGCTGCACCCGATCCCCATCGGTTGGTCCCACTTCGCGGTCAACAACCTGCGCTACCGCAACGCCGACCTGAGCGTGGTCTGGGACGACCCGGCCGACGGCATCACCCGCTACCCGGGCGTGCCACAGGGCTACTCCATCTACCTCAACGGCAGCCGGGTCGCCACCGTGGACCGGCTGACCAGAGTGCTCTACAACCCAGCGACCGGCGCGGTCACCCTGCCGTCCGGCGGCACCGCAACCTTCAGCGCCGCGTTCTCCGGCCTGCAGACTCCGCAGGGTGTCAGCCACACCGGTGCCCGGATGGTCGACATGTTCGCCAAGGCCGGCGTCGACCTGACGTCGACCGTGCCGAACCTCGCCCAGGGCGCGACCACGTCGGCGTCGTACACCGCCTCCGGCAGTTCCACGGGCGCGGCCGTCGATGGGTTCCCCACCAACGCGCCGCTCTGGGGCAGCTCGGGGTCACCGAACGCCACGGACTGGTACGAGGTCAACCTCGGACAGACCCGGACCGTGGACGACGCGTGGCTGTACTTCCGCGACGACCGGGCCGGCAACCGTTACCGGGCGCCGGCGTCGTACACCGTGCAGTACTGGAACGGCAGTTCGTGGGTCGCCACGGCCGCGCAGGTCAAGACACCGGCGGTGGCTCGGGCGAACTACAACAGGGTGCGGTTCACGCCGGTCAGCACCCAGCGGATCCGGGTGCAGGTCACCCATGCCTCCGGCTTCCGCACGGGGCTGACCGAGGTGAAGCTGTACGCCCGCGGGGGCGCTCCTCCCTCATCGGGGAACCTTGCCGCCTCGGCGACACCCTCGGCGTCGTACACCTCGTCCTGGGAGACGGTGGCCGCGCTCAACGACGGCATCGACCCGCCGTCGTCGAACGATGCGGTGAATCCGCGGTGGGGGACGTGGCCCAACACCGGGCAGCAGTGGGCGGAACTGACCTGGTCGTCCGCGCAGACGCTGCGGTCGGCGGAGGTGTACTTCTTCGACGACAACGGTGGCGTGCGGCTGCCGGCGTCGTGGCGGTTGCAGTACTGGACGGGCACCGAGTACGCGGACGTCCCCGGGCCCAGTGGTTACCCGACCGCGATCAACCAGTACAACCGTGTCACCTTCCCCGCCGTGAGCACCTCCCGGCTTCGGGTGGTGCTACAGGCCGGCACGGCCTCGGTGGGGCTGTTGGAGATCAAGGCGACCGGCTGAGGAACTGGGGTCCGGCAGCGGCGGGCTGCCCAGCCCGCCGCTGCCGGACCTGTACCACGCTGACGATTGGGTAGACGGTGCGTGCCTGGTGGTGCGGTCTCCCGAAACGGGCTGCCTGTCGATCCGAGGTCTGGCTGCGAATCTCCTGAGAGTCATTGCCGAAATCCTTTTCGGCGTTCATTCTCAGAGATCAGGTGACAGGGCTGATCGAGGCTCCCGGGAGGGACCACCGACTGCCCGACGGCACACGTCGAGACCTCTGACGAGGAGATGCAGAGTGATCGAAGACGACGACCGTGACGGGCGATCAGTCCCGTCGGCCCCGGCGCGGCGCGAGGAACCCGAATGGGGGGCGAGACATCCCGGCCCATCGGTCATGCGCGACGTCGCGGACCTGGCGGGAGTGTCCTCGCAGACGGTCTCCCGCGTCATCAACCGGCACCCGCACGTCGCTGACGGGACCCGGCAACGGGTCCTTGACGCGATGCGCAGTCTGAACTACCGACGGAATCCGGCGGCCCGGGCGCTGGTCACCCGCCGCTCCGGCACGCTCGGCATCATCGGTTACGAGAGCCCGCTCTACGGGCCGACCTCGATGCTGTACGCGATCGAAGGCGCGGCGCGCGCCGCCGGATACTTCGTCAGCGTCGCCAGCGTGCGCGACCTGGACCACCGGTCGGTGCTGGACGCGGTCGACTGGCTGCGCGGGCATTCGGTCGAAGGAATCATCGCCATCGCGCCCAAGCCCGCGATGGCCAACGCGTTCGCCCAAGCGTCCTCCGGCCTGGCCTCGGTGACCGCGGGCGGCGGCTGCAGTCCGGCGGTTCCGAGCGCTCAGATCGACAACGTCGAGGGCGCGCGGCTCGCCACACGCCACCTGCTCGACCTGGGGCACACCACCGTCCACCACGTCTCCGGCCCGGGCGACTGGCCGGAGGCGGCGGAGCGGGTCGAGGGCTGGCGCGGCGCGCTCCTGGCCGCCGGTGCGCCGGTGCCCGCGTTGATGCTCGGTGACTGGAGCGCTGCCACGGGATACGAGCAGGGCGAGCGCCTGGCCCGTGATCCGTCCGTCACCGCCATCTTCTGCGCCAGCGATCAACTCGCCCTCGGCGTGCTGCGGGCGCTGCACGAGGCGGGCCGCCGGGTGCCGGACGACGTCAGCGTGGTGGGCTTCGACGGCACCTCCGATGGCGCCCACTTCCTGCCGCCACTGACGTCGGTGCGGCAGGACTTCGCCGAGTTGGGCCGGCGCAGCCTACGGCTGTTGTTGGCGCAGCTCGACCTGCCCGCGCACGAGCCGCTGCGGGGGCGCGACGTGCTCGTGCCCGAGTTGGTGCTTCGGCGCAGCGCGGCAGCACCGCCCGATCCCGAACTTCCGCCTGCGCAACTGACGCGATCCGGCCTGACACGCAGCGCGTGACCTGACGGATCTGGCACCACCCGCCCGGCGATCCCGACCGTCTCAGCTACGGGGCAGGGCCGGCCCGGTGGACTCGCGTACCACCAGGCGGCCGCGTTGGCGGATGACCCCGACGCCGGCATTGCCGTCCAGCGCCGCGATGAGGTGCTGGACCGCGGTCGCGCCGAGCTGTTCGAGATTGAGATCCACCGTGGTCAGCGTCGGCCGGCAGTCCTCGGCGAAGAACTCCCAGTTGTCGTAGCCGACGATCGCCACGTCGTCCGGGATCCGGCGGCCGAGATCGCGCAGCGTGTCGGCGACCCCGGCGGCCACCTGGTCGTTGCCGCAGAAGATCGCGTCCACGTCCGGCCGGGCCGCCAGCAGCAGTCGTGCCGCGTGCCTGCCCCACCGCTGTGACCACTCACCGAACAGCGGGTCGCCGGCGGGGGACAAGCCTGCCTCGGCGAGCACCGTGCGCAGGCCGGCGGCCCGGTCCCGCGCAGCGCGATAGCTGTCCGGACCGGTGATGTGTCCAATCCGGCGTCGGCCCTGCGACACCAGGTGATCCGCGGCCAGTCGGGCACCGCCCTCGTCGTCGGCGACGATCGACAGGTCGCCCGGGTCCGTCGACTCAGCGTAGGCGTAGACCACCGGAACCGGGATGTGCTGGGTCAACGAGGGGCTCACCTCGTTGCTGTCACCAACCACGATGAAGCCGTCCACCTGGCGTGCCAGCAGGGTGCGAATGTAGTGCTGTCGGCGGATCGCGTCGCCCCGGGCGTCGCAGAGCAGCACCGACATCTGCCCGTTGCCCAGCGCGTTCTCCGCACCGAGCAGGATGGACATGGCGAACCTGCCACCGAGTTCGTCGGTCAGCAGTCCGACCGTGCGGGTGCGTCCGGAGATCAGCCCGGCGGCCAGGGCGTTGGGCTGGAAGGAGAGTTCGGCGGCGGCGCGCAGCACCCGTTCCCTGGTGGTCGGTGCGACTTCGGCGCGACCGTTGAGCGCTTTGGACGCCGTGGCCACCGAGACGCCGGCCTGGCTCGCCACATCACTCAGCGTCACTGACTGCGATCGTCGCCGCCCCACCCGAAAACCTTTCGCAACGTTTCAGGGCAACGGCAACTGCCCGCACGCCCTGCGGTTTTCGGCCAGCGTAGTGCGCAGACAGCTTCAGGCGAAAGAGCGAGAGGCGATCGAAATAGGTTCGGGTTTTACCCGCACGACATCTTGCCGAAACCGTTTTCGTGGGACACCCTAGCGGCGGAACGTGATGCGCACCACCTCAGCCACGACGGTGACGATGTGCCGCACGAGCCGCGTGCCGGGACCGACGAGAGGGCGGAGAGGCGATGACGACATGGCAGGCGTCGCCCGTCACGGCGGCGCGAGCAGCACCCACGTCACGGGCGGATTCGACCCGGCAGGCGGTCGACGGCGACGTCGCCGCCCCAGCCGTCCACATGCAGCAGCAATCCGGAGATCACATCTCGTCTTGCGGGGGCCGCCCAGCGGTTCCCTCCGAACGATGAACCCCGTGGGAGGAATCATGACGAAATCCCTGGGCAGGCGGACTGCCCTACGTTCGTTGGCAGGAGTCCTCGTGGCGGCGCTGACCGTGGGCGCGGCCGCGTGCAGCAGCGACGGCGGCGGCACCAGCGCGGCCGAGGCTGGCCCCAACGGCGTCGACGACGGCAGCGAACTCACCCTGTGGACCCGCGCGCCGTTGGAGAAGCAGGCGAAGCTCCTCGTCGACGCGTACAACACCGGCCACAAGAACAAGGTCAAGCTGACCGTCGTTCCCAACGACGACTATGTTGCGAAGGTCGGCGCGGCGGCGGGCTCGGACGGCCTTCCGGATCTGTTCGCCGCCGACATCGTCTACGTACCGAACTGGGTGCAGCAGGGCCTCTTCCAGGACCTCAGCACCAACATCGACGGCCTCAGCTTCAAGGACACCATCAACAAGGGCCACCTGTCGGCCGGCACCGTGGACGGCAAGAAGCACGTCCTGCCGTTCGTGCTGGACCTGTCGATGCTGTTCTGGAACAAGCAATTGTTCAAGGATGCCGGACTGGACCCGGAGAAGGCCCCGGCGACCCTCGAGCAGTACGCGGCCGCCGCCAAGGCGGTCCAGGCGTCGAAGAAGGACGGCGTCTACGGCACGGCGGCCGGCCTCAACTGCGGCGGGTGCCTGGTCTTCACCTGGTTCCCCTCCGTCTGGGCGGACGGCGGAGAAGTGCTGAGCGAGGACGGCAAGGAGTCCAAGCTCGCCGACGACACCGCCCAGAAGGTCTACAGCACCTGGAACGACCTGTGGAAGTCCGGAGCGGTGCTGCCGGCCTCGGCCGATGAGACGGGCCCGACCTGGACCGCCGCCTTCACCGAGGGCAAGGTCGGTCTGATGCTCTACCCTGCGACGCTGCTCTCCTCGACGCCGTTCGACGTCGGCGTGGCCCCGATCCCCGGCCCCAGCGGTGGTGGATCCACCTTCGTCGGTGGGGACGGCATCGGTGTGTCGAAGGACTCGAAGAAGGCGGCTCAGGCCTGGAACTTCCTGAGCTGGATGATGTCCGAGGACGCCCAGGTCGGCGTGCTGGCGAAGAACAAGGACGTGGTGTCCCGCGCCGATCTCGCGAACAACAAGTACGCCGCCGAGGACCCGCGGCTGGTCACCATCAACGAGGCGGCCGGCAAGGGCGACACCCCCGTCGCGCTGAACTTCCAGCAGGCGTTCAACGCGCCGAACAGCCCGTGGCTGACCCTCGTCCGTAACCGCGTGCTCAACGGCAGCGGCGACCTGCAGAAGGACAACGGCGAGATCACCGCGGTGCTCAAGCAGTAGGCGCCCGCCGCGGGTGGGTGCCGACCCATGGCTCCCGGCACCCACCCGCGGCGGAACGACCCGCACGAGTCAACGACCGTCCGCCGCCGACTGATGAGAGGGTTCCCATGAGAGTCACCGCACCGTCTCGACCGCCCAGTGCGGCGATGCGGGGCCGTGCCCGGCCACGCGGCCGTCAGGCCCTGCTGGGCTGGCTCTACGCGACGCCGACCGCGGTGTTCGTCGTGGCGCTCTTCGCCGTACCACTGCTGCTCGTCATCAGGATGTCGGTGTCGAGGTGGCCGCTGCTCACCGGCGACCAGGGGGTCAACGCTCCCGACAACTTCGTGAAGGCCGTCAACCACCGGTTCTTCACCGACTCGGTGGTGTTCACCATCAAGTACACCGTGCTCGCGACCGTGCTGCTCCTGGCCCTCGGCCTGGGGCTGGCCCTGCTCGTGCAGGAGTCGAGCCGGTGGAACAACCTGCTCCGCGCGTCGTTCCTGATTCCCAGTGCCCTCGGGCTGGCGTCGGCGTCCCTGCTGTTCTACGTGCTCTACTCGCCGTACGCGAGCCCTCTGGCACCCGTGCTCGATCGGCTCGGCATCACCTTCCTCGGTTCACCGACCGCGGCGCTCATCTCGACGACGTTCCTCATCGTGTGGCGCTACGCCGGCTTCTACATGGTGCTCATGCTGGTCGGCCTGCAGGGCATACCGGCGGACGTGTACGAGGCCGCCCGCGCGGACGGCGCCAGCCGGTGGCAGACCTTCCGGAAGATCACCCTGCCGCTGCTGCGTCCGACCCTGGCGCTGACGACCGTGCTCTGCGTGACCGGTTCACTGCTCGCCTTCGAGCAGTTCTACATCCTGACGAAGGGCGGTCCGGACAACAGCACGATCACCGTCGTCCAGCTCATCTACATGGTGGCGTTCCAGGGGCAGAACGACCTCGGCGTGGCGGCGGCGCTCTCCCTCATCGTGCTGCTGGCCCTGGTCCTCATCAACGCGCTGCAACTGCGCGCCTTCCGGTCCGAGGAGAGCTGACGCCGATGGTCGCCGTATCCCGTTCCCACATTGCCGACGGCGGGCCTCCGCCATCCGCCGCCGGGACAACTCGCCGGAGCAGACCCAGGGGCGTCACCATCGCCGGCATCGCGCTGCGCACACCGTACTGGGTGTTCTCCGGATCGGTCGGGCTGATCTTCCTGGCTCCGCTGCTCTGGACGGCGGTCGCCTCGGTCGGCCCACGGGCCGGCACGAACCAGGTGGACGGCTGGGGCTTCGGCAACTACGAGACGCTGGCGAACTACCAGGCCGGCATCTGGCGCTACCTCGCCAACACGGCGATCGTCGCCCTGCTCGCGGTCGCGCTGACGCTGCTGATCTCCCTCCTCGGTGGTTACGCGTTCGCCCGGTTCCGCTTCCCCGGCAAGAACATCCTGTTCCTGGTCACGCTCGCCATCCTGATGGTCCCGTACGCGACGTTGCTGATCCCGCTCTACGTGCTGCTCAACCAGGTGGGGCTGCAGAACTCCCTCGTCGGTGTCGCGCTGGTGCTGACGATGTTCCAGCTCCCGTTCTCCACCTTCCTGATGCGCATCTCCTTCGAGGCGGTGCCGCGCGAGTTGGACGAGGCCGCGATGGTCGACGGCTGCTCGACGTTCAGCGCGCTGTGGCGGGTGCTGTTGCCCGCGGTGAAGCCGGGCCTCATCACCGTGGGGCTGTTCGCGTTCCTCACCGCGTGGAACGACTTCATGGCACCGCTGATCCTCATCAACGACAGCGAGCGCATGACCCTTCCGCTCGCTGTGTCCAACCTGCGGGGCCAGGTGCAGGGTGTCGTCGACTACGGGGCGACCGAAGCGGGCGTCGTCGTGCTCGCCCTTCCGTGCATCGTTCTGTTCCTGCTGCTCCAACGACACTACGTGCGCGGCTTCATGTCCGGCGCGATGAAAGGATGACCATGAGCGGCACCGTACCTGCGGCCGCCCCCGTCCTGCCGATCCGTGGCCGGCTCCGGCCGCTCGGGCTGGACCAGGTCCAGATCACGGGGGGATTCTGGGCCGAACGTCAATCGATCAACGCCGTCGCGACTCTCCCGCACATCGAGCACTGGATCGAGCGGGAAGGTTGGATCGGCAACTTCGACCTCGCCGTGCGGGGCGACCTGTCACGCGACCGCCGTGGCCGCGAGTTCTCCGACTCGGAGATCTACAAGTTCCTCGAGGCGATGGCGTGGGAGATCGGCCGGACCGGCGATGCGGAGCTAGAGTCGAGGTTCCGCGCCGTCGTGCGGCGGGTGGCCGCGGCGCAGGAGGTTGACGGCTACCTCAACACGAGGTTCGGTCGCCCGGGGCAGGCGCCTCGCTGGTCCGACCTCGAATGGGGTCACGAGCTCTACTGCGTCGGTCATCTCCTCCAGGCCGCGGTCGCCCGCGCCCGCACGCGCCCGGGCGCGGACGACGGCCTGTTCGAGGTCGCCCGCCGTGCCGCCGACAACGTGTGCGAGACGTTCGGGCCGGACGGTATCGACGGCCTCTGCGGGCACCCGGGGATCGAGACCGCGCTGGTGGAGTTCGCCCGAGTCACCGGCGACGACCGCTACCTGACCCAGGCCGCTCTCTTCGTCGACCGGCGGGGCCACGGCCGGCTCAGCGATGTGGAGTACGGCCGGGAGTACTTCCAGGACGAGCTTCCCGTCCGGGAGGCGACGGTCCTGCGGGGGCACGCGGTACGGGCGAACTACCTCGCTGCCGGTGCCGCCGACGTCGCAGTCGACCTGAAGGACACCGGCCTGCTGGACGCGGTACGCAACCAGTGGAGCAACGGGGTGGCCCGGCGGACATACGTCACCGGCGGACAGGGCTCCCGGCACCAGGACGAGGCGTTCGGCGAGGACTGGGTGCTCCCGTCCGACCGCGCGTACTCGGAAACCTGCGCCGGGGTCGGCTCGGTGATGCTCGCGTGGCGGCTGCTGCTCGCCGACGGCGACCCCCGCTACGCCGACCTCATCGAGCGGACGCTGTTCAACGTGGTGTCGACCTCGCCGTCGGCCGACGGGCGGAGTTTCTTTTACACGAACACCCTGCACCGCCGCGAGCTGGGCAGCCTCCCCGACGCCGAGCGGCCCAGCCTGCGCGCGGCGGCCTCTCTGCGGGCGCCCTGGTTCGAGGTCTCCTGCTGCCCGACGAACGTCGCCCGCACCCTGGCAAGCCTGACGGCGTACGTCGCGACGTACGACGACGAGGGTATCCAGCTGCACCAGTACCTGCCGGGGACCATCGAGCACCGGCTCGCCGACGGGCGTGACCTCCGGGTGAGCGTGGCGACCGACTACCCGCACGACGGGCAGATCCGGGTACGGATCGAGAGCGACGACGACCAGCCCTGGTCGCTGACGGTGCGGGTGCCCGGCTGGGCGAGCGAGGGTGCGACGTTGACCATCGCCGGAGACACCCGCCCGGTCGGGCCGGGTTTCGTCACCGAGTGCCGGACGTGGCGCCGCGGCGACGAGGTCGTCCTGTCCCTGCCGGTGGGGCCCCGCTTCACCCACCCGGACGCGCGCATCGACGCGGTCCGCGGCTGCGTCGCGGTGGAGCACGGCCCCCTCGTGCTCGCCCTGGAGTCGGTGGACGTGCCCGGCGTCGAGACGGTCGACGAACTCCGCGTCGACACCAGCCAACCGCCCCGTCTCGTGAATGGCCGGGTCACCGTGCGCTTGCGGCGCGTCCACCCGCGAGACCACGACTGGCCCTACCAGACCGACGCGGTCGAGTCGGCGCCGACGGTCGGCGAAAGCCTCGACGAGGTGGCGCTGGTGGCGTACCACGACTGGGCCAACCGAGGGCCCTCGACCATGCGCGTCTGGCTCCCGACAACCCGCTGAGCAGATTTGAGGAGCGCGAGGCGCTCTCCGATGTTAGCGCTAACTCCTGCACCCGCCCCACCCCGTTCAGCCGCACCGACGACAAGGAGGAACGACATGATCCATAGACGAGTGAGGAGGGTGCCCCTCTGGGCCGCCCTGGCCGCGCTGGTGGTGGGAGGGGCGGTCGGCGTACCGTCCCCGGCCAACGCCGCCAGCCCGATCCTGCCGGGCAACGAGGGTGACGTCGGTGTCTACACCGACGGGCAGAACCATGCCATGGAGATCGGCGACCCGGCCTACAGCAACGTCGGCGACGTCGCCAACCAGCTCAAGCCCGGTGTGCCCTTCACCGCGGGGAACATGCACCAGTCGATCTTCGAGAAGGATCTGGCCGCCGGCGGCACGGACTACTACCTCGACCGCGTGCTGGGCGTCCCCGGAACGATCGGGTCGGCGGTGCTGATGACCCGGGGCCGCTCCCTCTACATGCGCGGCGCGAGCAACAACAACTTCACCAGCATGGGCTTCGCCGGCAGCGCGTACGTCGGTGGCCCCAACAACCTCGGCAACCTGTACACCGTCACGGTGCCCGGCCAGACCGTCACCGAGGTCAACGCCAACCGCTTCAACGCGCCGAGCCACGCCAGGACCCGGTACACGATCGGGACCACCGGCGTCACCGCGGACCAGACCAAGTTCATCACCGAGGACAACGTCGCCGTCACTGCCATCGACTTCGGCAACCCCGGCGACGCACCGGCCACCTTCACCGTCCGTGCCGCATCACCGCTGGCCACCCAGGCCGGGCCGGGCACGGCCACGGTGACCGGCACACGCACCATCACCAGCGGCTCCAACAACGGGCTCGTCGACACCGCGTGGGACTCGGTCCGGGTCGACCTCACCGGTTCCGGCTTCAGTCGTACCGGAGCCAACCTCGACCGTCAGATCACCGTGCCGGCCGGCGGAACGGTGTCGCTGTCGGTGGTCGGCGCCGTCTCCTCGGCCACGCTGCCGCAGACGGTGCAGAGCTACCAGGAGTACGCCGCCATGTCGCCGGCCACGGCCGTGCGCACCGGCATCACCGCGTTCAACCGCCGTTGGGCGCAGGACGTGCCCTACATCGACGTGCCCGACCCCGCGCTGGAGAAGGCAATCGTCTACCGGTGGTGGGGCGAGCGGTACAACACGCTCGACGCCAACGCGCCTGGCCACGTCTACCAGTACCCCACGACGATCGAGGGGGTGAACCTCTACCAGAACGCCGTCGCGCTGACCCAGCCGATGCACCTGCAGGACACCAAGTGGCTGCGCACCCCCTACCTGCCGTACGGCCAGGTCCTCAACATCGGCGAGCTGTCCGGCTCCTCGGCCTTCCTGGACAGCCCGGGGCACACGAGCTGGAACAACCACTACTCGCAGTACCTCGGGACCGCCGGGCTCGAGGCCTACAACGTGCACGGCGGCGGGAAGGAGATCGCCCAGAAGTTCGCGCGCTACTTCGAGGGCGACGGCGTCGGCCAGCTGGAGCACTACGACGGCAACAACGACAACCTCATCGCCTACGACACCAACTACATGCCCGGCAACGACGCCGACGCGATCACCTTCGGCTACCCGAAGGCCAACGCCGGCGCACCCGGCGCACGCACCATCGAACGCCCCGAGTCGGCGTACGTGTGGGGCGCGTTCGACGCCGCCCGCCAGCTCTACCAGATCGCCGGCGCCGACCAGGGCAAGGTCGACGAGATGGCCGGCGGTGCCAACGACATCCGCGCAGCGATTCTCGATCGGCTGTGGAGCCCCGACATGCGGATGTTCCTTGCCGGCACGTCGCACGGCGCCAGCAGCGCGGCCACCGCCAACGGTCGACCCAACCCGCTGCCCGCGTCGGCCCGCGACCTGATCCCGGCCCGGGAGTCGAACCTCTACGACGTCTACGCCGAGAACCTCATCCCGTTCGACCAGTGGCAGAACTACGTCGACGGGTTCCGGTTCCTGACCTACGGCGACAACTTCCCGATCTTCCCGTTCTACACCGCCAACCAGTACGACCGGACGGCCTACGGGATCGGCGGCTCCAACAACTTCTCCAACATCAACTTCACCGTGCAGTACCGCAGCGTCCGCTCGGCGCTGCGCCACTACGACCCGGAGCAGAAGTACATCACCCCGGAGTACGCCAAGCGGCTGCTGGACTGGATGGCCTGGAGCATCTACCCGAACGCGGACCTGCGCGCCCCTAACCAGGCGGAGTACTACTCCAACTGGAACCCGACAGCGAAGACCTACAACCGCAACAACCCGAACCACGTGATGCTCGGCAACATGAACTACATCTTCGTCGAGGACATGGCCGGCCTCCAGCCGCGCTCCGACGACAAGATCGAGCTGTCGCCGATCACGTTCGGCTACGACCACTTCATGGCCAACAACCTGCGCTACCACGGTCAGGACGTCACCATCGTCTGGGACCCCGACGGCAGCAACTACGGCCTCGGCGCCGGCTACAGCCTCTTCCTCAACGGTGAGAAGAAGGTCAGCACCGACAAGCTCGGCAAGCTCACCTACGACCCGCGTACCAACCAGGTCCAGGCCGAGGACGGCCTGACCGTCACGTTCACCGCGACGACCGGGGCCAACGTCCCGAGCGCGGTCGACACCCCGATCGAGGACACCCGCGTCGTCGAGTACCTGAAGACGGCCGGCATCGACCTCACCGAGGACGCGCCGAACCTGGCGTCGGGCGCCCACCTCAGCTCGTCGTACACCCAGCAGGGCGTGCGGCCGGCACCGTGGCGGCAGTTCCACACGCCCGGCTGGAGCAGCACCTCGATGAACTACACGCCCGGCGCCATCGGGGAGACCGAGCGGCCGGTGTCGCTCGCGGCCGTGACCGACGGCGTCACCGCCAACGAGCCGTACTGGGGCAACTACGGCACCACCGACAAGAACGGCTACATCGAGCTCGACCTCGGATCGGCCAAGTCCTTCGACAACGTGAAGGTGTACGCGGTCAGCGACCGCCAGGCCGGTGGTTACCGCGAACCCGCACGCTGGTGGGTGCAGGTGCCCGACGGGAACGGCGGCTGGAAGGAGGTGCCGGGCCAGTTCAAGAACCCGACCGTCCCGTCGGCGAAGTTCAACGAGGCGCTGTTCCACAACGTCACCGCGAACAAGCTGCGCATCGCGTTCACGAACAACCCGACCTTCTACACGGCGATCTCCGAGATTCAGGTGTTCGACTCAGGACGCGACGTACCGGAGGTGTCCAACCAGGCCCCCGTGGTCACCGCCGCGCGCGACGGCTCGGCGGACGGCAACCTGTCCACCCGGCTCGTCGGCACTGCGTCCGACGACGGCATCCCCTACGACAGCGAGCTGACGTACGGCTGGGAGACCGTCTCGGCCCCGTCCGGAGCCGGCGTCATCTTCTCCGACTCAAAGGCACTGACCACGCGGGTGACCGGCACCGTCGAGGGTGACTACGTGTTCCGGCTCTTCGCCAGCGACGGCGAGAAACGGTCCGAGGCGACCGTGGCGGTGACGCTCGCCAAGCGGGAGGTGGTCGCGGAGTTCGGCTCCTCGGCGACGATCAGCACCAGCGGTACCGCGTCGTGGGAGAACCACCAGCGGGTCAAGGAGAGCACCACCCCGACCAGCTCGAACCCGGGGGCCGGAAACGGCTGGGGCAACTGGGGCCAGCCGCAGAACGGCACCAGCCCCGAGCGGGCGGCGTGGATCCAGTATCGGTGGACCGCGCCGGTACGGCTGTCCTCGACCGACATCTACTGGTACGACGACAACGGCGGCACCCGCCGGCCCACCGGCACCACGTACGCGATCGAGAGCTCCGCGGACGGCACCACCTGGACGCCGGTGACCCTCGCCGGGGACTCGACGTACGAGAACGGGCTCGTCACCAACACCTACAACCACTTCGACTTCCAACCGGTCACCACCAGCTATCTGCGCATCCGCATCTGGGGCCTCATGGGCAGCGGCGCGGGCACCGGCGTGCTGCGCTGGCGTGCCAACGGCGAGACCGTCGACTCGGTGCGCTCGCCCGTGCTCATCCGGACCACCGTGGGCGAGGTGCCCACCCTGCCGGGCACGCTCGACGCGGTCTACGCCGGCGGCGCACGGGGCAGCGTCGCGTTCAACTGGCAGGAGATCACGCCGGCGATGGTCGCGGAGACCAACGTCGAGCCGTTCGTGGTCTACGGCACGAACGACGCGTACGGCCTCATCGCCGAGGCCCGCGTCTACGTGCGGCCCGAGACGGCGCCGGGCGGCATCTCGATCCAGGGCGCCGAGACGTTCGAGCGATCCGTTGACGTGGGGGAGTTGCCACACCTGCCGGACAAGGTGGAGGTCTCCTACAACGACGGCTCCCGGGACAACCAGGCGATCGGCGTGGACTGGGAGTTCGACGAGGACATCGTCGACACCCCCGGTCGCTACACCCTCATCGGCAACCTGATCCTGCCCGACTACGTCAGCCAGGCCGGCGCCACGCGGACCACCTTGACCCTCACCGTGGGCGACCCGCCGGAGACCCCGACGTGGGACGTCGAGGTGCAGGCGCGCACGCAGTGCATCGGCACCCGCGCCTACGTCTCGGTCGACGCGCGCAACGCCGAGGACGTGCCGCTGAGCATCGAACTGCTCACGCAGTACGGGTCGCGCACGGTGTCCAGCGTCGCCCCCGGCAAGTCCGCGTACCAGGCGTTCACCACCCGCGCCGAGTCGGTGCCGGCCGGAGTCGCGACGGTGAAGGCCACCGGCAGCGTGAACGGCCAACCGGTGACGGTCGCGTTCGAGGCGCCGTTCGGCGCGCTCGCCTGCGGCTGACCCCTCGTGGTGGCGGCGCCGCGCCGGCGCCGCCACCACCTCCAAACAACAGTGAGGAGATCGAGACCGTGAACACCACCGTGGTGCACGGCGCCGCCCCACCAACCCACCGGCCGGCGCGCCGGATCCACAGGACGCTCGCCGCGACGGCTGTCGCCGGGCTTGTCGCCGCCGGTCTGGTCGGGGTCGCCGCGCCTGCCTACGCGGCCGACTCGTACACCTTCACCAACACCGTCAACCCGATCCTCGGCGACGGCAGCTACTACTCGGCCGATCCGGCGCCGGTCGTCGTGCCGGGCGGCGCTCCCGGCAACGACACGGGCCAGGACCAGCTCTACATCTACACCGGCCACGACCAGGCCGGGCCGTCCACCAACGACTTCGTCATGAACGAGTGGGGTGCGTTCCGTACCACGGATGTCCAGGCCGGCCAGTGGACCCACTACCCGTCGCTGATGCGCCCGGAACAGGTCTTCTCCTGGGCGACGCCGGGGCGCGCGTACGCGGGCCAGGTTGTCCGGGGCGTGGACGGGCGCTACTACTGGTACGTACCGATCAACGAACGGGACAGCCCGGCGTCCGACAAGTTCGCCATCGGCGTGGCCGTCTCAGACAGCCCCACCGGCCCGTGGACCGACCACGCGGGCGGGCCGATCATCTCCCAACGCGTGCCGACCGCCAACACCATCCACAACATCGACCCGACGATCCTCATCGACGGCACCGCACCGAACCAGCGGGTGTACCTCTGGTGGGGCTCGTTCAGCCAGCTGCGGATGATCGAGCTCCAGCAGGACATGAAGACCCCGGTGACCACACAGCGCTCGGTCACCGGCCTGACCGGCTTCTTCGAGGCGGCCTGGGCCTTCAAACGCAACGGCACCTACTACATGGCGTACGCCGGGAACAACGCCGGTCCGACATCGGCGTGCACCCCGGCGAACTACCACGCCTGCATCGCGTACGCGACGGCGTCGTCGCCCGAGGGACCGTGGACCTACCGGGGCACCATGCTCCGTCCGGTCTCCTCGACGACGAGCCATCCGGGCATCCTGGAGTTCAACGGCAAGTGGTACATGGCGTACCACACCGCCGACGCCGTGGGCGGCGGCCACTTCCGCCGCTCGGTGGCGATCGACCCGGTCGAGTGGGATGACACGCAGAGCCCTCCGCGGCTGAAGCTCGTGACGCCGACGCCGGTCAAGGGGCCTGACCGGACGCCGCGGGCGAACATCGCCCAGGCAGCCAGGGTCACCGTCTCCAACGAGCCGGTGCCCACGCAGTACTGGGTGAAGGCGCTCAATGACGAGATCGTCCGGTCGAACCCGCTGCCACCGGACATGTGGGGGACGTGGACGGGTAACAACCCGCCCCAGCAGTGGGTGCAGTACACGTGGGACCAGCCGATGCGGATCTCCGGTTCGCAGATCGACTTCTGGAACGACCAGCCGCAGGGCACCGGCGCGGGCGTCGCCGCCCCCGCCCGCTGGCGTATCCAGTACTGGAATCTCGACAGCGGCCAGTGGGCCGACGTGCCGAACCCGAGCGGCTTCCCGACCAGCACACAGGGCTTCCAGGACACCACGTTCGACCCGGTGACCACGACCCAGGTCCGGGCCGTGTTCGACGCGTCCACCAATGGCAGCACCTACTCCGCGGTGGCCGTGGAGGAGTGGAAGGTCCTCGCCGCACAGCCGGAGTCCGTCACCGCCCCCGGGATGACGGTGGAGGTGGGGGAGACCGAACTGCCCGACAGCCTCCCCGTGACGTTCGGCGCCGAAACGCTGCAGCTGCCGGTCTTCTGGGATCCGGTCACGCCCGAGAACGTCGCGACGCCCGGGACGTTCACGATCGGGGGCAGCGTGCTCGGCTACGCCGCCGGTCGCGTCTCCGCGCAGGTCCGGGTCATCTCGCCGGAGGACACCGAGGGCGACGAGACCCCGCCGACGCTGACGCTCACGCCCAGCGGCAGCGCTGGTGGTGCCGGCTGGTTCCGGTCGGCGGTGCGGGTACGTGTCGCCGGTGTCGACGACGGTGGCGGTCGGTTGACCATCGAGTCGCGGGTGGACGACGGCCAGCCGGTCGTCGCGAGCGCCGTGCGGTCCGTCGACGTGACCGTCTCTGGAGACGGTCAGCACAGCGTCCGGGCGACCGCGACCGACCGTGCGGGCAACGTCTCGTCGCCCGCGACCCTTCCGGTACGCATCGACGGGACGCCGCCGGCCAGCACGGCCACCGTGGACAGCGCCACCCGGGCGGTCACGGTGGCCGCCAGCGACGCGACCTCCGGGGTCGCCCGCATCGAGTACGCCATCGGCACCGGCGCGTGGACGACCTACAGCGGTGCCATCGCGGCGCCTGACTCGAACCGGCACACCGTGTCGTTCCGGGCGCTCGACGTGGCGGGGAACCTGGAGACCGCGAAGACGGTCAGCATCCCGGCGGACCTGTCCGGGCCGCTCGCCGGCAACATCGGGCCCATCGCGACCCCGACCGCCTCCTACACGGCCGGCTGGAACAGCGTCACCGCCCTCAACGACGGCGCCGACCCGTCCAACCCGGGCCAGGCGCAACTCTGGGGCACCTGGTCCGGCACCCGCCCGGCGACCCAGTGGGTCCAGTACGACTGGGCGCGACCGGTGCGCATCACCGGCACGGAGCTGAAGTTCTGGCGGGACTCCGACCAGGGCTCCGGCGACGGCGTCGCCCAGCCCGACGGGTGGGTGCTGCAGTACTGGGACGAGACCACCTCGACCTGGCGCGACGTGACCGGGGCTTCCCCCTACGGCACCAGCACCACCGCGTTCAACACCGTCTCCTTCGACCCCGTCACCACGCCCAGGGTGCGCGCCATGATCCGGGCCAACGGCAACGACACCACCTACTCCGCGGTCGCGATCACCGAGTGGCGGGTCGTCGCCGACGACCCGGGAGCCCAACCCGCGTTGCCCGTCACGGTCAGCGTGCAAGCGAGGTGTGTCGGCGGCCGGGCGTACGTCGCCGTTCAGGCGCGCAACGACCACGACGTGCCGGTGGACATCCTCCTGGAGACGGCGTACGGCCAGCGGTCCGTCGCCGACGTAGCGCCCGGTGCGAGCGCCTACCAGTCGTTCGCCACCCGGGCGGTCTCGATCCCGGCCGGGTCGGCGACCGTCCGGGCCACCGCACCCATCAACGGTACTGACGTGACGAGCGTCCGCACCGCAGAGCACGCCGGCGCCGATTGTGCCGGCGATCCCCGCCAGGCCCCGTAACCACTAGCGACGATGGAGCAGCCCATGAAAACAGGAAACCGTAGGCGGTTGTTCGCGGCCGGTGCCGCGGGTGCGGTGCTGGCCGGGACGGTGGCGATGCAGACGCCGGTCCAGGCCGAGCCCGGCGACGGCACCGACGTGCGGGTGACGGTCGACATCGAGGAGATCACCGAGCCCGGTGTGCTCGCCATGTCGATCGCCGGCGACTCGGTCGCGCTGTCCGAGGACGGCTCGACCCTGCTCGTCCGTCAGTTCGTCGGCAGCCTGCCGACGGTGACGGTGACCGACACCCGTACGCCAGAGGAGGTGCCCGACAACGCCGCCTGGGCCGTGCTGGGTAGCGCCACCGACTTCGTCGGCGGCGCCGGTCAGGCGCCGATCAGCGCGGGACATCTCGGGTGGAAGCCGCGCCTGCTCGACGGCGGCGACACCGGCCTGGTCACCGAGGGCGAGGAGGTGGTGACCGTCCTCGACGAGCCGACCCAGCCCGGCAACAACGTGGGCCTGGTCGACCAGGAGCTGCTGGTGTCGACCTTCGACTCGGAGGCGGTGACCGGCGACGCGTACTCGGTGGACGCCGACCTGTACCTGCGCACCCCGGCGGATGTCGCCGCCGGCTCGTACACCTCGACGTTGACCCTCTCCCTGTTCGAGTGACGCACCGGTGGGGGTCGCGGTGACGCGGCCCCCACCCGTCACATCCCTCCGTCGAAGGACCCGCGATGATCCGGACCTCGCCGCGGACGCCGCTGCGACTGCTCGCCGTGCTGGCCGCGGTGTTCGTCGCCGTGCCGATCGCACCCGCCGCCGCAGCGGCGCAACCGACCACTCCGACGCTGACCTGGGCGGTCCAGCCCGCGAACCAGCAGGGCCCGGACGGCCGCCGGTGGGTCGAGCGCACGCTCGACCCGGGTCAGGCGGTGACCGAGCACCTGGCGGTGCGGAACTTCAGCGACGGCACGGTGGTCTTCGCGCTGAAGGCCGCCGACGGCTACCTCACCGACAACGGCCGCTTCAATATGCTCGCGTCGAACCAGCAGTCGGCCGACGGCGGCACCTGGATCAGGGTGCAGCAGACGGTCAGCGTCGGACCCCGCCAGACGAAGGTGGTGCCGTTCACCATCACGGCGCCCCACAACACCACGCCCGGGGACCACCCGGCCGGCATCGCGGCCGCGGTCACGAGCGCGGGAGGCACAGTCGCCGTCGAGAGCCGGGTCGGGTTCCGGGTCATGCTGCGGGCAAGCGGCACGGTAACCGCGTCCCTAGCCATCAACGGTCTCACCGCCCGGTATGAGCGTTCGTGGAACCCCTTCTCGGCCGGCACGGTCCACCTCAGGTACACCACGACGAACGACGGCAACGTCGCGGTGGCCGGCACCGGCCGGACGACCGCCGCCGGCCCACTCGGCCTGGCCGCCCGGCGCAACACGACGAACGTCGAGGAGACACTTCCCGGCGGCAGCCGCGCCGTCGAGGGCCGCCTCGACGGCGTCTGGTCGCTGGGACGACTCGGGACCCGCGTCGACCTCACCCCGGCCATCGTCGGCGGCGACCCCACCAGTGCCGAAACCAGGCCCACCACCGCCACCGTGACGATCTGGGCGCTGCCGTGGCCGCAGCTTTCCCTCGCCGCCGTCCTCGCCGTCCTGGCCCTCGCCGTACGACACACCCTGCGCCGACGCCGGCGGCGACTCGCGCAGCTGATCGCCGACGCCCGGGACGAGGGCCGGGCAGAGGCCCGGAAATCGGCTCTCGCCGACGGTGCGCCACAGGCTTTCTGATCCCCCGCGTGAAAGGACGATCCGCAATGGTTCTCTCCGACAAGATGCCCGTCAGTCGACGTCAGGTCCTTCAGGCGTCCGCCATCGGTGTCACCGCGGCGGCCACCGCGGGCGCGCTCCCCGCGACCGCCGCCCAGGCAGCCGCCGAGGCGTCAGCCGGACCGACTCCCCTCAACGTGATCTCGGCCGACCCCGGTCCCGGCGGCACCGCGCCGGTCCGGCCATTCCAGCTGCGCGACGTGACGCTGGGCGACGGCCTGCTCCAGGAGAAGCGCGACCGCACCAAGAGCTACCTGCGGCAGCTCGACGAGCGGCGCTTCCTCGTGTTGTTCAACAACCAGGCCGGCCGACCGAACCCGCCGGGCGTCTCCGTCCCCGGGGGCTGGGAGGACGGTGGGCTGCTCAGCGGCCACTGGGCCGGCCACTTCATGACGGCCCTGGCGCAGGGCTACGCCGACCATGGCGAGCCGATCTTCAAGAGCAAGCTCGACTGGATGGTCGACGAGCTCGCGGCGTGCCAGGCCGCGATCACCGCGCGGCTGGGCGGGGGCGACCCGGGCGGTGAGGAGCCGGAGGACCCGCAGATCGGCCGGGTGCCGGGTCGCTTCGGAAGCGGCCTGCGCCTGAACGGCCCCAGCCGGGCGCAGCACGTGACCCTGCCCCAGGAGGCGATCAGCCAGCTCGCCGACTTCACCATCGCCACCTGGGTCAATCTCGCCTCCACCCAGAACTGGAGTCGGCTGTTCGACTTCGGTCAGAACACCACGGTCAACATGTTCCTGACCCCCCGCGCCGGCGTCACCGGCAACGCGCCGAGGTTCGCGATCACGGTCAGCGGTAGCGGTGGTGAACAGCGGATCGACGGTACCGCCGCACTGCCGACCAACCAGTGGGTGCACCTCGCCGTCACCCTCACCCAGCGCACCGGCACCCTCTACGTGAACGGTCAACAGGCCGGCCAGAACCCGAACATGACCCTCAGCCCGGCCAACCTCGGAAACCCGGGAAACCGGTGGATCGGGCGCTCCCAGTACGGCGACGCGTACCTGGACGCGACCGTCGACGAGTTCCACATCTTCGACCGGGCACTGAGCGCGCAGGAGATCCAGTCGCTGCTGGACTCCGCGGCCGGGAGCACCGGCGGCGGGTCGATCGCCTGGTACCGGTTCGAGGAGGAGGACGGCACCACGATCAGGGACGCCTCGCCCAACGGCCGCGACGGCGGAATCGTGGCCAGCCAGAGCGGCGGGGGAGCCCTCTGGGTCCCGACCCATCCCGGCTACCTGGGCGCGATCCCCGAGGACGCGGTGCTCCGACTCGGCCCGCCACGGTGGGCCGTCTACGGCGGTGACCTGAGCGCCAACACCTGGGCGCCGTGGTACACGCAGCACAAGATCATGCGTGGACTGCTCGACGCGTACTACCACACCGACAACCAGAAGGCCCTCGACGTGGTCGTTCGGATGGCCGAGTGGGCGCACCTCGCACTGACCATCGGGGACAAGAACCACCCCGCCTACACGGGCCCGATCACCCGGGACAACCTCAACTACATGTGGGACCTCTACATCGCTGGCGAGACCGGCGGCGCGAACGAGGTGTTTCCTGAGATCTACGCGCTCACCGGCGACGCGAAGCACCTGGACACCGCCAAGCGCTTCGACAACCGGGAGTCGCTCTTCGACGCCTGCGTCGAGAACCGCGACATCCTCGTCACTACGCCACAGACCCGGCCCGGTCGTCGCCGTCCGGACCGGCTGCATGCCAACTCGCACGTGCCGCAGTTCATCGGCTACCTGCGCGTATACGAGCACAGCGGCGAGCAGGACTACCTCCAGGCCGCCAAGAACTTCTTCGGCATGGTCGTACCGCACCGGACGTACGCCAACGGGGGAACGGGCGGAAACTACCCGGGCTCCAACAACAACACCGAGCTGTTCCAGAACCGGGGCAACATCGCGAACTCGATCGCCCAGGGCGGTGCCGAGACGTGTACCACCTACAACCTGATCAAGCTGGCTCGTAACCTGTTCTTCCACGAGAGCGATCCCGCGTACATGGACTACTACGAGCGCGGTCTGATCAACCAGATCGCCGGTTCGCGGGCGGACAGCACCAGTGTCAGCAACCCGCAGGTCACCTACTTCCAGCCGCTGACCCCGGGTGCCACCCGTGACTACGGCAACACCGGCACCTGCTGCGGCGGTACAGGTCTCGAGAACCACACCAAGTACCAGGAGACGATCTACTTCAAGTCCGCCGACGGTGGAACGCTCTGGGTCAACCTGTACGTGTCGTCGACACTGACCTGGGCCGAGAAGGGCTTCACCATCACCCAGCAGACCACCTACCCGCGCGAGGACCGCACCAGGCTCACCGTGCAGGGCAATGGTCCTCTCGCCATCAAGCTGCGGGTGCCGGCCTGGGCGCGAAAGGGCTTCTTCGTCACGATCAACGGTGCGGCTCAGGACGTCACCGCCACACCCGGCAGCTACCTGACCCTGAGCCGGGCCTGGAACACCGGCGACACCATCGAGATCCGGATGCCCTTCAGCATCCGGATCGAGCGGGCGCTGGACCGTCCCGACACACAGTCGATCTTCTGGGGACCGGTCCTGCTGCAGATCCTGGGAAACCCGGGCGTCGGGAACTACCGGGAACTCTCGCTCTACCGGCACCTCAAGCGCGACGGCGACTACTCCCGCGCAGCGATCACCGCCACGAGCACCACCGCGGCGGGCGACCACCTCTTCACCACGCACGGCTTCACCCTGCGCCCGTACTACATCGCCGACACCCAGGCCGCCTCGTCGTACTTCCGGCGGGTCGAGCCGACCATCGTGTTCGGCTCGGTCGACACCGGCGTACCCAACCGCAAGCGCAATGACGGCCTGCCGCACTACGACATCCCGGTGACCGGGGTTCCCTCGCCCGGCACCGACGGCCCCACCTTCCTCGACCTGGTGTGGGACCAGGCGCCCTTCGCCACCCACGGACAGTTCGTCTCGACTGTCACGCAGACCGCCGAGGCATTCGTCGCGGCGGGCGCCTTCACCGCGGCGGAGAAGGATCTCGTCGTCTCGTACGCCGCCGCCTCGAACAGGGAACTTGAGCCGGCACCCACCTGGAACGTCGAGGTGCAGGCCCGCACGCGGATCATCGGCTCCACCGCCCACGTCGCCGTCACCGCCCACAATGCCGACGACGTGCCGCTCACCATCGAGCTGAACACGCCGTACGGCTCGCGGACGGTGGCCGGTGTAGCCCCGGGGAAGGCCGTCTACCAGGCGTTCAACGCTCGCGTGGCGTCGGTGCCCGCGGGGACCGCGACCGTCAGGGTCACCGGAACGGTGGACGGTGGGTCGGTGACCGTCCAGATCGAGGCGCCGTACGAGGCGATCGGCGGCGACTCGGGCAGGCCGTAGCCCCGACGGGGGTGGCGGGGCCCGTCTGGACCCCGCCACCCCACCGGGTCAGCCGCCGTGGACTTTCGGCGGAGATTTCGGTAGGTGACCCGCCCGGGCATCGCTGGCACCTGCCGCCGGTGTTCGCCGGTGTAGTGTTCCGCCCAGGTGAGGGCTTCGATGGGGGACCGCAGGGCCGCACCCCCACCGAAACGTCGCCGAAAAGGCACTGAGAATCCTCGTCCGCCAGGAGTGGTCGTCACGGCACTCCGGGGCGGCCTGTCGCCGCGTACCACGCCTGTGCCGGTCGCCGGGAGGGAGCACCACATGGCCAACGAGCCCGAAATCCCCACCAACCGCACGCCCACGCTCACCGATGTCGCCAAGCTCGCGGGCGTGTCCATCGCGACCGCCTCCAAGGCGATCAACGGGCGTAGCGAGGTGCGGGCGACCACCAGAGTCCGGGTGTTGGAGGCGGCAGAACTGCTCTCCTTCGCACCGAACGCTCTCGCCCGTGGCCTGCTCAGTGGCCGCACGGGGACCGTGGGCCTGTTGACGAGCGACCTCGAAGGGCGCTTCTCGATTCCCATCCTGATGGGAGCCGAGGACGCCTTCGGCGCCGGCCAGGTGTCGGTCTTCCTGTGCGACGCGCGCGGTGACGCCATCCGGGAGAAGCATCACGTACGCGCGCTGCTGTCGCGCCGGGTGGACGGCCTGATCGTGGTGGGATCCCGCACCGACGCCCGTCCACCGCTGGCCGGCAACATCCCCGTGCCGGTGGTCTACGTCTACGCCCCCTCCTCGGACCCAGCCGACGTCTCCATCACCGTCGACAACGTGGGAGGCGGTCAGCTCGCCATCGAGCACCTGCTGGCCTGCGGTCGGCGCAACATCGCGCACATCACCGGCGAGCCCGGGTTCCAGGCGGCGCGGGATCGCGCCGAGGGCGCGGCCGCGGCGCTCGCCGCCGCCGGCCTGAGCATGACCGGTGGACGGCCGTACTACGGGTCGTGGGACGAGTCCTGGGGGCGGGCCGCAGCGCACATGGTCGTCGAGCAGCATCCCGAGGTCGACGCGATCTTCTGCGGCAGTGACCAGATCGCCCGGGGTGTCCTGGAGGTGCTGCGGGACCTCGGGCGCGACGTCCCCGGTACGACCTCCGTGATCGGCTTCGACAACTGGGAGGTGATCTCCGCGCACTCCCGGCCCCGCCTGACCAGCATCGACATGAACCTCAAACAACTCGGTGCCATTGCCGGCCAACGGCTCTTCGAAGCCATCGATGGTGGCGTGCCCACCTCGGAGGAGTTCCCGAGTCGAGTCGTGATGCGCGAGTCGACCCTGCCGGTCGGTTAATTCGGCGCGCTGCTGCCCGTCGCCAGGCGGTGTCGGACGGCGGAGGGGCCAAGGTGTGGCAGATCCGGCAGGAGGCGATCCGGTTCGCCGCGCGGTTCCGCACCATGATGACGCTTCGGGAGGGGTACGAAGGAGAGCGGCCCTTTCGGGCCGGCTCCCTGTCGCCTGCTCGAACGGATCAGGTGTTGTCGTCGCCGAAGCCTGACGGGTACCTGGTCGACCCTGGGCCGATCGGGCGCTGTGTCAGGAAGAGATTGGCGGGCGCTATCGGACGATATCGCCGGCTCGCCCGGCCTCCGTGATGAGTCTGTGCAGCGAGTCCAGGTCAGCGCGGTCGATGTCACGCGGTTCGTATCCGCTGTGGAACAGCAGTTGCTGCTCCACCGAGATGCAGTTGACCGGGCGGCCGGCGATGTTTCCGGTGGTAAAGCACTCCTTTGGCCAGCGGAAGCTACCGCCGTCGAGGCCGGCCTGATGGCCGTGGCCGGCCTTGTCGAACTTGAGCGGGTGAAGGTCTACTCGGCCTCGTTCTTCGGCGACGACTTCCACGCGTACCGGGCGCCAGTCAGTCTCGATGATGTAGCCGAGCCGGCCGAGAGCCCGCAACGCCGCTGCTTCATGCTCTGAGGCGATGGCCAGGTCCAGGTCGCGATGTGTACGGGTCTGAATCCCAACCAGCGCATCAACGCCCCACCCGCCGCTGATCCATGCGTTGCAGCCGGCGGCAGCGAGAGTGTCCAGAACCGTGTGGACCTCATCGGCATTCATATCAATAGTGTTGATCATAGCTGTTCTGCTCGCGCAACTGGTGAAGACGAACGTGGCGACCGAGGTGCACTCGTGGGATTCGCGGTCGATGAAGACAGGCTCAACCGGCTGGCCATGAGGGCTCTCCAGGATCGCGTGTCATGGTTGCGGAGCTGGCGACCAGCGGACGATGTATGACACCTGGTCGGTGTTCGACCAGACCTCGCTCTTCCTGGATGGCCCGCCCCAGCCTGGCTAGGCGACAGATGACATTGCCGTCACGGGCATCACGCCGACCGTTCACCGCATCGGGCATCTGCTGCGCGACGGCAAAGGACGGACAGCGGCTGCAGCCTCTCAAGATGCGCATCCCGGCATGGAAGAGTGCCGGGATGCCCTGGGAAGCCGCGGTTCCATCTCGACCGCCGTCGAGTCCCGTCGCCCTGATACCGGTCGACCGTTCGCACCGGGCGGTGCTTGGCAATCTGGGTCAGTTGTATCGGCATGACCTGTCGGAGGCTTACGGTCACCTCCCGAATGACGACGGCACATTCAACGACCGACCGCTCGACCGGTTTCTCGCCGGTGTCGACCCGCAACGCCGCGCCTGGTTGATCACGGCAGCCGGCCGGACAGCGGGCTTTGTGATGACGACCCCGGCCGAGGACGGCGGTATGTCCATCGCTGGTTTCTTCGTCGTCCGCGCGCTTCGCCGCACGGGCGTTGGTCGTGCCGCAGCCGGTCAGATCATCTCTCTGTTCCCAGGCCGGTGGAGCATCGCGTTTCAGCGCTACAACTCTGGTGTGGAAGCGTTCTGGTCGCAGGTGGCGACCCAGGTCGTCGGGGACTCGTGGGGGATCCACGACGGCCCCACTCCCGAAACCCGGCCCCCCGATACCTTCCTCACCTTCACCACCTCCGTGCCGGCCAGTGTCTAGATCGCCATCGTTGGCAAGCCAGCCTTACGGCCTGGACCAGCTTCGTAGCTGCGCCACGCGGTAGCCAGGCGATGAACGGCCTCGCTGAGTTGGTCGAGCGGGGCGAGGAAGTGCAGGCGCAGATAGTCGGCGCTGCGGCCCTCCGCGTCCAGTCCGGGACCCGGCAGTACGGCCACGCCGTGGCGGAGTGCCTGCTGTGCGAAGGAGCTGCCGTCACCGTGCGGCAGGCGGACCCACAGGGTCTGGCCGCCGGGGACGGCGGGTACCTGCCAGTCCGGGAGGTGGCGGGCCAATTCGGCACGCAGGTGGTCGTGGCGGGCGAGGCGTTGCTCGGCTCCTCGGCGTTGTGGTGCGTCCAGGCGGGGCAGGAGGTCCGCGGCGGCGAGTTGTGCCGGAATGTTGCCGCCGAGGTCGTGAACGGCGCGCAGCCGTGCCAGTCGAGCGACGACCGGTGCCGGCGCACGCAGCCAGCCGATCCGGAGACCACCCCAGATGACTTTGCTCAACGATCCGATCGTGATCACCTGGTCGTGATACGCAGCCAACGGCAGCGGTGCCCGCTCGCCGGGGAAGCCGAGGTCGCAGAGGACCTCATCGTCGACCAGCACGACACCCGCCGCAGCAGCGGTCTCGACGAGCCTTCGTCGCGACTGCTCGGGCAGTACCAAGCCGGTGGGATTGTGGAAGGTGGCGATCACGTAGGCGAGCGCCGGGTGATGTTCGGCGAGTGCGGCCGCGAACCCGGTGAGGTCGACCGGTATCGCCCGCAGCACGGCTGTCTCCTCCCGGAACGCCTCCAAGGCGCCCGGATATGTGGGCGCCTGCACCAGTACTCGATCGCCCGGCCGGATCAACGCCCTGGCCAGCAGCGTCAGTGCCTGCTGTCCGCCGTTGGTGACGAGGATCTGATCCGGCGTGGTGGACAGTCCCCGGGACTGGTATCGGGTGGCGATCGCACGCCGGAGCGCGATGTGCCCCATGGGGTGATAGCCGATGTCGCCCACGGTGTCGGCCAACTGCGGAAGGGTGCGCCGGTACGCCGCGACCAGTTCCGGAGGTGGCGTGTCCGGCGCGGCGCACCCCAACATGATCACGCCGTCCTGAGGCTCGAGCAGATGCAGGAAGGCCGGCGCGTCCGTAGTGGGCCGTACCGGCGCCGGTGCGCTCCCGGCGACCCTGGTGCCGCTGCCCTGTCGGCGCACGACACGGCCCTCCCCGGTCAGCAGGTCGTACGCCGCGACCACGGTGCTTCGGCCCACCACCAGGGCGGACGCCAGCGCACGCTCCGGCGGCAGCCGCGTCCCGGGCGGGAGTTCGCCCTCGTCGATCAGGGTGCGTATCCGCGCCGCCAGCAACAGGTACAGGGATCCTCGGCCGGAGGACCACCGGCCCAGGCGCTCCACCAACCCCATTGGCTCCATCGGCAAACCAATCTACTCGCTATTGGCTCTGCCCTGGCCCGGCGTGCACCTCGACGATGTGTGTCATGACCGCCTTCGCGCCGAGCCCCATGAGCGCTCTGATCGACCTCCCGGTCCGCTACGACCTGGCCGAGAGCACCAGCCCGCCGCTGAACCTGGGCGACCTCGCCGACGGGGCGACGCTGGCCACCGTCCCGCTGGCCTACGGCACCTCACGCGGGGCTGCCGGCCTGCGTGCACTGATCGCGGCCGACGGCGGCGTGGACGCCGAGCAGGTGCTGGTCACGGTCGGCGCGATCGAGGCCATGTTCCTCGTGGCCCAGACGACCTGTTCCCCAGGTGACCGGGTCCTGCTGGCGACACCGTGCTTTCCACCGGCCCGGTCGGTCCCGGAAGGGCTCGGGGCGCGGGTGGACGTGGTGCCGCTGTCGTTCGACGACGGCTACCGGTTGCCGCTGGACCGGATTTCCGAGCAGCTTGACCCGCGTACACGTCTGGTGTCCCTGGCCTCGCCGCAGAATCCGTCCGGCGTCCGGTTCACCGACCGGGAGTTGCGCTCGCTGCTCGCGATCGTGCAGGAGCGCGCTCCGGACGCGGTCGTCCTGGTCGACGAGACGTACCGGGAGTCCACCTACGGCGACGCGGCGATGCCGCGCTCGGCGGCGGCGCTGTCGCCGCGGCTCGTCACCTGCTCGTCGGTGTCCAAGGCGCACGGCGCACCCGGCCTACGCCTCGGCTGGTTGACCACGACAGACGCCGCGCTCTACGACCAACTGCGTGAGGCCAAGTTCCTGACCACGATCGCATGCTCCACAGTCGACGAATTCCTCGCCGCACAGGTGCTCCGGAAGCGGACCGAGATCCTCGCGCCTCGTGCCAAGCGACTCCAGGAGGCCCTCGACGAGCTACTGCACTGGGCGCGGGACCGGCCGATCGACATCGTCGTCCCCGATGGCGGCGCCCTGTGCTGCCTACGCCTGCCCACAGACCGGTTCTCCGACGACGCGGTCCGGACCTTCTATGCCCACCTCGCCGAGCGTGACACCCGGGTCGCGCCGGGATCCTGGTTCGGCGAACAGGACCGGGTCTTCCGGCTCGGCTTCGGTCACCTCCCAGCCGCCGATTTCAGCGCGGCCCTCGCATGCCTCGGTGACGCCCTCGCCGCATGCGGCTGACCATCTGTCCACCTCTATCCCGCAGCAGGAGAGACGGCGACAGCTCGATCGACGCATCTGCAGGCGGCGCAGACGGATTCGGATGTGCCACCGATGATCACGCGCCGACTGGCGTCGCCTGCGACGGGGCAGCATTGGAAGATCACATCGCGTAGCCTGCCGCTGATCGTGATCTTTGGGAGGGCAGGGCATGAACGGGATGAATGTCAGCAGGCGCGCCTTCGGCAAGCTGGTGGGCGCGGCGAGCGCCGGGACCCTTGCCGCCGCCACGCTGGGCGGGTCGCCAGGCCAGGCGGCACCGCCGCCCATCTGGGTGACGACCGGAACGACGGTGGCCGCGCTGTCGGCCTTCGACAACGCCATGAAGACGTTCATGCAGGCCCGGCACATCGCCGCTGGGCAGCTCGCCGTGACCTACAAGGGTCGGTTGGTGCTGGCCCACGGCTACAGCAACCAATCCGTGCAGTTGGTCCAGCCGACGTCGCTGTTCCGGGTGGCCAGTCTGTCGAAGTCCCTGACCGCGGCGGCGCTGCTCCGGCTCGTTCAGGACGGCAAGCTCAGCCTCGGCGACCCGGTCGGCAGGTATGTCGACCTGACCCCGCCGGCCGGCCAGGCGGTGGATCCACGGCTGGCCAACGTCAGCCTGTGGCGAATCCTCCAGCACACCGGCGGCTGGGATCGGGACGTGACCAACTTCGACCCCCTGTTCAAGGACCTGGTCATCGCCCGGTCGCTCGGCGTGCCGCTGGGGCTGACCCACGCCGACGTGGTCCGGTTCATGTCCGGCCAGCCACTCCTGCACGACCCCGGCTCGTACGTGTCCTACAGCAACTATGGCTACCTGTTGGCCGGACGGGTGGTCGAGGCGGTGACCGGCCAGCCCTACGAGACGTACGTGCGGCAGAAACTGCTGGCGCCGCTGGGCATCACCCGGATGGTGAACGGCGAGTCGATCAACCGGCACAGCAATGAGGTTCTGTACGAGTCGCAGTACACCGGCACTACCGTGCTGGACAACTCCGGCACCATCGTGGACTCCCCGTACGGCACGTTCAACATGCGACTGCACGACGCCAACGGCGGGTGGATCGCCTCGGCCGTGGACCTGGTGCGTTGGGCGTCGGCTTTCGACGCCGGCAGCCCGATCCTCAACAGCACCTCGCTGGGCCGGGCCTGGGCGGTGCCGAACCCTACCGGCGTGAACGCCAACGGCTGGTATTACGGCCTCGGTTGGCAGGTGCGTCCGGTGACGACCGGCGGCACCGGGCGTAACACCTGGCACACCGGCAGCCTGCCGGGCACGTACAGCATCGTGGTCCGCACCTACCACGGACTGAGCTGGGCGGCGGTGTTCAACCGGCGCGACGACGAGTCCGGGCTGACCTACGGCGACATCGACCCCGCGCTCTGGGCCGCCTCCCGAGCGGTGACCAGTTGGCCGACCCACAACCTCTGGTCGACGTACTTCGCGTGACGCCGGTCGTGCGGCGGGCGTCGGCTCTGACCACGCTCGCCGCGCGCACGGTCCTACGCCTGGCCCAGGGCGAGCGGACCGGTTTCGGACGTCAGTGATGCGGGCGGCAGGAGGAACGGATGACCAGCTCGGTGGGGAGCCGGATGTGGGTGTTGCGTTCGACGCCGGCGATCAGGTCGATGAGCAGGCGTAACGCCTCGGCGCCCATCCGCTGCAGCGGTTGCATGATGGTCGTCAGCGGCGGGTTCACCAGCGCCGACTCCGGTACGTTGTCGAAGCCGATAACCGACAGGTCATCGGGCACCGAGAGGCCCATGCCACGGGCGACGTCCATCGTGGATATCGCCGAGAGGTCGTTACCGGCGAAGATCGCACTCGGCCGGTCGGGGAGGCTGAGCAGCTCTGCGGCCGTGCCGGCGGCGCTCTCGATCCGGAACCCGCCGACGCGGACGAGCCGCTCGTCCACCGGCACGCCCGCGTCGGCCATCGCCTGGCGGAAGCCGGCCTCGCGCAGCCGCGCCGACTTCAGGTCGGCGCGTCCACTGATGTGCCCGATCCGTCGGTGGCCGAGGGACAGCAGGTAGTTGGTCGCCAGCACGGCGCCGGCGAAGTTGTCCGAATCGACGGTGGGTAGGTCGGACGGCCCGGTGTGCGGGTCGACGGCCACGACGTGGAAGCCGTGCTTGGTCTCGACCACGGTCGGCGTGACGATCACGGCCCCGTCGATGAGAGTGCCGGAGAGGCGGGCGAGCGAGCGCCGCTCCCACCCCACGGCGGCACCCTCGCCGTCGCCGCTGGAGTAGGCCAGCAACTGGTATCCGCTGCCCGCGACCTCCTGGGACGCCCCCTTGAGCAACTCGGTCGAGAACGGCTCGAACTCGGCGACCAGGATGCCGAGCACGTTGGTGCGGTGGCTGCGCAGGCTCTGCGCCCCCAGGCTCGCCTCGTAGCCGAGCTCGTGGATGACCTGCTGAACGCGCAGCACGGTTGCCTGGGCCACGCCGTATCGGCCGTTGACGACCTTCGACACGGTCGCGACCGAGACGCCGGCTGTGCGTGCGACATCCGACATCTTGACGCGCTCCTGAAACACCACGCCGATGATGATAGGGCCCCGTCTCGACCACGTCACGAGCGACTCGAAAACGTTATCGATACCGATTGACATCAAGTTACATGACTGTAAAACTTCGCCGGAAAGCCGAGTACCGCGACTGAGTAGTCGAGGAGACATCGATGGCAACGAAGCGACGTGCGGGTGCCGTCCTGGCACTGCTAATGACAAGTGTTCTCGTTGTCGCCGGGTGTAGCGGCGGCGGCGACGAGGAATCCCCTCAGAGCGAGCTGTACAAGAACCCGGTGACCCTGACCTGGTGGCACAACGCCTCACAGGACGGGCCTGGCAAGACCTACTGGGAGAAGGTCGCCAAGGACTTCTCCGCGCTCCACTCCACCGTCAAGATCGAGATCGAGGCGATCGAGACCAACCAGCTCCAGCGCACCCGGATCCCCGCCGCGCTGCTGAGCAGTGACCCGCCGGACATCTTCATGACCTGGGGCGGCGGCGAGATGAGCGAGCAGGTGGAGGCCGACTACCTCAAGGAGGTCACCGACCAGGTCAAGACCGAGGTCGCCAGCATCGGCAGCCCCGCGGAGATCTGGCAGGTGAACGGCAAGCAGTACGGTCTGCCGTTCCGGATGGGCATCGAGGGCATCTGGTACAACAAGGAGTTGTTCGCCAGGGCGGGCATCGCGGCGCCGCCGACCACCTTCGAGGAGCTCAACACCGCGGTCACCAAGCTCAAGGCGATCAACGTCATCCCGATCGCCGTGGGCGCCGGTGACAAGTGGCCGGCCGCGCACTGGTGGTACAACATGGCGCTGCGCGCCTGCTCTGTCGACACCCTGAAGAAGGCGGCGAAGGACAAGACCTTCGACGATCCGTGCTTCCTGAAGGCCGGCCAGGACCTGAAGGCCTTCATCGACACCAAGCCGTTCCAGCCCAACTTCATCGCCACGCCGGGCCAGAACGACCCGACCAGCGCCAACGGCATGCTCGCCAACGGCAAGGCCGCGATGGAGCTCATGGGTGACTGGAACCGCGGCACGCTGGACACCGTCGCCACGGACCCCGCGAAGCTCGCGACGTTCCTCGGCTGGTTCCCGGTGCCGGCGATTTCCGGTTCCCCGGGTGACCCGAAGGCGGCCCTCGGCGGTGGCGACGGGTTCTCCTGCTCCAAGAACGCCCCGGCCGAGTGCGTCGAGTTCCTCAAGTACATCCTGAGCCCCGAGGTGCAGAAGGGCTACGCCGAGACCGGCACGGGCCTGCCTGTCGTCAAGGGCGCCGAGGCCGGCGTGAAGGACCCCGCACTGAAGTCCATCTCGGACGCCACCGCCGCAGCGAGCTACGTCCAGCTCTGGCTGGACACGGCTTACGGCAGCACCGTCGGCAACGCGATGAACGACGGGATCGTCGCCATCTTCGCCGGCAACGGGACGCCTGAGAAGGTCGTCTCAGGGATGAAGGCGGCCGCAAGCAAGTGACCTCCACCAACCAGATCCGTATGCCCGCCGGCGGCGCTTCCGCGTCGCCGGCGGGCCCCGGCGGGGCCGGGCGTGCGTCCGCCCGCCGAGCCGAGACCCGCCGCAAGTGGTACGAGATCATCGGGCTCACCACGCCAGCCGTGATCATCTACGTGATGTTCGTGCTGGTCCCGATGGGCTTCGCGGTCTACTACAGCCTGTTCCGGTGGCGCGGAGTCGGGCCGCCCACCGAGTTCGTCGGCCTGAGGAACTACACCCTCGCCTTCCAGGATCCGATCTTCCTCGACGCGCTGCGCAACAACGCCATCATCGTGTTCGGGTCGCTGCTGATCCAGGGCCCGATCGCCCTGGGCGTCGCCCTGCTGCTCAACCGTCGCTTCCGTGGGCGCGCCGTGTTTCGCCTGCTGGTGTTCGTGCCGTACGTGCTCGCCGAAGTCACCGTCGGCATCATGTGGAAGCTGCTCCTGACCGGCGACGGCACGGTCGACGCGCTGCTGCGGTCACTGGGACTGGGCGGTCTGGTACGCCCCTGGCTCGCTGACCTGGACCTGGTCATCTGGACCTTGCTGGCCGTCCTCACCTGGAAGTACGTCGGCTTCGCCATCATCCTGCTCCTCGCCGGGCTGTCCAACGTGCCCGACGAGCTGACCGAGGCGGCGGCCATCGACGGCGCGAGCTGGTGGCAGATCCAACGGCACGTCACGATCCCGCTCCTCGGCCCGACGATCCGGATCTGGATGTTCCTGTCCATGATCGGCTCACTGCAGATCTTCGACATGATCTGGGTGACCTCGGTGCCCGCGGTGCGATCGCTCGGCGCCTCGGCCACCATGGCGACGTACATGGTGGACAACGGGTTCTTCGCCCGGTTGTGGGGCTACGGCAACGCCGTGGCGGTAATCCTGTTCGCCATCTCCTTCGTGGCGGCGCTGCTGTTCCAGCGGTTCCTGCTCCGCCGCGACATCGAGGGCGCCATCACCGGAAGGGCGAAGTGACGATGGCCGTGAACTCCGTTCGCTCCCCGTCCACCGGGCGCCGTCAGGCCTCCTGGGGCACGCCGCTCACCTACGCGCTCGCGCTCGCGGTCGCGGCCGTGTCGATCGCCCCGGTCATCTACGTGGTCATCGGCGGTTTCCGCACCACCCCGCAGATCGTCGCGAACCCGGCCGGCCTGCCCGACCCGTTCGTCTTCGACAACTACGCCAGGGTGCTGACCCAGAGCAACTTCTGGCAGCAGGCGTTCAACAGCGCGGTCATCGCCCTCGGCACCACGCTCGCCGTCGTCGTGCTCGGGCTGGCCGCCGCGTTCGTGCTCGCCCGCTACTCCTTCCGCGGGCGGGAGGGGCTCTACACCTTCTTCACGCTCGGCCTGCTGTTCCCGGCCGGGGCGGCGATCCTGCCGCTCTATCTCATGCTGCGTGACCTGGACCTGATCAACTCCTACTACGCGGTGATCCTCCCGCAGGTCGCCTTCTCACTGCCACTGACGATCGTGATCCTGCGTCCCTTCCTGTCGGCCATCCCGAGAGAGTTGGAGGACGCCGCCGCCATCGACGGCGCGAGTCGGCTCGGTTTTCTCTGGCGCGTCGCGATGCCGCTGTCGCGGCCCGCGCTCGTCACCGTTGGCGTCCTGGCGTTCGTGGCGAGTTGGAACTCGTTCCTACTGCCGCTGCTCGTCCTCAGCGACGTCAACCTGCACACCCTGCCGCTGGGCGTGCAGAACTTCTCCAGCCAATACACCACCGACACGGCAGGCGTCCTCGCCTTCACCTCGCTGGCAATGCTGCCGGCGCTGCTCTTCTTCACGCTCGCGGAGAAGCAGATCGTCGGTGGCCTGCAGGGTGCGGTCAAGGGCTGAGCGGCAGCGGTACGGGGCACGACCAGAGAAAGGCACAGCATGACTGAGGTCCACACACTGGTGGACGGGCCGACGCCGGCTCAGACAGGTCGGGTTCACGGCCGACCGGACGGGCACGACGGCGGGGCACGCGTACGCGATCTGCTCGGCCGGATGACGATCGAGGAGAAAATCGCCCAGCTCGTCGGCTTCTGGGAGAAGGAGGACGGCGAGGCGGTCGCACCGCTGCAGGGGGAGTTCGGCGACGTCTTCAAGCTCGAAGACTTCTCCCGGCACGGGCTCGGCCACCTCACCCGCGCCTATGGCACCCGCCCCCTGGACGCGGCGGAACGCGCGTCCTGGCTGTGGAAGTTCCAGCGGGATCTGGTCACGGGGACCCGGCTCGGCATCCCGGCGATCGTCCACGAGGAGTGCCTCACCGGGCTGTCGGCGTGGAAGGCGGCAACCTTCCCCACCCCGCTGGCCTGGGGCGCCGCGTTCAACCCCGAACTGGTCACGGAGATGGCCGCGGCGATCGGCGCCTCGATGCGGGCCCTGGGCATCCACCAGGGGCTGTCTCCGGTGCTCGACGTGATCCGTGACCCCCGCTGGGGTCGGGTGGACGAGTGCATCTCCGAAGACCCGTACCTGGTCGGCACCATCGGCACGTCGTACGTGCGCGGCCTGCAGTCGCAGGGGGTGCACGCCACCCTCAAGCACTTCGCCGGCTACTCCGCCTCGCGCGCCGGGCGCAACTTCGGCCCGGTGCACGTCGGCCGCCGGGAACTGGCCGACGTGCTGCTCCTCCCGTTCGAGATGGCGATCATCGACGGCGACGCACGCAGCGTCATGCACTCGTACGCCGAGATCGACGGGGTGCCCGTCGCCGCCGACCCGACGATGCTGACCGGCGTTCTGCGGGACAAGTGGGGCTTCGACGGCACGGTAGTGGCCGACTACTACGGGGTCGCGTTCCTGAACCTGCTGCACCACGTGGCCAGCGATCACGCGGAGGCGGCCGGACAGGCGCTGAGCGCGGGTGTCGACGTCGAACTGCCGACCGGCGACGCCTATCTGACCCTGCGGGAGTCGGTGCGGGCGGGCAAGATCGACGAGGCGCTCATCGACCGCGCGGTGCTGCGGGTGCTGCGCCAGAAGCAGGACCTGGGTCTGCTCGACGCGACCTTCACCGACGAGCCGCCCCAGACGATCGACCTCGACTCGCCCGAACACCGGTCGATCGCCCGCCGGCTCGCCGAGGAATCGATCGTGCTGGTCGCCAACCGGGACGTGCTGCCGCTGCCGGCCGGACGACGGGTGGCGCTCATCGGCCCGAACGCCGACCGGCAGGGTGCCCTCTTCGGGTGCTACTCGTTCCTCAACCACGTCCTCGTCCAGCATCCCGGCGTGGAGACGGGCATCGAGGTGCCGACCGTGCTCGACGCCATGCGGGCCGAGTTCGGCGGCGATCTCGTCACCTGGGCACACGGCTGCGACGTGGACACCGACGACCGATCCGGCTTCGAGGAGGCTGTCGCCACGGCCGCCGCGGCGGATGTCGCCGTCCTGGTCGTTGGCGACCACGCCGGCCTCTTCGGACGCGGCACGGTCGGCGAAGGCTGCGACCGGGACGACCTGGAGCTGCCCGGCGTCCAACGCGAACTGGTCGAGGCGGTGATGGCGACCGGCACACCGGTTGTCCTCGTGCTGGTCACCGGCCGGCCGTACACGGTCGGCTGGGCGCTGTCGGGCTGCGCGGCGGTGGTGCAGGCGTTCTTCCCGGGCGAGGAGGGCGCGGGGGCGATCGCGGGGGTGCTCTCCGGGCGGGTCAACCCGTCGGGCAGGCTGCCGGTCACCCTGCCCGGGTCGGCCGGCGCGCAGCCGTACTCCTACCTGCACCCCACCCTCGGTGCGGGCAACGAGGTGACCAACCTGCCGGCGACACCCGTGGCGCCGTTCGGCCACGGTCTGTCCTACACGACGTTCGCGTACAGCGATCTCACCGTGCCCACCACGGTGCCCACCGATGGTGCGGTACGCGTGACGGTGCGGGTGACGAACACCGGCGCGGTCGCGGGCGACGACGTGGTCCAGCTCTACGGTCGCGACCTGGTGGCCTCGGTGACCCGGCCGGTGGCGCAGCTGCTCGGCTACCGACGAGTCCACCTGGAGCCGGGCGAGTCCGTCACGGTCGAGCTGACGGTCCCCACCACCCGCCTGGCCTTCTCCGACCGCACGTTCACCCGCGTCGTGGAGCCCGGCGACGTCGAACTCTGGGTCGGCACCAGCGTGCGGCGGGACACACAGGCGACGACCACGCTCGTCGGCGACACCGTCGCGGTCACCAACGCTTCCCCGCGCTGGACCACCGCCGACGTCCGCTGAATCCGGTCCGCCGGCGTCCCCGTGGACGTCGGCGGACCGGCCCCGGCTGCGGGCCGGATTCCTGCGGCGCTGCTACACCGCGAGGTTGATCCACCGGGTACGCGCGGTCGAGAATCGATGCCGTGGAAGACACGGACTTATCCCAGGGCTGGTTGCCACTGCTGGATCACCTTGACCGGCAGGTATCTTCCGGGCGGCTCTCGCCGGACACGGCGACGTTGTCCGATCTGATGAGCATCTACCAGGTGCCCGGGGTCAGCATCGCCGTCGGGCACGTGAGCGGGCAGGTGTGGACGGCGGGGTATGGCGTCGCAGCTGGTGGGACGTCGACGCCGGTGACCGCGGGCACCGCGTTCGCGGCCTGTTCGATCAGTAAGCATGTCGCCGCGTTCGGCGCCTTGCGGCTGGTCCAGGACGGTGTGCTGGACCTCGACACCGACGTCGGCGAGTACCTCACGTCGTGGCATCTACTCGACCTCGAGGGTCGGCAACCGGGAGTTACGGTACGACAGCTCCTGGCGCACACGGCGGGATTGTCCGACACCTGGTACCGCGGCTATGCCGCAGACAACGCCCCGTCGCTGTTGCAGGTCCTGGAAGGCAGCGGCCCGACGACCACTCCACCGGTTCGGTCGACCCTGTTGCCGGGTAGCCGCTTCCGGTACTCGGGCAGCCACTACTCCGTGCTCCAGCAGCTGATGGTGGACGCGACCGGAGCCCCGTTCGACGACCTCATGCAGACCCTGGTGCTGGAACCGATGGCCATGACCGACAGCAGCTTCGACCAGGGGTTTCCGCACCGGCGACCAGATCTGGTGGCTCGCGGCCATCACGGTGGCGGCACCGGGGTTCCCGGCGGTTGGCGAGCGCAGCCGGAGACGGCTGCGGCTGGTATGTGGAGCACCCCGACCGACCTGCTCCGGCTCGACCTTGAGATCGCCCGAGCGGCCTCGGCAAACTCGAAGCTGCTCGACCGCGACCTGGCCACCGAGATGTGGACACCGCAGATTCCCGGTGGCACCTACGGGCTCGGCACCGAGGTCGTCGAGCGCGTCGGGCGCCGGCGTTTCGGACACACCGGGTTGAACGTCGGCTATACCTGCTTCTCCTACGTGTGGCCCGACAGCGGCTTCGCGGTCGCGGCGATGACCAACTCCGAGGATGGATGGGAGCTGCTGGTCAGCATCCGCGCCGCAGCGGACCGTCGGTACGCCACCACCATCACGGCCGCGCCGCTCGGTGACGTGACGGGCCGCTACCTCTTACACGACGACTACCCGATCGACATCGCGGTCACCAACGGCCAACTGACCTTCTCCGCCCCTGCCCAGCAACCGGTCGCACTGCTGGCAGGCCCGGACGGTCACTACCAACACCCAGGACTCGATCTGGAAGTCTGGTTCCCGCAGGCCAACGACCAGCCCCGCACCCTGGAACTACGGCAGGAAGGAGTCACGCAAATCGCGACACCAGCAACCAGGCAACCCGACTAGCCGAGGGCACGGTGTTCGCGAACCGCGGTCAGAATGTGGCGATCGGGTTGACCGGGCTGCCGGACGTTCCGGCGAGGCGGACCGGCGCGACTGCGAGCTGGAAGTCCCACTGGCCGAGCTCGGCAGCCGTTGCCGCGCACGCCTCCAGGTCGCAGTTGTCGAGCATCCACAGACCCATCGCGACGAGACTCACAGCGTGCACCGGCATCAGCACGTCGTCGTACCCCGACGGCTGAACGTCCTGGGGGGTGTCGGCGCCGATCAGCGCGACCTCCCGTTCGTGCAGCCACGGCAGGCAGGACGCATGCCAGCCGGCCTGCGTGAAACCGCTGGCCTCACCGGCCTCGTGCCGGAAGCGGCCATAACCGGTCCGCAGGAGCACCGCATCGCCGGGTCGCACCCGTACACCCTGGCGACGCTCGGCCTCCTCGAGATCGTCGGGGAACACACCCTGCCCCGATTCCAACCACGGCACATCACGGGTCCTCGCAACGTCCAGCAGGACGCCACGCGTGACGATCCCGTTCGCCGCCGCCGTGACGGCCGCCCACGCCGACCCCGTCGCGGCGTCGACCAACGAGTGCGACCGCCCGTTGTACATCATGCCGTCCCAGAAGATGTGGCACGGCGAGTCGACGTGGGTGAAGGTGTTGCCGTGGAACGTCATGCCGAGCCGCTCGGACGAAAAGCCCCAGCGCCGGTCAGCGTGGAAGGCGGGCACCGGCATGTTCTCGGCACCCGGCATGTCGGCGGCGCACGGGCACGTCGTCGTCGACCGCTCCATATCTCCCGGTACGGCAACCTCCCACGCGCAGGACACGCTCCTGCCGTGGCGCACGGCCCGTGCCGCCGCCAGCCGGACGTCGTCGCTGATGTGGTTCAGAGTGCCGAGCTCGTCGTCGTCGCCCCACCGTCCCCAGTTCGACAGCGAGTCGAAGTATCCGAGCACGTCGTCCTGCGTGGGCACCGCCCGTCCAGCCGTCATCCCAGCATCGACTCCTTCGGTCACGCGGTTCGAGGCACCGCAGGCAGGGTATCCCGCCGTACCCGACGATCCCCGTACCTCCGGCGCCGCGATCACCCTAGATCACTACGACGAGATCGCCCGTGCCCACGGGGCGAGGAGGCGTTCGAGGCCGGCCATCAGGTAGAAGAGCAGCGCGCCCATGAGCGCGAGCAGGGTCAGCGCTGCGAACGCGAGTGGAGTGTCGGCCGACTGGCCGGAGCTGGCGATCACCGAACCGAGCCCGGCCTCCGGGTTGATCACCTCGCCGATGGTCGCGCCGATGATAGCCAGCGAGGTCGCGACCTTCAGTCCGACGAAGACCTGCGGCAGGGCCCACGGGAGTCGCACCTTCACGAAGGTCTGCCACCACGAGGCGGACAGGGAGCGGGCGAGTTCGGCGAGTTCGTTCGGGGTCGAGGTCAGCCCGGCCATGGTCGAGACCAGGATCGGAAAGAAGCAGAGCAGCACGACCATCACGACTTTGGTTTCGTAGCCGAACCCGATCCAGACCAGGAGCAGTGGCGCGAGCGCCACCTTCGGTACCGCGTTGATTCCGGCGATCATGGGGAGGGCCATCCGCTCGACCGTCCGGGACGCGGCGAGCAGGACGGCGAGCAGGAGGCCACCTACGGTCGCGATCCCGAACCCGATGACCGTCTCCAGGAAGGTGATCAAGGTTTGCTCGGCGAGGTAGCCGGGGAGCCGGACGAACGCGTCGACCACGTCCGGGGGTGCGGGCAGGAAGAACGGCTCGATGTCGAACGCCCAGGTGGCCAGCCACCAGAGCGCGATCGCCAGCACCGCCCCGAGGGTGGGCAGCCCGACGTGCGGCCATCGTTGTGACGGCGTGGGACTGTCAGTCACGGTGATCTTCCTGAGGTTCGGGAGTGGGCCGCACAGGTCACGACCGCGCGTCAGGACTTCTTCACGAACCTCAGGTCGACGACCTTCTCCGGGGTCAGGCCGGGCGGAATCAGGTTGGCGCCCTGCAGGATGGTGATGGTCTGCGCCACCTGCTTCTCATCCATGAAGCCGATCGGGGCGCCGCTCGCCGGGCGAACGTGTGGGGACATCGCATCGATCTCACCCTTGCCGGCTGCCACGGCATAGGTGGGCTTCACCTTGTTGAGGATCGACGCGGCCTCCTCCGGGTGCTCGATGCTGTACTGGAGCCCCTTGAGCACCGCGTCGGTGAATCGCTGCACCAGGTCGGGGTCCTTCTCGATGAGCGAGGGAGTGGTGATGATCGCGTTGCCGAAGAGGTCCCGCAGATAGTCGCTGTAGGGCAGCACCACGACTTCCTTCTTGGAGGCGGTCTGCAACGCGGCGCGGCTGAGCAGGAACGTACCCAGGGCGTCGACCTTGCGGCTCGCCATGAGTCCGTTGAGTGCCGTGGCTTGGACGCCCTCGATCTTCACCGTCGTCGGGTCGAACCCGGCCAACCGGGCGTAGGCCGGGAAGAGCAGCTCGGTCACCGACCCGGAGCCGGTCGCCATCGTCTTGCCCTGCAGGTCCGTCGGCTTGGTGATGTTGGTGTCCGCGGTGGTCATCACCGAGATCAGCGTCTGCTGGTGTACGGCGGCGATGGCGCGCCAGTCGGTGAACTCACCCTTACCCGCCTGAATCACGGCACCGGTGAAGTCGAGCGCGGCGAACTGGACCTGCCCGGACTTGAGGGCCGTCAGGTTCTGCTGGTTGCCAGCGCCCTCTTTGATGTCGACCTCGATGCCGACCTCGGCGAAGTAGCCCTTCTCCTTCGCCACCCAGGCGAACGCGTCCCGACCAACAGCGCCGAAGGCGGTGATGTAAGCGACCTTGTCGGTCTGCTTGCCGGTCGGGTCGCCGCTCTTGTCGTCGGAACCGTTGCAACCGGTCACGGCAAGGGCTGCGGCCAGCAGCGTCGCGACCAGCGCGCGAGAGCGCTTGACCATGTGATGCCTCCAGCTTGAAAGTCTCGGGAAGGCGCCGGCGCGCCATGCCGACGCTGATCGCATGAGTCGGGGCTGTTCACATTCAGCTCTCACCAATCAATGAACGTAGATGATGGTAGTCGTGACTGTCACCGAATCAATCCACGGACTTGCCTCTATTAATATTTTGAAGGAGGCGTCCTCGCAGCTCGCGACAGGCTGACAATGGACGGTCGAGCCACGCTGCTGCCGGGCCCCTCGAAGGAGCACGATGTCTGAACACCCTGTCCCGTCCGCCCGTGCCCGTGCCCTGGTCCGCGGCGCCTACGACACGCACGTACACGTAGCACCCGACGTGATGGCGCGGCGGATCGACGACGTCGATCTGGCGCACCGGTGCGCCGAGGTCGGGCTCGCCGGCTTCGTCCTCAAGTCCCACTACGTGGCCACGGCCGAGCGGGCAGCGGTCGTCCGCAAGGTGGTCCCCGACGTCGACGCGCTCGGCGCGATCACTCTCAACGGCGCCATGGGCGGCATCAACCCCGTCGCCGTCGAGGTCGCCGCACGGCAGGGCGCACGGATCGTCTGGATGCCCACGGTGGACTCCGGAAACCAGCGGCGCAACACCGCCACCGACCTGCCGGGTGCCACGCCGGCGATGTGGGGGGCGTTCCAAGCCGACCTGCACAGCCAGGGCATCGTGCCGGAGCCGGTCGAGGTCGTCGACGGCGACGGGCGCGTCCTCGAGCGGGTACGCCAGGTGCTGCGGGTGATCGCCCGGCACGACATCGCACTCGCCACCGGCCACCTGAGCGGCGCCGAGATCGTCAGCATGGTCCGGGCCGCCCGCGAGGAGGGGGTACGCCGAATCGTGGTCACCCATCCCGAGTTCACCTCCCAGCGGCTGCCGGTTGAGCAGCAGCGCGAGCTGGCCGACGCGGGTGCCCTGTTGGAACGCTGCTTCACCACTCCGCACTCGGGCAAGGTCGCCTGGGTGGAGTTGTTCGCCACCATCCGGGCGGTCGGCGTGGCGCACTCCATCCTCTCCAGCGACCTCGGGCAACCCTTCAACCCGCCGGTCGAGGACGGTCTGGCGCTCTTCGCCGACCGCTTGCTCGGCGCCGGCTTCACCGATGAGGAGATCCACGTCATGGCGGTGGTCAACTCGCGTCGTCTGGCGACGCCCAGGGCGACGGTGCCGGCATGAGCGCGCGACGAATGCTTGTGGTGGGTGCCCACTCGGCCGACTTCGTCTGGCGGGCCGCGGGGGCGATCGCCAAGCACACCGCGGCGGGTGGTGAGGCTGTCGTGCTGGCGCTCTCCTACGGGGAGCGGGGCGAGTCCGGCGAGCTCTGGAAGGACCCGAACCAGACGGTGGAGAACGTCAAGCGGCTGCGGCACGCGGAGGCGGAGCGCGCCGCCGCCGCGGTCGGCGCCCGCCTGGAGACGTTCGATCTGGGCGACTACCCATTGCGCATCCGGGACGCGGACATCGACCGGCTGGCCGCGCTGATGCGGGAGTACGCCCCGCACGTGGTGCTCACCCACCCGGACCGCGACCCGTTCAACCCGGATCATCCGGTGGCGCACACCGCGGTCGCGACCGCCCGGCAGCTCACCGCGGGAGCCGGGGTCGCCAGCGGCTTCCGGACCGCCCCGCCCTCGGAGTTCCTGGTCTTCGAACCGCACCAGCCGGAGCTGTGCGGGTTCGTCCCCACCGTCTTCGTCGACATCACCGATGTGATGCCGGCCAAGCAGGAGGCGATGGCGTCGATGGGCGCCCAGGGCTACCTGCGTGAGTACTACACGCAGCGAGCCGATCAGCGTGGCAACCACGCCCGCCGGGTGACCGGCGACGCCGGCATTCGGCAGGCCGAGGCGTTCCAGCGATTGATTCCGAACGTGGTGGGTGCACTGTGAGCGAGCTTCGCGACGTGGCGGTCGGGCCGGGCGTGATCGAGACGTTGACTGCCGGCGGAGTGGCGACCGTCTTCGAGGCCGCTGGCCGGCGTGGCCTGATCGACGTCGATCTTGTTCAGGTCGTGCCGGGCACCCGGGTCGCGGGTGTGGCCCGGACCGTCCGCTGCGGTCAGGACGACAACCGGGCCGTGCACGAGGCGATGACGTTGGTGCGCCCCGGTGACGTGCTCGTGCTCACCATGCCCGAGCCTGCCCCGGTCGCCCTGATCGGCGAGTTGCTGGCCACCCAGGCCAAGGTCGCTGGCGCTGCCGGCCTGCTGGTGGACGCGGCGGTACGCGACGTGGACGAGCTCCGAGAACTCGGCCTACCGATCTGGGCCCGGTGGCGTCGGGTACGGGGCGCGACCAAGCGCGAGCGGGGCTCGCTCGACGTCGCGGTCCGAGTGGGTGGGGCGACCGTCAACCCGGGGGACGTCGTGGTGCTCGACGCCGACGGTGCTGTGGTCGTCGCGCGGGGGAGTGCGGCCGAGGTGGCCGCCGCGACCCGGAGTCGGATCGAGAAGGAGACCCGGCTGAGGGCCCGGCTGGATGCCGGTGAGTTCAGCTACGACCTGCACGGGTTGCGGGCGCAGGACGAGTCCACCGGGTGAGCAGGAGCCGCCGATTCGGCGCGGGTGGGTGCGGTTTCCGTGTGACGGTCGCTTCATCCACGTCCTAATTGACGCTGCCGGGAGTGAACTCGGCACCCTGGACGTACTCCATTGCCTTTATGAACTCGGGGTCGTTGAGCCGTTGACCCATCTCCTCCTCGGTGGGCTCCGCCACGCGCTGGTGGATCCACCACAGATTGCCGATCGGATCGCGGAAACGGCTGACCCGGTCGCCCCAGAAAAGCTCGGTCGGCTCGGTGACGACGCTCGCGCCGCGTTCCACGGCCCGGTGGAGTACCTCGGCGTCGTCGGCGACGTAGAGACGCAGGAAGGCGGGTGTGGCTGGCCACTGAGGCTTGTCGAACATCATCACGACCGAGTCCCCGATACGAACCTCGGCGTGGCCAATCACCCCGTCCACTTCCATCCGGGCCAGTTCGGTGGCGTCGAAAACGCCGACGATGAAGTCGATCAATGCCGCGGTGTTTCTCGGCGAGATGATCCAGGGGGTCACGGTGTGGTAGCCGTCGGGAACAACCTTCATCGGTCCGTCTCCTCGTTCTGGTGCAGGCGTCTGTGCACTCAGATGAACGACGTTAGACCCCATATAGGCCAGCATCTGTCCTAGATGCCGAGCCATCATGGGAGTATGAGCAACACACCGGCCCGCCTGTTGCGACTGCTCTCCCTCCTGCAGACGCCTCGCGAGTGGCCCGGCAGCGAACTCGCCGAGCGTCTTGGGGTGACCCCGCGGACCGTGCGCCGCGACGTCGACCGGCTGCGTGAACTCGGCTACCCGGTCCACGCCAGCCTGGGCGCGCAGGGCGGCTACCGGCTCGTCGCCGGTAAGGCGATGCCGCCGCTTCTGCTCGACGACGAGGAGGCGGTGGCAATCGCGGTCGGCCTGCAAAGCGCGGCCCGGCAACCGGTCGCCGGCATCGCCGAGGCCTCGCTGCGGGCCCTCGCCAAGCTGCAGCAGGTGCTGCCGCCGCGGCTGGGCCGCCACGTCGGCACCCTCGGCGCGGCCACCGTGTCATCGCCCGCGCCGGCGGTGTCGCTGGTCGACCCGATGCAGCTCGTCGTCCTCGCGGCAGCGGCCTCGGCACACGAGCGGGTCCGCTTCGACTACCGCGACGGCGACGGCGCCGTCAGCCAGCGGCTCGTCGAACCGCACCGGCTCGTCGTGGTGGGCCGTCGCTGGTACGTCGTCGCCTACGACAACGAGCGCACGGACTGGCGCATGTTCCGTGTCGAACGGATCGAGAACGCCAGGACAATCGGGGTACGGGTGCCGCCCCGCGAGCTGCCGGCGGACGACGCCTCCGCGTTCGTGACCAACCAGCTCTACAGCCTGGCGCCGGTCTTCCGAGCGGTGGCGACGCTGGCGTTGCCGGCTGAGCAGGCGGCTGTCCGGTTGGGCGATCATGCGGGGGAGTTGGAGCCGCTCGACGACACGTCGTGCCGGTGGCGCAGCCCGGAAGACACCATCGACTGGCTCGCCTTCCGGCTCGCGCTGCTCGGGTGCGACTTCACCGTGCACGAGCCACCGGAGCTGGTCGAGCACCTGCGTCGGCTCGGCCGCCGCATCACCCGCGCCGTGGCTCCCGGAACCTCGTAGGTGGCCGCACCCCCTGACCCGGACTGATCGGTTAACGATTTCTCGCTCCGGCCGGGCCGGCGTGCGGGCGTCTGTCGGCGAAGGTTCGGCCCGGGCGTCGGTGACCGAGAGAAAACGTGATCCTCGGCCTTGATTCGGAAATCGATTGCTGGAACAGTGGCGCCCATGAAGGTCTCGGCTGTCCTCGGCGTGGACATCGGCACATCGAGCAGCAAGGGCGTGCTCGTCGACGTCGACGGCCGCGTGCTGCGGTCGTCCACCCGGGCGCACGAGGTGAGCCGGCCACGGCCTGGCTGGGTCGAGATGGACGCGGACGTCTGGTGGCAGGAGTTCGTCTCGCTCACCCGCGACCTGCTGGCACCCGGCGACGTCGAGGTCGTCGCGGTCGGGGTGAGCGGCATGGGCCCGTGCGTCCTGCTCACCGACGCCGCGAACGTCCCGCTCCGCCCGGCCATCCTCTACGGCGTCGACACCCGCTCAACCGATCAGATCGCCCAGCTCAACGAGCGGTTCGGCGCGGACGAGATCCTGCGTCGGTGCGGCTCGGCCCTGTCCAGTCAGGCGGCGGGCGCGAAGGTGGCCTGGGTCGCCGAGAACGAGCCGGACCTCTACCAGCGCGCCCGCAGGCTCTTCATGCCCAGTTCGTGGCTCGCGGTCAAACTCACCGACGAGTACGTGCTCGACCACCACTCGGCGAGCCAGTGCACGCCGCTGTACGACACCGACGACCATGACTGGTACCACCCGTGGGCCGCCGAGATCGCCCCCGGGGTGGTCCTGCCTCCGCTGCGCTGGCCCGGCGACGTCGCCGGCCGGGTGACGGCGGAGGCGGCGGCGGTGACCGGACTGCCGGCGGGTGTCCCCGTGATCACCGGGACCATCGACGCCTGGTCGGAGGCGATCAGCGTCGGCGCTCAGGGCGTCGGCGACCTCATGTTGATGTACGGCACGACGATGTTCCTGGTTCACACGGTCGCGGCCCGGGTCACCGACCCGTCGCTGTGGGGGACCGTTGGCGCCCTGCCCGGGACTCGCAATCTCGCAGGTGGCCTGGCGACCTCCGGAGCGATCACCGCGTGGCTGCGCGAGCTGTTCGGCTCGCCGGACTATCCCGACCTGCTCCGCCTCGCCGAGGCCTCGGGTCCGGGGGCCCGAGGGCTGCTCATGCTGCCGTACTTCGCCGGCGAACGTACGCCGATCCTGGATCCGCAGGCCCGCGGCATCCTCGCCGGCCTGACCGTCTCGCACGACCGCGGTGACCTCTACCGCGCCGCGCTCGAGGCGACCGGCCTCGGCGTACGCCACAACATCGAGACCATCGAGGCGAGCGGCGGTGACATCCGGCGCGTCGTCGCGGTCGGCGGGGGCACCCAGGGCGGGCTCTGGACCCAGATCGTCTCCGACGTCACCGGGCGCGCCCAGGTGATCCCCGCGCAGACCATCGGCGCCAGCTACGGCGCGGCGTTCCTGGCCGCGCAGACCGGGTGGACCGTCTCGATCGAGGCGTGGAACCCCGTCACCGAGGTCTGCGAGCCACGGGCCGAGTTCGCCGCCGACTACGACGAGCTCTACGGGCTGTATCGCGAGCTGTACACGAGTTCCAAGCGGGTCGCGCACGCGCTCGCCGCACGTCAGGTCCGTTTCCTGGGCGCTGCTCGGACGGACGCCAGTAAAGAGCAACGCAACGAAGGAGTCGCCTCATGACCAGTTACACGCTGCCCGTGCTCGCCGATCCGCCGGCGCTGGCACCCGGTACCGTCTACACGGTTGCCAGCGGCGATCTCCGGCTCAGCGCGAACGTCACGTGCTGGCCCACCCAACAGCAACTCGAAGCCGACCTCACCGCGGCGGTCAACGCGCTCGGCTGGAAGATCGAGCGCGGGCACGGCGTCGACCCGGCCAAGGGACACGGCTTCATCGACAGCCAGCGCGCGGGCATCGAGGTCTTCAAGCAGATCCCCGTCGACGCGCCACTGATCGTGGTCGAGGCCGTCTGGCAGTACAGCCACCACGTCCTGGCCGGGTTGCGCAGCCACCGGGGGCCGATCCTCATCGTGGCGAACTGGAGTGGCGAGTTCCCCGGCCTGGTCGGCCTGCTCAACCTCACCGCGAGCCTCACCAAGGCCGGCATCCCGCACTCCGCGCTGTGGAGCCGGGACTTCACCGACGAGTGGGCGATCGGCGGGCTGCGGACCTGGCTCGAGACCGGCCAGCTGCGCCACGACACCAGCCACGTACGTGACCTGCCCGCCCTGCCCGACGACCCGGAGGTCGCGTTGGGTCGGGCGCTGGCCGGCCAGCTCGCCTCGGAGAAGGCCATCATCGGCGTCTTCGACGAGGGATGCATGGGGATGTACAACGCGATCTTCGACGACGAGTTGATCAATCCGCTGGGCATCTACAAGGAGCGGCTCTCGCAGAGCGCGTTGGTCGCCGAGATGGCGCACGTCTCCGACGAGGAGGCCCAGGCGGTCCGCCGGTGGTTGGACGACGCCGGGATGACCTTTCACGTGGGCACCGACGAGGCCAGCGAGCTGACCGAAGCGCAGTTGCTCAGCCAGTTCAAGATGTACGTCGCCGCCCTGCGCATCTCCGACGACTACGGCCTGGACGCCGTCGGCATCCAGTACCAGCAGGGCCTGAAGGACACCGTTCCGGCCAGCGACCTCGCCGAGGGTCTGCTGAACAACGTCCAGCGGCCGCCGGTGCTGAGCCGCGACGGGAGCCGCGAGCTGTACCCGGGGGCGCCGCTGCCGCACTTCAACGAGGTCGACGAGGGGGTGGCGGTCGACTCGCTCGTCACCAACCGGATCTGGACGGCGATGGGCCTCGACCCGGCGACGACGTTGCACGACATCCGGTGGGGCGAGCGGTACGGCGACGACTTCGTCTGGGTGTTCGAGATCTCCGGCTCGGTGCCGGCATCACACAACGGTGGCTACGACAAGTCGTACAGCATGCGTCAGCCGCCGATGTTCTTCCCGCTGGGCGGCGGCACCCTGAGCGGGGTCTCGAAGCCAGGGGAGATCGTCTGGTCCCGGGTGTTCATCATGGACGGCGCGCTGCACGTGGACCTGGGCCGCGGCACCGTCGTCGAGCTGCCGGCCGAGGAGACCCAGCGCCGGTTGAACGCCACCAACCCGCAGTGGCCGATCATGCACGCCGTCCTGCACGGGGTCGGCCGGGACCAGTTGATGGCGCGGCACAAGGCCAACCACGCCAACGTCGTCTACGCGCCCGATGCGGAGACCGCCGACAAGGCGCTGCGGGTCAAGGCGGCACTGTTCGCCGAACTCGGCGTCCAGGTGCACCTGTGCGGTGAGGTCAACCTCTGACGGCTCAGGCTGGTCGATCCCGCACGGGTGCGGGTGATCCACCCGAGTAACGGCGAGATCGCGGCGCTGCGGATCGGAGCGGGTGGAACGGACGGGGAGCCTGACGGTGTACCGGGGGCAGGCTCCCCGTCCTCCACCGTCGGCTGCCCGGCCACCGGCTCCGACAACAGCGGCAGTGGGCTCGCCGACCACGAGGTTCAGCTTGGGCGGCTGGAGCTCTCGCGTACCTGCAGGCCGGTGCTGAGGGTGACGGTCGACGGCGGTCGCGCCGGGTTGGCGATCCGTTCGGTGAGCAGGACCGCGGCCGCCCGCCCCAGGTCGTACGTCGGCTGGGAGACGGTGCTCAGCGATGGCCTGACGAGGTGGGCCCAGGGTATGTCGTCGAACCCGATCACTCCGAACTCGGCCGGCACCTTGAGCCCGCGGTCGACGAGACACTCGAGGGCGCCGACGGTCATCAGGTTGTTCGTCGCGAAGACGCTGTCGGGCGGGTTGTCACTGTCGAGCAGCGAGGCCATGGCCCGGTAGCCACCCTCCTCGCGGAAGTCCGCGTACCGCACAAGGTTGTCGGTCGCCTCCCGAGAGTGCGACCGCAACGCGCGCTGGTAGCCGCGGAGCCGCTGGGCGGCGGTGGAGATCCGGCGCGGGCCGGTGATGCAGGCGACCCGCGCGTAGCCGTTGTTGAGCAGGTGGGTGGTCGCCAGCTCGGCCCCCTGCACGTTGTCGACGAGCACGGTGTCGATGTTGACGCCGCGCAGTTGGCGGTCGATCGCCACGACTGGGATGCGTGCCTCGACGAGCCGGTTGATGACGGTCGGTCGGCCCGACGTGGAGATGATGACACCCGCCATCCGCTCGGCCAGGGCTGCGGCGATGTACCGGGACTCCTTTTCCGGATCCTCGTCGCTGTTGCACAGGACCACCGAGTAGCCGGCGCCTTGCGCGACGTCCTCCACTCCTCGAACCATCGAGGTGAAGAAGGGGTTTCCGATGTCGGAGATGATGACCGCCCAGAGGCTGGTCTGGCTCAGGCGCAGGTTGCGGGCGACGGCGTTGGGGCGGTAATCGAGTTCCCGCATCGCCTGCTGCACCCGCGCGGCCATGACTGGATCGACCGTGGTTCGTCCGTTCAGCACCCGCGACACTGTCGCGGGTGAAACCTGAGCCTGCCGCGCCACGTCATAGATCGTCGCCATTCGCCTCCATTCGCTCGACGCTTCTGGTGCTGTGCTTCGGCGCGGCTGTCCAGCGCGCTCTGGTGCCGGAAACCGGCATCCTACGGGTGAGTAGTGACGGAATCGTGACCGGTGTTTCCCGCCGGTGTCCGGCGCGGACGCGGTCGCCGACCGGGCCTGTCGCGCTCAACCGTTGACGCAGAACCGCCGGGCATCACCCCGACAGACCACCGCCGCGGCGTTCAATGTCACGAGAGTACGCCCGTCCCGGTACGTCCAGTCACGGATCGGGAGCCGGGGATGACCATCGCCGAGCAGTCTTGCCCGCGCCGGAAGATCCGGTCAGGACGACGAGTAAGGGCACGGCGGGGCCTCCCAGCCGCCGCAGCGGCCGCGGCGTGCTTACAAGAGCGGAGAAATCGGTTGCTCGGCTCTGATCGAGGACCATAAAAGCGCGCCGGTTCGCTGTCAACTGCGCCACGGGTTGGTGGCGATCAAGGATTGACCGCCGCGCGGCGGCGTGCCTACCCTGTCGCTGACGCAGCGGGAAATCGATTCCTTGGCTGTATCGCACCCCGCCCCACCCACCGACGTGGAAGGCGCTCATGACATCCACCACCCACGCACGACGTACCTCCGCTCGCCGGCTGCTACGCACCGCGTTCACCGCGGCGCTGCTCGCCGGAACCGCCCTGGTCGGCCCAGCCGGGCCGGCCTCGGCAGCGGCGCCCACCCCCTCCGACAACGGCCCCACCGGATGGGACGTCTACCGCAAGCTCGACCGGCTCGCGGAACTTCCCGACGGACCACGGGCCTACCAGTTCTCCAGCTTCGACCGCGCTGGCGGCAACGACGACGGCTTCTCCGGCCAGTACTCGTGCCTGCGCACCGGCGCCGAAGGCTGCGTCCTCGCCGAAGCCGCCGGCGCCGGTGAGATCGACTCGATCTGGTTCACCCGCGACGAGGGCGACGTCTCCGCCACCGGCACCATCAAGGTCGTCCTCGACGGAAAGACCGTGCTCGACGCCAAGCTCCAGGACGTCGTGGACGGCAAGCTCGGCGCACCCTTCGTCTACCCGGTGGTCGCCAACGGGGCGCAGAGCTCCGGGGGCGTCTACATCAAGGCGCCCATGACCTACCGCAGCTCGATGCGGGTGACGACCGAGAAGAACCCGGTCTTCTACCACGTCGGCTACCGCAAGTTCACCACCGCCGACGGGGTGCGCACCTTCGACCCGTCGGACCGCGCGTTGGACGTCATCGAGCAGCTCAAGGCCGCCGGGACCCGCGACCCCAAGCGCCCGGAGCCCGGCGCGAAGACTGCCGACCGGCACTTCAGCGTCCCGGCCAAGGGCGCGGTGACCCTCGCCAGCGGGGTCGGCCCCGGCGCGATCAGCGCGCTGCAACTGCGGATCCCGCAACTCGTCGGTCCGCCGACGCCGGTCACCGATGACGGACGTGCCTACGGCGCCGGCGGCGGCAGCGAATTCCAGGTCGCCGTCGACCCGGCGAACGCCGGGGTACGGCTGACCCGCCGGCTGGACCCGCACATCGGGAACCAGCGGGCGCAGGTCATGGTGGACGGCGTACCGGTCGCCGAGTGGCCGGCCAACCAGCTGGTGCCCTTCGGCACCTGGCTGGACCAGACCGTCGATCTTCCGGCGAGCGCCACGGCCGGCAAGTCCACGATCACCATCCGGAACCAGTTCGCGTCCTCGGACCTGGACATCAACGAGTTCACCTACTGGGTCGACAGCCTTGTCGGCGGCACCGCCAAGCGGACCGACACCCTCGACCTCGGCCCGTCCCACACCGACGCCGAGGCTGCCCACAACTACCGGATCACCACGCAGACCTGGCAGGGCAGCAACACCATGAGCTACCCGGCGGACGCCGACCGCAAGGCGGCCGTCGCGGCCTCCGACGCGGTGCTGCGGGACAGCCGGCTGCGCATCACCTTCGACGGTGAGACCACCGTGGACGCGCCACTCGGCGAGTTCTTCGGCACCGGCCTCGGGCTGCACCCGGTGCGGTCGCTGATGTTCGGCGTCGACCCCGCGACCGCGACGCTGTCGGCCTGGTGGCCGATGCCCTACCAGTCCCGGTACAAGATCGAGTTGCGCAACGGCTCGAACGTGCCGATCACGACGTCGACCGCGTCCGTGACCACCGCACGTTCCGCCCGCTGGGAGCAGGCACTGCGCTCCACCGGCACGGCGGGTTACTTCCGGGCCACCGCGACGAGCGCCGACACCACCCCCGGCGCCGACCACCCGTTCATCGACGTGGCCGGCCGTGGAAAGTTCGTTGGTGTCACGCAGACCATGGAGGGGCACATCCCCGCGGGCAACCAACGCAACTACCTCGAGGGTGACGAGCGGGTCTATGTGGACGGCGCGCAGACCCCGAGCATCCACGGCACCGGGACCGAGGACTTCTACGAGGCCGGCTGGTACTTCAACCACGGCACGTTCTCAGCGCCCACCAACGGCAACCCGGCCCACGAGGTCAGTGACTACGGCTGCCAGTACGACTGCACCGGCGCGTACCGACTGATGCTCGCCGAGGCGGTCTCATTCGCGACCGACCTGCGCTTCGGCATCGAGCACGGCCCGGGCGACCAGGATCCGGCCCGGTACGGCTCGACCGCCTACTGGTACGGGCAGGACACCGTCGGACAGCGCTGGACCGACACGGTCGACGTCGGCGACGCCGGCAGCGAGTCGGCGCACGCGTACTCCTCCGGCGGCAAGCGCGAGGTGCTCACCGCGACCTTCGAAGGCGACGACGGCGCACCCCGGCCGGTCACCGACGACACCCGCGCCTCCGCCACGCCGATCCGGTTCCGGGTGGCCCTGGACCGACACAACACCGGCGCCGTGCTGCGCCGGGTGGGGGACCAGACCGCCGGCTACCAGTCGGTGGCCGTGCAGGTCGACGGGCGCGACGCCGGCACCTGGTCGCAGCCGCTGGCCAACGGTTCGCACCGCTGGCTGGAGGACGAGTTCCGGCTGCCGCCCGCGCTCACCCGCAACAAGTCGACGGTGACCGTCACGTTGAAACCGACCGCTGGCGCCCCGGCCTGGTCTGCAGCCCGGTACGCGGTGCTGAGCGAGGTCGCCCCCTTCGTCGACAAGACCAGGCCCACCCAGGTCACCGGGCTCACCGCCACCAGCGGCACCACCAACGCGGTGGCGCTGACCTGGCGGCCGGCCGCAGACGACGTGTACGCGCCGAGCTACCAGGTGTTCGCCTCGCGCAAGGCCGGGTTCACGCCCGGACCGGACAACCGGGTGGGCGTCACCACCCGGCCGAGCTTCGAGCACAGCGGGCTGACCCTGCGTGAGACCTGGTACTACCGGGTGCGCGCGGTGGACGCGGCGGGCAACCTCGGCGCCTACTCGGCGCCGGCATCGGCCACCACGGGCGACACGCTGCGACTCGAAGGCGAATCGCTGCTGCCCGCGGTCTCCACCGACGCACCGGCGGAGGTACAGGGCGACTGCTGCGGCATCCACTGGTCGCGGAGCGCGCAGCTGTGGTTCCGACCGGACGCGCCGAACCGGAGTGTGACGGTGGCGTTCGAGGTGCCTACGACCGGCACCTACCAGCTGCACCTGGTGCAGACGCTGGCGGGTGACTACGGCACCAACACGGTGGCGATCGACGGCAGCCAGATCGGCGAGGCGTTCGACGCGTACCACTCGCCGGGAGTGATCGTCAGCGACGCGCTGGACTACGGCCAGCGGGAGCTGTCGGCGGGCCGGCACACGCTCACCCTCACGGTGACCGGCAAGGCCGCCGCGTCGAGCGGGTACCTGGCCGGCCTCGACTACGTCGAGGCGCGCCTCACCTCGTGACGGCCCGGGTCGGAGGCCTGCCCGCGCGGGCCTCCGACCCCGCCCTCACCCGCAGATCCCCAGACAAGCTACGAGGTGCCGTATGACAGATCGGCCGCTGGTCCGGATGACCGGCATCGGCAAGCGGTTCGGCGGCGTGCACGCCTGCCGCGACATCGACCTCACCGTGACCGCCGGCGAGGTGCACGCGCTGCTCGGCGAAAACGGGGCCGGCAAGTCCACGCTGATCAACGTGCTCTCCGGGGTGATCACCGAGCACGACGGCACGATCGAGGTGGACGGGGAACCGGTGAGCTTCGCCGGCCCGGCCGATGCCCAACGCGCTGGTATCGCGACCATCCACCAGGAGTTGGACCTGGTGGCCGGGTTGTCCATCGCGGAGAACATGTTCCTCGGGCGCGAGCCGCGCACCCGCCTCGGCACCGTCGACCTTCGGAGGATGCGCCGGGATGCCGAGGCGCACCTGCGGACGCTCGGCGCAGACCTGGACACGCGCCGGCTCGTGGGGTCGCTGCGCGTCGGCGAGCAACAGCTCGTCGAGATCGCTCGAGCCCTGTCGCTGCGCGCCCGGGTCCTGATCATGGACGAACCGACCGCGGCACTGGCCGACGCCGAGGTCGAACGGCTCTTCGCGACGATTGCCGAGCTGCGCCGGGCCGGAGTCGGCATCGTCTACATCTCGCACCGGATGGCGGAGATCGAGCTCATCGCCGACCGGGTGACCGTGCTGCGCAACGGCACGGTCGCGGGCAGCGTCGACCCGCGGGTCGCCTCCCGGGACGACATCATCCAACTCATGGTCGGCCGATCGGTCGACGCGCTCTTCGGCGAGGGCCGCAACGAGCCCGGCGACGTGCTACTCGACGTACGCGGGCTCGCCGTGACGCCCCGCCGGCCGGTGCCCGGCCGGACCGAGCCGGCCGGCGTGGACCTCACCGTGCGCGCCGGAGAGATCGTCGGCCTCGCCGGGCTGATGGGCGCCGGGCGTACCGAACTGCTGGAGACGCTGTTCGGCGCGGGCGGCTCCGGCCGGCGCGCCGGCCAGGTGACGATCGGCGACCGGCCGTACCGCCCGGGCGGCCCCCGGGCGGCACTGGCGCGCGGGGTGGCCTTCGTCCCCGAGGACCGGCGCGGCGCAGGGCTGATGCTGGAGCACTCCGTGGCGGACAACGTCGTGCTCTCCGCGCTGTCGTCGCTGACCACCCTCGGGCTGCTACGCCGCCCGCTGCTACGCCGGACGGTGGCCGAACAACTCACCACCCTGGCGGTGAAGGCGGCATCACCATCGATTCCCGTGGCGACGCTCTCCGGCGGCAACCAGCAGAAGGTCGTGTTCGCCAAGCAACTGCTGATGCGACCGCGACTACTCCTGCTCGACGAACCGACCCGGGGGGTGGACATCGGCGCCAAGGCCGAGATCTACCACCTGCTGCACCGGCTCGCCGACTCCGGCATGGCGATCCTGCTCGCCTCGTCGGAGCTGCCGGAGCTGCTGAGCCTCTGTGACCGGGTGGTCGTCCTGCACCGCGGTCGCACCGTGGCCGCGCTGCCCCGTGCCTCCGCCACCCAACAAGCCATCCTCGCCGCGGCCAACGGGGACGATGTCAAGGAGCCTCGATGAACTCGCCCAATCCCACCACCGTCGCCGCTTCGCCGCCGGAGACACCGCCCCGCCGCCGGGCGATCCGCCTGCCAAAGGACCGCCAGGCGATCGTCGACAACTTCTTCCGGTTCCAGAGCCTGTTCGGGCTCGTCGCCGTCTTCCTGATCGCGATCGCCGTCTCGCCATCCCGCAACGGCGAGAACGTATTCCTCAGCTCCGGAAACCTCGCCAACATTGTCCGGGCGGTCTCGGAGATCGGCATCATCGCGGTCGGGATGACGTTCGTGATCCTGATCGGCGGCATCGACCTCTCCGTCGGGGCGGTGCTCGGGCTCGCCGCGGTCGGGTCGGCCACGCTGATGGTCGACAGCGGCCTGGGCATCGTGCCGACGGTCCTGATCGTGCTCTTCATCGGCACCGCGTTCGGGGCGACCCAGGGCGCGATCGTCGCCCGACTAGGAATCCAGTCCTTCATCGTCACCCTGGCCGGCCTGCAAGCGGCTCGGGGCATCGCCCGGATGTGGTCCGGAGGGCTGGGCATCCCGATCGCCTACGGCGACGGGCCGCAGGAGGCTCCCGAGACGTTCTCGCTGCTGAGCGGCTCGATCAACGGAGTGCTGCCGGTACCGGCCCTGATCTTCCTCGCCATCGGCATCGGCGCCCTCCTGGTGCTGCGCAGCACCGCCTTCGCGCGGCACGTCTACGCCATCGGTGGCAACGAGAAAGCCGCCCGGCTCTCCGGCGTGCCCGTACGGCGCGTCCGGGTCACCGTCTTCGCGATCTCCGGCCTGCTTGCCGCGCTGGCCGGGATCATCCACGCCGGTCAGCTCAACCAGGGCAGCCCGAACGACGGTGCCGGCTACGAACTGGACGCAATCGCGGCCGTGGTCATCGGCGGGACGAGTCTCGCCGGTGGCAGTGGATCCATGGGCGGCACGATCGCCGGCGCCCTGCTGCTCGGGATCCTGAACAACATCCTCGCCCTCAACAACATCGACGCGAACGTGCAGCTGGTCGTCAAGGGACTGGTGATCGTCGCTGCCGCCGCGTTGCAGAGGCTTCGCCCCCGCATCGCCTGAACCACCACCACCTTGGAGGAAACATGCGCTACACCAGAACAGCCCTCACGATCCTCACACTCACCGCGCTCGCGGTCACCACGGGATGCAGCGTCGAGAAGGACGGCGGTGACAGCGGCACCGATGCCTCGGCCCAGTGCGGCAGCGGCAAGGAGTTCCTGATCGGCATGTCGCAGGCCAACAACGCCGAGCCGTACCGGCAGGTCATGAACGACGATGTGACCACCGCGGCGAAGGCCGTAACCGGGTTCCAGGTCGTCGTCTCGGACGCCGCTCAGGACAACAGCAAGCAGGTTGCCGACGTGGAGAACTTCCTCTCCCAGGGGATCAACCTGCTGATCATCTCTCCGAACGAGGCGAAGCCGCTCACCGGCGTGGTGAAGAAGGCCTACGACAAGGGCATCCCGGTCATCGTGCTCGACCGCAAGGTCGAGGGTGACGCGTACACCGCCTTCATCGGCGGCGACAACGTGGCGATCGGCAAGGCAGCGGGGGAGTACTACGCCAAGACGCTGCTGCCGCAGGGCGGCAAGGTCGTCGAGATCTCGGGCCTGCCCGGCTCCACCCCGGCCGCCGAGCGCGCCCAGGGCTTCCGGGAGGGCATCGCGAGTAACCCGAAGATCGAGATCGTGGCCACCCAGACCGCCGAGTGGCTGCGCGAGAAGGGACAGAGCGTGATGGACGCGATGCTCAAGGCCCAGCCGGACATCGACGCCGTGTACGCGCACAACGACCCGATGGCCGAGGGCGCCTACCTGGCGGCGAAGGCCGCCGGTAAGGAGAGCGCGATCAAGTTCACCGGGATCGACGCGCTGCCTGTCGCCTCCGGCGGCATCAAGGCGGTCGAGCAGGGTCGCCTGCAGGCGACGTTCCAGTACGCGACCGGCGGACGCGAGGCGATCGACCTGGCCAAGAAGATCCTGGTCGACTGCTCGAAGGACGTGCCGAAGTCGACCACCCTCGGCACGACGCAGATCACCAAGGAGAACGCCGCTCAGGTCTACACCGAGCTCGGCGGGAAGCAGTAACAGTTCCGCAGGTGCGGGCCCGCCGCGCAGGCTGGCGGGTCCGCACCACCGGACGACCGGCGAATCAGCCACCGGGAAGCCACCACCGCAAACCCGCATCGAGCCCTGGAGGAAAGCGATGTCCCGCCTACCGTCCCGCGTTGGCCGGCTGTCCGCGCTGGTCGCGGTCGCCCTGAGTCTGATCGCGACACCAGTCGCGGCTCGGGCGGCCGACCCGCCCGCGATCAAGAACCAGGCGTACGAGAACCGGTCGACCGTCGTCAGCGCCGGTGACTTCGTGAACGTCTACGACCCGAGCGTCGGCGAGGACGAGCGCTGGTACTACAACGACCACACCATGGTGCGCGACCGCCGTACCGGCCAGTGGCACGTCTTCGCGATCACCCACGCCGAACCCGCCAACCCGCTCGACGAGCGCTTCTTCGGCCACGCCACGGCACCGTCGCCGCGCGGACCCTGGACGAAGCAGCCGTTCGCGCTGGAGGCCGACCCCGCCGCCGGCGAAAGCCACATCTGGGCGCCGTACGTGCTGTACCACGGTGGTACCTACTACATGTACTACGCGGGCGGCACCGCAGACCACTCGGCCTACAAGATGCAGCTGGCCACGTCGAAGGATCTCAAGACCTGGACCCGGCACAAGGCGAACCCCCTCTTCACCGACGGCTTCGACGGCCGGGACCCGATGGTCACCCGTGTCGGCAACCAGTGGGTGATGTACTACACCGCCAACAGCACACCGGCGGGCGGCAACCACATCGTCGCCTACCGCACCAGTAAGGACCTGGTGCACTGGGGCGCCCGGAAGACGGCCTTCGAACACCCGGCCACCGGCACCTTCGGCGGACCGACCGAATCGCCGTTCGTGGTGCGTCACGGCGGATCGTGGTATCTCTTCGTCTGCTGTGAAAGCGGATACCAGGACACCCGTGTGTACCGCAGCTCCGACCCCTTCCACTTCAGCGTCGACCAGTTGGCGGGGCAGATCAACGCGCACGCCGCCGAGGTGGTCAAGGACGACTCGGGCACCGGCGACTGGTACGTCACGGGTGCCGGCTGGGGCCAGGGCGGACTCTCGCTGGCACCGCTGCGCTGGCGCACGCCGCTGGTGACAAAGGGCCGCATCGTCACCACTCCCTACTACCGTGCCGTCGTGCAGACAGCGCCCCAGGCACGCCTGGTCTCCTACGACGCCGATCCCGCCGGACGTGGCAAGTACCGACCCGTCCTGGACTCGTCGTCCCGCTCCACGACGCCCTACCTCGCGGTCGGAGCCTTCGGACCGACCGACATGGCGGGCGCCGCCAAGAACGTGACCGTCTCTGCCGACGGCACCGACATGAGCCTCAACGGCATCCCCCTCGGCGACGAGCCGGTGACCACCGACTGGCGGTTCCGGTTCGACAAGGCCACCACGGACCTCAGTCTCGTCTGGCACGTGGCCGGCCCGACGACCGCGCCGGTCTGGGAAGCCGCCTGGAACCTGGACTCGGCCCTGCCGCGCATCGGCGACCCCGACCAGCAGGACCGGGACGGCGACGCCGCGGGGTTCACCAACTGGACCCTTGCCACCGACGACACGACCACCTTGGTGGCCGCCTACCGCGCCGGCTCGGCGTGGAGTGAGGACAACCGGTGGTTCAACCGCCCTAACGGAGCCGTCGCATGGCAACCGCTGTGGCAGCCCGGCGGACGGTCGTTGCCCCTCGGTGACCTTCCTGGAGGCACCTGGCGGCTCGGCGTGAGCGGGACCGGCGCGGACACGTCATTTGCCGAGGCACTGGCGGCAGGTCTCAACGGCTAGAGGTAGCGGCCCGGTTTTCCTGCCGCTGTTGGCAGTGATCAGCGGACCCGGCTGGGGCGCGAGGACGAATGTCCTCGCGCCCCAGCTTCGGTTTGCGGCGGGCCTGTGCCCAACAGGAGCCGCGGCCCTGACGGCACACCTAGTCAGCGGGGAGGACCGTGCACTCGGACCCGGCAGCGTCGATGTTCCACCGTCGGCCGAGCGCCGCCGTGTGGTGTAGGCGGATCCGGCCGAGTTCGTCAGGGACGTGGGCGTCGGCGACGAGACGGCCCTCGCCCGGTTCGAGGCCGAGCATCGTGCGCAGAAACAGCAGCGGTGCGCCACTGGCCCAGGCCTGAGGGTTGCAGGCGGTGGGGTACGCCACGGGCTCGTGGCCGAAGGACCGGTCGTAGCCGGAGAACGCTTCGGGCAGCCGGTGCTGGGAGTGGCGGGAAGCTTCCAGCATCGCCATCGCGATCCGGTTGGCCTCGTCGCGGTGGCCGTAGCGGGCCAGCCCGGCCGCGATGATCGAGTTGTCGTGCGGCCAGACGGTGCCGACGTGATAACCGATGGGGTTGTAGCCGACATCGGCGGTGGACAGGGTGCGAACGCCCCAGCCGGAGAACAGTTCCGGAGACATCAGGTGTCGGGCGACCTGTGCGGCGCGGTCGTCGGGGACGATGCCACTCCACAGCAGATGCCCCATGTTCGAGGTCATGGAGTCGATGGGACGCTTGTCGCCGTCGAGGCCGACCGCGTAGTAGCCGCCGCGCTCGGGGATCCAGTAGTCCCGGTTGAACTGCTCACGGAGCCGGTCGGCTTCGCGGTGTAGCCGTTGGGCCAGGTCCGGGTCGTGCCAGGGCCCGGCGGCGAGTTCCGCCATACGTCGTTTCGCGTCGTAGGTGTACCCCTGTGTCTCGCAGGTGGCGATGGGCAGGACGGGGATGCCGCCGTCGGCGTACTGGATGCCGTCCGGGGAGTCCCGCCAGCACTGGTTGCCCAGGCCCTGGGTGGAGCGGGTGGCGTATTCGACGTAACCGTCACCGTCGCGGTCTCCGAAGTGGTCGATCCACCGCAGCGCGGCCTCGGCGTTGTCGCGCAGACTCCGCACGAGGTGGTCGTCCCCGGTCCACCGCCAATACTCGGACAGCAGGATGAGCCAGAGCGCGGTGGTGTCGGCGCCCCCGTAGTAGGGGTGGAAGGGCTTCAGCCCGAGCTGGGTGAGCTCGCCCGAGCGATACTCGTGGAAGATCTTGCCCGGCTCCTGGTCGGTGAAGTCGTCGAACTTCTTCGCCTGGTGCGAGGCCAGCACGATCAGAGCCCCGCGGGCGACATCCGGGCCGCAGATCATGCTCTGGTACGCGGTGATCAGCGTGTCACGGCCAAAGACGGTGAGAAACCACGGCAAGCCCGCCGCGAACAGGACGACCGGCTCACCCGCGATGGTCTTCTCGATCCGCATGGAGACCAGATCAACCGCCGACTGGTGGTAGACGTCGCCGAGTAAGTCGCTGTCGGAGTGCAGACGCGGTTTGGCAGCCGCCCATCGGGTGGACGGGTCCTCCGGCCCATGATCGAACGTCTCGCCCAACCCGCGCAGCACAGGACGGTAGTCCTCCTCACCGCTGCGCAGGGGAACCTTCAAGTCACAGCTCCACTGGTGTCCCCGCTCGAGGCGCACATCCCACACGAGCGCGTCGCCGTCGACCAGGTCGGCCGGCGGGTCGGCCTCGACGCGGACCGACGCCGTGAAGCTGCCGTTGCGATATCCGAACCTGAGAGCCGAGCCGTCCCGCTCGTGCTGCCGCTCGATGTCCGGGGCGCGGTCGCGGCCGGACTCCTTGATCTCGAACAGGTCCGCGAAATCCGCTCCGACGGCCAGGCGCACTCGGATCGTCACCGGCTCGATGCCGAAGTAACGCAGCTCGATCCGTTCGTAGAGGCCGTCGCCGACCACGCGCTGCCGCCGCAGGCCGACCCGATTGGCAGGCAGGAGCGGCAGGTCAGCGTTGGCCAGGAAGAACGCCGCCGAGTAAGCGTCGACGGTTCCCGAAGAGAGCACCGACAGCGCCTGGTCGTCAATCGTCAGCTCCCACTGGCTGAGAAACCGTGTGTCGTCGTGAACCAGGCCGCCAATGGAGCCTCGTGGCACGTCCCCGCGGGCGTCGGAGAACATGAAGGTGCGACCCTCGAGAACACCGATCGCGTCCGGCCCCAGTTCCGGCGGCAGATCCCGGGAGGCGCCGCTGGGCACATCCGGCCCTGCCCGCGTGTCCGGCCACGGCTCCGCCGGTGTCGGCCTCCGTAGTGCTGTCACCGCACACCTCCCCGGCCGTCGGCAGCAGGTCACACATGTCCGGCTGTGTCCCATCGCAAGCCGCTCGCCGAGGCCGATTCAGGGACGCCGTGGATGCCTCCGGCCCAGGGTTCCCGACTATCCGCGGATCATGCTGTGGCGCCCGGCCGGATGCCGGATTGTTGCCTGCCCCCGTTACCGTGCGGGCATGGATGGTCACCTCCTCGTCTGGGGCATCGTGGTCGTGCTCGTACTGGTGGGCCTCGTGGTTGTGGCGCTGTTGGCCAGCCGCCGACGAGCATCCCGGGTCCTGACCCGGGAGGAGCAGTTGCGGCTGGCGAAGCGCGCTGCACTGCAGATCGCCACGAAGAGCAGGAAGTCGAGGCGGGGCAGCTTGCGCGGCACGGGTACCGGGTTCGACAGCCACCCGAACGACGCCGCTATGTTTGGCGGTGAAGGCGGCTCGACAGGCGCACCGTGACGCCGGAGTGCCGACGACCGCCAACAGGCTGGCTACCGCGGTGAGAAGGGAAGAACCGGCCCTCGTTCTGCGACAAATCTCCCCGGACCGGCGTCCTTTGCGGGCAGGATGAGATGGATTCGCCCAGCGACACGGTGAGCGGGGGTCGGCCGTGAACGACGGATTGGTGACCAGGCGGAGCGCCCACGACGTCGGAGAGACCGTCTCTGCGCTGCGGGCTGAGGCGGAACGCGTGGGTGCTGCGGTGGCGGCGGTGGTCGATCATGCGGCGGCCGCTCGCAAGGCCGGGCTGAGCATGCCCGACACGCAGGTCATCATCTTCGGAAACCCGCAGGCGGGCACTCCGCTCATGCAGGCCCGTCCCGAGATCGCCATCGACCTGCCCATGCGACTCCTGGTGCGCGACGACGGCCAGCCCGGCTCGCTGGTCAGCTGGCAGGACCCCGCGTACCTCGCCCAGCGGTACGGACTGGGCGAGGAGCAGCTCGCACCCCTGAACGCCCCGGCCAAGATCGCCTCTGCGCTCGACGGCCGCTGAGACGGCCCGAACCGGCCGTTGGCATAACGGTGAGCGCCACTCTATGGTGGGGGCATGCCGCCGGTGACTTTCTGTTCGCCTGCCGTCACCGAGGTGGCGGCACCCGGTGCTGTCCGGGTGGCGACGGCGGCACGCCTGTTGGCGGGGATGCGGGTGCCGGTTGACCGTTCGCCGCGGACCGCGCCCACGCACAGGCTGTCGAGCCCGGCGCGGAGCGGCCGAGGCCCTCCTGCGGAGTCGTTGCAACCCAGAACGACCGCCAGGGCGAAGCCATTCGAGCTTCGGCCCTTTTCTTTTTCACACCCCTTTCGAAAGGCAGGCCATGAGCCTCGATCATCGAGTTGCCGACCAGGGTTGGCTGGCTGATCTGCGAGCGTCCCTGGCGGACGATTTCGCCACACAGACGGCTCGGTTGCGGGAATTGACGGAGCTCAACGCGGACACCGGCGACCCCGGCGAGGCCCACAACCAGGCCGCGCTGCTGGTGGTCACCCGCCGCAACATCGAGCAGATCACCGGTGCGCTGAACCGGATCAGCGACGGCACCTACGGTGCCTGCGAGAAGTGCCGCCAGAGCATCCCGGCCGAGCGGCTTGAGGCTCTCCCACATGCTCGCTTCTGCGTGCCGTGCCAGGAGAAGCACAACAAGTGACGTCCCGTGTGGCTGCCGTGTCAGCGGCGCGGCAGCCATGCGGCCTCAAGTCCAGAATGCCCAGGAACCGCCGATCCGCCTAGCCCGTACGTACGTCTCGGCGGAGTGCTGCCGCGGTGACCATTGGGGCCGGACGCCGCAGGTACCACTCGGCCACGGCAAGGTTGATCAACCAGCCGGCGACCACCAGCCCGGCCCGCACGTTGCCGTCGGGCTGTTCGCCGGTCGCGATGAGGTACGGCGCGTGTGTGAACGCCTGGGTGCCGGCGCCGAGGCCGATCGCGTAGCCGCGCACCATCCACCTGCGGTGCTGGGCGAAGTGCCGGCGTAGCGCGTCGGCCAAACCGAGCAGGATCGCGCCGGCCATGGCCGAGCCGAAGACGAGCCGCATGACGGCGAGCACGTCGTTGTCATGGGCCGGCAGGTCGTACGCGAAGGCCATCCACAGGCCGGTGAGCGCGACCGCCAGTCCACAGGGGACAAGCACCCGGCCGGCGAGGCGGTGCCAGCGGCGGCGACGCAGGCTGGGTACGAACTGGAAGGCGCCGAGAATCGTGTAGACCACCGCGCCGACGATGTGCAGCACCACCGGCAGGGGATCGGCGATGAAGCGAGCGTTCGCCGGGGTGACCTCCGGTCCGGTGCCCAGCTCGGTGAGACGTGCCGCACCAGCGACCATCGGTATCAGGCCCAGCAGGATCAACGCGGCCGGTAGCCGCCACTCGCGCAGTGTCATGCCATCGATGGTGGACGCGGCACCGTCCCTGCTCATCGGCACATGGGCCGCAATCGGGCCGGACCATGGTCCGACGCCGTCGTCGTACTTACGTCGGTGATCGGTCACCGGTCGACATCGGCTCCGTCACCAGCGCACCCGTGCGCGGTTGGTCTCGTACGCCCACATCGCCACCTCCACCCGGTTACGCACACCGAGCTTCGTCATCAGGCTGGTGATGTGCGACTTGACCGTGCTCAACGTGATGTAGAGCTCGTCGGCGATCTCCTTGTTGGTGCGTCCCCGCGCGACGGCGACCAGCACCTGCTCCTCCCGGTCGGTGAGCGCATCGACTGGCTGCTTCCGAGGGGCGGCTGGACCCGCGTCAGCGAACGCCTTCAACAGCCGCGTGGTGACGCTCGGCGCGATCAGCGCGTCCCCGTTGGCGGCCGCGTGCACGGCCTGACTGAGCAGGTCGGGACCAGCCTCCTTGAGCAGGAAGCCGCGGGCGCCGGCACGCAGCGCCGCGTACACGTACTCGTCGAGGTCGAAGGTCGTGATGACGACCACCGCCAGCGGCTCCGCAACCGCTGGCCCGGCGAGCGCCCGGGTGGCCTCGATGCCGTCCATGCCTGGCATCCGAATGTCGAAGAGACACACGTCGGGGCGGAGCCGCCGGGCGAGCTCGACCGCCTGACGACCGTCGCCAGCCCCACCGACGACCTCGATGCCGGGCTGGGTGTTCAAGATGATGGTGAGGCCGGTACGGACGATCTCCTGGTCGTCCGCCACGAGCACGCGGACGGTCACGTGCCGACCCCCTCGCGTGGGAGCACCGCCGTGACGGTCCACCCACGGCCGGGATTGGGGCCGGCCTCGCAGGTGCCGCCGAGCAGGTCGGCGCGCTCCATCATGCCCACCAGGCCGAAACCGGGCGAGCCTGTCGGGCGGGTGGCACCAGCCTCTCCGTCGTCGCAGACCCGCAGGCGCACGGAGGTGTCGTCGGCCGCGACGCTGACCTCGATGCGGGTGGCGTGGCGGGCGTGGCGACGGGCATTGGTGACCGACTCCTGAGCCAGGCGATAGAGCGCGGAGCCGACCGTGGGCGGAATGTCACCGAGGTCGCCGCGCAGATCCACGTCGACGGCCGGCCCGGTGCGGAAGTGGCCGGCGAGCCGCTCGATGTCGGCGACCTGCGGGCTGGGCCCCAGGTCGGCGGGCTGGTCGCGGCGCAGGACGCGGACCATCGCGCGCATCTCGGCGAGCGCACGGGACGCCTCGGCCTCGATGGCGCGGAGCGCCTCGACGGCGGAACCCGGCTGGCTCGCCGACGTCGCGATGCCGGCCTGCGCGCGGATCGCCATCGCCGACACGTGGTGAGCCACCGTGTCGTGCAGGTCACGGGCGAGCCGCTCGCGCTCCAGCAGCTTCACCTGATCGAGCTCACGCAGCCGGGCGGCGGCGCGGAAGCGGATCGCGGTACCCAGTGTGGCCGCGGCGAACATCACCGCGAAGCCGGCGACGAGTTCGCCTCCGTCGATCGAGCCGACCAGGCCGGCGGCGGCGACCTTGGCCACCACGAAGAACGAACCGATCACGGCATCGCGGCCGGAGCCCCAGCGGAACAGCGCGCTGACCAGGAGAACCAGGAAGCTCGCCGTGAACATCTGGCAGGCATCGCCGGGCAGCACGAATGGGCCGACCGTCGTGAAGCCGAACGCGATCGCCACCATGTGGAGCGGATGGGCACGCCGCCACAGGAGCGTGGGCAGCAACGCGAGCGCCACGACGACGCAGCCCACCCGCCACGGCAGATCGGGCCGGAGGATCCCCTCCAACACGATCGCTGGCGCGAGGACCGCGATCATCGCCCAGTCGCGCCACACCCGGGACGGCGCAGGTGAGACACGCGGCTCGGCCAACACAGCGTGCAGGCGAGGGTGCATAGGACCATCGTACGAACGGCGGTGCGACTCCAGATCGTCCCAAAGTACGACCGCCGGCTACCCCGCTCGGGCGCGACATCCGTTCGCGCGACCGTGCAAGCCTCGAAGACGGTCGACGCGGCGGCAACCCTTCGAGCTTGACCGCCAGTTCCTCGCCGGCGCGACCGATGGCGTATAGCCGGGCGACGATCCACGCGCCGCCGCTGCTTGGGTGCCTGGCGGGCGCGCTGGTAGGAAGGCACCAGTGTCTTGTGAACCAAACCTTGGTCCCGCTGCGATAGGTAGGCATGACCGCCCAGGATGATGCTGACCTCCTGGCCCTGACCGCAGGCGGCGACCGGAACGCGTTCGAGGCGTTCTACCGCCGGCACGCGCCGTGGCTGCGCCTGCGCCTTTGCTACCGCTGCGCCGACGACGCCCTCGTCGACGACGTCGTGCAGGAAACATTTCTCGCGGTGTGGACCGGTGCCGCCGCCTCGTTCCGGCCCCGCGACACCGACGCTGCCGCCTGGCTGTGGCGGATCGGGTCGCGCCGGCTCATCGACGCGCTGCGCCGCCACACGTCCCGCGACCGGCTCAGCCGGCTCCTGGCCCGCCTGCGCGGCCGCGACGAGCCGTCCGCCGAGGAGCAGGTGCTGATCGGTCTCGAGCACGGCGACCTCGGCGGCGCCCTCATCCGCCTCTCCCCGGAGCTACGCGCCGTCATCCGCGCCACCGTCCTCGACGGCCTCTCCACCACCGAGGCCGCCGTCCTGCTCGGCATCCCCGCCGGCACCGTCAAGACGCGGGCGATGCGGGCCCGCCGGCAGCTGCGAGAGGAGCTGACATGACCTGGCATCTGCTCGACGAGGACCTACGCGCCTACGCCACCCGTACCCTCGTCGCCCCTGCTCTGTGGTCCACGGAGGCGCACCTGGCCGCCTGCGGTGAGTGCCGCGAACGCCTCGCCGCCACCGCGGCCCTCGACATGGGATGGGTGGTCGACGGTGGCTGGGCCCGCCTCGACGCCGCCCTGGACGCACCACGGCCCGGGCCCGTCGAACGGCTGATGATCATGGCCGGCGTCCCCGACCACACCGCGCGGCTGCTCGCGGCGACGCCGGCGCTGCGGCTGTCGTGGCTCGTCGCGATCGCGGTCACGGCCACGTTGACGGCAACGGTGGCCGTGTTCACCGACCCGGTCGTCTTTCTCGTCGTAGCCCCGCTGCTGCCGCTCGTCGCGGTCGCGATGTCATTCGCGCCCGGCATCGACCCCACCTACGAGATCGCGGTGGTCGCCCCGATCCGCTCGTTCCGGTTACTGCTGTTGCGTTGCCTCGCGGTACTTTCCGCGACCACCGCGCTGTCCGCGGTGGCCAGCCTCTTCATCTACGAGTACGGGCTGCGTGCGACCGGCTGGTTCCTCCCGTCGCTCGCCCTGACCGTGCTGTCGCTGCTGCTCTCGACCCGGCTCGGCGCGGGGCCGGCAGCGGTTGTCGTCGGCGTGGGTTGGGCGACGGTGGTCGCCGCAACCTTGGGCGACCGGCTCGTCTTCACCCTCGCCGGGCAGGCCGGCGTCGCGGTCGTCGGCGGGATTGCCGCAGTCGCGCTGTCTCGTCAGCGCGGTGCCTACGACCGTTACCACGTCCCCAACCCCATCAGGAGGGCTTCATGACCGTCGTTCAGGCAACGGGTCTGGCGCTGCGATACGGGCGCACCACCGCCCTCGGGGACGTCTCGTTCACGCTGCGCACCGGGGTGACCGGGCTGCTCGGCCCAAACGGCGCGGGCAAGACGACACTGCTGCGGATCGTCGCGACCGCCCTGCCCGCCGACGGCGGAACGCTGCGGGTCTTCGGCCACGATCCGAGCACGCCACCTGGGCGGCTCGCGGTCCGGCGCCGGCTCGGGTACCTGCCCCAGGATCCAGGGTTCCACCCGTCGTTCACCGCGTTCGAGTTCGTCGACTACGTCGCGATCCTCAAGGAGCTCACGCACCGGTCGGCGCGGCATGCCGAGGTCGCCCGGGTGCTCTCCGCCGTCGGCCTCGACGACCGCCGGCGATCCCGGATCCGGACCCTGTCCGGCGGCATGAAGCAACGGCTCGCGCTGGCGGCCGCACTGGTCGGCGACCCGGACCTCGTCATCCTCGACGAACCGACGGTCGGTCTCGACCCGGAGCAGCGGCTGCGGTTCCGGGAGCTGATCGCCGACCTCGGCGAGCGCAAGACGGTGCTGCTCTCCACGCATCAGACCGAGGACGTCATGTCGCTGTGCCAGGAGGTCATCGTCCTCGACCGGGGCCGAGTACGGTTCGAGGGCACCCCGGCGAAGCTGGCCGGGTTGGCTGCCGGCAGGGTGTGGACGAGCGCGGAGCGGCAGGCCGGGGCGTTGGCGTCGTGGCGGACGGGCACGGGCCTCCACCGCCACGTCGGCGACCCGCCACCTGGTGCCACGCTGGTCGAGCCGTCGATTGAGGACGGCTACCTGACGCTCGTCGACGCTGGCGCCGAGGCGTCGGCGAGCGCGGGAGGCGCGCGATGACCGCGACGTCGACGGTAGCCGCGCCGGCCCGGCCGATGCCGCCGTCCAGAAACGGGCGTAGGCAGGCGCTCCTCGCGCTCGCCCGGTTCGAGTCGGTCCGGATGCTGCGACATCCGCTCACGATCGCGGCCGCGCTGCTGTTCCTCGCCCCGTGGCTGTGGGACTGGCTGGCCGGCTCCGCCAACCGATATCCGGTGCTCCCCGACGAGCTGATCACCATCAACCTGCTGGCGCTGCCGATCCTTGGCGGGTCGGCGCTGATCGTGGCGAACCTTGTCACGCTACGAGCGCACCGGCACAAGGTCGACCCGTCCTACGACGTGCTGGTGCTGCCGCCAGCGTGGCGGGTCGGCGGGTTCCTCCTGGCCCTGCTGTCGCTGGCCGCCCTCACCCTGCTGCTCGTCGCCGTCCGGGTCGGGGTCTCCGCGGCGCTGCCGGGCGCTGCCAGGTCGGTCGACGTCGCCGCGATGCTGACCCCGTCGGCGCTGACGCTGCTCCTCGGCGCAACCGGGGTGCTCTCCGGGGTTCTGATTCGCTCCGTGCTGATCGCCCCGTTGGTCGTCCTGCTCGTCCTCGTGCTGGAGTTCCTGGCGATCACCCCGATGCTCATCGAGACCGGCTGGCGGTTCCTGCTGCCGGTCTACATCAGCGATTTCACGGTCCCGGTGCCCGCTGGTGTCTCCGACCGGCCCGCGGCCCGGCACCTGGTTTACCTGGTCGGGATCACCGTGCTGCTCGCCGCCGCCGTCCTGGCCCGAGCCAACGCGCGGCGGCAGGTCGTCGCGGGCGGGCTCGTCGTCGGGCTGATCCTCGCCGTCGGCGGCGGGCTGACCCAGTCGCGGCCCGACCCGGGCCTGGCGGCGGCCCGCGCGACGGTGGAGGACCGGCCGGCGAGCATCCAGTCGTGCGAGATCCGCGGCGACGTCACCTACTGCTTCTTCGAGGGGTTCGACGGGTTCGTTCCCGGGTGGGACGCGGTGGTGACCTCGGTACGCGCGGTCGTGCCGGCCAGCGCCGCCTCGTCCGGGCCGCCGCTCGCGGTGCGGCAGCGGACCTCCCTCGACGCAATCACCGCGGGGGGCTGGACCGGGTCGACCGCCGAAGACCGGCGGAGGGTAGCCGCTTGGAAGGTCGAGGACGTGGCGGCGGGAACCCCGGAGGCGGTCCAGGTCGGCACCGCGTGGGGCGACGACCGGGCAGCCGCCGCCCTGGCCGCCGGGGTCGCCTACCGGCTGATGGCCGCGAAGGCGTACGACGGGGGGAGCCTCCTGTGCGGGGCGCGGGCGGCGCTCCTGGTATGGCTGGTCGGGCGGGCGTCGCCGACCACCCTGGCCGGGTTGCGTTCGCTGGACGAGAGCAGCACCGGCGGGCTCTCCCTCAGCGACATGTCCTTCATGTACGGCATCGCGGCATCCGACCGGGCGGCGGCACCGGCGTTGGAGTTGCTGGAACGGGCCGCCGAGGTGGCACCACTCGTCGAGCGGCACTGGGCCGAGCTGACGGCGCCCGACACACCGTTGGAGCGTTTCGGCGCCATCTTCGGGGTGCCGATCCAGCCGCTCGCGCCGGACGACGACACGCTGCCGTGCGTCCCGTGAGTGACGTGTCCGCCGTCGGCGCGTCGGGGCAGGCGGCCGGCGGGCCTGTGCCGAGGCGGGGTGGGCGACTGCGGACGGTGGCGGCGCTGGTCTGGCCGACGCTGAGGTCGACGCGGATCCCGCCGCTGCTGGCGGCCGGCCTCGTCGGTGTGGCGATCGTGATCCCACCGACGGTGACCGAGTCGATCCTGCCACCCGACGACCACATCACGTTGCTGCGGCTGGTGATGGCCTGCGTCGGCCTCGGCGTCACGTTCGCGCTCGACGACCCCGCGAAGCCGATCGCGGAGACTCTGCCGGTCCCGGCCTGGCTCGGCGCGCTGGTACGAGGGGTCGCCGTCGCGGTCGTCGGCGGCGCCTGCTGGGCGGCAGCATTGGCGGTGACACGCTCCGGGCCGGAGACAGCGTCGCTGCCGTATGCGGACCTGACCCGTGAGGCCGCGGCCGTCGCGGCGGTCGCGTTTCTCGCGTCGGCAGTCGGCTGGCGACGCTCACCGCGCGGGATCGGCAGTCCACTTGCCGCTCCGACGCTCCTGCTCGGGATGACGGTGGTAGCGCTGCTGCCGGCGTCCGTGGGTCTGCTCGTCGGCATCGGCGACGGCTGGAACGCAGCCCACGACCGCTGGACGTACCTGTTGGCGGCGGCACTACTCGCGACCGTCGGGGTGCTCACCGTCCGCCGCTAGCGTGCGCCGCTGGCATCGCGGCGGCGCTTCGCCCTTCTGCTAGATCCGGCATGGGGTACGCCGCCGCTGGCGAGATCACACATGACAGCTAGCGAAGACAGCCCTCCACGTACCTGGCGGTAGAGTCGCGGCGTGCTGCGGCGGTGGACTTTGGCGATCCTGATGGCGGTGTGCGGCGCGCTGGTGGCGGTGACGCAACTGACCGACGGTCTGCCCGTCGTCGGTGGCGTCGAGCTGCTGATCTTCTTGGCGCTGGCACTGCTGCTCTCGCCCTGGGCCTTCCCCCGCTCGGTCGAAGCCGCCGAAGCGCAACGGGCCAGCGCGGCGGACGGCCGGCCGATCGTGTACTGGCGTCCCGGCTGTCGCTACTGCCTCCAGCTCCGGTTCTCCCTTGGCCGGCTCGCCCGGCGGGCGCACTGGGTGGACATCTGGTTAGACCCGGCAGGTGCTGCCGCCGTGAGGGCGGTCGCAAGCGGCAACGAGACCGTGCCCACCGTCGTGCTCGCCGGTCAGGCTGTCGTGAACCCCGATCGGGCCTGGCTCCGCGAGCAGCTCCGCTCGTCCTGAGCGCGCCCGTCGCGGCCCAATCACGCTACTGCCGGCTTGTGCGGGACCGTCCGCAGCGCGGTCAGCCATTAGCGTGGGTCAACTCGGAGGGCCGCTGGGGGGACGACGACGCGCGGCGGTGGCGGGCGCGTACCAAAAGGTGCAGCGCCAGCAGGGGAGCCACCCCGACCGGGTACCAGGCCAGGTCGACGGGGTCGAACTGCACACCCAGCGCCAGCCTCGCGGCCATGCTCCGCGCCGACAGTTCGGCCGGCACCCCGGTCAACTGCGCCAGCTCGACCACCCAGCAGAAGGCGGTGGCGACGACCCCGGCGGGCAGCGGTGCCATTCGCGGCCACAGGAACAGCACCGCGGCCCAGACCATCGACGCGTACAACGCGGTGCCGGAGTGTTGCCGCAGCGCACCGTCGTCGACGGCGCGGATCAGCAGCGCTAGGCCCACGAACAGCAGCGCCGCGACCGGCATGAGCAACCGCACCGTACGGGCCGTGATCGGCATTCTCGCGATGGTAGCCACCGCACCAACGTACGGGCACCGTCCGGTGGGCGGGGGAGAGGCTCAGGAGGGTCTGCCGGCGCGGTACACGGCGAGCGGGCGGCGCAGTGCCGTGATGTCGCTCGTCGGGTCGCCGTCCACGACCAGTAGGTCGGCTTCGAATCCGGGGCGGACACGGCCCTTGCGCCGCCCGAGGCCACACACCTCCGCGCCGACCGAGGTGGCTGCGGTGAGGGCGGCGGTGGCGGGGATGCCGCACGCGACGTACTCGACGAGCGATTCCGGCAGGATCCCGTGCGGCTTCGCGGGGCCGAGGCCCGCGTCCGAACCGGCCACCAAGCGGACCCCGGCCCGATGCAGGGTGGCGGCACCGTCGCGCAGCGTGGCCTCGCTGAGCCCGGCCCGCGCCGCCATCGCCACCACCTCCGGCGGCGCGACCACGGCCGGATCGGTGCCGAGCGTGGCACAGACCGCCACCCCGGCCGCGGCCAGGCGGTCCGCGAGCTCGTCGGGTACGTGGGCGCCGGTCGCCGTCACGCACGTGCAGTGCTCTATGCCGTCGAAGCCAAGGCGCAATGCCTGCTCGACCGCGCTGAGCGCGTGGGCGTGCGCGGTCACCGGCAGGTCGAGATCGTGCGCCTGGGCCAGCGCGGCGATCAACTCCTGGTCGCTGAACTGCGGTCGGGTGGTGTCGGTGCCGGGGGTGAACACGCCGCCGCTGGCCATGAGCTTCACCAGGTCGGCGCCGGCCGCCGCCCGCAGGCGCACGGCCTCGCGGATCCCGTCGACGCCGCTCGCCTCGCCCCCCATCGACCAGCAGTGTCCGCCGACGCTGGTGACCGGTGCGCCGGAGCCCACCACCGTTGGTAGGTCGTCGCGCACCGCCCGGTCTCGCCATCGGAGTACGGCGTCGCGGCGGTCGCCCAGGTCCCGGACGGTCGTGACACCGGCCGCCAGGTGCGCGCGCAGTGACGCTTCGATGACCGCGTCGAGGTCCGTCTCGGGGCGCTCGGCGAGCCGGCCGAGCGCGTCGGGCCCGGCGTCGGCGCACAGGTGTACGTGCGCGTCGACCAAGCCGGGCAGCAGGGTGCCGTCCGGCTCTTCGCGTACCGGCCAGCCTTCCGGTGCCTCGGCCCAACCCCGGTGTACGTCGGCGATCCACCCGTCGTCCAGCAGGACCAGCACCCCACCGTCCACGAGTCGCTCGCCGTCGAACATCCGCGCCGCCCGAACAGCATGTCTCGTCATCGGCGCTCCAAGTTGGTTCGACGGCCTCGGCCAGAATCCAGCCGACGGCGTTCCGTCACGAGCTGATGCACCAGGATGACAACATGGCTGCCGAGAACACCTCCCCGGATCGAGGGATGAGGGACCGATCCGGGGCAAGACGCCAGCGCTGGCAATCTCCCCCAGCGAGGGGAGGCCGGGGCATCCCAGGTGAATCTATGGTTGGCGCTGGGGTGAGAGGCGCTGCGACGGACCGAGTCCGCCACGCTCACCCGGAGCATCCGACCCAAGGGCGCCTCCTTCGACGAGGAAGGCGTAGTGCCTACATTCGCAACCACCTGGGGCCTCGGCGACTACCCCGCGATGGCCCGGCTGTTGATGCCGGCCGCCGAAGCCGTGGTGGCGGCGGCCGAGGTAGGGCCGAATGATCGGGTGCTCGATGTGGCCACCGGCACGGGCAACGCCGCGGAACGGGACCGGCTTGTAGCGCAGGGCCGCTGGGAGGCGATGCGCGCGGATCTGCGCTCGTTCGTCGGCGAACGTGGTGTGACCGACGGGGACCTCTTTCGGCTGGAGTTCGAGTACCTGGTCATGACAGCCACGCCGGGGCCAGCCAGTTAGTCCTCTGGTGCATTGGTGTGTTTCCGGCTCCGGGGTTCGGGTAGCAAGCTGGGTCTGGTTTCGTCACGTGCCTCCGAATCGCCCTCGTCTTCGTTCTTCGGCCTCGCCCGCGGGGAAACCTGACGCGAATTGAATCGGGGAATCCGCGCGGGAGGTAGACGTGACCGACAGGGCACCGGATTATTTCAATCCCGAGGGTGGAATCTTTCTCGCCACCCTGTTGATCGTCCGTGACATCGACAGGTCACGCGAATACTACGAGCGGGTCTTCGGCGCGACCTGCGTGCACGACAGTGACCCGTTGATCCTTCGGTTCCACAACAGTTACATCATCATCAACGTCGAGGGTGGGCCCACTGACGACAAGCCGACTGTGCTGGCCAAGGCGCCGGCCGACTCCAACACGTTGAGCTGCGCGATGAATGTGCGGGTCACCGATATTCGGTCCCTCTATGAGGAGTGGAAGTCTCGTGGCGCGGAATTTCTCACCGAGCCGAAGGACCACGGGACGGAGATTCGGTGCTACCTGCGCGACCCCGACGGCTATCTGGTCGAAATTGGGCAGGGACTCTGATTTCTCGGGCGGTTCTTCGCGCGCTGCGGCGACGCCGTCCTCTGGAGCACGCTCCCGGCAAGCCAACGCGACGCACCGGCCGTGCCGGGCGCTGGCCGTGACCGGTCCGGCCAGCGTGCGCCTCGCCGGCGGGCTGCCGTCCGCCGCAGGCCGGGGCAGCTGCGCACCCCCGCCTGCCCCGCCCGATGAGAGCCGTTGCTATCGTCCCGCTCATGAAAACCGTTTTCATTACGGCTGGCATGTGCGTGGTGCTGGCCGCCGCAGGATGCTCCGGCGGTGGGCCTGCCACCTCTGACGCGCAGGGCCACCTGGCCAGCCCTGTCCAACTGACCAACTGCGGACTGCCCGTCGGCATCACCGCGCCACCACAGCGAGCGATCGCACTGGAACAGAACGCCACCGAGATCATGCTCAGCCTTGGTCTCGCCGACCGGATGGCCGGCACCAGCTACCAGACCGACCCGGTGCTGCCGGAGCTGCGCCCGGCGTACGAGAAGGTGCCGGTGCTGGCCAAGCTCTACCCGTCGCGGGAGGCGGTCCGCGCGGCGAACCCGGACTTCGTCTACTCGACATACACCTCGGCGTACGCGCCGGACGCCGCCGGCTCGCGCGCCGACCTGGCCAAGCTCGGTGTACCGGCGTACCTCTCCGAGTTCGCCTGTGAAGACCCGGCGGACGCGAACCAGACGGTCACCTTCGACGGGCTCTTCAAGGAGATCCGCGACATCGCCCGTGTCTTCGGCGTCCCTGAGCGGGCCGAGCAACTGATCCGCGAACAGCAGAGCCGGCTGGACGGTGCCCGGGGTGCGGCGCCGAGCGGTGCCGGGCAACCGAGCACAGGACAGTCCCTGCTCTGGTACTACTCCGGTACCAGCACCCCGTACCTGGCTGGGCACGGCGGGGTTCCGGACGCGATCAGCTCGCTGCTGGGCGTCCGAAACACGTTCACCGATGCCAGCCAGAAGTGGCCCGCCGGCAACTGGGAGGAGATCGCCAAACGGAATCCCGACGTGATCGTGCTGGCCGACCTGACCAGGGGTGGCGACGGCGACAGCGCCCAATCGAAGATCGACTTCCTGCGCCGGAACCCGGTGACGTCGAAGCTGGACGCGGTGGTCGCCGGGCGATTCATCACCGTGCCCGGCTCGGCGATGGACCCGTCGATCCGTAGCGTCGAGGCCGCGGAACTCGTCGGCGCGAACCTGCGCGGAGCTGCCCGATGACCCCGCCGGACGGCACCGACGTCGGAGCGCTCGATCAGGCGGCCGCGCGGCGACTGCTCACGCTCTGGAACGACCAGCAATCCGCCTACGTGGCCCACCACGATCTGCGGTTCGAGGCGATGCTCGACGTGGTCCGGCTGCACTCTCCTGAAGACCTGACACTCCTGGATCTGGCCTGCGGTCCCGGTGCCATCAGCGACCGGGTGCTGGCCGAGTTTCCGCGGGCCACCGCCGTCGCGGTCGACTACGACCCGATTCTGCTGCGGGTGGCGCGCGGCGCGCTCGAACGGTACGAGCCGCGGGCCGAGGTTCATGACGTGGACCTGGTGGCCGATGGCTGGGAGAAGGCGCTGGCCGGCCGAAGTGTCGACGCGGTGCTCACCTCGACGGCACTGCACTGGCTCGCACCGGAGCAACTGCTGCGCGTCTACACCACCGTGGCGCGGATGCTGCCGCTCGGTGGCGTGTTGCTCAACGCCGATCACCTCCGTTACGACGAGTCGACGCCCACCCTGCGCGACATCGCGCGACGGCACGACGCCCAGGTGCAGCAGGAGACGTTCGCCGCCGGCGCGCTCACCTACTCCGCCTGGTACGCCGAGGCGGCCCGTCACCCGGAACTGGCTGAGCTGGTCGTGCAGCGGGAACAACGGTTCGCCGACCGACCGCCGCAGGCCCTCGCTTCGCTGGACTTTCACCTCGCCGCCCTCCGCACGGCCGGCTTCGCCGAGGTCGGCACGGTCTGGCAGTACCTCGACGACTACGTGGTGTTCGCCCGCCGATGAACACGCGAGCCGCACCATCTCTCGTTCCGGCACCCGGCCTGGCCGTGCACACGCGACAGTCCCCGCTTTCCCCTGCCGGCATCCCGAGAATCGGCCGGTACGTCCTGCCGGCGGCCGTGCTCTTGCTGCTGGTCACCATTGCCGTGGCGGTCAGCGTCGGCTCGGCCGATCTGCCCCTCGACAGCGTGCTGCGCGCGGTGGGTAGTCACCTGGGCCTGCCGGTCCACCCGCTACCAGCGTTGCCGGACAGCATCGTGTGGGACCTTCGGCTGCCCCGGGTGCTGTTGGCCGCGTTGGTCGGTGCCGGTCTGGCGGTGTGCGGGGCGGTGCTCCAGGCGCTCACGCGTAACCCACTGGCCGACCCGTTCCTGCTCGGCGTCTCGTCCGGGGCCTCCACCGGCGCGGTGGCGGTGCTGGTACTCGGAATCCGGATCGGCACCGGCCCGGTCGACCTGACCACCGGCGCGTTCGTCGGCAGCATGGCCGCGTTCGGCGCGGTACTGCTGCTGGCCGGCCGACGGGCCGGCGAACCCACCCGGATCGTGCTCGCCGGGGTGGCCGTCTCGCAGCTGTTCAGCGCGGTGACCAGCCTGATCGTGATCTCCGACGCGCATACCCAGGACACCCGTAGCGTGACGTTCTGGCTGCTCGGTTCGCTGACGGCGGCCTCCTGGCCGGCGGTGGCGCTCAGCGCCTCGGTCGTCGGCGTCGGCCTGCTGGTCTGCTGGGCCAGTGCGACGGCGCTGGACGCGTTCGCGTTCGGCACCGATACCGCGCGGTCGCTCGGCTTCTCTCCCGGGCGTACCCGGCTGCTGCTGTTCAGCGTCACCGCCCTGATGGCTGCCGCGCTGGTGGCGGCGAGCGGCGCCATCGGTTTCGTCGGGTTGACCGTGCCGCACGCAGTGCGGTTCGTGTTTGGCGCACGGCACCGCACGTTGCTACCCACCTGCGCGGTGCTCGGCGCGATCTTCCTGATCTGGGCAGACACGGTGGCGCGGACCGTCTTCGCGCCGCAGGAACTGCCGGTGGGTGTGCTCACCGCGCTGCTCGGGGTGCCGGTGTTCGCGCTGGTCATGCGACGCCGGACGGGTACACCGTGATCGGCCCGGACAACACCGGCCGGGGCGTGGGTGACGGTGGTCGGGCGACCGGCGGTGGCGAGAACCACCGAGCCGGCGCCGACCCGCAGCCGGCGCGGCTGCATGCGGACGGGGTCGGCTGGGGCGTGGCCGGTGCGCGGATCCTGGCCGAGGTAGCGCTGACCGCCGAACCGGGCGCGACGGTCGGGCTGCTCGGGCCGAACGGCTCCGGCAAGTCGAGTCTGCTGCGACTACTTGCCGGGCTGGCGCGGCCCGATTCCGGGCGGGTGCTGCTCGATGACGTCACATTGGGCGCGATACCCCGACGTGCGCTCGCCCAGCGGATCGCGGTGGTCACGCAACAGGCGGCCACCGACGTGGAGATGTCCGCGCTGGAGGTGGTCCTGCTGGGCCGGACCCCGTACCGGTCACGCCTTGCGGGGATCGGCGTCGCCGATCTGGACCTGGCACGGCGCGCGCTCGCCGAGGCCGGCCTGGCCGGCTTCGAGCAGCGGCGCTGGGCCAGCCTCTCCGGCGGCGAACGGCAGCGGGTCGACCTGGCACGCGCCATGGTGCAGGAACCGGACCTGCTGCTGCTCGACGAGCCGACCAACCATCTGGACATCCGGTACCAACTGGAGCTGCTGCGGTTTCTCGCGGAGTCGGCCACCACCGTGGTGGTGACTCTGCACGATCTGAATCTGGCCGCGCAGTACTGCGACCGGCTGGTGCTTCTGTACGGCGGCCGGGTGGTCGCGGCCGGCACGCCCGTCGAGGTTCTCACCACAAGCCGGATCGAGCAGGTCTACCAGGTGCCCACGGACGTTGACATTGCTGCTGACGGCCGACCACGGATCCGGTACCGCAGGCGCGCCGCTCACGAGTGATCAGACGGCTACCACCCCACGTGTACGCGAGCGTGGCCGACAGCGATGAGATCAGGTTGCGGCACTGCGAGGAAAAATGCTGCTGAGGTTTGTCAGGGTCGGTTGTGCACGAACCACGCGTCACCGGCGGGCAGGGCAACGGCGACCTCCCACTGGCTCAGTTCGAGGTTCGGGGCGAGCGCCTTGAGCTGACCGGCCACGGTCCACGCCTCGTCACCTGGCGTCGGGCGACGGCCCACCTGGACGAGGACGGTGCCCGCCGGGCCGTGCCCGATCGGCAGGCCGGCCAGTGGTGTACCGACGAAAGCCGCTTCGATCTGCTCAAGGTCGTCTCGCACGGGGAAAGTGTCTCCGATAATCGACGCGGCATGGGATCAGGCCCTCGTCGTGGTGCGCCACGACGAGGGCCTGGCTTTCAGGACGTCAGATCAAGGCCGCGGCGAGAGCGCGGAACGCGTCGGCGGGGAAGGTCGTGGCGTCGCCGCCGTTGAGAACCTGGATCGCCACCTCGTCCGCGCCGGCCTGATAGTGCTCCTCCAGCCCGGCGGCGACCTTCTCGACCGTGCCCCAGGGGATCAGGGCGTCGACGAGCCGGTCGCTGCCGCCCGCGGCGAAGTCCTCGTCGGTCCAGCCGAATCGCCGCAGGTTGTTGGTGTAGTTCGGCAGTGCCAGGTATCCGCTCGTGTACTGCCGCGCGGTAGCGCGCGCGGTGGCGGCGTCTGCGTCGAGGACCACCGCGACCTCGGGCGCGAGCAGCCGGTCCGGCCCGATCGCCGCACGGGCCTCGGCGGTGTGCTCGGCAGGGACGAAGTACGGGTGCGCCCCGGCCGAACGGTCGCGGGAGAGCTCGAGCATCCGCGGGCCGAGTGCGGCCAGGACCCGCCGCTCGGAAGGAAGGCCGGCCGCGTCGAGGCCGTTCAGATACTCCACCATCTTCGAGTACGGCTTGCGGTAGTCGGTGCCGCTGCCTTCCAGCAGCACAGCGTGGCTGGCGCCGAGGCCGAGCAGGAACCGGCCGGGATGCGCCCGCTCCGCGTCCTGTGCGAACGCCGTCACCTCAGGGGGCGACGAGTGCCAGATGCTCACAATCCCCGACGCGACGCCGATGTGCTTGGTTCCGTCCAGGATCTCCCGGAAGCGGGGGGCGACGTTCTCCCCGAAACCGCCCGAGAACCAGAGCCGTGAGTAGCCAAGTTCCTCCAACTCGGTCGCGGCATCGACGGCCGCGCCCTGACTCTCGCTGCTGAGGAAGAACGGTTGCCATACGCTGACGAGTCGTTGTGCCATAGGGGAACACTACGACCCGACGGCTCCTGCCGGGCCGGAGGTCAGACTGTCGTCGGGATGGCCGAGTGGTCCACCAGGAGGCGCAGGGCCTGCTCAGAGGGGGATCCGCCTTCGGCGGTGTACAGCCCGAGGACCTGCTCCGGATCGGCGGCGTGGGCGAATGCCTCGTAGTTGAGAATCAGCTCACCGACGACCGGGTGGCGGAAGCGGTGGGCCCCGTAGGTGTACTGATGTACATCGTGGTCGGCCCACCAACGGCGGAAATCCGGGTCACGTTCCGACAACTCGTCGACCAGCTCGCCGAGTTGGGCGTCGTCCGGATTGCGCCCAGCGTAGAGATGCAGGCTGGCGACGGCGCCGCGGGCGACTTCCGGCCAGTCGAGGTAGAGCTGCCGCGCCGCGTCGTCCAGGAAGAGGAACCGGGCGAGATTGCGACCTCGGCGCGGTAGCGCCTCGAAGTCGGTGAAAAGGGCACGGCCGAGCGCGTTGGTGGCCAATACGTCGCAGCGGCGCCCGATCACGAGCGCCGGCACGTCGAGTGCGTCGAGGGTATGCCGCAGGCTGGGTCGCACACGCTGCGCCGGCATCAGTTGATGCCCCGCTGGCGACCGTCGAAATCTCGCCAGCGCGAGGAGGTGGCTGCGTTCGGTCTCGTCCAGTTGCAGAGCGCGGGCCAAGGCCTTGAGCACCGACTCGGAGACGTTCAGGTTATGACCGCGCTCCAGCTGGATGTAGTAGTCGGTGCTCACCCCGGCAAGGCGGGCCACCTCCTCACGGCGGAGCCCTGGCACTCGCCGGGTGCCCGGCCGCGCGGGCAGTCCCGCCTGCTCCGGGGCGAGCCGCGCCCGCCGTGCCCACAGAAACGCCCGAAGCTCCGCATTGCCACCGCTCATGACCTCCAGACTATTCCGCCCGGGTCCCCGCAACCCGTCGTGAGGGGGTCCACTGGCACCTCCCGCATTCCGTGAAATGGATCCGTTGCGGTGCTTGACTGGGCCGAGGCCTCGAGAGCAGTGGAGAGCACACCATGAAACGCAGAATCCTCGGCGGCACGGGCATGTCCGTAAGCGAGTTCGCGCTCGGCACCATGATGCTCGGCGCGATGGGTAACACCGATCACGACGAATCAGTCGGTTTGATTCATACCGCGCTGGATGCCGGCATCAACTTCATCGACACCGCGGACGTCTACTCCGCCGGCGAGAGCGAGGAAATCGTCGGCAAGGCGCTGAAGGGGCGGCGTGACGAGGTCGTCCTCGCTACCAAGTTCGCGCTGCCGATGGGATCGGACACCAACCACCGCGGCGGCTCCCGTAGGTGGATTACGCAGGCGGTGGAAGGAAGTTTGCGCCGCCTCGGTACCGACTACATCGACCTTTACCAGATGCACCGGTGGGATCCGGACACCGACCCCGATGAGACACTTTCGGCGCTCTCGGACCTGATCCGGGCCGGCAAGGTGCGCACGATCGGCTCGTCACTGTTCCACCCGGAGCAGATCGTCGAGGCGCAGTGGGTCGCCGAGCGGCGCAACCACCATCGCTTCCGGTCCGAGCAGCCGCCGTACAACATCCTGCTGCGCGGCATCGAGGCCACGACACTGCCCACCGCCAAGCGGTACGGCATGGGTGTACTGACCTTCGGCCCGCTCGGCTCCGGCTGGCTCTCCGGTCGGGCCGACCCGACAGCGGGTCACCGTAACGCGGGACCCGCCACGCGGCTGTTCGACCAGACCGAGCCGGGCAACCAGTTGAAGGTGGAGGCCGTCGGGAAGCTCACCGAGTTGGCGGCCGAAGCGGGCCTGAAGATGTCCCATCTGGCCGTCGCCTTTGTGCTGACCCACCCGGCGATCACCTCGGTGCTCATCGGTCCTCGGACCCCGGCGCAGCTCACCGACCTGCTCTCCGGCGCCGGCGTCGAACTCAGCGACGACGTGCTGGACCGGATCGACGAGATCGTTCCGCCCGGGGTGAACCTCAACCAGCAGGACATCCTCTTCCTGCCCACCACTCTCGGGGACAAGCACGCCCGCCGCCGTCCGCGTTGACGCCACCGGCCGAGCGTCGGGCTCCAGGACAGATCCGTAAAGAGGTCCGCCGGTACAGGTCCTCAAGGGGAACCTGTACCGGCGGACCTAATCTGTTCCAACCGCTGTTACCTGGCTGACCCGCGATCCATCCGGGCCAGCTGGGCGCCTACTTCGTGCGGATCGTGATCGTGGCCTTGCGGTAGTTGTTGCGCCTGTCGTTCTTCGTCGGGTCGTAGTTCTGCTCGATGTTGCCCGCCGCGTCGACCGAGAACCAGTGGAACGTCGTCGTCTCGCTCACGTGGAACACCTCGCCCGGCTCCCGGAACTCGGTCGCCTCGTAGCGGGGCGACTGGAGGGTGGGCCGGCTGCCGTCCGTCGTGTAGTAGATGGTGGCCGGCTCGTTCGTCTCGAAGCGCACGTCGACGGGCTTGGAGTACTTCCCGCCGCCAGGTACGAGCTTGGACGTCGGGTCCTTCTTGTCCTTGCCCCAGTCCGCTGCGACTCGGAACATCTCCATGATGCCGTTGGCGTACTCCATCGTCTCGGCGTGGCCGCTGACGAGGTTCGGATCGCCCTCCCATACCGGCTGGAACGAGCCGCCCTGCCAGTCGCCGGTGGCCGGGTTGTAGACCGAGCCGCCGACCTCCCAGCCGAAGGCGTAGATCCCATAGGTGTGGTACAGGTCCTCGCGCACGTTACCGGCGGAGGAGTAGAGGACGTCCGATGAGCCGCCGACGTTCTCCGGCGTGACGACGGTCTCCCGGTGCGCCTTCACCTGCGACAGGATCCTGTCGGCCGACTGCCAGTAGAACGCCTCGTCACCCAGCGGCGGGCGCGGCGTGGTGATCCGCCCGTCCGCGATGTAGGCGCCGGGCTGCCAGAACAGCTGGCCGCCGTTGGAGTGCACCGACATCATGAACTTGATGTTCGAGTACTTCTCGACCAGCCAGATGATGTTCTTCGACTCAGGTTCGGACAGCTCTGCCGGCCCCTGGTAGGTGTCGCTGACGCAACTGGTCGACGCACCCGAGTAGCCGTCGTGACCCGACCCGACCCGGTAGTTCCGGTTCAGGTCGACGCCCCAGGAGTTACGCCGGGCCGGATCGGCGTTCTCGTCCGGGCAGTGGTTGGTCATGTTCCGGCGCTGCGAGGCGAAGTTGTAGAAGCTGTAGTTCGCCCCGTCGGGGTTGTTGGACAGGATGAAGAAGACGTCGGTGCCCTCGACGATCTTCTTGGTTTCCTTGTCCGTCTTGTAGTTGTGCACCAGACGCTCGGCCGACTCCAGTGAGGTCGTCGCCGGCACCCACTCGCGGGCGTGGTCCTGCGCCTGGATGAGTACGCCGGGGTTCCTGCCGTCGCGGTGCTTGCCGATCCGCAGGACGGGGATCGTGACCGGCCCACGCGGCACCTCGCCCTCCGGTGCGCCGACGCGCTTCTGGTCGAGGGAGTCGGTCAGCGCGACCGGGCCGGACGTCGGCGCGACGATGCCGGTGCCCGCGTTGGTCCGGTACGGGTGCGCCCGGTCGATGAGGCCCTGGGACTGAGCCTCCAGCGCCGCCGCCACCTCGGTAGCCGTACTCGCGACCCCGGCGGAGGCGTCCTTCGCGAGGAGGACGCGGATCGCCTTGCCCGCCACCTCGACGCTGAGCGGGAGGTTCGCCTCCGGCCGCTCCACGAAATCGACGGTGATGTCGTTGCCACCCTCGTGGCCCCACGCCGCCGAGCTGACGACGACCGCGGACTGCCCGGTGCCGCCGATCGTGGCCTGCGCCTTGCGCTGGTAGCCGTTCGTCTGGTTCGGCAGGTAGACGATCTCCGCGATGTCCGGGTACTGCCGGGCGATCTCCTTGGCGCGGCTGTAGAGCTGCTGCGGGTTCCGGTAGCCGTCGACGAAGTCCGACTTGTAGCCCCGGTTCTCCGTCAGCGGCGGCGGAGCGTCCTCAAGCCAGTCGGAGACGTCGCCGGTGGCGACGCCGCCGGTCGAGCTCGTGACCCGGATCTGGTTCGGGCGCGCGTCGAGCTTGAACAGGTTCCGGTGGAACATGTACTGCCCGGAGTCGACGAACCGGCTCATCGTCCGGGCGAAGCCGAACGAGGTGCGCCGGCCTGAGTCGTTCTCGAGCTGCATCGTGACGATCGGGTCGGCCTGCTGCCCTTCGGTGGTCCGCGCCTCGACGTACAGGAATCCCTGGCCCTTCGTGGTGAACCAGTCGGCGCGGACGACCCGTACCGTCGCCTCGTGGCCGTGCGGCTGGTCAGCCTGCGTACGGAGGGCCTGGAGGCCGCCGTCGGCCTCTTCACTCCAGGCGAAGCCTTCGTCGTCGCCGAGGATCTGAACGCCCATCGCCTGGAGTTCGGCGGTCTGCGCGGCGGTCACCACCGCCTCACCCTCGATGCCGCTGGGCACGCGCCTGAGGCCGTGTTCGAGGTCGAAGCCGGCGGCGACGACCTTGTCCAACATGTCGGCGCCGGTCAGTTGGATGCGTACGAGGCGTACCGATTCCTGGACCTCTAGTGGGGAACGCCCCGAACCCGCCGTGGCTGTGGGCGCCGCGGGATCCGCGCCCACGGGTGCTGGCACGGTGAGGACGCTCGCCACCAGGGCGGGCAGCGTGAGAAGCGCGATGCGCAGTCGTCTGCGTTGCATGCTTCCCTCCTTCTGTTTGCGGCCTGTGGTTGATGCCGTGGCCGGCCCACGAGCGGGCCGGACCGACCCATCGGATGGACATGCTGAGGTCGCCCACGGTGAGCGCGTGCGGGCTGTGAGCGAGCTCGGAGCGGTGAGTGTATGTGAATACTTCGCATCGACGGCCCGGCTGAGCCCGATCTTGAGCATTGCTTGAGTTAGTCGTTCAACCTCGGCTACCGAGGGTCAGGCCGGTCCGGTGTGGTCAGTGCGTGAGGATCAGCTGTCCGAGTTCCTGGGTGCATCGGGTGAGCGCGACGTAGAGGCCGTTCCAGCCGCGCGGTTCGGCGGCGATGCCCTGAGGGTCGATCAGCAGCGTCGCGTCCCACTCCAGTCCCTTGGACTGTGTCGCGCTGAGCACCGGCACGTCGTTCAGCACCGGTAGGAGTTCGGCGATGCGGTCGGTGGGGGCGATGACGCCGACCATGCCGCCCTGCCACCGTCGCTGCAACTGTCGCAGGGCTTGGGCGGCGGCGTCGGCAAGCTCGGCGGGCGTGATCGTGAGCTCCCAGGGGGCGATGCCGGCGGAGCGTACCGCCCGTGGCGGCGCGTTGTGGCTGCCAGCTTCCTTCAGGACCGGTTCGGTGAGGTCCATGACCTCCCGGGGGGTCCGATAGCAGATGGTCAGCTCCGCGGCGGTCCAGCGGTCTCCGAAGGCAGCCCGCACCGCTTGTGCCCAGCTGGTGTGCCGGTGCGCCGCCTCCGCCTGGTCGATGTCGCCGACCGCGGTGATGGAGCGACTGGGACAGCGCCGTAGGACCATCTGCCACTGCATCTCGGACAGCTCTTGCGCCTCGTCGATGACGATGTGGCCGTACACCCAGCCGCGTTGCCGGCGAGCGTGGTCGGCGACGAACTCGCCCTGCGGTTGCGGGGCTTCGCCCTCGCCCAGCAGGTCGGCGAGAGCATCGAGCAGAGGGATGTCACTCGATGCCCACGGGGCAGGCTCGGCCGAGACGGCGGTGATCTCCTCCGGGGAGAGTCGCGGGGCGAACTGGGCCAGCAGGGTGCGGTCGGTCAGGAACCTACGTAGCAGGGTTTCGGCATCGAGGGTGTGCCACCATGCCTCGATGAACCGGGCGATGGTGGCGTTCTCGGCGATGCGAGAACGAAGATCGGAGATCTCGTCCTCGGAGAGCAGTCCGTCGACATCACTGCCGGAGGAGGCGCTGCCGAAATGGTGGTCCTGCTTCATGCTGCTGTCGACGCGGGCGAGGATGTCCTCGAAGCCCTCCTCCATCTCGTCCATCAGCGCCTTGCGCTGCTCGACGACGGCTTCGGCGAGGAGATGGTGCAGTTGCTCGGCGAACACCGTCCGGGCGTGCTGGTAGGGGCGTCCCTGCACGGCCGAGGCGAGCGCCTGAGCCACTGCTGACGCGGAGATGACGTGGAACTCGCCCTCCCAGCGCAGCTTCAGGTCGCGGGGCCGGGGGAGCAGCGACGTGACGTAGTTTTCGAGCGCGGGTTGCCAGAGTGCGCGGCCCTTGATCTCGGCGACAGACCGGCTCTCGTCGCGGCCCACCCGAATATTGGTCAGCAGAGTGTCGCAGGTCGCCGAGACGACGGCGGTCTCACCGAGCGCGGGCAGCACCTGGGCGATGTACTGGAGGAACCGCGGCGAGGGGCCGAGGACCAGGACCGCCTGGTCGGCCATCTGCCGGTGGGTGAACAGCAGATAGGCGACGCGGTGCAGAGCGACCACCGTCTTGCCGGTGCCGGGACCGCCCTGAACGATCAGCGGGCCGGTCGCCTCAGCCCGGATGATGTCGTCCTGTTCGCGTTGCAGCGTGGAGATCGCCGTCGACATGCGACCGGTGCGCCGCTGGTCGAGGGCGGCCAGCAGAGCGCCTTCACCGACGAGCTCCGCCGTCATGGTCCCGTCCAGTGGCTCGTCGTCCACACCGACGACAGCCGATCCCGTCGTGCGGATGTGCCGGCGCCGCGCCTGACCCTGGGGGTCGACAGCCGTCGCGGTGTAGAACGGCCGAGCCGCGGGAGCGCGCCAGTCCACCAGCAGTGGCTCGCTGTCCTCGTCGTCGTTGCGGAGACCGACACGGCCCACGTGTCGCACGGTGCCGTCAAGGCCGTCGAGGCGGCCGAAGACCAGGCCCTCCCGTGCTCGCCGTAGCTCCTCGTACTGCTGGCGGAGCATGCGTTGCCGGGCCTGTTCCACCGCGTCCAGGGCCTCCGCCGAAAGCTCGGCCCGCAGGTGGTCGGCCAGCCTGTCGCGTCGGGCCGTGGCCGAGTCGAGAAACTCCTGTTCCTCGGCGACCGCGGATCGACGCGAGTCAGCAGTGCCGTTGTTCAGAGCAGAATTCCGGCGCATTCGCAAATCCTTGTACTGGTGCTCTCCCTCGGCCCGGACGAGCCGCAGTGTAATCCGGCGGCAAGCATAGGGTTGGTTCTCGTCGGCGGCCAGGAACTCAGTCGGCAGAGATGCGAATCTCAATGTCTTGCGGCTCTGGGCGGAATGTGGCCTCGCGCAATCGTGATTCTTTATTGACTCGGTGTTCCAGCCGCGATTGCCCACCGCCGAGCGGGCGCGGCGCCGGGCGGTTCAGCGAGGTAGCGGGGGCAGCGCCGGGCTGTCGAGCCAGGCGGCGAACAGGCCGTCCAGGGGCTCGCGGGCGAAACGCTGGGCGTGCGACCGGAACTGCTCGGTCGTCACGGTCGCATGCCGGTGCTCGGCGACCCAGGTCCGCAGGAGCGCGAAGAACGACTCGTCGCCGATCCTCTTCCGCACGGCATGCACCGTGAGGGCGCCACGCTTGTAGACCAGCGGGTCGAACATCCGGTCGACGCCGGGATCCGCGACGGTGACGTCCCTCGGGCGGGCCGCGATCCACGCGTACCAGTGCGCGGCCAGAGCATCCGCCGGCTCATCGCCGCAGATGCCGGACCACAACCACTCGGCGTACGTGGCGAAGCCCTCGTTGAGCCAGATGTGCCGCCAGTCCGCGACCGTGAGGCTGTTGCCGAACCACTGGTGGGCCAGTTCGTGCACGACGAGCCGCTCGTGCGTGCGCCGCCCGTCGACGTGGTTCCTCCCGAAGACGGCCATGCCCTGCGCCTCGACCGGATCGTCGAGCTCGTCGTCGGCGACCACGACGACGTACTCCCGGAACGGGTACGGCCCGAAGAGCCGCTGCAGCGCCGTCATGATCTCGCCGTGCCGACCGAAGTCGTGGGCGACGTGCCTGCGCAGTGCGGGCGGGATCGCGGCGCGCTGCACCACCCCGCCGACGGCCAGGTCCACCAGCTCGTAGCGTCCGATCTGGACGCTCATCAGGTACGGCGAGGTCGGCTCGTGCCGCTCGTACACCCAGGTCGTGCTGCCCGCACCACGCCGCCGGAGAACGGGATCACCGGTCACCAGGACGGCGTACGGGGAGGTGGTCGTGACCGCCACCCGGAAGGTGGCCTTGGCGCCGGGCTGGTCGTCGCACGGGAACCACGACGGTGATCCGTTCGGCTGGCTGGCCACGAGCACCCCGTCGGTGAGCTCTTCCCAGCCGAGGTTGCCCCAACGGCCGGAGATGGGGACCGGCTTGCCCGCGTACCGGATGTCCACCCGAAAGGTGTCCCCGACGCCGATCGGTCGCTCGGGCTTGATCTGCAGCTTGTCCGGCCGGTGGCTGTATTTTGCCGGGCGCCCGTCCACCCGGACGTCCTGAATGCGGAACTGACCGAGGTCGAGGGTGAACCGCGACAGCGGCTGTTCGGCCACCGCGGTGATGTCCGCCCGGCCGGCCAGCCGGTTCGACACGACCCGGTAGTCGAGGTCGAGGTCGTAGTGCAGCACCCGGTAGCCGTCGTTGCCGTGCTCCGGAAGGTACGAGTCGCCGGTCATGCTGGTCGCGCGTTGGGTGCCGGCCAGGTCGCGATCGGGTTGCCCCGCCACCGGCTGTCGGATGGAACGGCGTCGCCACGGGTCACCAGCGAACCGGGCCCGACGGTGGTCCGCGCGCCGATGCTCGCGCCGGGCAGGACGATGCCGTGCGGACCGAGCGCTGCTCCCGCGCCGAGTGTCACCTCATCCATGCTCATTACACGATCATGGAACAGGTGGGTCTGCACCACGCAACCGCGGTTCACCGTGGCCCCGTCGCCGAGGCGCACCAGGTCGTACTCCGGCAGCCAGTACGTCTCCAGCCAGACGCCCCGGCCGATCTTCGCACCGAGCGTGCGCAGCCACGCCGTGAGCAACGGGGTGCCGGTCGCGAAACGGACCAGCCACGGCGCGGCGAGGACCTCGACGAACGTGTCGGCCAGCTCGTTGCGCCACACGAAGGAGGTCCACAGCGCGCGTTCGGTGGCCCGGAACCGTCCCACCAGCAGCCACTTGGCAGCGGTCGCGATGGCGGCCGCGACGAGCGCCGCAGCCAGCAGCACCGGCCCGGAGACGAGCGCGGCGGCACCCCACCCGGCGGTCCGCCACACGGCCGCGAGCACAGCCAGGACGCCGACCGCCAAGGCGGCGGCGAACATCACCGGGACGATCCGACACAGCTCGATCGCGGCCCGGGCCAGCTTCAGCCGGACCGGCGGGTCGAAGGTGCGGCTGGTGTCCGCCGCTTCCACGGTACGGCGCAGGGGCATCGGCGGCGCGCCGAGCCACGACGAGTCCTTCTTCGCCTTGCGCGGCGCCGACGACAGCACGCCGACAAGCCCACGTTTGGGCACCGACCTGCCGGGTGCCGCCATCCCCGAGTTGCCGAGGAACGCCTGCTTGCCAATGCGGGCCGGAGCGACGCGCAACCACCCGTGACTCAGCTCGTACGTCGCGACCATGGTGTCGTCGGCGAGGAAGGCCCCGTCGGCAACCGTGGTCATCGAGGGCAGTGCGAGCACCGTCGAGGCCTCCACCCCACGTCCCACCCTGGCCCCCAGCAGCCGCAACCACACCGGTGTGAAGAGGCTGGCGTAGAGCGGGAACAGTCCGACCCGGGCCATTCCCATCAGCCGCTCGGTCGTCCAGACCTGCCACGCCACCCGCCCCTGCACCGGGTGGTACCCGGCGCGCAGGCCGATGCTGAGAGCCCGGACCGCCCCGAGCACCAGCAGCGCGTAACCCACGACATAGGCGACGGTCGCCACCGCGACGGCGGCCAACACCGCGCCGACCGTCGGTCGGACGACGAGCGTCCAGCCGAGCAGCGCCAGCGCCGGCAACGCGGCGACGACCGGCAACAGCCCCAGCAGTTGGGCGGTCATTCCATACGCGACCGGCCAGAGGCGAGCCCCCATCCGCGATCGCGGCGGACGCTGCCCGGGCCACCCGGCCGAATCCTTGGCCGCAGCGGGTGCGGCCGGCGACCCGGCCCACCGTTGGTTCGCCGGTACGGCGCCGGCCACGGTCGAGCCCGCGGCGATGCGCGCGCCCTTGCCGATCCGAGCGCCCGGCATCAGGGTGCTGCGGGATCCGACCCGGGCTCCGGCGCCGACGCGTACCTTGCCGATGCGGACGACATCGCCGTCGACCCAGTGGCCGGACAGGTCGACCTCCGGCTCGATCGCCGCGCCACGGCCGAGCTTGAGCAGACCGGTGACCGGCGGCGCGGAGTGCAGGTCGACGTCGTCGCCGATCTGCGCACCGAGCGCCCTGGCGTAGGTGATCATCCAGGATGCTCCGGCGACGCTGGTGGCACCGGTCAGTTCGGCGAGCCGTTCGGCGGCCCACAGCCGCAGGTGCACGCTGCCCCCACGCGGGTAGCTGCCGGGGCGTACCCCGCGCAGCAGCAGTCGCGCTCCTCCGGCGGCCAGGGCGATCCGGCCGAGCGGGCTGAACAGCGCCGCCCAGCCCAACACCACCCACCACCAGGACACGGCCGGCGCCCAGGGTGCCGAACCGAACAGGGCGAGGACGTTGCCGACGGCGGCCAGGACGGTCCACCATCGGAGCCCGACCAGCGCGAGCATCGGCACCATCAGCAGGGCCTGGATCAGGCCGGCGCGTCGCGGCGTCGGCCGGACCTCCCGGCGGATCGCCGCCGTGCTGTCCAGCGCGTCGAGCACGGCCGCGAGCTGCGACAGTCTCGGGTGAAGGTAGATGTCGGCCACCGACACCTGGGGGTGCCGGCGTCGGATCCACGCCACCAGTTGCGCCGCGTTCAGGCTGCCGCCGCCGTGGTTGAAGAAGTCCGCGTCCGCCTCGGTGGGACGTACGCCCAGAACATCCGCCCAGCCGCCGGCGAGCCAGTCCTCGGTCTCGGTCAGCTCACCCGCCGCGTCCTCGGCGTTGGCCAGTGGCCAGGGCAGCGCGGCCCGGTCCACCTTCCCGGACGTCCGGGTGGGCAGCGCGTCCACCACGGCCAGCATCGGAACGAGCGCGGCCGGCAACTGCTCACGGATCCGCAGCGCCGCCGTCGCGGTGTCGAACGCGACGCCGTCGTGCGGGACCACGTACCCCACGAGCAGTTGGTTACCCGCGGCGGTCCGTTGCACCGCGGCGGCGGCACCGGCGACTCCCGGCAAAGCCTGCAGCGCGGCGTCGATCTCACCCAGCTCGATCCGGCGTCCGCCGAGCTTGACCTGCTCGTCGCCGCGACCGACGAACACGAGCCCCTCGGGGTCCGCCCGGACGATGTCCCCGCTGCGGTAGGCCCGCTGCCAGCCGAGCGCCGGCAGCATCGCGAACTTCTCGGCGTCCTTGCCCGGATCCAGGTAGCGGGCGAGTCCCACCCCACCGATCACCAGCTCGCCGGTCTCGCCCATCCCGACCGGAACGCCGGAGCCGTCGACCACCGCGAGCTCCCAGCCGGCCAGCGGCAACCCGATGCGTACCGGCCCAACGCCTGTCATCCGCGCCGCGCAGGCGACCACGGTCGCCTCGGTCGGCCCGTAGGTGTTCCAGACCTCGCGACCCTCGACGGCCAGGCGCTGCGCGAGCTCCGGCGGGCAGGCCTCCCCACCGAAGATCAACAGCCGGACCTCCTCCAGCGCCTCGACCGGCCACAGCGCAGCGAGCGTCGGCACGGTCGACACCACGGAGATGCGTTGCTCGGCCAGCCACGGACCGAGGTCGACGCCGCTGCGGACGAGCGACCGCTCAGCCGGCACCAGACAGGCGCCGTGCCGCCACGCCAGCCACATCTCCTCGCACGACGCGTCGAATGCCACCGACAGCCCGGCCAGGACCCGGTCCTGCGGGCCGATCGCCTCACTGGCCCCGCCGGCGAGAAACAACTGCGCCTCGGCGTCCACGAAAGCCGCCGCCGCGCCGTGGCTGACCGCGACGCCCTTCGGGGTACCCGTCGAGCCGGAGGTGAAGATGATCCAGGCGTCGTCGTCCGGGCCGGGCCGGCCGGTCCCGCCCGCAGGGGTACGCCGGAGCGACACCGTCAGCCCGTCACCGAGCACCGCGGCGACGCCCGCCTCGGCGAAGACGAGCTCGGCGCGTTCCTCGGGATCGTCCGCGTCGACCGGAACGTAGGCCGCGCCCGCCGCGAGTACACCGAGGATCGCCAGGTACAACTCGGCCGTACCCGACGAGATCCGTACGCCCACCCGGTCGCCGCGGCCGATCCCGTGCCGCGCGAGCGACATCCGTACGGCCTCGACCTCGTCGGCCAGTTCGCGGTACGTCAGGGCCGCGCCACCATCGTCGAGAGCATCGGCCGCAGGGTGTGCGCGCACGGTCTCGTCAAGAATGTCGACAAGCGTGCGGCGGGCCGGAGCCGCGGAGGAGCGGAACACCGCGGCGGCCGCCGGTGCGGTGACGAGCGGCGGAAGCGCGCCTGGCTGAGGAACAGTCGTCACGGTCACCGGGCGTGCACCATCTTCACCTCGCGGGTCAGCGTCAACCAGGCGTGCGGCATGCGGACCCGCCCTGGGCAGCCCTCAACGCTACGTCGCACCATCGCCAAAAAGACGCCACAGCAGCGGTTTCGTGGCCACCACCACAGCGAATCGCCGGGGAATACCGGGTTCTCGCCTGCTCGATGCCGTCAGGGGAGCAGGCCCTTGCCGCGGTACCACGCCACCGCGCTGGCGAGGCCGTCCGGTAAGCGGTATGCGGGGGTGAAGCCGAGATCCGCCCGTGCGCGGTCGGTGGCGCACGTCCAGGCCAACTGCCGGATCTCGTGAGCGCGGTCCCGGTTCATCGTCAGCGCCGGGCCCCGGCGGACCGGGCTCAGGTCGCACAGCCAGCCGGTCGCGTGGACGAGCGTGCCCGGCACCGGAATGAAGCGCGGGCGGGGGCGGCCGATCGCGGTGGCGAGCTCGCGGCAGAAGTCGCTCCAGCCGTACACCTGGCCGTCGCTGATGAGGTACACACCGGCGTCCCCGCCGTCCGGGGGCAGCGTCTCGCCGCGGACGACGGCCGCGATCAGGGCGGCGCACAGGTCGTCCACGTGGACGAAGGAGTACTCGCGTTCCGGGCGGGTGGGGCGCAGGTGGGTGCCCATGCGGGCCATCGGCAGGAAGGACGGCAGGAAGTCGTGGTCGCCCGGGCCGTACACGATGGTCGGGCGGAGGACCACGGTGGGAACACGAGCGGCGCGGGCGATCTCCTCGGCGGCGAGCTTGCTGCGGCCGTACTCCGAAACGGGCGCGACCGGCGTGGACTCGTCACGTGGCCGGCCGGGATCCGACGGCCCGGCGGCGGCCAGGGACGAGCACAGCACCAGCCGGGGGACCGGGTCGGCGTCGGCGACGGCCGCGACCAGCCGGCCGGTGGAGTCGGTGTTCCCGCGCCGGAAGGCGCTCGGGCGGCGGGCCTTCACCTGGCCCGCCAGGTGCACGACGGTGTCGACGCCGGCGACGGCGGCTTGCACGCCCTCGCCGGTGTCGAGGTCCGCGACGGCGAAGCGTAGCCCAGGGATGCCGGCCAGGACCCTGCGATCCGAGGTCGGCCGGACCATCGCGACGAGGGTGCAGCCCGTGTCGGCCAGCCGCCTTGCGAGCCGGACGCCGATGAAGCCGGTCGCCCCGGTGACCAGGATGGTGCGCGATTCGATGCCGGGCCAGCGGTGCCGCTCGGTGGTCGTCATCGCCGCTCGGCGCGTTGCAGGGCGCTGGCGAGCGGCGCCGGGAGCGAGGCCGGTGCGGGTGCGGCGGCCGCGTCGTGGAACACCTCCAGCAGCAGATGCGTGGTGAGGACGGCCATGCTGGCCCACTCGGCGACCGTGCCTTCCCACGTGCGTCCGGCTCCCCGCAGCGCCGCCTGGTGCAGCGCGGTCACCTGAGTCGGGTCGAAAAGCCCGCCGGCGCGCACCGCCGCCGGCCCGAGATAGGTCGCCGCCAGCTCCTCGCCCGGGCCGGTGAGATACCACGGCGTGATGGGCGTGAAGAACGGCTTCTTGCGGCGGCGCCGGATCGGTGCCGGGAGCACGTCGCGAAGGGCCTCCTTGAGGATGTGCTTCTCGCTGGTGCCGCGCATGAGCACCCGAGGATCAAGGCGCGCCGACAGGTCCAGCAGCGCCCGGTCCATGAACGGCACGCGCACCTCGACGCCGTTGGCCATGGACAACCGGTCGCTGAGCATCAACACCCAGCTGGGCAGGCGGGTCTGGTACTCGTAGTGCAACGAGCGGTGCAGCGCCGTGTGCACCGGCGGGGCCGGCAGTGGCGACGGGGCGAGGGTGCCACTGGACGGGCGCAACAGCGCGGGCGCGACCGCATCCATCGCGGACCACAGGTAGAACCAGCCGGGAGCCCCACCGCCGAAGCGACCCCCGGCGTCCGCGAGCTGCCCCGGCACGCCGGCCATGTGGGCGGCCGCGCCGGTGGGGGCGCCATTGTGGGCCAGCACCCGGCCCAGGATCAGCCGGCGCAGCGGATCCAGGCCCGCCCGGGTCAGCCGGCCGAGCCGCTCCTCCAGCCGCTGCAGGACGTACCAGGAGTAGCCGCCGAGCAGTTCGTCGGCGCCGTCGCCGGTCAGCGCGACCTTGGCGCCCTGCTCGGCCGCGATCCGGGTCACCTTCATGAACGGCGTGGCGACGCCGAACCACTGCGGCGCCTCCAGGTGCCACAGCGTCTTCGCCAGGTGCTCGCACGCCTCGGCGCCGCTGAACTCGATCTCGACGTTGTCGACCCGCAGCGCCTTCGCGGCGAGCCGGGAGTAGCGGCCCTCGTCGAGGTCCGAGCCGGGCAGCCGGATGCTGGCGGTCTGAATCGGGGTGCCGAGGAGGGCTGAGATCGTCGCGACGACGGCGGTGCTGTCCAAGCCGCCGCTCAGCGTCGCACCGAAGCCCACCTCGTCCGGCAGCCGTTTGCGGACCGCCTCGACCAGCGCCGAGCGGAACTGCTCGACGGCCGCCCGCCCGCTCAGCAGGTCGTGCGGGTCTCCGGCGAGCGGCGTGAAGTACCGACGCAGGCTGACCGCGTCATCGTCGGCCACCAGCAGATGCCCGGGCGGCAGGTCGTGGACGCCGGCCCAGAAGGTGCCGGGCGCGGTCGGCTGGCCGTAGCCGAAGACGTCGCGGAGCCCCTGCGGGTCGACGCGCGCCGCGCACAGCCCGGACGCGAACAGAGCCTTCACCTCGCTGGCGAACTGGAGCCGGCCGCCAGCGACCTGGTAGTACAACGGCTTGACACCGACCGGGTCCCGGGCAAGCACCAGCCGGCGACGGCGGCCGTCCCACAACGCGATGGCGAAGTCCCCGTCGAGGTGATCGACGAAGCCGAGGCCATGCTCCTCGTAGAGGTGGGCGATCACCGCGCCGTCGCTGCCGCTGGCGAAGGTGTGGCCGCTCTCGACGAGCCGGGCCCGCAGGGCGCGATGGTTGTAGATCTCGCCGTTGAAGACGACCTGGATGTCGCCACGCTCGTCGCTCAGTGGCTGCTGCCCACCGGCCACGTCGACGATCGCGAGCCGCCGGTACGCCAGCCCGATCCCCGGGGCGACGAAGTAGCCGTCGCCATCGGGGCCGCGATGCGCCAGCGAGTGCGCCATCCGGGCCAGCCGGTGCGGCTCGACAGCGGCGTCGAGATCGAGGATGCCCGCGATCCCACACATACGCGCTCCCTTCAGAGGCGATACAGCGCGGCGCCGATCTCCATGCCGGTGCTCGCGCCGACGACCACCACCAGATCGCCCGGCGAGACGCCGCCCCCGGCGGACACGGCGCGCAGGCCGACCGGCATGGCCGAGGTGAACAGGTCCGTGCCGTCCGACGCCGGCGGCAGTGTGGCCAGCCGCGCACCGAGCACCGGCCAAGTGCCTCGCAGCCGGCGCTCGACCGGCGGTGGCAACCATGGCGGCACCACCGCGCGGATCGCCTCGGCCCGGACCTCCATCCGGTCCAGCAGCTCGGCGACGACCGCGGGCACGTGCTCGGCGTACGCGGCGGCGGGCTCGCTGCGGTCGGTGGCGCGAATGAAGCTGTGCCCGCCGCCCTGCATCGCCCAGGCGCCCCGGTCGGGGGAGGGCCGCGCGACGGAACGGCTGTGGAAACCCAGGAAGCCGGTGCTCTGGTCCGGGTCGAGGCGCAGCAGCACCGCCGACCCGCACCGGGCCACCGCAGGGCCGGCAGCGCCAGGTTCGCGTTGCTCGACCTCGGAGGCGACCACCACAGCGGTGCCGGCCGCGCCGGCCCGGATGAGTTCCGCCGCGATCCGGCAGCCGTCGAGCATGCCCAGTGCACCGTTGGTGACGTCAAACGCGAGTATCTCGTTGGTGGCAGCGGTGCTGCCGTCGAAGCCGAGCTCGCCCGCGACGATCGCCGCGATCGCCGGCTCGGCGATCATGCCGGTGCGGTACACGCCTGCGTGGATGAGCAGGTCGACGTCGGAGGCGCGGGCACCCGCCCGGCGCAGGCAGTCGTCGGTGGCGGCGCCGATGAGCTCGAGCGTCGTCAAGCCGGCGCCGGCTCCGGGTTCGGCGAGGCCGATCGCGACGGCGCGCACCGGGTGCCGCCATGGTGCCGGGCGGCGGCGCGGGGGCGCGGTCCGCTGTGACCGGGTTCCGGTGGCGAGCCGGTCGGGTAGCCCGTCCAGCCGGTACGCGGCGGTGCCGACGTTGACGCCGGACGCGGCAACCTCGAACAGCACCCGCTCGCCGGTCCGGATCCGCCCGTCGACGCTCGCGTCGCGTAACGCGACTGTGTGCGTCGTGGTCGCGGTGTTGCCGCGCCTCGGCAGGTTGTTGATGACGTCCCGTTCGTCCAGGACCACGCTGCCGAAGACCTTGTTGGTGCGGCGGACGGCGGCCTGGATCGCCAGCGTCGACGTCTGGTGCGGAATGAACCGGTCGAAGTCCATCGGCGACAGGCCCATCACGTCGAGGGCCTGCTGGGTGTGCGCCACCATCTCCCGGATGCCGGCGGCGGCCAGACCCATCATGTCGGTCTTCATGATCACGCCGCCGTGCGGCTGATCGGTCGGCCCGGCCACACACAGGGTGTGGTACCGCCCGACGGTGCGGATGCCGATGTGCGCGAAGCCCTCCGTCTCGTCGCTGGCCCGAGTCAGCAGGACGGCCGCACCGGCGTCGCCGAGCGTCAGGCAGGCGACGCGGGCGTCAAGCTCGTCGGCGATCTCCAGTTGGGCGGTGCGCATCAGATGGGAGATGTACTCCCCGCTGACGATCAGCGCGGTATCGATCTCGCCGGCCCGGATGAGCGCGTCGGCAAAGTAGATGCCGGTGAACTGGCCGGCGCACGCGTTCGTCACGTCGAACGCCCACGCCCGTTCGCAGCCGAGGCGGTGCCGCAGCTGGGTGGCCGCCGCCGGCTCATAGGTCGACCGATCCGGGCTGTCGACCCGCGAGATGCTGGCGCTGATGAGCAGGTCGACGTCGCGAAACCCGATCGACGAGCGGGAGATGCAGTCCTCGGCGGCCCGCGTGGCCAGGTCGAGGGCGTACTCGTCGTCGCCGGCGACGCGCCGCGACACGATGCCGGTGGTCTGCTCCAGCGGCAGCGCCAGCCGGCTCCGGCAGCCGTCGAGCACCTCACGGGTAGTCAGGACCCGGTCGGGCAGTGCGACGCCGATGCTGTCGATGACGCTGCCGGTCCCCGCCGGGGCGGCCTGGATGTTCACCCTCGACCACCTTGTCTCAGTTGGACGTTTCGATCGCTTCAGTTGGACCTGACGGTGGCGCCGCCGCTGTCGACGGAGGCGAGCACCAGCGAGGCGTTGTGCCCGCCGAAACCGAAGGAGTTCGTCAGGATGGGGCCGGGACGGCCGGTGCGCGGGACGCCGGCGACGACGTCGATGGGAATGTCGGACCCGCGGGTGCGCAGGTTGGCGGTGGGCGGGATCTCGCCGTGCCGCAGAGCGAGCAACGACGCGACGACCTCGACCGCGCCGGCGGCCCCGACCAGGTGCCCCAGCGAGCCCTTCGTCGAGGTGGTCGGCGGTGCGGCGCCACCGAACACGGTGTGGATGGCCTGCGCCTCGGCAGCATCGTTGAGCATCGTCGAGGTGCCGTGCGCATTGATGTGGCCGACGTCGGCCGGGTCGACGTCCGCGTCACGCAGCGCCAGGCGCATGCAGTCGACGGCGCCACGCCCTTCCGGGTGCGGCATCGTGGAGTGGTATGCGTCGCTGTTGAACCCGTAGCCGGCGACCTCGCCGTGAATGCGGGCACCCCGGGCCACCGCCCGGTCGAGGCGTTCCAGGAGCACGAACGCCGAGCCCTCGGCGAGCACGAAGCCGTCCCGTTCGCCGTCGAACGGGCGCGAGGCGGTCTCGGGCTCGGCGTTGCGGGTGCTCAGCGCGTGCATCCGGGCGAACCCTGCGACGACGATGGGGTTGACCGCCGCCTCCGCGCCACCGGCGAGGACGACGTCGGCGCTGCCGTCGCGGATGAGCCGGACGCCTTCGCCGATCGCATTCGCACCGGCAGTGCAGGCCGTCGAGATGCAGAAGTTCGGCCCCCGCCAGCGGAGCTGCCGCGCGATGAGTGATGCCGCCGCGTTCGGCATGATCATCGGGATCGCCCAAGGGCTGATCCGGTCCGGCCCGTTCTCGATGAACGCGCGGACCTGCGTGTAGAAGCTCTCGGACCCGCCCATGCCGGTGCCGACCACGACCGCGCACCGGTCCGGGTCGAGCTGCCGGGGGTCGGCGTCGGTGTACGCGTCCAGCGCCGCCGCGATGGCGAGCTGGCAGACACGATCGGTCTGCCGGACCATCTTCGGACTGAGGTAGGCGGTCGGGTCGAAGCCCTGGATCTCGCCCGCGAAGCGGGTCGCCAGACCCGAGGCGTCGAAGCTGCGGATCGGGCCGATGACGGAGCGCCCGGACCGCAGCACCGGCCACAGCGCGTCGACGGTGTCGCCGGCCGGCGTCCTGGCACTCAGCCCGGTGACGGCAACCCGGTGCCGGACGGAATCGCCGCCCTCCATCAGGCGGGCGTCTTTCGCTCGGCCGCCTCCACCGCCCCGGCGCCCTCGGCGGCAGCACCGGCCCCGCCGTCGAGCACCATGTCGAGCGCCTGCCCGACAGTGTTGATCTCGCGCAGCCCGTCCTCCGGCAGTCGGATCCCGAGCCGGTCCTCCAACGCCATCAGCAGCTCCACGAGGTCGAGGCTTTCCGCATCGAGATCCTTGCGAAAGTCCGCGTCCTCGGTCACCGCCTCGGGCTCGACCACCAACACCTCGACCGCGACCTCACGTAAAACCGCAAGAGCCTGCAGTCTGTCCATGTGCCCTCCAACAATTACCCGAGGCAATCGGTGCCGAATTGGGGCTTCACCTGCAAGAGCTGAGGCAGGCTAGCACGCAAAGTCGTTGCCCAGTAAGGGCATCGTCACTCCTGCGTCACGAATCCGACTCGGGCAATATGGCGGGCTAATTCCAACTCTGTCCATAGTCGATGCTTAGTGAAGATCAATAGCAAGGTCTTCGCCGGCGCATTCGTAGACGCCGAAACACCCATGACTTACGTCCTTACGGACTCCATCAGCCCGGGCCGACACCGAGCGCGGCGAGGTCTCGTCGGCCCTCGGCGGCCCGGTCGGGTAGCAACAGGAGCGTGCAGGCTCGTTCGAACCGGGCGCCGATGCGCTCCCACCCCGCCACGGATGCGGTGAGGGCGGCGGCGTCGCCGTACAGGCGGCCCCGGGCGCGGGCGGTGCAGGCCGCGGCCCACGCGCTCTCGTGCCGCTCGGCGGCCGACAGCAGGTCCGCCGCGTCGGGAAGTTCGGCGACGACGGCCAGCTCGGCGCCCACCGCCCGCGAGTAGGGCGGAGACCAGCTGCGGACGCCGTTGAACGTCAGGCGGACAAGCGCCGCAGCGTCCTCGACCCGCCCGGCGTGTACGGCGAGCCGCGCGTCGACCATCGACACGAACGTGGAGTGCGGGGGTAGCTCCCCGATGACCTCGATCGCGCGGGAACGCCACAGCGCGTACCCCTCGTCGTCGCCGCGCAGCCCAAGGACGAGGGCGACCGCGGCCATCGGTGGCGACATCGTGCCGGTGCGCGGACGGCCAGCCCGCCGCCAACCCTCCCACGCGGTGCCTGCCATCCGCAGCGCCTCGTCGAAGCGTCCGCTGAGCACGAGGGGCGTGATCAGGAGGGCGGCCGAGTAGTAGGAGCTGCCGGCGAGGTCGTCGTCCATGGTCCGCTGGCCGACCGACAGGGCGGCAGGTAGGTCACCGACGCCGAGGGCAGCCAGGTGGGCCATCAGGTACGTGTCGACGATCTCCGGGGCGGCGTTCGGGTCGTGCCGGGACATCGCGGGTAGCAGGGTCAACCGTTCGTCCATGATCCGGCGAAGGTCCGCGCCCCGCCCGGCCACGATGTCGGCGGTGGCCACGGTGTCCAGAGCCGCGCTGATCAGCACCGGATCGCCGGTGGCCCTTGCGGCTGCCACGGCGGCCGCGGCGAGCGCCGGGTCGGCCTCGTACCTGTCGGAGGTCGCGGCCCAGGCCACCGCCTCGGCGAGGCGGGCCGCCACCACGGCGTCACTCGACCCGTCGGCCGCCGACACGGCCTTGTCGAGGAGGTCACGCAGGCGGTCGTGCGGAACCTCGGCGGCGAACCCTGCTGGGTGTCGCCGCGCGGTGGTGACCGCCTGCGCCAGCGCGGTGGCGGTGGCCCCACGGTCCCCGGCCTCCCGGGCTTGTCGCGCGGCGGCGAGTAGCAGGTCGAAGGGCTGCTGACCGTCGTCGCCGATCGCATGGGAGACGGCGGAGGCCGCGCGTAGGTCCGCCGCGGCATCGCCAGGCGCGGGGGCGCGAACGGCTGCGGTCCGGTAGTGACCGAGTGATTCCATCAGGAATCGCCGTGTGTAGGCGAGGTGTGCCAGTGCCCGAGCCAGCCGATGCGGCAGCTCACCTGGGCCTTCGGGAGCGACGGCGAGGGCGGCTCTCAGATCGTCGGCCACGCCGTCGAACTCTTCGTACCACTCGTCGCCGTCCAGCCTCGTCTCCAGCTCCGAGGCGACCTCCGCCGCCCAGCGCAGGTGCCGGTCCTGGACCTCCGGCCGCTCACCCGAACCGTCAAGCTGTTCGATGGCGAACGCGCGCACCGTCTGCAGCAGCCGCCACCGGGCCACCCCACCCCGACGGTGCACGCTGACCAGGCTCTTGTCCGCCAGCCTGCCAAGCACGTCGGCAACCGCACCGCGGGTGCTCCCGGCAGGGCTCACCCCGACGACGGCGGTGAGGTCGAACGCCCCGGCGAAGACGGCGAGCCGCCGGAACAGTGCCTTCTCCTCGTCATCGAGCAGGTCGTGGCTCCAGCCGATGACCGCGCGCAACGAGCGGTGCCGCTCGTCCACACCCCTACCGCCAACCACCAGCCGTAACTGGTCATCGAGCGCGGCCATCAACCCGTCCTCGCCCAGGGTGGCACTGCGGGCGGCGGCCAACTCGATCGCCAGCGGCATACCGTCCAGTCGCGCGCACAGCTTGGCGACCACCACGGGGTCCGCCCGGAACCCGGGGTCCGCGGCGGTAGCGCGGTCCATGAAGAGCCGTTCGGCGTCGGACTCCAACGGCAGTGGGCCCAGCGGTACGGCGCGCTCACCTCGTACGCCGAGGCGTTCCCTGCTGGTGGCGAGGATGTGGGTGCCGGGGCAGGCGGCCAGCACCCGCTCCGCGAACGGTGCCACCACGTCGATCACATGCTCGCAGTTGTCCAGCACCAGCAGCGATCGACTCTCCCCGAGCCGCTCCACCACTGCGTCCTCCAGCGACTGCTGGGGGCGTTCGCTGACCCCGAGCGCGCTGGCCACCGCCTGTGCGACGTACCCGCCGCGTGCCGGGACGAGGTCGACGAACGCTCCACCGGCGGGGAAGGAGGGCCCCGCCGCTCCAGCGATCTGGCCCGCCAGCCGGGTCTTCCCCATCCCGCCTGGTCCCACCACGGTCACGAGTCGGGCGCCGCGCAGCGTCTCCGTCAGGTGCTCGCGTTCCGCGCTTCTGCCGACGAACGTGGTGAGCGCCGATGGAAGGCCGGCCAGCCGCCCCGGTACCGGTGCCCCCGCCTGCACCTGTACGGCGAGCTCGCCGAGCGCCCTCCGGTCGGTTACGCCGTACTTGCGCAGTAGCGAGGAGACGTGGTTCTCCACGGTCCGAACGGAGATGTGGAGCCTGCCGGCGATGTCCGCGTTGGACAGACGCGCGCCGAGCATGACGAGCACCTCGAGCTCCCGCTTCGACGCTCCGACGGGATGCGTGACGGCCATCGCGCCATCATGCCCGACTCTGGATCACTGGTGCGTAGTCCAGTGAGTGGCGGAATGCGTGCCCACCACCGATGCCCGTCGCGTCCCCGTCCCGCAAGCTCGACCTGAGTCCACCGAAGCCACTTGGGAGACACATGGGGCGCGTCGTCCTGTCCATCTTCACCAGTGCCGACGGGGTCGTCGACGACCCGCAGCGGTTCACCTTCCAGTTCGTCAGCGAGGACTCCATGCGGACCGGGCTGGCGCAACTGCGGGCCGCCGATGCGCTGCTGCTCGGCCGGGTCACCTATGAGGGGTTCGCCGCGTCCTGGCCGACCATGACTGACGAGGCCGGCTTCGCCGACAAGATGAACAGCATGCCCAAGTACGTCGTCTCGACGACGCTGGACCGGGGCGAGTGGAACAACACCACCGTCATCAGTGCGAACGTCGCCGAGACGGTCACCAAGCTGAAGGCCGAGGTGGACGGTGACATCTTGATCTACGGTAGCGTCGCACTGGTCAGGTGGCTGCTGCGCAACGAACTCGTCGACGAACTGCGCCTCGTCACCTACCCCGTAGTGATGGGCGGTGGCGTGCGCCTCCTTGAGGAGTCGAGCGAACCGGCGGTCCTCCGGTTTGTCGGCGCGCAGGCATTCGACTCGGGCGTGGTCGTGCTGACCTACGCCCCCACCGGGGACAAGCTCCTCGGGTGAGAGCAGTTGAGGGTGGGAGCGCTGCGACACTCGACCCTCGGCTACGACACGTTCTATCGGCCCGTGCTCTTTAGCGAACAGTGATGAAGGAGAAGACCGTGAACGACGATGTCACCCAGTACATCAACAAGACGCAGCCGTGGCAGATCGACGTCTGCGAAAAGCTGCGTGCGATGATCGGCGAAACCATCCCAGACGTAGAGGAACAGCTTCAGTACGGCAAGCCGCACTACCTCAAGAACGGCCAGTTCGCCGCCGTCATCGCGGTAGCCAAGTCCAAGATCTCGTTCATGGTCTTCAACGCGACGGACATCCCGGAGGTCAAGGGATTCCTCCGGTCAATGGGCAACGGCGAACGCAAGACCGTCGACATCAAAGAGGGGCAGGACGTCGACTACGACGCGCTCGCCAGCATCCTCGGGAAGACCACGGCTGCCCTGTAGTTGCCAGCGGGTCTGCCGTCGTGGGTCTGATCAATCCGACTCAGTTCGTGGGCGTCAACCGGCCGGTCTCGTCGCCCTGGGCGTCAAGGAGCACCAGGGCATCACCGTCGAGGCCGGCCCGCCTGGCCGTCGCGAGCCATTGGCCGACCGGCACGCTGTCGGTGCAGAACGCCAGCGTGACCCCTCTCCCAGTGGGAGCAGGGTGCCGCCGGCACCGCTGATCCACCGACCGCTCTCGTCGTTGCACCCGTCGGACCCGCGCCACTCACCGTCTGCGGTGAACTCCACGTACGCCGCCTTGTGCCCGCTGAGGGGCACCCAGCGACCCACCAGCCGGCGTTGATCCATGGGTACAAGCGTCACCGGTAGTGCGACAGCGGGTGCCAGGGCTCGCCGAGCCTCGTCGGTCACCAGCGGCGGTTCCAGCACCGAGTCGGCCAGGTTCGGCTCGGGGGTCGGTGTCGCCCCGGGAATCAGCCGGGCAACCGTCTGCCTCCCTCCGTCCAGAAGGACGGGTAGCCCCTTGCCGTCGAACTGGTACGCCGTCACGCGCCGCAGCCACTCGGGAGTTTCCTGACTAGCCTTCTCGCAGCCAGGGATGCCTTCGACCGCGGCAGCGAAAGCCTGCCAAATGTCGGCGAGAAAAACACCTTCGCTGTTGGCCCGCCAGGTCCCGCCCAGGGTGCCGCAGTGGGTGCCGACCAGGTGCAGCTCGCCATGTGCGAGGTGCAGGATCTTGCCCGCGCCGGGGTCGGCAACGTCAATGAGCGTCCAGGACCCGATCAGCGCCTCCGGCGCCAACGGCACCACGGCCGCCGTGGTGCCCGATAGTGGCGGCCTTGGGTCAGCGGGCTCCGAATTGCCCTGCCGACCGCATCCGCTGAGCAGCACAGCCATCACCATCAACGTCGCCAAGCGGCCCTGATCAGCCATCTCGGTTCCCCATTCCCCGGTCTCCTGGCACCCTGGCGGGGCCGGACGGCACACGCGGTGAACACCTGCTTCTGCTCCTACCAACGGTTGCTCGGGGCGTCGGATGCGCGTTCGTGGGACCGCCATTCCGTCACCTACCTACCCAACGCGACAGGGGTCTGGACGGGCTCACGTACTCTTCCCGCCGTGCCGGACGAACCGAAGCCGATGCGCTTCCGCTGGGCGATTGTCGGGCCGCCCCTCGCGACGGCCCTCATGCTCGCCCTCCTCGCGACGCTCGGCGCAGTGCGGGGCAGCAACCCCGAGCTGTGGATGCGTCCGGCCTCGTTGGCTCCGGGCGGCCCGTTGGTTCTGATGTGGTGGCACATGGTGGTGCGCCCGCGGCGTCGCTGGTGGGCACTTGGCGCCGCCCTCGGGGTGATCATCGTTGTCTATCTGGTGCTTCACCGGCTGGTTCTTACCGAGTTGCCGTTCCCGTGGGACGGCGTGGTCAGCTTCGTGGTCGCCGGTTGGTTCGGCGCCTTCGCGTATGTGTCTGTTACGCGGCGGCCCGCGGCACCGTCGTCCCGCGAAAAGGCCGCCGAGGGCAGCGGGATCGCGCCAGGTGAGGTGTACGAGGCGCGGTTCGGCTTCACTCGCCGCGACCTGCTGCTGGTGCCTGTCAGCGTGGTCTTTGTCGCCGTCGGCGTTCTGATTCACCGCGACGCACCTGTCGCCGGGGTCGTCGCTGTCGTGATGGGTGGCGCATTTCTGCTGCTGCGGCTCATCACTGTGCTGGGCCGGCGTGTCGCGCTGCGCGTCGACGCGGCCGGGGTCACTCTCGGCCACCCGCCCCCGTGGCCGTCCTCGCGGACTGCGGTGGTGCCGTGGTCCGACATCGAAGCTGTCGTGCTGTGGACGCAACGGGCCGGCGGGACAACGGTTCCGTACGTCGGCCTGCTGCGGCGCCCCGGCCTGCCGCCGCTGCCCGGCTCGGCACGTTCGCGTGGCGTGCAGCGGATGAACCAGGGGGTCGTCCGGCACGTGCCGCCGTCCGTGTTGGCGGACAGCCGGCCGGCGACCTTCTGGTCGCTGCACCGGGCGAGCCTCGATGCGGCGGTCCGCCATTTCGCCCCTGCGGTGGAGATCGTCGACTTGTAGCGGCTACAAGCCCTTGCACAGCCGGTGTCGGCGGTACTCAGGCTGAAGCTGCCCGAACGCGAGTCCGTTCTCGTCCAAGGCGTTGTAAAGGGTCAGCCAGCCGTCCGGAAAGCCCAGGGCAACAGCGACGGCGCCGTCCGCCAGGTCTCCGCCAGCCCATTCGAGAAGCTCGACCGCCTCCAGCCGCTGCCCGCGCCGGGCAGCCAGCACGCCGGGAACGTCGTCGCGCCAGACGAGCCGGAAGTCGTCCGATGTCGGCCACACCGGTGGCCGGGTCACGTCCACCGAATCCCACGTAATCGACAGGTCATCGAACTTCTGGTGGTTGACTTCCAGACGCTCGCCGGCGAAGTCGAGCATTACCGGGCAGTCGGCGAACCACTCGTCGGCCTCTGCGTCCCACACAACCCATGGGCCCGTCAGCTCGCGCCCGACAAGCCTGGCCAGTCGTCGTCCATGCTGTTCGGCGACTTGATCTATCCCGTTCAACCAACGCGGCTGATACCCCGCGATCCCGAAGTCGAACACCAGCGAAGTATGCCCGTCCAGGTGTTCGAGCCGCTGCCCTCGTGGGAGCCGGCCATCCACTTTCAGCTCTCGCTGGTGATTGGTTGCCGGAGGATGGTGCGCCGCTTGTCGGGTGCGACCTTCCGAAAGTCGCTGAGATAGATCTCGTGGTGGGTGCCGGTCAGGCGAAGGCCGTGTCCCGGGATGAACTCTTGATGCAGTCGTGCGAGCACGTCGGCCTCTTCGTCGAAGGAGCCGACGTGCAGCGTCTGCACGCACCGCCCCTCGGTCAGGGTCTGGAGGCGGACGTCGTCCAGGCGCGCTGGTCGGTTTTTCGCCCCGGTCTGCTCGACGGCGGCGGTGAACATGACCTGGTCGATCCAGTCCGGGACCATGAGCATCAGCGTCCAATCCCACTGCGACTTGTCCCGGGCAGTGGTGAACGCGGCCATGTCCTCGGCCCACCACAAGCCCTCCATCGGGGGGACGACGTAGTCCCGCAGGAGGCTCCGCTTGCTGGCGAACTTCAGCTTGTACGCGACGGGGTAGAGCGCCTCGATCGCCTCGGTGAAGGCGGTCGAGGTATTCGGGTCGCCGTGGCCGTCGACCATGAGGTACTGCAGATCGGGTACGTCGACGACCCGGAACTGGCCTCGTCGCGCTTGGTAGCCGTCGAGTGTCCTCTTGAAGTCGATCTTCTCGTCGCCGCTCATGAATCTCCCGGCGGCCGGGCGCCGGGGGGACGTCGGGGTGGATCCTCCCGGGTTGGTACCGCCTGCTGGCCCCGGTCGGTCGACCTGGCCGCGGGCCGGGTCGGCATCCGGGACGCATCGCTGGTCTCCGCGACCAGGTGCTCGGTCTCCTGCACCAGATAGTGCGGTCGGCGCTTGGTCTCGTAGTAGATCCGGCCGATGTATTCCCCGATGACTCCCAGGATCGTCATCTGGATGCCGCCGAGCCCGATCACGCTGACGATGATGGTGGTATAGCCGGGAACGTCGATGCCCTTCTCGACGGCGTCCGCGACCACCCAGGTCATGTAGGCCAGCGCGATAAGGGTGAGGAACATGCCTCCGTAGATCGCCAGGCGCAGTGGTCGGTTGTTGAACGACAGCAGGCCGTCGAACGCGTAGTTGAAGAGCTTGCTGAAACTCCAACGGCTCCGCCCCGTCTGCCGGGTCTCGTTGTGATGGGCCACCACCACCGTCCGGAAGCCGATCCAGGAGAACAGTCCCTTGGAGAAGCGGTTGTATTCCGGCATCGCCAGTATCGCGTCCACCGCGAGCCGGGACAGCAGCCGAAAGTCGCCCGCCCCGTCCAGCAGGCGCACGTCGATCCACCAGTTGATCATGCGGTAGAAGGACCGCGAAGCGACCATTCGCACGAACCGGTCACCGCGCCGGTCCCGGCGGGCGATCACCTGGTCGAAGCCCTGCCGGTACAGCGCCACCATCTCGGGCAGCATCCGCGGAGGGTGCTGCAGGTCGGCGTCCATGATGACGACCGCGTCGCCGGTGGCCCGCTGCAGACCGGCGAGCATCGCCGCCTCCTTGCCGAAGTTGCGGCTCAGCGACGTGTAGCAGACGGCGGGGTCGGCGGCGGCGAGGCGGCGCAGCGCCGCGAGGGTGCCGTCCTGACTGCCGTCATCGACGTACACCACCTCGACGTCCACGTCGGGCAGCTCGGCGAGCGCCAGGCTCACGGTCTCGTGCAACCGCTCCACCGACGCTTCCTCGTTGAAGCACGGCACCACGACGGACAGGCGCACTCCCTTCACCCCGCCCGGCCCGTACGCGGGCATCCGCCGCCGGCGCGCCCGGCGCACCCCTGGTCAGAGGTGGTAGACCAGCGTGCCATCGAGATCCTCTCGGGTGATGCCCAGTCCGTCGATGGGCCGGGCATCGATACCCTCCCACGGCGTCCCCGCCGCGCGGCTCGGCACGAATAACACCGACCGCACGCCGATCCCACGCAGGTACGCGACGCTGCCCGGGTCGGGGAACGAGGCCACCGCCGTCCGGGTCTGCGCCTGGCTGACCGGCTCGAAACCGGCCAGCCCGTTGGTCACCCGTGGGAACCCGTCGGTCGTCCACAACATGTACGTCAGGTCGCCCACACCGCCGGCGGGCAGCACCAGCATCGGTTCCTGCGCGGTTCGCATCGCGGCCGGTGGCTGCGGCACGGTCGGGTGGGGTGTCCGGTTGACGCCTTCCAGAGTGACCAGGGCCAGCGGCACCAGCAGGACCAGCGGCATGACGAACCGCGTCCAGCGGCGGGTCGAGGCCTGGCCCGACGATTCGGCCAGCGCCGTCACCGCTCCGGCGGCCAGCACCGCCAGCAGCAGGCTGGTCCAGTGCATCATCCGGCCCGGTGTACGCAGCGCGTCCCAGCCCGGCAGGTGCAGGGACAGAGTCAGATAGCCGGGATCGCCGTCGCCACCGAGGGTGGCGCCCAGGCCCAGCAGCACCGTGCCGAGCGCGCCCAGCCCCAGCGCGACCTGGTGCCGCAGCCGGAACACGGAGAAGAACAGCCCCGCGGCGGCCAGCCCGATCAGCGTCATCCCCGGCAGCAGCGCCATCTCCGGGGGCCAGGACAGCTGTTCGCGTGCGGCCGCGTGCGGCTCGCCCCACAACCACGAGTCCGCTGGCGCGGTGACGAACCCGATCAGCGGCGGCGAGAACATCTTCGTCCAGTCCAGTGTCCGCTCGGCCTGCGGGTTGAGATCGACGACGCGCAGGTAGACCAGGCCGAGCAGCAGGGTCACCGCGCCGAACACGGCCCCACCGGCCAGATCCGCGAGCAGCAGCCGCCGGCCGAACGGCGGGCGTTCCCGCTTCCGCCACCAGGCCCAGCCGTAGCAGCCGGCCGCCACCAGCACCGCGGCCAGCAGGAAATACACCAGCGGCAGCCCGATGCCGAAGCCGAGGGTGACCTGCCAGGCGGCGACAAGCCACCCGGCCAACGCCCAACCGGGCCGTCGTCGCTCTGGCCGGTACCCATGGCGCAGTGACCAGCCATGACCACGGGCCAGCATCGCCAGGGACAGCGCGATTCCCGCGCTGGACAGGATGTTCAGGTGACCGGAGTGCGCCAACCGCCAGGGCGCGTACGCCCACGCGATCCCGGCGACCGCCCCGCCCCACCGGTTCGCTCCGAGCTGCCGCGCCAGCGCGTACGCCCCGAGGGACGCCAGCGCGTGCAGCAACACGTACAGCACGTTGTATCGGATCACGGCGGCCTCGAAGCCGGAACCGAGCATCCCGATCGGGGCGTATCCGAGCAGGGTGTCGCTGTAGGCGTACGTGTACTTCTCGGGGAAGAACGTGTTGGAGTGCCAGAGGTCCAGCGGATTGCTCAGAAGAGCGTGCCCAGACCAGGCGACCTGCCACGCCTGCAACGTCGGGTCGCCGAGGTCGCCGGGGATCGTGCTCGCCGGATGCCGAAGCGTCGGCCAGGTCAGCGCCGCCGCCAGCAGCAGGCTCGCCAGTGTTGCCAAGGTCCATTCGTGCCGGGCCCAGCGCCACCGGCCCCGTTCGCCCGGAGTCGGGTCGTCGGAGGTCTGTTCGGGGCTCGCATTTTCGGCGGTTTGCCGGGTCACGGTGGAGCGGGTATTCACGGAATAGATCCTCTCCGATGACCTGGACCTTGTCCACCAGTTGTCCGAACCGTGGATCCGCGCGCCGACCTTTCCGATGATTTCGGCACCCTCCGCGGAATGAGGGTTCTCCTGTCCCAGCAACGGCTGAGTGGCTGTCTGGGTGACGACGAGTACGACCAGCGGTGGACGCCCGCCGTCGGGGTGGCGAATCCGGACTGCTCAGGTCGCTCGGTCGGACGCCTGCCATCGGGCCACTTCCGCCAGATCACCCGACAGGTACTGGCGGCGGGCGAGCCAGCGTTGAACCTTGCCGCTGGAGGTTTTCGGCATGGTGCGCGGTTTGATGAGCACGATGGCGTACGGTGCCACGCTCGACTCCCGTGTGACGGAGCCGCGAATGCCATCGAGGATCGCCTGGTGTTGCGCGGCGGTCATGCCGGGATCGATCTCATAGACCACCACGAGTCGTTCGACGGCGCCGGCGTCGTCCTCCACCGCGAATGCGGCGCCACAGTCGCGCCGGATCCCGGCAACGTCGATCTCGCAGATCTGCTCGATGTCGATGGGATGGTAGTTGCGACCGTTCAGGACGATGAGGTCCTTTGTCCGGCCGGCAACGAAGAGATCGCCGTCCGCGACGAAGCCAAGGTCGCCGGTACGCAGGTAGGGTCCCTCGCCGGTGGTCGTCGTGGCGCCGAAGGTGTCGCCGGATTCGGTGGGGCGACGCCAGTAGCCGGCGGCAACGCTCGGTGAGTCGATCCAGATCTCGCCGACCGCGCCGGGTAGGACCGGCTCGCCGCTGGTGGGGTCGACGATCCTGATGCGCGTGTCCGGTCCGGGCGCGCCACACCCGACGATGTTCCTGGAGGGTTCTCCGGCCATCGCCGGTCGAGCAACCCGCTCCAGCTCAAGAGCCTCGCGGGCGACCGATACCGAACGCCACCCGCCCAGGCGGGCGCCGCCGGTCACCAGCAACGTCGCCTCGGCGAGCCCGTAGCAGGGGTAGATGGCTTCCGGCCGCAGGCCGTGCGGCTCGAAGATCTTGAGGAAGCGCTCGATCGTGTCCAGCCGGATCGGCTCCGCACCGGTGAAGCTCAGCTCGACCGAGGAGAGGTCGAGGCCGACCAGGTCGGCCTCCTTCACCCGCTTGACGCAGAGGTCGTAGGCGAAGTTCGGCCCGCCGGTGTGTGTGGTGCGGTATCGGGACACCACCTGCAACCAGGACATCGGGCGCCGCAGGAAGCTGATCGGGGACATGAACGTCGCGGGGATTCCGCTGGCTACGGGGGTCAGCAGACCTCCGATCAGCCCCATGTCGTGGTAAGGGGGCAGCCAGAAGGTCGCCGACGCTCCATCGTGCAGACCGAAGCTGCGGGTGATGTCCGCGGTGTTCGAGATCAGGTGGCCGTGGTTCAGCATCACGCCCCGCGGCAGCGAGGTGGACCCCGAGGTGTACTGAAGGACCGCGAGGGAGTCGGCGGACGTCGTCGGCGAGACGTCGTGCTCGGCGTAGCCCGCCAGATCGGTCGCGACGACGCGCGGCGTCGGGTCCACGGACGTGCTGGTCAACCAGTCGGCGATCGTGGGCGCGCCGTGCGACGTGGTCAGGACGAGGCTGGCTCCGGCGTCCTCGATGATGGCCATCAGCCGTGACATGGTGCGTGGTTGTCGCGTCGCACCGGGCGGAAATGCCGGTATGGCCACCGCGCCGGAGTAGAGGCAGGCGAACAACGCGGTGAGATAGTCCAGCCCGGGCGGGTAGAGCAGCAGGGCACGCTCGGGTCGCCCGTTGGTGATGTCGAGGATCTTGATCGCCACCGCGCGGGCGCGCCGATTCAACTCGCCGTAGGTGATCTCCTCTGCGCGCCCGCCGTCGAGCACGAAGCGAAAGGCCAGGGCCTCTGCCGACTCGCGGGCTCGGGCGCGCAGAACGTGTGCGAAGCCATCCGACGAGCAGGACTGTCCGGCATGGACCGTTTCGGCCTGCATTCGGTCAGGCCTCCGCCATCCGGCGACCGACCAACCGGGCGAGGGAATGCGCGGCGGTCAGCGGTCGCACCAGCACGGTCACCTCGCTGATCAACCCGTCGTCCCCGGTGGCGAGGACGTCCATCCCCGTGATCGACTTGCCGTCGACCGTCGCGGTGAACTGGAGCGCGTGCCGGGGCGAGCCGACGTCCGGGCGAACTGCCTCGGTGCTGTGCCCGTCGAACTCCGCGGTGTAGGCGAAGTCCTCGAACACCTCCGCCAGGGCAGTGAGCAGCGGTGCCACGGCCGCCCTGCTCCGGTAGGGCTTCGGCATGACCGGGCTGTGGAAGGTGATGTCGGGCGAAAGGGTCGCAAGAATCGCAGGGACGTCCTTCTCCAACACCGTACGCCGGAAATCGTCGACCACTCCCATGCAGTTCCCCTCACTGTGAAACATTCCCCGAAAAGCGGTTCAGCTTGCGAGAGATGTCGCCGGGTCCAGATTTGGATCGCGGGACAACACCATTTGGTGCAACCGTTTGAGTCGCGGCCCGGGTTCCATTCCGAGCTCCTCGACCAGTCGCCGGTGCAGTTGTCGGTAAACCCTCAGGGCTTCCGCGATCCGGCCGGCACGGTAGAGCGCCAGCATGAGATGCTCGTGGAGGTTCTCCCAGGTGGGATGTTCGGCGACCACGCCGTAGAGTTCGCCGACGAGGTTGCGGCGGTAGCCCAGGCGGAGGTCGAGGTCGATCCGGCGCTCGTACGCGATGATCCGGCTCTCGTCGTACTGCCGCGCCACGTTCTCGAGCAGACCCGAGCCGCGTACGTCGGCCAGGACCGGACCCCGGCAGATCTCCAGTGCCCTGGACAATTCCATGACCTCGACTGCAGGCATGCCGTCGGCCTCGGCGCGGTCGGCCGCGGCGAGGTGGTTCTGGAAAATCGTGAGGTCACAGCTGTGCCCGGCGAGCGAGAGCTGGTATCCCGACGGGTGACTCACCACGATCCGGGGGTTGACCCCGTCGCCCAGGTGCCGGCGGAGCTTGGAGATGTAGACCTGAAGCCCGGTGCTTGCCGTCCTGGGTGGCGCGCCACCCCACAATTCCTCAATCAGGCGTTGCGTCGAGACAATTTGGTCACCCTGCGTCACGAGAAGCGCGAGCAGTGACCGCAGTTTCAAGGCTCGTGGTGTCCGATTGCAACCGTCGTCGGTGACAATGACCGGGCCAAGGATGCCGAATCTCACCTTGCATTCCTCTCGCGGGACCGAGGGTTTCGGCCGCTAGGCAGCACCAATCGTCCGCCCACTGTAAGTGGTGGACGAAAAATTGCGTAACCTGACCGTAACCTCCCATTCGCCATTGGTTCGCGTGAGCGCCACCCGACACCATACACGAGTCCTAGAGAGCCAGAATCCATCGAGAACAAACGATGCAAAGCGTGATCAATGCGGCATCCAAATAGTGGGATCATGGTACGTATTGAGCTTGAGGTAACGGTCAGGCATGGTGCTGTCCACTGTGTTCCCGCTGGTTGGCCTGATCGTGCGGCAGGGTCGGATCCCAGTCGCCGTCGGCGCGGGTTGATTGGGCGAATTCGCCGAATCTCCCATTGTGGGGCGGGTTGGAACCAGGTGCCCGGCTCAGTGCACGCCGGCCTCGAGACGACTGGCGTCGCGACACACCCCGGACGGCGAGAGCGCGGCCAGCGTCTCGTCCAGCACCAGGAAGAAGCGCTTGACGTCCTCGGTCGTCAACTGCCCCATCGTCGCGACGATCGCCACTTCCTGGGTCACCGACGATGCCGGGTAGATGACCACCCCGGCGGCCGACATCGCGTCACAGAGCCTGGCCGCGGTCAACGGCGGCGGCACCTCGAACGCGGTGACCGAACTCGACCGGTCCGGCACGGGCACCAACAGCCGTAGGCCCCGTCGGGACAGACCGTCCCGGACCTGCTCCGAGTGGGCGGCATAGCGGGCCGAACGCGCAGGGACGCCCTCGTCGAGAGCGAGCGCCAGAGCCTCGTCCAGAGCGAGGAGCAACTGCACGGCCGGCGTGAACAGCGGCGCGTCGTTACGCTGCTGAGCCAGGTAGTGCTGGTGCAGATCAAGATAGAAGCTGCGCGGGCCGATCGCGGCGAGAGACTCGAAGCGCTCCGGCCGGGCGCAGACGAAGCTGAGGCCCGCCAATGCCTCGATGCACTTGTTCGCCGAACCGACCAGCCAGTCCACCGGGTCGTGGGCGAGGTCGAGTTGCTCCGCCCCGATGCTGCTGATGCCGTCCACGATGAACTCGGGACCGGCAGCTCGTACGATCCGGGCGATCGCCGGCACCGGATTCAGCACACCCAGGCTGGTCTCGTGCTGCACCATGGCGACATGGGTGACCGTCGGGCGGGCGTCGAGCGCCTGCTGCACCGCCACGGGATCGACTGCCCGGCCGACCGGTAGGCGCAGGGTGGCGCACCGCAGCTTGTGCACCGCCGCGATCTGCTCCAGCCGGTCCCCGAAGCGGCCGTTCGACACCACCAGCAGCTCGGCGTCCGCCGGTGTGACCGAGCAGAGCACCGCCTCTAGCGCGGCCGTCCCCGAACCGGTCAGCAGCACCGACGTGTACTGGTCCGCGCCGCCGCACAGCGACGCGAGCTTTCGTCGTACCTCGGCCAGGCAGCGCCGGGTCACTACCTCCCGATGCCCCAGGTCGGTACGGGCGACGGCCTGGCGCACCGACGGCGCGACGGCCACCGGCCCCGGCGTCAGCAGCAACCGGCCGCCGGCCGGGATCCGGGCCGGTGTTCCCACGACCCGTGGCGCGTCCGTCATGACGCGGTGTCCCCGCCGGCCGCGGCCACGGTCGGTGACATCCGGCGGGCGGTGTCCGCGAGCACGGTGGCGACTCGCACGTGCCCGGCGGTGTTGAGATGGATTCCGTCGTCGCTCCACATACTCTCGGCCTCGGCCGGCGCCACTTCGACGCGGACAACCAGGCCACGGGCCGCATCCGCACGGAGCAGGTCGTCGAACTCGGCGATCCAGCGCTCCATCCGCCGCCGTCGGAACGTGGAGACCGGTAGCTTCGCCGACGGCGTCGGCAGCGCCGGCATCAGCACGAGCGCTCCGGCCTTCGTACCCCAGGTGAACAGATCCGTCAGGGCGGTCCGCACCGTGCTCAGTGGGGTGCCCTGAACAGCGTCGTTCATTCCGCAGTTGATGACGACGAGATCCGGTCGCAGTTGGCGTACCGCAGCCAGTTGGCCGGCCGCGACCTCGGCCGTGGTGGCACCCTCGGAACCGGTGTTCACCACCTCGTCGGCAGCGATTCCGAGAAGGCCCGCCAGCCGCCGTGACCAGCCGATCCAGCCTCCAGCCGGATCCGGATCCCCACGCCCCAGCGTGAGGCTGTCGCCCATTGCAACGAGCTGCACGGTCGTCACGCTCCGGCGGAAGCCACGGGATCCGCTGTCTCGTCACGGCGGGCGGTCAGCGTCAACAGGTAGCCCACCAGCGCGTCGATGGTGGGGTACAGCCGGGCGGCGCCGAGGTCGACCTCCTGTTGGATCCGGTCCTCGATGTCGCTCACCACGCTGAGGGCGTACACCGAATCGACGCCGTACTCGGCCAGGTCCACGTCGGGTCGGATGGTCTCCGGGCCACGGTCAAGGTAGAACGCGACGCGTTCGGTGAGCCAGACCGTCAGCTCGGCCGCCGAGTCACTGTTTCCAAAGTCGATCACTGCCACTCCCATCAATCAGCACCGACAGAGCCGACCCCGGCCTCCGCGCGAACCCGCCTGAGGCGGCCGGCGGCGACCGGACCGAGGTCGGCGTACGACGTCGTCAACCCGCGGGCGGTGAAGAGCTCGCGCATGAGCGAGCGACGCACCGTCGCCCTTTCAAGCGGCGTCCCCAACGTAACGGAGTCGGCTAATACGCTGCTTAGCGCGAACCTGCACGGCCCTATCCCGCCGTTGATCCGTCATCGCGAAGCCCCGCCCGCGCGGCTAGCCTGATCGCCTTGGTCACTGATCAATGCGGGGGTCCGTCGTGGCACACCGATACGCCGCCCTCGACATCGCCGCCGAGCTCGACCTGCTGCTCGGTGACCCGATGGCGGGTGGCACGCCGTTCTCGTTCGAACAGATCGTCGAGGCCGAGGAGCGCGACGCCCTTCCGGATGGCGCGGTCGACGTCCTACGGGACTGGGGCTTCGCGGAGTTCCTGGTGCCCACCGCCCTCGGCGGTCGGCTGCGCTCTCTCGACGAGTTGCTCTTCGTCGCCAGGACCGTCTCCCGGCGTTCGCTGGCCTTCGCCGTCATGTACGGGTCCGCGCTGCTCGGTGCCAACCCGGTGTGGTTGTGGGGCGATGAGGAGCAGCGCGGACGACTGGCCAAGGAGATCGTCGGCGGCGCCCTGAGCGCGTTCGCCGTCTCCGAGGCCGACCATGGCAGCGACCTTCTCGCCTCCTCCGTGGCCGCCGAGCCCGTGCCGGGAGGCTTCGTCCTGACCGGGCAGAAGTGGCCGGTCGGCAACGCGACCCGGGCCCGGTTTCTGACGACCTGCGCCCGCACCGGCCCTCGCAGCTTCTCGCTGCTGCTGGTCGACAAGGAGGAGCTGAGCCGCGACAGTTTCCGGGAGATGCCCTTCGTCCGGACCGTCGGGCTGCGGGGGCACGACCTGAGCGGGATCGAATTCGAGGGGTCGTTCATCCCGGCCGCCGCCGCCATCGGCAACCAGGGCATCGCGGTGGTCCAGGTGTTGAAGGCCCTTCAGATCACCCGCGCCGCGATCCCGGCGATGTCGCTCGGCACGATGGACTCGGCGCTGCGACTCGCCCTGACCTACAGCCACGAGCGGCGCCTGTACGGGGCGCCGATCGCGGACCTGCCGGTCATCCACGACCACCTGGTCCGTGGTCACGTCGATCTACTGATCGCCGAATGCGTCGCGGTCGGCGCGGCCCGCGCCCTGACCGTGGCACCGGACCGCCTCAGCCTCTGGTCGTCGGTGGCGAAGTACCTCGTGCCCGTCATCGGCGACGAGACGGTGCTCAGCATGGCCACGGTCCTCGGCGCCCGCAGCTACCTGCGTGAGGGGGTCGCCCACGGCGTCTTCCAGAAGCTTCAGCGCGACCACGCGATCGCGGCGATCTTCGAGGGAACCACCCACGTCAACCTGCACGGCATCGCCGGGCAGATGCCCTTCGTCGCCGCGCGCCGCCACGAGCAGCCTGCCGCCGATCAGCTCGACGACCTGTTCGACACCCTCTTCTCCTGGAGTACGGACGCACCGATCTGGCAACCCGCCGGCGCCGATCTGCGGCTCACCAACGAAGGACGCGACGAGCTGATCCAAGGCTGGCCACGGTTGGTACGACGTGTCGAGACGGCCTGTGCCCGCCCGGACCGCCCGTCGGTGGCCGACGAACTGCTGGCGACCGTGGCGCACCTGTCTCGGGTCCACGAGGAGACGTACGCCTCCGTCACGCACTGGGACGCCCGGTCGCTGCCGGCCATGCGCGCGGCGATCACGCACTGTCTGCTGCACGCGGCGTCGGCCTGTGTGGCGACGTGGTTGGCCAACCGTGCGACGTTCGGCGGCGCGTTCGCCGACGGCGGCTGGCTGTTGTTGTCGCTGCAGCGTCTGCTCGCGCGGCTCGGGGAGCGCGTCGACCTCGCCGAGCAGCCGGCCAGGGAGTTGCTCTCGGCCGCTGCCCGCACGGCGCAGGCGTGGCCTTCGTACTTCTCCATCCGCTGCCTCGGCAGTGGGCCAGCCGCTGACTGATCACGACGGAGGCATCTCTTGCTCAACGAGGTTCTGAGGCCAATCGTCTCACCCGTTGCCCGCGCCCTGTACCGACCGGTGATCGAGGGCGCGGAGAACGTACCCCGGCGAGGGCCGGTCATCCTCGCCGCGAACCATCTGTCCTTCGCCGAGAACTGGCTCATCCCGATCGCGACCCCACGGTCGGTCCGCTACCTCGTCAAGATCGAGTACCTGCGCACGCCGTCGCTCGGTGGCCGGATGGCTGGGTGGTTCTTCAGCGAACTCGGGTTCGTGGGAGTCCAGCGCGGCGGACCCCGCGACGCCACGTCGTCGTCCCTGGAGGCGGCGATGGGAGTGCTCCGGGCCGGCCGGGCATTCGCCATCTACCCCGAGGGCACCCGCTCACTCGACGGCCGGCTGTACCGGGGCAAGACGGGTGTGGCACGGCTGTCGCTGGCCACCGGCGCCCCGGTCGTACCGATCGGGATCATCGGCACCGAGGTGATGCAACCTGTCGGTGTCCGCGTGCCCCGACGGCGTCCGGTGACGGTCCGGTTCGGCACGCCGATGACGTTCGACGAGTACCGCGACTCGCAGGACCCGGCCGACTGGCGCACGGTGACGGACAAGATCATGGTGGCGATCTCGGAACTGTCCGGGCAGGAGTACGTGGACGCGTACCAGAAGCGCTGAGTGGGGGAGGGCGGCGGCGGTCTTCGTTCCGCCGCCGCCCCTTCCTCTCAGCGTCCGCTGCTCGACGGCTGGGCCGGCACCGCGTCAGCGACGGGCTTCTCCTCAACCATCGACACCGTCTCGGCGGTCGGATCAGCCTCGACCAGCGGCTCCGCCAGCACCTCGGGATCGTTGTGCCTTGCCGGCCCGGGCTTGCGGACGGACTCCTTCACCGTCGGTGGTTTCGGCCGCAGGAGTCGTGCCGCGGGCAACTCGACGAACCGGTAGAGCAGCCACGCGACCGCGGTGCAGAGCGCGAAGAGACAGACGATGACTGCCAGCTCGACCGGCAGCGGCGGACGCTCCGCGGTGGAGCCGATCACGCCGGCCCCCACCAGGAGATCCTTCACGACCGGGCCGAGCGGCAGGAACACCAGCAGGTGCGTCAGATAGAAGCTGTAGGAGATCTCGCCGAACCAGACCAGCGGCTTCGCGTGCAGGACCGAGCGGCGGCCCTTCGCATCGGCGGTGGCCAGGGCGGCGAGCAGTATCGCGACCGGTATCAGCAGCGCGCCTACCCGCTGGATCCGTTCGGGGAGCAGCAGCGTCACCGAGAAGACTGCCGCGAGGATGGCGAGACAGCCCCCGATGCCGGGGCCGCGCCAGGTGCCGCGACGCAGGAGCAGACCCACCGCCACGCCGACCGTGAAGTCCAGGGCGCGGTGCAGCGGCAGCACCATGGTGAACCAGTACGCGAAGTCTCCGCCGCTCGGTGCGGTGTTGAAGAACGGCGGGCCGGCATCCTTGACCAGGAACATGTTGCCCACGAGGAACGGCAGTGCGCAGGCGAGCAGGGTGGCTACGACGATGACCCGACGCAGGGCCCGGTCGCCGAGCGGCACCAGGGCGGCGAAGAGCACCGGGAAGATGAGGTAGAAGAAGGCCTCTGCGCTCAACGACCACGACACCGGGTTGAGCCCGTAGATGACGCTCTGCTGCGGCACCCAGCCCTGGACCATGAACATGTTCGACAGCACGTTCTTCCAGCCGGGCGGCATGCCCAGCACCACGAGCACCAGGGCCGCCACGGCGGTGGTGGTCGCGTAGATCGGGTAGATCCGCGACACCCGACGCCGCCAGAAGACCCGGGCGGTGTCGCCGTTGCGGACGACCCAGGTGAGCACGATGCCGCTCATCAGGAAGAACGCGTTCATCCCGCCGTACGAGATCACGGCGACCCACTCCGGGATGGCGTGGGCCACGAACTCGATCCCACCGCCCTCGACCGCGACGAGTTGCAGCGCCGTGTAGTGGACCATGAACGCCATCGCGGCGAGGATGCCGCGCAGCGCGGTCAGCGAGTCCAGGCGCACCACCTTGGTGCCGCGCGCGGCCTTCGCCGCCTCCACGACCGTGTTCGGCACACCGGTGACCGCGCCGCTCACGGGCGGACCTTCGCCACCCGGGAGCCCATCAGCTCGGCGAAGTTGCCGGCGAAGAAGCGGTCCTTGACCTTCTCGTCGGAGCCGGCGAGGAACTTCTCCGCCGCGCCGAGCGGGTCCGTGCCGCCCTCGGTATGCGGGAAGTCCGTGCCGAACATGAACAGGTCCGGGCCGGCCTGCTCGATGAGCCAGTCCAGTGGCTCGACGAAGAACGCCGTGAACTTCACCTGGCGGCGGACGAAGTCCGACGGGCGCATCGACAACGCGCGCAGGTCGGGCTCGGTCCGGCCGAACGCCATCTGCGCGATGTCCAACTGCTTCATCCAGGGCGCCACCCACAGGCCGCCCTGCTCGATGCAGCCGCAGCGCAACGTCGGGAAGCGGTCGAAGACACCGTCGAGCACGAGCATCGTCAGGAACGTCTGCGGCGGGACCTGCATCCCCATGTAGTCCTTGGACCGGATGTTCTCGCCGCCGCCGAGGAAGTCGGCCGGCGGGGTCCGCCCGTTGTTGCGGTACGCGTCCGGCACCAGAGCGCCGCCCGTACAGACGTGCAGGAAGAACGGCATGTCGGCGTCCTGGAGGGTGGCCCAGAAGCGGTCGTACGCGGGGTGCGCCGGAGAGAACTCCGGCGGTGCGACGGAGGGCACGATGACTCCGTCGCAGCCGAGCTCGATCGCGGCCTCCAGCTCGGCAACGCTGCGCTCCGGATCGGCGAGGGGTACGAATCCGACGGGCAGCAGCCGCCGGTCGACCGAACACCAGTCGACGATCGCGCGGTTCAGGGCGCGGGTGCCCCCGTACATCAGCTCGGGGTGTTCGTAGTACCAGAACTGTTCACTCGCGACCGTGCTGAAGACCAACTGCGCCGAGAATCCGAGCAGGTCCAGGGCGCGGCTGCGTTCGCCGGCGTCGGTGCCGCCGAAGCTCTCCCAGCCCTTCATGGTCATGAGAGTCTGCTCGGCCTGCGCACGGCGTTCCTGGTCGTCGTAGCGGTGCCGGATGTCGGTCTCGGCGCGGCGCGCCCGCTGCACCTTGTCCGCGCCAAAGGAGCGGAGAAGCTCGCGTGCGGAGGGCTCGGCGTACTCGGTGAGCCAGCCTTCCCGCTCCATCACGTGGCTGTCGGCGTCGTAGTAGACCCGACCTTCTGCGTACGGCATCAGGCACTCTCCTTCAACTCGAACTCCCGGTGGACGTTAGAGCGGATCGACACCCTTCGGTGTACTGGCGCAACGCAGCGGCTGCGGCCGTGTTAGCGACCGGTTAGCAGCGGGATCGGCAGGGCGGCCGGTACGGACCGGAACGTCGCCTCCGTCCGCATCCCCAGGAAGTCGCCGTCCACCTGGACGGCGATCGGACGGCTGGACCGCACCGTCAGGTCGTGCTGGTCCTCGGCGCTGACGACGTCCGGGCCGGTCAGCGACGCCCGGGCGGTCATCATCTGCCGCACCACCCGCAGTGTCGGCAGCGTGCCGAGTGACGTCAGGCCGAGCACGTCGAGCCCCCGGTCGAACGAGGCCCTGGGGGAGGGCGCCACCGGCCGGTCCCCGAGGAAGGTCCACGGTGCGGAGTTGCAGACGAACGCCATGAAGATGGACTCGCCGTGCGCCCCGCCCGTCCCGTCGAAGGTCAACGCCGGATGCCGGCGGTCGGTCCGGTAGCGCTGCCGCAGGAGCAGGGTGATGTAGGCCGCGGCGGGCATCCGCGGCGGGCGGACGCCAGCGCCGAAGCGCAGCCGCTCGGCCTCACGCACGATCTCCGCGTCGAGTCCGAAGGAGCACACGAAGGCGAACCAGCGGTCCCCGACGATGCCGAGGCCCAGCCGCCGACTTCCACCCGCGGTCACCGCGTCGCGCACCAGACGGGCCGCGTCGTTGATGCGGTTGGGCAGGCCGATCGAACGGGCGAAGACGTTCGTGCCACCGGCGGGCAGCGGGGCGAAGACCGGTACGTCGTCAGCCACACCGTCGGCGAGCAGGCCGTTGACCGTCTCGTTCGCCGCACCGTCGCCGGACGCGGTGAGCACGACGTCGTACCCCTCGCGGCGCGCCGCACGGGCCAGCTCCGCCGCGTGGCCACGCCGCGTGGTGTCCACGACGTCCAGCTTCAGTCCGGCGAGGATGTCGGTGAGCTCGTCGCGGGCAGAGGGGTTCATCCGCGTGGCCTGCGGGTTGACGATCAGCAGGCATCGGGGCGGCATGATCGGGCGACCTCCTTCTGCGCCGGCACGACAGGTTGCTGGCGAGGCGCCACTGTAGAGCCACCGGTGCTCGCTCGGGAGAACGCTGAAGTGGGTCTTTAGCGAGCCGTTGTGGCCGCGTCAGCGGCAGGTTTGCCGAGGGTCCGGCGGGACCGGGACGGTCGCTAAAACCCCGCTAAACCCATGCCTTCGGGCGGTGTCCACACCCCTGTCGAACGGTCTGACCCGTGCAATCATCGGCACCTCTACCGCCGCGAGACGAAGGACGGGTCGGATGGCGATTGGCATCATCGATATGGGGTCCTACGTCCCCGATCGCGTTGTGACGAACGACGACATCTGTGCGTGGAGCGGCGCCACCCACGAGTGGATCACCAACCTGACCGGCATCAACGAGCGCCGGTACGCAGAGCCCGAGCAGACCACCTCGGACCTGGCGGTCCTCGCCGCGGCGCCCCTGGTCGCCGACCCCTCCGTACAGGAACGGCTTGCCTGGTTGTTCCTCAGCACCAACTCGCCGGACCAGCCGTCCCCGGCGACCGCCGCCGTGGTGCAGGCGAAGCTGGGCCTGCCCGCGCTGCCGGCCTTCGACGTCGGCGTCGCCTGCGCTGGGGTGATCTTCCACATGGCCCTGGCGAACGCGCTGATGCGCGACGACGGCGGACAGGTCGCACTGGCGATCGGCGCCGACAAGGTGTCCTCCATCGTGGACCGAACCGATCGACGCACCGTCGCGCTCTTCGGCGACGGCGCCGCGGCGCTGCTCCTCGGCTCGGTGCCGGACGGCTACGGGATCCGCAGCACCAGCCTGCTCACCGATGGCGCGCGCTGGGAGAACATCGGCATCTACGCGGGCGGCAGCCGGCTGCCGCTGACGCCGGAACGGTACGCCGAGGGCGGCCAGTTCACCCGGATGGACGGGCGGGCGGTCGCGGCGTTCGTCCTGCAGACGCTGCCGAAGGTGATCGACTCGGCGCTGGAGAAGGCTGGCGTGGGCCTGCACGACATCGACCGGTTCGTGTTCCACCAGGCGAACGGGCGTCTGCTCGCCGGGCTCGGCAAGAAGCTCGGCATCGATCCGGACCGGGTGCCGACGACGGTGAGCAGATTCGGCAACTCCGGCGTCGCATCCCTGCCCGTCACGCTGGTGCAGGCCAACCAGGAGCGTCCCTTCCAGCGTGGCGAGAAGCTGCTGCTCGCCGCGGTGGGCGCGGGGATGACCGCCGGCGCGGCCGTCCTCACCTGGTACTGACCGTTCGGAAGGCTGCGGAGATCGGATGCGTCTGAAAGGCAAGAACGCCGTCATCACCGGCGGGAACCGTGGGCTGGGCCGGGCCATCGCCCGGCACTTCCTGGCTGAGGGCGCGACAGTGACCTGTGCCTCCCGTACCGGCAAGGGTTGGGAGGAACTGCATCGGGACGCCCCCGACCGGTCGTTCCACGTGCCGGTCGAGGTCAGCGATCCCGCGTCGGTCGAGCAACTCGTCGCGACCGCCGCGGAGCGCATGGGTGGCATCGACGTCCTGGTCGCGAACGCCGCCGTACGGCACGACGGGCGGGTCGAGCGGCTGGCGCCGGAGGCGTGGACGGAGACCCTCACCGTCAGTCTCACCGGGGTCTTCCTCTGCACCCGCGCGGTGGTCCCGGTGATGGCCGGCAACGGCGGCGGTTGCATCATCAACATCTCGTCCGGCCTGGCCACCCGCGTGGCCGTCGGCACGGCGGCGTACAGCGCGGCCAAGGCCGGCGTCGAGTCGCTCACCCGGACCAGCGCCATCGAACTCGGCCCGAAGGGCATCAAGGTCAACTGCATCTCGCCGGGGCTGATCGACAGCGGGATGAGCGAGGCTCTGCGGCCGAACGTCGCGCTCTGGGAGATGTACACCAAACGCATCGCCATGGGCCGAGCCGGGCATGAGGACGAGGTCGCCAGCGCGGCGGTCTTCCTCGCCTCGGACGAGAGCTCGTACGTGAACGGACACGTGCTCGAAGTGAATGGAGGACTGCTATGGGCGTGAGGCCCTTCCGGTTCGGGGTGAGCCTGCACCACAACTGCGGCGCCGAGGAGTGGGCGAAGAAGTGCCGCCGGGCCGAGGAGTTGGGCTACGACGTCATTCTCATTCCCGACCATCTCCACATGCCCGCGCCGTTCCCGTCCATCGTCGCGGCCGCGTCGGTCACCGAGCGCGTGCTGTTCGGTACGTTCGTCCTGAACGCCGCCTTCTGGAACCCACGCCTGTTGGAGCGGGAGATCGCCACGACGCACCGGCTCACCGGGGGGCGCCTGGAGGTCGGCGTCGGCACCGGCTATGCGAAGGCCGAGTTCGACGAGGCGGAGATCCCCTTCGAGTCACCCGGTCGGCGGGTACGGCAACTCGACACCGTGGTCCAGCGGCTGACGGCCTCGTTCGCCGACCGGTCACAGTGGTCGGACTGCGCGGCGGCGCCCCGTCTGATGATCGGGGGCAGCGGCGACAAGGTGCTCGGCATCGCCGCTCGACACGCCGACATCGTCGGCCTCAGCCCGGTGGTCCGGGTCGACACGCCGGAGAAGTGGCGGGCGCTTCCCGCCGAGACGGTCGAGGAGCGGTCGCAGTACCTGCGCAAGCAGGCCGGTGACCGGTTCGACGACATCGAGGTCAACCTCATGATCCCCGCGGTGGTGCTGGCCGAGGACCGGCAGGCCGCGGCCGCGTTCGCCCAGCAGACCCGGACCCCGTACCTCACCCTGGAGCAGGTCCTGGAGGCTCCGGCGGGCCTGATCGGTACGCCGGAGGAGATCGCCGACCAACTGGTGCAGCGCCGCGAGCGGTACGGGATCTCCTACATCACCGTCCACGAGGAGTTCATGGAGCCGCTCGCTGCGGCCATGGCTGTTCTGGAGGACCGAAGCAGTTGACCGCGCTCCGGGGGAATCCCCGTTACATCCTCCTGGCGGTGTCGCTCGCATCGTTCATGACCTCGCTCGACATGACGATCATCAACATCGCCATGCCGAGCGTGGTCCGCGATCTCAACGCCTCGTTGACCACCGTGGCGTGGGCGGCCAACGCCTACCTCATCGTGGTGGCCGTGCTGGTCATCGTGACCGGCCGGCTGGGAGACCTGTACGGACCCCGCCGGCTGTTCGTCATGGGTTCGTTGCTGTTCACGCTCGCCTCGGCGGCGTGCGGGTTCGCGCAGAGCGAGGGTCAGCTCATCGCCGCCCGGGCGGTCCAGGGCCTCGGTGCCGCCCTGGTATATCCGCAGTCCATGTCGATCATCGTGGCCACCTTCCCGCCGCAGCGTCGCGGCGGGGCAATGGGCCTGTGGACGGCGGTCTCGGCACTGGCCTCGATCCTCGGACCGGTGATCGGCGGCACCCTCACCAGCTTCCTGAGCTGGCGTTACGTCTTCTTCCTGAACCTCCCGGTAGGCGTGATCATGATCGCGCTCTGCCTGGCGGCGGTGCCGCCGCTGAAACGCGGCCGGCGGCAACCGCTGCATCTGCAGGCCGTCATCCTCAGCACAGCCGCCCTGGTCTGCCTCACGTTCGGCCTGGTGGAGGGCGACCGGTTCGAGTGGGGGGTGATCTGGGGGCCGCTCAGCATTCCGCTGTTGCTGGTGCTGAGCGTCGTCCTGGCGGTGGCCTTCGTCGTGCTGCAGAAGAAGCGCCAGGACCGTACGCCGTTGGTGCCGTTCGAGCTGTTCGAGCTGACCAACTTCCGGCTCATGATCATCGTGACCACGATCCTGTCGATCGGCATCGTCGGCACCTCCGTACCGCTGTCGCTGTACGTACAGGCCGCCCTGGGCTACAGCCCGCTGAAGGTCGGGCTCGTCATGACCCCGATGTTCCTCAGCATGGCGTTCGTCGCTCCCTTCGCCGGCAAGCTCAGCGACCGGCTCAGCGCCCGGTACGTGCTGATGACCGGGCTCAGCCTCTACGCCGCCGGGATGGCACTGGTGGTGTGGGTCTCGAGCACCACGACGCCCTGGCAGCACTTCGTCCCCGGCCTCGTCGTGGCCGGCGTCGGCGCCGGCTGCACGTTCGCCCCGATGAACTCCATCGCGATGCACGACGTGCGACCACCGCAGGCGGGGGCCGCCGCCGCGCTGATGATGACCGCCCGCCAACTCGCCTCGGTCTTCGCCGCCGCCGTGCCCATCGCCCTGCTCCAGGGTCAGCTTGTCCGGCGAATGCCGGAGGAGGCCGCCGCGCTGGCGCCGACCCTGCCGGCCGGTGTCGGCGAACCGTTCGTGAATGCCTTTCGGCAGGCGTCGGCGTCCGGTCCGGATCAGACGGTGAGCGAGGTACTGGACGCGGTTCGTCGCAGCGGAGCGTCACCGGACGCGGTCGAGGCCGCCGGCCGGGCGGCGCACACCGTCTACAATGACAGTTTCGTGACGGCGCTACGACCGGCGTTGATAGTGCCGATCGGGCTGTTGCTCGTCGGCGTCGTATTCGCGTCCAGGGTGGTGCCCGCCGACCGGAGAGCGCCGGCCGCAGCGGACGATAACGATCATTCTGGCGTCGCCGAAGAGACCGACGCGCTGCCCCGGCCGGTAAGCTGATCATCGATGTTGGATCGGCGCGACCGGTGTGATGGGAGGCGGGAATGTTCTACTGGGCATTGAAGTACACGATCGGTTCAACCGTGAAGCTGATCTTCCGTCCCGAGGTGGCGGGCCGCGAGAACCTGCCGGAGAACGGCGCTGCCCTGCTGGTCGGAAATCACCCCTCCTTCTCGGATTCCGTGTTCCTCTCGGCGGTCATGCGTCGCAAGGTCGTCTACATCGCGAAGCTCGAATACTTCACCGGCACCGGGCTCAAGGGCCGGCTGCGGCGAATGGTGATCGGCGGGATGGGAAACATCCCGGTCGACCGGGCCGGCGGACGCAAGGCGGCCTCGACGCTCGGCACCGCGCAGGAGGTGCTGGAGCAGGGTGGCCTGGTCTGCATGTACCCGGAGGGGACGCGGCCACCGGACAACCGGCTCTACCGGGGCAAGACCGGGGCGGCCCGGATCGCGCTCGCCACCGGCGTACCGGTCATCCCGATCGCCATGCTGAACACCTACGAGATCCAGCCTCCGGGCAAGCTGATCCCGAAGGTCATGAGGGCCAGGATGGCCGTCGGTACGCCGATCGACCTGACCCCCTTCCGGGACCTCCCGTCCGGCGTCGCCTCGCGTGCCCTGACCGATGAGATCATGCGACGACTCCAAGCCCTCTCCGGTCAGGACTACGTGCACATGTACGCGCAGGCCGCCAGGCAGAAGTTCGAGAGCGGCGACCGGCCGCCGACCTGCCCGGAGGGCCCTCCGGACACTGGTAGCGGTGTCGTGACGCCGACCGGGGACGCCGCGGTCAGCTGACCGGTCCCGATGCCTTGTCCTCCCGGGAGAGGCGGCCACCCTTCCAGGTCACCGTGGTCAGCCGGGCACCGAGCAGCCGTCGTGCCCTCGCGACCTGGCGCGCGTTCGCGTTGACCAGCACGGCCCGCTCCGCGGCGGCAAGGACGGGAAGATCCGACAGCGAGTCGCTGTAGGCCACCCGCCAGGGCGGCGTCACTCCCTGGGCGGCGAGCTGCACCACCTTGGTCGCCCCGTAGTTGTGCACAATCAGCTTCGGCCCACGGATGTGCGAGGCCACGAGCTCGACCTCGGCGAGGCCGATCGCGTCGAGCACCGCGCGCGCCAGGGTGTGCTCGCACCCGGTGACCACGACGACCCGATCGCCCGCGTCGAGGTGGGTGCGGATCATCTCCAGGCCGGGCGCGATGATCCGCGCGGGCTCCGCGCCGAGGTCCGCGCCGAAACGCCCAAGCTCCGCCCGCAACTGGTCCGCGCTGCGGCCCAACAGACCGATTCGGCTCATCCACCACGCCGCCCGTGGACGGTAGGCGGGAATGGCGACCATGGGTGCGAGGAGAACAGCCAGGATGACGGCGACCGGCAATCGAGCGCCCGCGAAAACAATGCGTCGCATGAAAAGCCCGAATGCGTCCCCGCGCAGCAGTACGCCGTCGAAATCGAAGATGACGGTGGCGGCGGAAGGTGCCCTCATCAGTCTATCGGCTCCCAGGACACAGGTGATTCGACATGCGCCGAGTGTACGGGAGAGGGGTTACGGCAAACGGTTGGATCGCTTTCGGCTCGCTGAAGCGGCAGTTTCCACCGGCCAATGTGCGGGCGACCACGGCGACGGTAGCCCGTGATCTTGGAATGGATGACCCGGCGCGCTGGGCTCAGGCATAGCCGAGTGCACAATGTGCTGGTGTCAGAATCCCCTGAACCCCTCCGCTACCGGCTTATTACCGGACCCGACGATGCCGACTTCTGCGCCCGTATCAGCGGCCTACTCGACCAGGGCTACCGGCTGTACGGCTCCCCGGCGCTGACCTTCAACGGAGAACGGGTCATCGCCGCTCAGGCGGTGGTGCTGCCGAACTCGGCCGGCGAGCAGTGAACGTTGATCCGTGCGTCGCGCGAGCGATGCTGATCCGGGCGAGATGATCGGCGAGACTCGCCTCGAAAACCTGCCGAATCACCCCCCGAGAGGACCGACATGTCTTACCAGGCGTACCTGGATGCCATCGAAGCGAAGGCCGGCAAGACCCCGCAGCAGTTGCTCGACGAGGCCGAGAGTCGCGGCTTTGGTCCGCAGACCAGGGCAGCGATCGTGGTGGACTGGCTCAAGGAGGAGTACGGCGTCGGCCGCGGCCACGCCATGGCGTTCTATGGCGTGCTGAAGAACGGCGCGACGATTTCCGCGAAGCATGTCGGCACGTCCGGCAGTCATCGCGACGAGTCGCAGACCTTGCACCTCGACGGTGTCGCGAGTCGCCCCTCATGAGACCCGGCGTCAACTGGCGCGCAGAACCAGGCCGGGCGTCGGCGCCGGCGCGCAGCGTGTCCCCACGATCGCGCTCGAACATGGATGTAGTGGCCTCCTGAGAAGGCGAGGCCACTACATCCTGGATCGAGCGCGATCATGCCGAACATCCGGCCGGACGGACCGGCGGGTCGGCGCGGCTGGCGGAGTGGCGTACCCCGCGGCACGCCGCCGGAGGTCGGCGCCTGACTCCGCCGCACGGCAATCCGTCTGCGCCGCGACACCCGTGCGTAGGTCGGGACGGAGGTCAGCCATACGCTGGCACCCAGAAGAAGGACGTGGAGCTCCGCACTCATCGGGCGGCGCGACCCGCTCCGTTCCGACTCTCAGGGCTGGGCAGAGCATGCGCGACATTCCGGGTAGGACTCCGAAGTACATGGTCATCCGCGACGACCTGATCAGGCGGATCAGCAGTGGAGAGTTCGCTCCCGGCGACGCGCTACCCGGTCAGCGCCACCTGAGCGAGGAGTACGGCGTCAGCCTCATGACGCTGCGGCAGGCGCTGGACGAGCTCTGCGGTCGGGGAGTGGTCGAGCAGCTTCCCGGCAAGGGCACCTACGTCCGGGCGCTGCCGGTCCCGTACTCGATGGGCAATCTGCGCAGCCTGGCCGACGACTTGCGCGCGCACGGCATCGAGGTGCTGACCCGGGTGCTCAGCCACGAGATCATCTCCGTGCCCGACGACCTCGTCACGCGGTTGGGGATCCCCACGGACGGCGAGGTGCTCAAGCTGGAGCGGATCCGGGTCGTCCGGGGCAGACCGCTGATCCACCAGCTGTCCTACCTTCCGCAGCCCTTCGCCGGGCTGCTCAAGGACGTCGACTTCGAGGAGCAGGAGTTGTACGCCGTGCTCGCCGAGCGGGCGGACGCGGTGGCCGTACAGGCCGAGGAGAGGATCTCGCCGGTGCTGATGCCCGAGCGCATCGCCGACCTGCTCGGACTGCCTGCCGGTGAGCCGGCCATGCGTAGCGAGCGGATCACCCGGGACGCCGACCGGCGCACGCTGGTCGTCGACCTTGCCATCCTCGCCGGGAACAGCGTCGTGATCATGAATACCCGTGAGGTCAGCGGCGATCAGGTCAGCTATGCGATGGGCGACGGCACCGGACTGTCGTGACCGCTGGCACCTCGGCGCGGGACCTGCCTACAGCTCGTCGTGCTGGCCGTGCGGTCGAGGCAAACTGTTCTAGAACTATTTCTCCAGAGATCTAGAACTCGACCCGGCGCCCTGCTATAAAGGCCTTACTGTTATAGAACTGTGAGAGGATTGCCGTGGATCAGCTACTGCGCACCGTCCACCAGCCCGGCCCGGTCGACTCTCGCCGACCCTCGGGGCTCGGCAGGTTCGGCGAGTACGGCGGGCGCTTCGTTCCCGAATCGCTGGTCCCGGCCTGCGAGGAGGTCGAGCGAGCCTTCGCCGAGGCGTGGGACGACCCGCTGTTCCGGGCCGAGCTGAACCACCTGCTCTCCGTCTACGTCGGCCGCCCGACGCCACTGACCCCCACGGCGCGACTCTCCGCGGAGCTGGGCGTCAACCTGCTGCTCAAGCGCGAGGACCTCACCCACACCGGCTCCCACAAAATCAACAACGTGCTGGGTCAGGCGCTGCTGGCGCGGCGGATGGGCAAGCGGCGGCTGATCGCCGAGACCGGTGCGGGCCAGCACGGCGTGGCCACCGCCACCGCCGGGGCTCTGCTCGGCATGGCGACCACCGTCCTGATGGGCGAGAAGGACACCGAACGGCAGCAACTCAACGTCTTCCGGATGAAGATGCTCGGGGCCGAGGTGATACCGGTGACCTCCGGCAGCCGCACCCTCAAGGACGCCTGCAGCGAGGCTCTGCGCCACTGGGTCACCTCCGTCGACGACACCTACTACTGCCTCGGCTCGGCGATGGGCCCGCACCCGTACCCCTGGATGGTTCGCCAGTTCCAGCGGGTGATCGGTGACGAGGCCCGCGTGCAGTGCGCGGCCGACCTCGTCACCGGCACGCCCGACTACGTCGTTGCCTGCGTCGGCGGCGGGTCCAACGCGGCCGGCACGTTCGCCGGCTTCGTCGACACGCCGGCCCGCCTGATCGGCGTCGAGGCGGCCGGTGGCGCCGCGATCAGCGCCGGCACGACCGGCGTGCTGCACGGCTTCCGATCCAAGGTCCTGCAGGACGAGCACGGGCAGATCAGCGAGGCCCACTCGATCGCCGCCGGCCTGGACTACCCGGGTGTCGGCCCGGAGCACGCGTACCTGGCCGATTCGGGCCGGGCCACCTACGTGACGGTGGACGACACCGAGGTGCTGGCCGCGACCCACCGGCTGGCCCGCACCGAGGGCATCCTCTGCGCGCTGGAATCCGCCCACGCGGTCGCCTGGGTGATCCGCGCTGCCGGCGACGGCACGATCCCTCCGGGCTCGACGGTGATGCTGACGCTCTCCGGCCGGGGCGACAAGGACATGGCGACCCTGATGGAGCTGTCGTGAACGCAGTGGAAAACCGGGCCCGCGCGGCCAAGGCCGCCGGCCGCAAGCTGCTCGTGCCGTACGTGACCGGTGGTGTCACCGAGAAGTGGACCGACCTGCTGCGGGCCGCCGTGGACGCGGGCGCCGACGCCATCGAGATCGGCCTCCCGTTCTCCGATCCCACCCTGGACGGGCCGGTCGTGCAGCAGTCGTCGTACCAGGCGTTGAGCCGGGGCGTCACCACCCGACAGATCCTCGACGAGGTCTCCCGGCTCGGACTGCCCGTGCCGCTGGTCGCGTTCACCTACGCCAACCTGGTCCTGCACGCCGGCGCCGATCGGTTCTGCGCCGCGCTCGCCGACGCCGGGGTGGGCGGCCTGATCGTGCCGGACATGCCGGTCGACGAGATGGAGCCGGTCGCCACTGCGGCGGCGGATACCACGCTGGACCTGGTGCTGCTCGCATCCCCGGCGACCGCGCCACTGCGGCGCACCGAGATCGCCAAGCGCAGCCGAGGCTTCATCTACGCCGTCAGTGTCATGGCGACCACGGGCGAGCAGTCGCAACTGGGGCAGGCCGGCCGGCAACTGGTGACGTCGCTGCGGCAGGCCACCGACCTGCCCGTGGTTCTCGGCTTCGGGATCTCCGGTCCACGGCAGGCGGCCGAGGCCTGTGGTTACGCCGACGGTGTCGCGGTGGGCTCGGCGCTCATGCGTCGCGTGCTCGACGGGGCCGGGGCGGCGGAGCTCGGCGACTTCCTGGCGCAGCTCCGGACGGCGCTGGACACGACCGCCCGGTGACGACCGCCTGGTGACGACCCGCGCCCGCTGGGCGCAGTTGCCGAGCCGCGGCGATGGGTGGCCGCCGGCGTCGTACTGGCCCACGATGGTGGGAAACCGAGATGACGTGAGTCGTCGATTGGTGGATCTTGTAGCGATGGCAACCGCGGACGACATGAGCGACGCCGAGAACTGGACGGGCGGGTTCTACGAGGTCATGCTCGTCCTCGGCGCAACCGACGACGCCCGGCTCGACCGAGCCGTGCGGTCTCTGTGGCGGGCCGCCGGTGTCCGCGAGTGCCGCGTGGGGCCTGAACTGCTCGACGTCGAGCCTGGTGCGGCCGCGTTCGAGATGGGTGGGCACCTGCGCGGGACGCTGACCCTGCCGTCGGGCGACCGAATGGTCTGTGGTGGCTTCTCCTACCGGTACGAGGGGATCGACAGCCTCGAGCTCTACCTACCACTCGGTGCGCTGGGCCGGCTCGACGAGCGGATCGGCGGATACCCCTTCGATGAACGTAGCGGCGTCGAATCACTGACGTGGCGCGCGCCGCTCGACCGGTGGCTCGCCGACGTGGCCGTCGCCGTACACGCCGACGTGCCCTTCCACCGTGCCGTCATCGGCTTCGAGGTCGATCAGGACATCGACATCACCGCCGATGAGAGGTATGCCGCCGTTCTGTTGCCCTACCCCGAAGGCATGGACTACCGGCCAGCAACCGCATGACCGTCTGAGGCCTTCCTGGTCAGGATGTGAGCCGCCGTTTTCTCCTGCGGGGACCCGGCCGTGAGGAAGACTGGAACCATCAGCGGCGGTTCGCGTTCGATCTCGGTGCTACGACGATCGGATCGCGCGCCTCTCGGGCCTTGGCTGACGGCGGAGCGAGCGCGCTGATGGGCGGGCTTACAAGGAGTGGCGAGGGTGAGCAATACGGATCTTGGCGCCCGCAGTGACCGGGGCAGCGAATACGCCGACCTGTCCCGCCTGGTCCGAGGCGCGGGCCTGCTCGACCGACGACCGCGCTACTACGCGGCGCGGGTGACGGTGGTGCTGGGTTGCCTCGGGGTCGTGGGCGTGATCTTCGTTCGGCTCGGGCCGTCGTGGTGGCAGGCGGCTACCGCCGCCGCCGTCGCGGTGCTCTTCGCGCAACTGGCGTTCCTCGGTCATGACGCGGGACATCGACAGATCTTCCGCACCCGCCGGGCGAACGACGTGGTTGGCCTGGTCTGTGGAAACCTGCTGACCGGGATCAGCTACGGCTGGTGGGTCGACAAGCACAACCGCCACCACGCACACCCGAACACCGAAGGCCGAGATCCCGACATCGTGGTGGTGCCGCTGTCCTTCACCCCGGGTCAGGCCGCGGCGCAGCGTGGCCTGCGGGCGCTGTTCGTCCGGCACCAGGCGGCGCTGTTCTTCCCCCTGCTGATGGTGGAGGGTCTGCATCTGCACGCCGCCAGCGTCAAGGCGATCGTCATCCGCGGCGGACTGAGGCACCGAGCAGCGGAGGCGGTCCTGCTCGTCCTGCACCTCGCCGGCTACCTCACCGCCGTCTTCCTGGTCCTGAGCGTTCCGCAGGCGATCGTGTTCATCCTGGTCAACAAGGCTCTGTTCGGTCTGTACCTGGGCAGCTCCTTCGCCCCGAACCACAAGGGGATGCCCATCCTGAACGAGGCCGACGACCTCGACTACCTACGCCGACAGGTCCTCACCTCCCGCAACGTACGTGGCGGGCGGCTCATCGACGGTTTGCTCGGTGGGCTCAACTACCAGATCGAGCACCACCTCTTCCCCAGCATGCCCCGGCCGAACCTGCGCAACGCCCAACCGTTGATCCGCCAGTTCTGCGTCGATCACGGCATCGCCTACCACGAAACCACCCTGATCCAGTCCTGGGCGCAGGGCCTGGCACACCTACGGGCGGTCGGGACCAGAGCGACCCGGCCGGGTGACGATCGCTCGTCGTAACCGCCGACCAGCCCGGCGGCGAGCTGGTAATCGCCGCCCCCAACGGTATCGTCGACGCCGACCGTTGAGACTTTCGAGCGGTATTGGCAGGGCTGTGGGGCGAAACCTTCAAGACCGTGGACGACTCAGGCCGGTTGACCTGGCGCGAGCGCACGGTCTGTCGACGCAGGCGGTCAGGAACTACGAGGAGGCCGGCATCCTCCCGACCGCTGAACGGACCTCGCACGGCTACCGCACCTACACACCGCGGCACGCGCAGGCACTGCACGCGTTCCTCGCGCTCGTGCCCGGACACGGGCACCGGACGGCCACGGCGATCATGCAGGCGGTCAACCGGGGCGCGACCGAGGACGGGCTGCGGCTGATCGACGAGAGTCACACTCAGCTCGTCGAGGACCGTCGCACCCTCGAGGCCGTCGAAGCCGCGCTTGGCGACCTGGAGCCCTCGCCACCGCAACGGGGAGACCTGTTCGTCGGTCCACTGTCGAAGAGGCTCGGCGTTGGCCCGGCCACCCTTCGCAAATGGGAACGAGCTGGCGTGGTCCAGCCGGACCGTGACCCGCAGACTGGCTACCGGCTCTACCGCGCGGCCGACGTACGCGACGCTCTGCTCGCGCACCAGCTCAGGCGAGGCGGCTACCTGCTGGAGCAGATCGCCCCGCTGATCGCCCAGGTCCGGTCGGCTGGAGGAATCGCGCCGCTCGAGTCCATGCTGAGCGACTGGCGTGCCCGCCTCTCGGCCAGGAGTCGTGCCATGCTCAGCGGCGCTGGCGCGCTGGACGCCTACCTTCGCCGTGAATCGTGACGGCCGGGTCGTCGACCGCTCAGCTCCGGACCCAGTTGCGCTGCGCCGTGTCAGCGATCGACTGCGCGGGCGAGTTCGCGCAGTAGGTCGGCCAGGCGGCGGGCGTCGGTGGGGTCGAGCTTTCCGAGCGCCTCGCGTTGCACCGCTAGCCCCGCTGTGACTGCCTCGTCGACGAGGTCGCGGCCGGCGGGGGTGAGCTGCGCGCGAAGCGAGCGGCGATCGCTGGGATCGGATGTACGCGTGATGAACCCGGCCTTCTCCAACTTGTCGAGCCGCCCGGTCATGCCGCCCGTGGTGAGCATGAGGGTGTCGGAGAGCTGCTTGGGGGAGAGGTTGAACGGCTCGCCGCTGCGGCGCAGCGTGGCCAGCACGTCGAACTCGCCTCGTCCGATGCCGAGGCGCTGGTACGCCCGCTCCGTCCGGTCGCCGATGGCGGCCGCGACGCGGTAGACGCGGCCGAAGACCTCCATGGGCAGCAGATCGTCGAGGTCGGGGCGCTCGTCGCGCCACTGGTCGAGGATCGCGTCGACGGCATCGTGGGTCATGGCGAACACAATAGCTTGACGGCAAGTAGCTTAGTGCTAAGTTAGTGACAAGCAAACTTGTGGAGGATCGTCATGACGTACACGGCGGAGTTCGGCGCGGTCAGCGCCCTGCACTATCCGGAAGCCGCGCAGGAGCGGATGGTGATGAGGTCCGGCACGGTCGGTCGGTTCGTTGCGCCGGGCACCGCCACCCAGGGCCGCTTCGGCCTCTTCGAGTGGCGGATGCCGGCCAGGGCCGGCGGGGCCGACGCACACTTCCACCGGACCTTCTCCGAGTCCTTCTACGTGGTGTCCGGGACGGTGCGGCTCTACGGCGGGTCGGGCTGGATCGACGGGCGGCCCGGCGACTTCCTGCACGTACCCGAGGGTGGTGTGCACGGGTTCCGCAACGACAGCGACGCAGAGGCCGTGATGCTGATCCTGTTCGCACCGGGCATCCCGCGCGAGGCCTACTTCCGCGAGCTCGCCGAGATCGCCGCGGCCGGCCGGACGCTGTCCGAAGAGGAGTGGACCGACCTGTTCGCCCGCCACGACCAGTACCGCGCCTGAGGAGACGCCTGATCGGTGTCGTACATCTGATGTATGAGCATCCGGGGCGGCCAGCGGTGGCCCGTCTGCGGCGCCCCACCCCGGCGGGCCGCGGCGGTCCACTGCTGACTCCCTGGCGATTTGCCTTGTCACCAGGGCCGGGTAGGGCGACGCCCACGTATCGATCGATCATTGCCTATTTTATGGCTCCGGAGTAACCTTCCCGAAACACATCAGATGTCTGACCGTCTCAGGGTCCAGCACCGGTCTGCGCAGCAAGGGTCCCGGTTGGCCCATCATGCGGATCCCCCGGTCAGGTTCCGTAGTTGTCACGCTTCGGGGTGGCCGGATCGGTCACCGTTTGGAGGACCGATGTCAGACCTGACCAGACGGCAAGCCCTCAAGATAGGCGCAGCCGGCGCTCTCCTGCCGCTGCCCTGGACGGCCGCGGCCCGAGCAGACTCGGCGGCGCCGCCGCAGGTGCTGGCCGCAGGGGATCTCGCGCTCTGGTACGACGAGTCCGCCGGCACCGACTGGTTACGGGCGCTGCCGATCGGCAACGGCCGGCTGGGTGCCATGGTCTTCGGCAACGTCGACACGGAACGACTGCAGCTCAACGAGGACACCGTCTGGGCCGGCGGCCCCCACGACCCCAGCAACCCCAGAGGCTTGGCGGCACTGCCGGAGATCCGGCGGCTGGTCAACGCCAGCCAGTGGACCCAGGCCCAGGATCTCGTCAACCAGAACATGATGGGCAACCCCGGCGGTCAGCTGGCCTACCAGACCGTCGGCAACCTCCGGCTCGCCTTCGGGTCCACCAGCGGAGCGTCACAGTACGACCGGACGCTCGACCTCACTACCGCGACCACCTCGGTGACGTACGTGCTGAACGGCGTTCGCCACCAGCGGGAGGTGTTCGCCAGCGCACCCGATCAGGTCATCGCGATGCGGCTGACCGCCGACCGGAGCGGTTCGATCAGCTTCACCGCCACCTTCGACAGCCCGCAACGCACCACCGTGTCCAGCCCGGACGGCACGACGATCGGCCTCGACGGCATCTCCGGAAACATGGAGGGCGTCACCGGCGCGGTCCGCTTCCTCGCCCTGGCCAACGCGACCGTCAGCGGCGGCAGCGTGTCCAGCTCCGGCGGCACCCTGCGGGTCACCAACGCCACCAGCGTGACCCTGCTGATCTCCATCGGCTCCAGCTACGTCAACTACCGCAACGTCGGCGGCGACTACCAGGGCATCGCCCGACAGCGCCTCTCCGCCGCGCGGGCCAGCAGCTACGACCAGCTGCGCAGCCGGCACGTGGCCGACTACCAGGCGCTGTTCGGCCGGGTCAGCCTCGACCTGGGCCGCACCTCCGCCGCCGACCAGACGACCGACGTCCGGATCGCCCAGCACAACAGCGTCGACGACCCGCAGTTCTCCACGCTGTTGTTCCAGTACGGCCGGTACCTGCTGATCTCCTCCTCGCGACCGGGCACCCAACCGGCCAACCTCCAGGGCATCTGGAACGACTCGCTGACCCCGGCGTGGGACTCGAAGTACACGATCAACGCCAACCTGCCGATGAACTACTGGCCGGCCAACACGACAAACCTGGCCGAGTGCCACAACCCGGTCTTCGACATGGTCCGGGACCTGTCGGTCACCGGCGTGCGCACCGCGCAACTGCAGTACGGCGCCGGGGGCTGGGTCACCCACCACAACACCGACGCGTGGCGCGCCACCTCGGTGGTGGACGGCGCCTTCTGGGGCATGTGGCAGACCGGCGGCGCCTGGCTCTCCACGTTGATCTGGGACCACTACCTGTTCAACGGCGACGTCGAGTTCCTGCGCACCAACTATCCGGCGATGAAGGGCGCCGCGCAGTTCTTCCTGGACAGCCTGGTGACCGAGCCGACCCTCGGGTACCTGGTGACCAACCCGTCGAACTCACCGGAGCTCAGCCACCACTCGAACGCCAGCGTGTGCGCCGGCCCGACGATGGACAACCAGATCCTGCGGGACCTCTTCGACGCGTGCGCCCGCGCGAGCGAGATCCTCAACGTGGACAGCACCTTCCGGGCACAGGTTCGCGCCACTCGGGACCGGCTCGCGCCCATGAAGATCGGTTCACGCGGCAACATCCAGGAGTGGCTCTACGACTGGGTCGAGACCGAGCCCAACCACCGGCACATCTCACACCTGTACGGGCTGGCCCCCAGCAACCAGATCACCAAGCGCGGCACCCCACAGCTCTTCGAGGCGGCCCGACAGACCCTGGCGCTGCGTGGCGACGACGGAACGGGCTGGTCGCTCGCCTGGAAAATCAACTTCTGGGCGCGGATGGAGGAGGGAAAACGGGCCCACGACCTGATCCGCTACCTCGCCACCACCGCCCGGCTCGCGCCCAACATGTTCGACCTGCACCCGCCCTTCCAGATCGACGGCAACTTCGGTGCGACCGCCGGCATCGCCGAGATGCTGCTGCAGAGCCACACCGGCGAGCTGCACATCCTGCCCGCGCTGCCGCCAGCCTGGCCGAGCGGTCGGGTCGCCGGCCTGCGAGGTCGGGGTGGGCACACGGTCGGCATCACGTGGGCCAGCGGGCTGGCCACCGAGATCCTCCTGCGTCCGGATCGCACCGGCACCGTCCGCCTGCGGTCCCGGATCCTGACCGGCACCGTCACGGTGGTCGACACCGCCGACGGTACGGCTCCCCGGACCACCCGGATCGAGTCCGACCTGATCGAGGTCACCGTGCAGGCCGGACGCACCTACCGGGTCACCAGTTCCGGCGCCACCACACCGACGCTGGAGCAGAGCTTCACCAACGCCGGCCTCACCAACGACAGCAACACCAACGCCGGAAACTTCGACGGCAACGGGGCCACGCTCTCCGCGCAGGCCCTGGCACAGGCCGGCGCCAGCCCCGGCAGCACGGTGAGCCGCGACGGGGTCAACTTCCGCTGGCCCAACGTCAGCCCGGGCGCCGCCGACAACGCCATCGCCTCGGGGCAGTCGATCAGCGTGACCGGCACCGGCAGGAGGCTCGGCTTCCTCCTGACCGGCACCTACGGCACCGTGTCGGGGACCGGCACGGTGGTCTACGCCGACGGCACCCGCCAGACGTTCACGCTGAGCTCGCCCGACTGGTACGGCGGGCCGCACTCCGGAGGCACGGCGGCGATCGTGTCCGCGTACCAGAACCGGCCGAACAACCAGCGCCACGCCACTGCTGCCTGCATCTACTACGTGGGTGTCGCGTTGCAGAGCAAGGCCGTGGCCCGGGTCGAGTTGCCCAACATCAGCGCACGGCCCGCGGCCAACGTCCCGACCATGCACATCTTCGCCATCGCGATCGGGGCCTGACGGCACCGGATCCCGCACCGGGTGAACGCGTCCGGGCCTGTCCCAACCGGGACGGACCCGGACGCGTTACCACTAGCGGATGCGCTCCCCTCGGCTCTCGATCCGGAAGTGGTCGAAGGCGACGTCGAGGTCGGTGGAGGTGCCGGCCCGGTTGAAGGCCATCAGCCCGGCCTTCGTCGGCTCGGTCGTCAACGTCGTGGAGCCGATGTAGCGGTAGACGCTTCCGTCGGCCGAGTAGTAGGCGCGGTAGCTGTCCCCGATCTTGGTCAGTCGGAGCCAGATGGCGCCGTCGGGCCCGACGATCCGCTGGGCGTCGGCGCCGGTGATCTCCAGCGTCGATGCCGCGCCGTTCTGCTCGCGGAGGAGGACGAGCCGGACCTTGTTGGCGGCGGTTGCGTTGCCCATCTCCCAGGCGAGCTTCACGTAGTTGTTGTCGTCGGCGTACGCGAGAACGCCGCCCTGCTCGTTGTTGTTGGCGAGTGGTCGGGAGAAGGCGATCCTGGATTCGGCCGTCCAGTCGCCGTTGACATCCTGAAGGGCCAGGTTCTTCGCGGTGTTGGCGTTGCCCTGCAGGTCACCCTGCTGGGCGGTGATGACCAACGATCCGTCGGCCAGCCGCCACCTGCTCTCGTCCGGCCGTACCCACTGCCACTGGGATCCGAGTTGGGTCGAGCCGAACTCGTCGCTGCCGGTGATGGTGGTGTTGAGGTCCACCGTGTAGACCGACGATGCCTCGCCGTTCGTGACAGTGACCCGCGCCTGTCCGGTGGCGCTGGTCGCCTGCTCGACGGCGACCGAGGCGGCGGGATCGGCGGCACGGGCGGTGACCGTCGGCACGGTCGCGGTGCCGGCCGGCACGAGGGCGTTGTAGCGGAGCACCGTCGGTGAGAAAGACGCCAGGCGCTTGCCATCGACGCGCAGGGCCGTCAGCGTGGTGTCGGGCACCAGGTTGAAGACGTAGTTCTTCACGAGCGGGCCGAAGAAGCTCTCCGTCGTCACCTTGACGACCGCCTGCCCGGGCACACCGGCGGCTTGGGAGACGATCTCGTAGCGTGCCTTCCGGTCGGCCGTCCGCACCTTCGTGATGGTCGGCGACGCCCCGGCCGGGACCGGGATGGTGTACGAGTCGTCGGACAGGTTGAAGCCGCCGAACTCCTTCCCGTTCACCACGATCTTCGCCGAGAGCGGCGCGTCGTCGACCGGGATGTCCCGCCCGCTGAACTCCTTCCAGTAGTGCACCGAGGTGTCCCGCCAGTCGGCGGCGTCCGCCTCGTGGACGGCCAGCTTGGCGCGGACCTCCGCGAACCGTCGCGCGTCGATGTCGGGCTGGAGGGCGTCCCAGGTCTCCCGCATCCAGGTCACGTACTGGACGCCCATCTGGTAGCGGTAGACCAGCTCGTCCCAGAAGGTCCGGCCGCTGTCCATCCGATGGCCCCACGGCACATGGTGGAACCACATCAGCAGGTTCTCCGGGACCGAGTCGATGTCCCCGTAACGCTGCTGGAGCCGCGGGAAGTACTGGGCGGCCAGGTTGCTGCCGGTGGGGGAGCGGTCGAAGCCGAGGCCGACGGTGTCGGCCTTGTTGTAGTAGACCGGGCTCCAGTCGTCGCGCCCTGCCCAGTCGGCGGGGTCGGGGCGGTACTGGGCGCCCTCGGCGAACTGGTGGCCGATGCCCAGCGGCGTCTGGTAGCTGACCAGCGCCTCCCACGAGCCCATCATCATCTTCCGGATGGTGTCGACGACACGCCTGTCATTGCCCCAGGTCATCCGGGTCCAGTCGGTCGCGATCTCCGCCGAGTTGAGCTTCCAGTCCCAGGCCTGGCGGCCGAAGGCGAAGAGGTTCGCCTGAGAGAAGTGGTGCCCGGTCAGGTTGTCGGCGTTGCCGAGGTTGGCGACGCCGACGATGGCGGTGTCCGGATGGTGCTGGGCGCTCCCGTCGACGATGTCACCAACCAGGCGCTTCTTCAGCAGCTTGCCGTTCTCGTCGGTCGCGTACGTGTCGGTCTTGAGGATCTCCTCGTACATCGGGCCGAGGTAGCTCAGCATCCAGTTCTGGCCCGTGTACTCCTGAGTGATCTGGAGTTCCAGGGCCTGGTTGGTGTTCTCCATCCGGCCGAACATCGGGTGGATGGGCTCCCGGGCCTGGAAATCCAAAGGTCCGTTCTTGGTCTGCAGGAACACGTTGTCGGCGAAGCGTCCCCTGGTGCCGTCGGGCTGGGCCTCGTCGTCGATCGGCCCGAACTCCAGGTAGGCCCGCTTGAGTCGATCGTTGTCGACCTCGGCGTTGTAGACGAACGTCCGCCAGTGGACGGTCATCCCGAGCGGTGCGACCGCGGCGCCGATGGCGTTGGCGCCATCACCGTGGTCGTACCCGAAGTCCTGGGGCCCGGGCTGACCCTCCGAGTTGGCCTTCACGGTGAAGCCCATGAAGTCCGGAATGGCGGTCTTGATCAGTTGGGCTCTGCGGTTCCACCAGCCCCGGAAGTCGGCGCCGTAGGGGTCGAGTTGGCTGTTGGTCAGCGTGTCCGGAGCGAATCGGCTGTCCGTCGGCGCGGTGTAACGGATCGAGAGGCCCAGCTTGATGCCGTACGGACGCAGGGCGTCGGCGAGAGCGGCCTCCTGCGCGATGCGAGCGCTCGTCAGGTACGCGTTGTCGGCGTTGACGTTGTTGATGGTGATGCCGTTGATGCCGAGCGACGCCAACGCGCGTGCCACGACGATGTAGCGGTCGAGGATGACGGGCAGATTCCTGCCGGCGCTCGCTCCGGTGGCGGCGAAGTTGAAGATCGCCCCGTTCTCCCCGTTCAACCCGCCCAGTCCGGAGGCGTTGTTGCCGGCGTAGAGGCGCTCGGTCTCCCAGTTGTTCAACAACCGGTGCTTGATCTTCGGTGTCTCCGAGATGCGGAGGTGGTCGACGGGCTTCTGCGTCTGCATCAGCCGTAGGAACGCGTAGGTCCCGTAGAGCGCGCCGAGGTCGGTGTTGCCGGCGATGACGGTGAACCGGTCCTTTCCACGGGACAGGGAGCGCACGAGGTAACCCTCGTTGCCGACGTCGGCCAGCTCGCGGGTCGAGACGGTGTGGCGCACCAGCGGTGAGCTTGCCGGCGTGCCCACCACGACCGAGCCGTCCGGGATCTTGCCGCCGTTCACCGTCGTCACGGGTGGCGCCTGACCGAGGAGCCCGCCCAGACCGCGCACCAACTCGTCCCGGGCGGCTCCGAGCGTGGTCTCGGCCAGCTTCTCGGTGGAGCCGGGCGCCATGGCGAGGTCTGCCGTGTGCCGGTGGACCTTGTCGGCGTCGGCGTTCTCGACCACGATCGCCGTGGCCGTTCGACGGTAGTCGCGGAGCAGCTTCGCGTCGCTGACCGGCACGTACCGCAGCCACAGGTCTGAGCCGCTGTAGTCGTCCGGCGGCGGGGCGGCGGCAACGGGTGTCGTGGCGACCGCGAGGGTGGACGCGACCATGGCGAGCGCCGTGCCCAGCACGATGAGACTTCGCCGCAGCCTGGGCACCGAACCTCGGTTCATTGCCTTCTCCTCCTTCGTCCGCTCGAGACGCCGATCGGCCGTCTCGCGAACGCAGTGACGTAGATGGATGGGCGGGTGCGCCGATCCTGTCCGGCGCCGCCAAGCCTCGGCAACGAGTTGTCGTTTCTTGTCGCGGGCCTTCCGGCCTCACGACAGGTGCGCCGCCGGCTGGGTCGCGGGCCTCTGCCGTACCCATGGGGGGCGGGACCGACCCGGGCTCAGGTTGCGCGGGGCCGTCGACTGGCGGACCACGAGCCGCACCGGCAGGACCATCGGCCGGCCGGTGTGCCCAGGGGCCCCCTCGATCATCGTGAGCAGGTGCCGGGCCGCGGCCGAGCCCGCCGCGTAGAACGGCGCCGCGACCGTGGTCAGCCCCGGCGTGACGATGTCGGCGGCGAGGATGTTGTCGAAGCCCACGATGCTGACGTCGCCCGGAACGTTGACGCCCTTGCGGGTGAGACCACGGATGAGGCCAATCGCCATCTGGTCGTTGAAGGCGAGGACCGCCGTCGCCGGACGAGCGCACAACTCCTCGGCGGCTCGCTCGCCGCCCTCGATGGTCGGGCTGAACGGGCCGATCTGGCGCACCTTGATCTCCAGCTCCATGCCCGCTTCGAGCAGCGACCGCCAGCGGATGCCGTTCGGCCAGGACGCCTCCGGACCTGCGACGTACGTGATGTGGTCGTGTCCCAGCTCGCCGAGGTGCTCGGCGGCCCTCCGGGCCCCACGGGGGTTGTCCGTCACGACGCAGGGCACGTCCGCGATGGCGCGGTTGAGGACCACCACCGGCCGCTGCTTGGCGAACATCCGGATGGCCGAGTCGGACATCCGGCTGCTGGCCAGCACGATGCCGTCGACGGTCGACATCGTGCGTTCGATGGCCGCCCGTTCCACCTGGTCGGACTCCTGGGCGTCGATCAGCACGGTGGTGTATTCGTCGCCGATCGCCGCCTCCTGTGCACCGCGAACGATCTCGGCGTACACCGGGTTGGTGATGTCGGCGATGACCAGCGCGATCATGTGCGTGCGGGCCGTGGTGAGCGCGCGCGCCAAGGGGTTGGTCCGGTAGCCCAGCCGCTCGGCGACCTGCCGGATCCGTTCGGCGGTCTCGGAATTGACGCGGCTCGGTCGGGAGAAGGCGCGGGACACCGTGGACGGTGAGACGGCGGCTTCGAGCGCGACGTCGTAGATCGTGACCCTCTTGTCGGGCGGCCTGGTGTGGTCGGGCATCTGGTGCTCCCCCCGGCTGCGCGCCGTGATCATGCTATGACGTCGGTGAGTACCCGGCAACGCCCACGCAACAATCCGTTCGCCTAGACACATTCGCGCGAGGCAATACATGGCAACCCATTGCCGTGAGGCCGCGCCGGCTGTCTCAATGCTTCACGGACGGCGCAGGTAGGGCGACCCCGCCTGAGCGCAGCGTGGACCTACCTGGCCGGTCCGGGTAGTCGATGAAGGGAACGACTCATGGGTATGACGCGGCGCGGCGCTCTCATGGTCACGGCATCGTCGCTCTTCGTGGGCGCCGTCGGGTGTGGGGCGCCGGACAGTCCCGGCAAGTCCTCGGGCGACACCACGGGCGAGGTGCCGGAGCGTCCTGGTCGGGCCGTGACGCTCAACGTTCTCGACGTCGCCGGCAACCTGCAGCTGACGCAGGGGATGATCGACGAGTTCGTCTCCAAGAACTCCGGGGTGATCTCCCGGGTGACCTATTCGAAGGCGCCGGCGCCCGAGCTGGCCGGCAAGATCAAGGCTCAGCAGGGCGCGGACCGGGTGGACATCGGTCTCGTGCTGACCGGCGTCGACGGTCTGGCCGCGGGGATCGAGCAGGGCCTCTGGCTCGACGTGTTGCCGAAGTTCCAGGACCGCCTCGGCGGCATGCGCAACTACCTGCAACCGGCCGCCGCGATGCAGCAGCTCGCCGGCAACGCCGGCGTCACCGTCACCTACTACCCGTCCGGTCCGCTGCTCGAATACCTGCCGTCCCGGCTGCCGACACCGCCAACCAGCGCGGAAGCCCTGCTCGCCTGGGCCAAGGGCAACCCCAAGAAATTTCAGTACGCCCGGCCGGCCAACTCCGGCCCTGGCCGGACGTTCCTGATGGGCCTGCCCTACATCCTGGGCGACACGAACCCCAAGGATCCGACGGCGGGGTGGGACAAGACGTGGGCCTTCCTCAAGGAGTTGGGCCGGTACGTCGACTACTACCCGTCCGGCACCGCCGAGACCATGAAGAACCTCGCCAACGGCACGGCTCACCTGATCGTCAGCACGACCGGCTGGGACATCAACCCCCGGGTGCTGGGCACCGTGCCCAAGGACGCCAGGATCGCCACGCTCGACGGTTTCCACTGGGTCACCGACGCGCACTACGCCGTGCTGCCCAAGGGCATCTCGACCGACACGCAGGCCGCAGTGCTCGCCCTGCTCGCGTTCATGCTCACCCCCGAGCAGCAGGCGAAGGCGTACGACGAGGGCTACTTCTACCCGGGTCCGGCGGTGAAGGACGTCGGGCTCTCGTCGGCGCCGCAGAAGAGCCAGGACGCGATCCGGGAGTTCGGCCGCCCCGAGTACGACGCGCTGATCGCCGGCAACCCGACCGAGGTCCCGCTCGACGCGAAGAGCCTCGTGGCGGCGTTCAACCGCTGGGACCGCGAGATCGGCGGCGGGAAGGTCAAGCAGGGATGAGCGCCTTCTCCCAGCTGCGGTTGGACGGTGTGTCCCGTCGGTTCGGCGGCCAGGACGCGCTCACCGAGCTGGACCTGACCATCGAGGCGGGCGAGTTCATCGCCCTGCTCGGCCCGTCCGGCTGCGGCAAGTCGACCGCGTTGAACTGCCTGGCGGGGCTCCTGCCGCTGACCCAGGGGAGCATCTGGCAGGACGAGCGCCGGATTGACACGCTGCCACCGGAGCGCCGCGACTTCGGCATGGTGTTCCAGAGCTACGCCCTCTTCCCCCACCTGACCGTCCGGGCGAACATCGCCTTCGGGCTGCGCATGCGGCGGCTGCCGAAGGAGGAGACCCGCCGGCGTACGGAGGAGGCGGTGCGGCTGGTGCGCCTCGAGGACCACGTCGACAAGCTCCCCGGCCAGCTATCGGGTGGTCAGCAGCAGCGCGTCGCCATCGCCCGTGCCGTCGTGTTCGAGCCGTCCCTCGTGCTGATGGACGAGCCGTTGAGCAACCTCGACGCCAAACTGCGCCTGGAGATGCGTACCGAGATCCGCCGGCTGCACCAGTCGCTGGGGCTCACCACCGTCTACGTCACCCACGACCAGGAGGAGGCGCTGTCCCTGGCCGACCGGCTGGTGGTGCTGCGGGAGGGGCGGGTGCAGCAGATCGGGTCGCCGCGCGAGTTGCACACCCGGCCGGCAAACTGGCACGTCGCCGACTTCATGGGCTACCGCAACCTGTGGCGGGGGCGGGTGGAGCAGGTGGACGGCACCCGGGCCACGGTCGAGTCGTCCGGCCACCGCCTGCTCGGCGAGGTCATCGGCGACCTCCCCGCCCGGTCGGACGTGGTGGTCGCGGTACGCCCCGAGGACGTCCGCGTCGATGGCCCCGGCGAGACGCCCAACACCATGTCGGCGGCCATCGAGGTGGTGGAGTATCAGGGCCGCGAGTTGGCGGCCGAGGCCCGCACGGACACCGGCCAACTGCTGCACCTGCGTACCGAGCAGCGGGTCGCGCCGGGCGACCAGGTCAAGCTCTCCATGGATCCGCAGCGGCTTCTCGTCTTTCCCGCCGACGCGACGCGGGAGACCGACGCCCGGCCCGACCGCCTCGCGGACACCTCGGGGGCAACGCGGTGAGCGGCGCCGGACCCGGCAGACCGATGGCGCACTGGCAGCACCGTCTCGCCGAGCGGGGCATCGACCGTCAGCTCTGGTTGCTGGTGCCGGCCCTGGTCTTCGTCATCGCCCTGTTCCTCTACCCGTTCTTCTACGGGCTGACGCTGTCGTTCCAGCCGACCGACGGCGGGCCGTTCAGCGACTACGCCCGGTTCTTCTCCGACTCCTACGAGCGGGGCACGATCTGGATCACCCTGCGGATCGCGTTGCCCGCCGCGCTGCTGAACGTCCTCGCCGCCGTGCCGATCGCCTACCGGATGCGCGGCCGGTTCCGGGGCAAGCGGCTGGTCACCACCCTGCTGGTCGTGCCGATCACGCTCGGCACGGTCCTCACTGCCCAGGGGCTGCTGAACTTCCTCGGCCCGACCGGTTGGTTCAACCGGATCCTGCTCGCCACGAACCTCGTGGACGAGCCGGTGCGGCTGACCCACAACTACTGGGGCGTGTTCTTCTCACTGGTGATCACCGGTTTCCCGTTCGCGTTCCTGCTGGTGCTCTCCTACCTCTCCGGGATCGACCCCACCCTGGAACGGGCGGCCGCGACGCTGGGAGCGGACTGGCGTCGCCGGTTCACCCGGATCACCCTCCCGCTGCTGATGCCGGGCCTGGCCACGACCTTCTGCCTGACGTTCGTGCTGGCGTTCAGCGTGTTCCCGTCGGCCGTCCTGGTCGGCAACCCGGCCGGTGAGACGCGGGTCATCTCCCTCGCCGCGTACCAGGCGGCGTACGAGCAGTACGACTACCCGTACGCGTCGGCGATCGCGATGATCATGGGGTTCGTCGAGCTGGTCGTCATCGCGCTGGTCCTGGCCGCTCGCAGCCGTTTCTACACAGGTTCCACCGGAGGCAAGGGCTGATGGCAACGATCACCCGGGCGCGACCAGCGCGGCCCCCCGCCACCACCGACCGACGGCGGCGCATCACCGCGCGCCCGGCCGCCTGGATCGTGTGGGGCGTCGTCATCTTCTTCTTCCTCAACCTGCTGGGCGTCGTGGCGTCCGTGTTGGTCAGCTCGTTCGGCCGGCGCTGGTTCGACACCTGGTTGCCCGACGGCTACACCACGAGCTGGTACGGCCGGGCCTGGGACGAGTTCGCGCTTCTGCAGGTCATCGTCGTGACCCTGGAAGTCTCCGTGCTCGTCGTGGGCCTCTCGCTGCTGATCGGCGTGCCGGCGGCCTATGTCCTCGCGCGACGGTCGTTCCCCGGCAAGCGGCTGATCTTCCTCGTGTTCCTGCTGCCCATCCTCATGCCACCGATCACGTACGGCATCCCGCTGGCGACCGTCCTCTACAAGTTCGGCCTGGCCGGGCACATGTCCGGGGTCGTGCTCGCCAATCTCGTACCCTCGGTGCCCTTCGTCATCCTGACCATGACCCCCTTCATCGAGCAGATCGACCCGCGGATCGAGAGCGCTGCGCGCATGTGCGGCGCGGGCCTGCGGACGGTGTTCCTCCGGGTCCTCACGCCGTTGCTCGTGCCGGGCATCCTCGCGTCCGCGATCCTCGTCCTCGTCCGGACCGTCGGCATGTTCGAGCTCACCTTCCTGACCGCGGGACCGGACTCACAGACCCTCGTCGTGGCGCTCTACTACTCGATGTCCGCGTCCGGGATCAGGGCGCAGCAGTCGGTCGACGCGATGGCGGTCATCTACACCTCGATGATGCTCGTCCTGCTCGTCGTCGCACTGCGCTACGTCAACCCGACCCAGCTCGTGGCCCAGGTCAAGGAGGATCCCGAGCACTGACGCCCGGGCAGCGCGTAGGCCGGCCCGGTCAACCACCCAGGGTGTCCCGCGGCGTCGCGCCGACCCGCCAGTCGACGCCCGGGCCGGCCGCCACCTCGTCGAGGATCTCGCCCAGGCGTCCCACGACCGTGACGAGCGCGGGCAGCTTCGCGCGCAGACCGCGATAGGCCGTGGCAAGGCTCGGGTCGACCGTGATCGGCTCGGTTCGGGCCCCCTCGGGATCGAGCAGGGCGACGGCCCCCTTGAGGTCGGTTGCGAGGCCGATGGCGAAGAGCCCGAGCGCGGCCGCGCCAAGGGCGGCGTCATCGGTCTCGCCCGCAACCTGGGCCGGACAGTCCAGAACCGCGGCCATCACCTCGCGCCACAACGGTGCGCGGAAGGCGCCGCCGGTCAGCCGTACGCTGCTGATCGGCGTCAGCTCGGCCAGGCGGTCTCGGACACCGCCGAGTTGCAGGCACACACCCTCGACGGCGGCCCGCACCAGATGGCCGCGGGTGTGCTCGCTCCGCAGCCCCAGATACGCGCCGGGTGGGCCCGACCCCCCTGCCGGTGCCCGGTCGGCCCGCAGATAGGGCAGCATCACGAGGCCGTCGCTTCCCGGGGGAACCCGCTCGGCGAGACGCAGGAGCTCGGGTTCGGGACGGCCGTCCCGGGACGTCGGGTGCAGGTCGGGGGCGAGGGCGCGTCCCGCCCACCGTACGACGTTGGCGCCGTTGCCGACCGATCCGCCGACAACCCAGGCGTCCTCGGTCAACGCGGCGCAGAAGAGGGATTCCGCCGGGTCGGTGAGGGGAGCGGCGACGACCGTACGCAGGGCCCCGGTGGCCCCGAGCGTCAGGCCACCGACGGCGCTGTCGATCGCGGCGGCGCCCAGGTTGCCCGACGGGCCGTCGCCCGCACCCGGGACCACGGGTGTACCGGCCGGCAGGCCGACAGCCCGTCCGGCCGCCGCCGACAGCCGCAGCAACGCCGTCGTGGCCAGGACCGGGGGCAGTTGGCTCTCCGACACTCCGACGAGGTCGAGCACGGCCGGACTCCAGACCCGACGGTGGACGTCGAGCATCCCCGTGCCGGACGCCGAGGACAGCTCGGTCACCAGCCGTCCGGTGAGGCGATGGAGCACATAGTCCTTGAGGCCGATCCACCACCGCGTCGTCGTGCAGAGATACGGCTCGTGGCGGGCGAACCACAGGAGCTTGCAGAGAGGGCTCTTCGGGTGCACGGGGGTGCCCGTCAACCGGTGCAGCTCCTGGCTCTGGCCGGAGGTCCACAGATCGCGGGCCGCCTCCGACGACCGTGAGTCCCGCCAGGTCAGCAGGGGCGTCTTCGGCGTCATGTCCGCGTCCAGCCCGATCAGGCCGTACATGGCGGAACTCAGCGCGAGCGCGACCACCTCCGGCCCGGCGGTGTCGGCGACACAGGTGGCGATCGCCTCCAGAGTGGCCGCCACGAGCACGTCCGGATCCTGAACCTGCCAGCCGGGCACCGGCTGAAGCAGCGGGTACGTCCGCGTCGCGACGTGCCGCACGGTGCCGTCCAACGCGAAAGTGGACGCCCGGACAGCCGTGGTGCCCACGTCGACCCCGAGAATGACACCTGGCCCCATGCGCACATGCTCAGGCGGCATTCCGTACACCGGCAAGCGGTTGCGCGCAGTTGTCGTCGAGGCCGTCCGGCGTCTGTCGTCGCGGCCGCCCGGCGCCCTCAGACCAGGAAATGCTCGCGCATCTTCGCACCCAGATTGATCCCACCCACTACCCGAGGGCCGGCCGGGTCGTGCACGTCGATGGTGTTGTTCCGGCGCATCAACTCACGGATCGGAGGTGGCAGCCGCGGCGGGTCGTCGATGGCCGCGAGGACCTGCCCGGCGCTCGTGATCAGTTGATCGGCCAGAGTGGCGGCATGGGTGTCCACCCGCACCCGGCCGTACTCCCAGCCGGCGGTGGTGAGGTCGAGCACCTCGAACACTCGGGTCAGCAGCGGGTTCGGGTCGGTCACCCGGTCGAGCCGGTGCGCCCGGCTGCCGACCACCGCGACGGCGGCGGCCACCTGCGCGTACGGGTGGAAGCCGGACGGCAACGCGAACAGCGGCCACCGCAGGGCGGGTCCGGCCTCCCTCCACAGCGGTCGGTAGTTGCGGCGGTGCACCAGGAGCCGCCGGCCCGTCCGTCGGAGGATCTCCTGGGCCTGGGCCTGCAGGTCCACGTGGGCCTCATCGGCGACCTGGCCCACGACCCGGGCTGCCACCACCAGGCCGTCGTCGCTGTCCAGCGTCGCCGTCAGCGTCTCGACCTGCTCGGTGAACCGGATCTGCGCATGGGCGCCGTATCGGTGCTGGACGTCCTGCAGGAGCGCCTGCTGTCGTTCCGGATCGAGCTGGACCCGCCTACCGCCCAGCAACCGCCGGAGCCAGCGCATGTCGCCTCGTTTCAGCAGAGCCGTCGCGGACGGCGGCAATGTTAGTGCGTCAGACCTTCGTCGTGTGCCGACGGGGTGGTCCAGCGACCAACGGACCTCGCTGACGGTCAGCGGCGGCGCGGAGTGACCAGTCCCGACTCGTACGCCCACACGACCAACTGGGCGCGGTCGCGGCAATGCAGCTTCATCATCGCGCGATTCACGTGTGTCTTGACGGTCAACGGACTGATCACCATGCGCAGGGCGATCTCGTCGTTACTCAGCCCCTTGCCGACCAACTCGACGATTTCCTGCTCGCGGGTGGTCAGCACGTCGCGTCCGGCAGCCGGCTCGGCCGGCGGTGGGCCGGACACGAACTCACTGATCAGCGTACGCGTGACGGCCGGCGCGAGCAGTGCGTCGCCGCGGGCCACGACGGCGATGGCCTGCAGCAGGTCGGCGGGGTCGGCGTCCTTGAGGAGGAAACCGCTGGCGCCCGCGCGGAGGGCGGCGAAGACGTAGGAGTCGAGCCCGTAGTTGGTGAGGATGAGGACGTGCGTCGCGGTGAGGTCGGGATCAGCGGCGATGCGCCTCGTGGCCTCGATGCCGTCGAGCCCCGGCATCTGCACGTCCATGAGCACGACGTCCGGGCGCAGACGTCGCGACAGTTGGACGGCCGAGGTGCCGTCGGTGGCCTCGCCGACGACCTCCAGGTCGTCCTCGGCATCGAGCAGGGCGCGGAATCCGGCTCGCATCAGAGCCTGGTCGTCGGCGAGCAACACGCGGATCATGCCGGCTCCTCCCTCCGGTCGGAGACGGCACGATCCGCGGGCGACTGAGCTGCTTGGACCTCGCGCAAGCGCTCGGTCATGCCGATTCGTCCAGGGGGAAGGTGGCCCGTACCGCGAACCCGTGGTCGTCGCGAGCCGCGGCTCGCAGTGTGCCGCCCACTCCGGTCACCCGCTCGCGCATACCGCGCAGGCCCACACCCGGTGTCATCAGCCCGGCCGGTGACGCCTGGCCGTCGTCGGTGACCGAGACGGTGAGCTGTTCCGGGGTGTACTCGACGTGGATGTGCGCGGTGGCGAGCCCCGCGTGGCGGGCCACGTTGGTCAGCGCCTCCTGGACCACGCGATACCCGGCCTCGTCGACCTCGGCGCGCAGGTCCCGGGGCGGACCGCTGACGGTCACGTGCACCGGTACGCCGGCCGCCCTGGTCCGCTCGGCGAGCTCGTCCACCCGGGCCAACCCGACGCGGTCTTCGTCGGCGGGGGAGCGCAGGACGTCGAGCGTCGTGCGCAGCTCCCGCATCGCGGCACCGCTGGCCTCCTGGATCGCCAACAGCGTTGCCGACGGCTCCTCGCCGTGTTTGCGAGCCAGGTGCACGGCGATCCCGGCCTGCACCTTGATCACGGAGATGCTGTGGGTCAGGGAGTCGTGCAGGTCGCGGGCGATGCGCAGGCGTTCCTCCCCGGCGCGACGCAACGCCATCTCCTCGCGGGTGCGCTCGGCCTCGATCGCCCGCTGCTCGACCTGTTCCAGGTATGCCCGGCGCTGCCGCGCGACGAGCCCGGCGACGTTGGCCGCCACGAACCAACCCAGCAGCAGGGCCGTCCGCTCGACGATCAGTTGGCCTGCCTGGCCGGCCGGCGCCACCGAGATGTCGCGGGCCAGGAACCCACCGAGGAAGGCGAGGCTGGCCACGGCGGCGGCCGACCGGTGCCCCCGCCAGGCGGCGACGTAGACCACGCCGAGAACGGGGAACGCGGCGGACACCCCGGGGTGTACCCGGACGTGGAGGGCCAGCATGGCTACGGTCACCACGCTCAGCGCCACCACCGGGTACCGCCGGCACACCGCCACGGCCACCGCCATGGCGAGGACCAGGACGACGTCGATCGCCCCAACCTGCGCGGCGTCCGGTGCGAGCGCGGCGTTGCCGAGCAGGAGGGCGCCGAGGGCTGGGCCGCTGAGGGCGTACGGCAGGTCGCGACGCATGGTCGAACTGTAGAACGGGCCGTCATCAGGGGGCATCCACCGGCTGCGGTAGGAGGGCGTACCGCCGACGCGGTATCGGCTACCGGCCAAGTGCCTGCGGCGGCACGACGTTTTCCCGGTTCGTCGAGACAAGCATCGAGCCCATGACATACCGCTTCTTCACCCCGGCGAGAGCGTCGACCACGACCGGTCTGACCGCCGCGGTCTACCGCCAACTGTCGGACGACTTCCTCGGGCCGCTGCCCACCTTCCAGGCGCTCTCGGCGGTGCCGGAGGTGCTGGCCGCGACCTGGGCGTTGATGCGCGAGGCCCTGCTCGCCGGTGACGCCTCCCGGGTCGAGCGCGAACTCGTCGCGTCGGTGGTCTCCCGGGCAAACCGCTGTCAGTTCTGCGTCGACGCCCACGTGATGCTGCTACACGCGTTGGGCGAACCGAAGCTGGCCGAGGCCGTCGCCCGGGGTGGGACACCACCTGAACCGAGGCACGCCGAGCTCATCGCCTGGGCCCAGGCAAGCCGCAGCCCCGAAGCCGCCGACTGGGCCAGCCCGTACCGCCCGGAGGTAACCGGCACACTGCTCGCCTTCCACTTCGTCAACCGGATCGTGTCGGCGCTGCTCGATCCCGATCTGCTCCCCGGTGGCCTGCAACGGTCCCCGCTGGTGCGGTCGGTCGGAGGGCGGCTCTACGCCAGGGCGGCCCGGGAGCCGAAGGAACCCGGCCGAAGCCTCCCGCTCCTCCCGGCCGGCACGACCGCGCCACCCGGCTGGGCGGGAGACAGCCCGGTCGGCGTCGCGTACGCGTCGTTGAAGGACGCCGCCGCACCGGGCGGAGACCTCCTGGGGGACGTGGCGCGCCAGACCGTCGCGGCCACCGTGCGCTGGGAGGACGGGCGGTTCCCGGCCAGGCCCGCGGACTGGGCCGTCGACCTGGTCCGGGACGTGCCCGGCCGGGATCGCGTCGGAACGCGCATCGCGCTGCTGGCGGCGTTCGCACCGAGCGCGATCACCGTGGGCGACGTCGCTCTCTGGCGGCTCTCCCATCCGGCCGACGCCGACCTCGTACGGCTGGTCGCCTACGGGGCGATCACGGCCACCGACCATGTCGCCCGAGCCCTGGCTTCGGCTCACCTCTAGGAGGTCACCATGCGCAAGGCATTCGTCATCGTCAGCATTCTGTTGCTCGTCGCGTTCGCCCTGCAGTTCGTCCTCGCCGCCGTGGGCGCGTTCACGAAGCCAGCGGACGACGATTCGTACGCGCTGCACAGTGTCAACGGGATGGTGATCATCCCGGTCCTCACCCTGCTCACGATTCTGTTCGCCGCGCTGGCGAGGGCGCCGGGCCGGCTCATCGGGCTGACGATCCTGCCGTTCGGCCTCGTCGTGGTGCAGGCGCTCACCGCCATGCTGGCCAACGGGTCCACCGACGCCGCGGGCGTCAGCAGTCCGTTCGGCCTGACCATCGCGGGGCTGCACGCCGTCAACGGAATCATCGCGGTGCACGTCGTCGTCGGCATCCTTCGGGCGGCGCGAGAGCTGGCCAACCCGGCGCCGGCCGACGCCATCGGTGTGACCGTCCGCGAAGGGGAGCCGGTATGACGACGGGCTCGCTGCTCGCGGCCGACCTGGTGATCGCGGTCCTCGCGGCCGGCGGATGGCTGGGCGGAGGTGCCGCGTCGGCCGCCCGGCGCCGCCCGCTCGCGCTGGGGTTGGCGGCCTTCGCGCTGCTCGCCACGCTCGCCCGCGCGATCACGATCACCGCGCTCGCCCGCGCCGGCTGGTGGTTCGCGGCGGAGAAGGTCCTCATCGCCGCTCCACTGTCACTCGCGGCGGTGGCCGTCGCCGGGCCGCGGTTGCTGCGGGCCCCGGGCGACATCCGGTCCGTCGCGGTCCCGCTTCTCTTCGCCGGGTACGCCACGAGCGGCGCCCTGCTCGTGACGGTCCTGCACGGCTATCCGGCGTCGGCGGGAGCGGGGCTGCTCGCGGTCGCCGGGGTCGTCGCGGCGACGGCGGTCTCGTGGCGTGCCCTCGGCGCGCGCCCGTCGCGGACGGTGTCCCGGGCGACCCTCGTGGTGGCGGTCGCGGCGCTGGTGGCCGGAACCGGGCTGACGGCCGCTCCGGACGGCGCGCCCGCCGTACCCCATGATCATGCGTATCGGGATGCGCGGACCGTCGGCGAACCCACCAGGCGGTTCACCCTGACGGCCGGCACCGCCACGGTGCGGGTGAGTGGCCGCGACGTCGCGGCGTGGGCGTTCGATGCGCAGGTACCCGGACCGGAGCTGACCGCCGTGGTCGGCGACGTCGTGGAGGTGACGCTGCGCAACCGGGACATCGAACGAGGCGTCACGCTGCACTGGCACGGGTACGACGTGCCGAACAGTCAGGACGGAGTGCCCGGCGTGACGCAGGCGGCGGTCCTGCCCGGACAGGAATTCGTCTACCGGTTCCGCGCCGATCAGGCCGGTACGTATTGGTACCACACGCATTCGGTCTCCGACGTCGGCGTGCGGATGGGTCTCTACGGTGTGCTGGTGGTCCGTCCGGGGCCGATGACCGGCCTCGACGTCACGGTGCCGGTGCACACGCTGGCGGGTCGGCCGCTGCCCGCGCCGAGAACGGAACGGGTCGAGGCGGGCACCCCGGTGCGGCTACGGCTGATCAACACCGACAGCACGACGCACCGCTATGCCCTGGCCGGGACCTCGTTCCGGGTCGCCGCGATCGACGGCTTCGACCTGCGAGGCCCGACGTCGCTCGTGGACACCTCGGTGCTGATCCCGGCAGGGGGTCGCTACGACCTGGTGTTCGACGCGCCCGCGACGCCGGTGGCGTTGTTCGTCGACGGCCGTGTGGTCTACACGACCGGGGCGGTGTCGACCGCGACGGGCGCCTGGCCGGTGCTGGACCCGCTCAGCTACGGCGTCGCCTCCCCGGCGCCGTGGTCCCGGATCGACAAGCGGTTCACCCTCGTTCTCGATCGCGGCCTCGACCTGCACGAACTGCTTCCGCGTTACGCCCATACCGTCAACGGCGCGGCCGACCCGAACATCCCGCCGCAGGTCGTACGCCTCGGCGACATCATCAGGTTCACGATCGTCAACCGATCTCAGATCGTGCACCCGTGGCATTTGCACGGCCATCACGTCCTGGTGCTGTCGCGCGACGGGAAGCCGGCGGTCGGAAGTCCGTTGTGGCTGGACTCGTTCGACGTCCGACCGGGCGAGGTGTGGGAGGTGGCGTTCCGGGCGGACAACCCCGGAATGTGGGCCAACCACTGCCACAACCTGGCGCACGCCGACGCCGGGATGACGCTGCACCTGATGTATTCATGAGGTTGAGCTCGTGGGAGCGCTGTCCTGTCACTGTGAGTCATATACCTCTGCGGTATAAATATGACCCAGAGGTATATACCTCAACGGCAAATGAAAGGGATCCCCGCGATGGCAAAGGTCATCTCCACGCTGTTCATCTCGGCCGACGGTGTGGCCGAGATCGACCCGGACTGGCACTTCCCGTACTTCGACGAGAACATGGGTCGGGCGGTCACCGAGGACTACGACGCCGCGGACGTGCTGCTGATCGGCCGTGAGACCTACGACAGCTTCGCTGGCGCCTGGCCTGACCGCGAGGCCGCCGGCGGGGAGGACGCAGGGTTGGCCAAGCGACTCGGGGATGTGCGCAAGGTCGTCGTCACGCGGCAGTCGCTGGAATTTCCCTGGCGCAACTCGGAACTGATCGCGGGTGATCTCGTCGGTGCCGTCACCGCGCTCAAGGCCGACGCCGGCGTCCGAGGCATCCTCATCCCCGGGTCGATCTCGGTGGTGCAGCAGCTGCTCGCCGCGGGGCTGGTCGACGAGTTGCGCCTGCTGGTGCACCCGGTGGCGGCGCGCAAGGGCCGCAAGCTGTTCGACGAGGGCGACACCGCCTACCACCTGCGCGTGCTGGCGACGGAGGCGTTTCCGACGGGCGTGCTCCGCGTGATCTACGCGCCCGTTGAGGCACCCGGAAAGGCCAGTTACGACGACGTCAAGGACCAGGTGCCGGCCGGGAACTAGCCGCCCTAGGCGAGGAGCGTCGTAGGTCCGTGTGACGATCGTCGGCGTGAACGGATGGACGTACAACGATCGCCCCGAGGGCATCAGGTTCCTGACCGATCGGATCCTCGAGCCGGGCCGCAGCGTGATCGAGGACGAGCTCTGGGCCTGGGTCGTGCGTGGTGAGGACGACGCCGACGAGTTCGTCGACTTCTTCGACGACGACGAGGAGCGCTGCGGCGCCACCGACGAGGAACTGCTCGCGGCGTACGAGAAGGCATTGGCTGTTCGGCGGGAGCAGCAGCGCGAGTGGGGCGAGGTGCGCGGCAACCTCACCCGCGCCTTCGCCGACCTCAACGGGTTGGGCGTGCTGGCCCGGGAGAACTTCAGCTGTTGTGGCACCTGCGCGAGCGCCGAGATCCACGACGAGCGGGATGACTCCCGGCACTGGCGCGGCTATCTCTGGTACCACCAGCAGGACACGGAGTCGCTGCTCGCCAGCGAGGACGGCGAGGTCTACCTCGGCTACGGCGTCTATCCTCCGGCCGACTTCGACGAGGTCGCCTACGCGGGCCTGTCGGAGGCCGAACAGCAGGCCAACTACCAGGCCGACCTGGAACGGCTACTGGACGAGGTCGCGTTCCCGGTGCTTCGCAAGCACGGCATGCGGGTGGAGTGGAACCGCAAGCAGTCCAGGCGGGTCCGGGTCACCGGCGCTCAGTGGTATGCGCCGTTGGTCTGAGCACCACCGATCCATCCCACACCTCGGAACAGCATTTAGTGAGGCTCATCGATATTGACGTCCGGCGTCGGCGGCGACAGGATCTCGGCACCACCACCACCGTGATCCCCTCTGGGAGGCGTCATGACCCGTCCCCGCCTGCCCCGCCTACGGGCAGCCAGCCGGTTGGCCGCACTCGCTGTGGCCACCGCCGGCGTGCTGCTCACCGTCGCCACGCCCGCCAGCGCCGCTGTGCCCGCCGGCCGATATGTCGCGCTGGGCGACTCGTACGCCGCCGGTCCGCTGATTCCCACCCAGGTCGACCTGAACTGCCTGCGGTCCAACCGCAACTACCCGTCGCTGGTGGCCGCGTCCGCCGGCTCGTCGTCGTTCGCCGACGTGAGCTGTTCCGGCGCCACCACGGACGACATCCTCTACGGTGGCAGCGGCCAGTTGGGCATCACGGTGCCGCCGCAGCTCAGCGCGGTCACGTCGAACACCGCGCTGGTGACGGTGCAGATCGGCGGCAACGACATCGGCTTCTCCGGCATCATCGGCGACTGCGCGGAGGCGAGCCTCAGCAGCCCGCTCGGATCGCCGTGCAAGAACCGGTACACCGCCGGCGGCGTCGACCAGTTGCAGGCGAGGATCGTCGCCGCCACGCCGAAGGTGACCACCGTGCTGCAGGCCGTCCGCCAGGCCGCGCCGGGCGCGCGGGTGGTGGTACTGGGGTACCCGGCGATCCTGCCGGACACCGGTTACGGCTGCTGGCCCGTCGTGCCGATCGCCTACCAGGACGTGCCGTACCTGCGGGGCATCGAGAAGTCACTCAACGCGATGCTGGCCAGCGTCGCGACCGCGAACGGCGCCACCTACGCCGACGTCTACACCCCGTCGATCGGCCGCGACGCCTGCAAGGGCAGCGGCACTCGGTGGGTCGAGGGACTGGTGCCACAGAACTCGGCTGCCCCCTTCCACCCGAACGCCCGCGGTGAGCAGGGCATGGCATCCGCCCTGCTCGCCAGACTGAACAGCTGACCGAACCCGCAGTCGGTCGAGCCGGCCCCGTCGAGCAGCGGCGGGGCCGGCCACCGATGGCTCTTCGCCGACGCGGTGCTTGAGATCGGCGAGTCCGGGGTACCGGAAGCTTTATGCCGAGTGTGGGGCAAGTCATCGGAAACCGTTACCGCCTGGTCGAGAGCATCGCCAGCGGCGGTATGGGTGATGTGTGGCGGGCGGTTGACGAGACCCTGGACCGCCGCGTGGCCGTCAAGATGCTGCAGGCCCGGCTGGTCAGCGACGCCGGCTTCTCAGAGCGGTTCCGCCGCGAGGCGCGCGCGATGGCGGCCCTGCGTCACCCGGGTGTGGCCCAGGTCTACGACTACGGGGAAGTGTCCCGCTCCGGTGAGCCGGACCTCGCCTACATCGTGATGGAGTGTGTGCAGGGACAACCCTTGTCGGAGCGGATCGCCGAGGTCGGCCGGCTGGACGTGGCCGAGACGATGTCGATCGCCGCGCAGACCGCTCGCGCCCTGCAGGCAGCCCATGACGCCGGCGTGGTCCACCGTGACGTCAAACCCAACAACTTGATCATCGAGCCCGACGGGCACGTCGTACTCGTTGATTTCGGGGTTGCCGTGACGCAGGAGGCGGCGAGCCTGACCGCGACGAACCAGGTCGTCGGCACCGCCCTCTACATGGCGCCCGAGCAGGTCTCGAAGAACGAAACCTCACCGGCGATCGACATCTACGCGCTGGGTGCGGTCGTCTACCACTGCCTCGCCGGTGCACCACCGCACCAGGGCGAGAACGCCCTCGCGGTGGCTCTACGGCACCTCGAAGAGGAGCCGCCGCCGCTGCCCGCGGACGTCCCGCCGGCGGTACAGCGGTTGGTCGCCACCGCGATGGCCAAGGATCCCGCCCATCGCTTCCCGACGGCGGGGGCCATGGCCGCCGCGGCGCAGGCACTCGCGGACCCGTCCGACCCGGCCACCGGGGCGACCTCGATCGGGGTACGCACCGAGCGCATCGCTGCCCAGCGGTCGGCGCTCGGTCGGGCGGTCAGTCCTGGGCCCAAGGCGCTCGCGGTGCTTCTCGGATCGTTGGCCGCCGCGGCCGCCGTCCTGGTGATCGCCGACCCCACCGGGATGATGCCGGGCCCGTCCGGGCGACCCGAGGTGTCGCCGTCGGTGTCGCCGCCCGAGGGCCCCGGCCCGGGTGCTGGTGGCGGCGAACCGGCCAGGCAGGGTTCCGGGGGCATGCCGGTTCGAGCGACCGGCTCCCCGACCCCGACGGCCACGCGTCCACCAGGCGAAGGACCGACAGGACAAGCCACGCCGTCCGGGGTGAGCAGTGTGGATGCGCCGGACCCCACCACCTCCGCGAGCGCCCCTTCGGAACCGACGGCAGCTCCGACCAGCGGTTCGACGGCGCCGACCGCGGAGCCGACGGAGGCGCCAGCGGTCGACCCGACGGAGTCTGGCGTGGCGGCCGAGGCCGCCACGCCAGACGTGCAGTGTCAGGAGTTGGTCGGGGTCAGCCCGTGCGGCAGGTGACCGTCGGCCAGGTCCAGTTGCCGTTGGCCATGATCGTCACCCCGAAGTTGTTGCCGTTGCCGTTCGGTCTGGCGGTGACGGTGCCGCTCGTGCCGCTGACGGAGGCGTTCCAGCTGTTCTGAATGCTCTGGCCGCCGCCGAGGCCGAGGCTGACCACCCAACTGCTGGTGCCGCTGACCGCGACGTTGAGATTGAACCGGTCGCTCCACTGCTGGCCGGCGGAGAGCGTCGCCGTGCAGTTACCGGTCCCGGGGTTGCCGGTGGTGGGTGCGGAGGTCGGGTTACCGCCACCGCCACCGCCCTCCCGGACGGTGATGTCGGAGCTTCCGGCGCTCTGGTAGCCCTCGGTGGCCATGATCTGGTAGCTGTGGTTGGTGCCGAGGTTCAAGCCGGCGCGGGCCCAGGCGTCGAAGTGGTTGGCGGTGGTGATGGTGCCACTCGAGCGCTTCTGCTGGCGGACGCTCCAGTACTGGTAGAACGTCTGGGTGCCGTCGATCGACGGGGCGTTGACCCGCTGGCTGCGGAGGATGTCGTAGGTGCCGCCGTCAGTGGTGACCGTGCCCATCCGGGTGGCGCCGCTGCTCGGGTTGTAGCTGCCGAAGTTCTCCACCACGTAGTACTCGATGAGTGGGCTGCGGGTCCATCCGTACAGGGCGAGGTAGGTGTTGTTGTTGCCTGGGTTGTAGCTGCCCGAGTAGGTGACCGTCCGTCGGTTGCCGGTGGCCCAACCCTTGCCGCCGACCCAGTTGTTGGTGCTCCTGTCCCAACTGCTGGTGTATCGGCCGTCGGCGCGCAGCGTCATGCTGGCGTTGCCGCTGTCCTTCCAGAACGAGAAGTAGTAGCCGTTGTGCGTGCCGGTGGTGTTCGAGCTGACCGTCCGATCGGCCTCGGCGTACGCGTTGGTGGCCGTCATCGTGCCGGCGACGGCCAGGACGGCGGCGCAGGCGGCGCCGAGGAGCAACCGCAGGCGGCCGCGCCTCATCGGTCTGGTGGGGGTGTGTTTGTCGATCATGAACCTGTTCCTCCTCGTGGCGGCTGGCGGGGGCCAGCGGTGCGGTACGACCCAGCAGGCTGGCGGAGGCCGAGTGACGGGCACGGCGTCGTAGCGCGTGGTGGTGGTCGGCCGGTCGTCCTGCACGACGACCGGAGGAGTGGGTCGCGGTGACTGCCATCGACGGTGATAGAGCACCGTCGATGGCGACCGTATTGACCCGGTCGTCGACTTGTCAACAATTTCCGGAAGCGCCACGGCCTCCGCTTTCTGGCGGCCCGTCGCACCCGAGGCAGCATCTATCCTGGTCAGTAGTTGATCAGGTTAAGAGGGGTCAGGTCGGTGTCCCATGTGGGGGCCGAGGGCCACCGGGTGGCCGCCGAAATTTCCGGATGGTTTTCCGGACCGTAGTCACCCGACTGTCGGCGGTGACGGTTTGGCCCCGATGGTGGGCGGGAGTGTTTCGCCTCCAGCGGGTGAACCTGGGGTGAATCGTCCGACACGACGACGCGCGGACCCTCGTAAAACTTGATCGGTTCCAGAATAGTGAGCTAGTGTCCGTCAAGTGATGTCCGACTTCGAGGCGCAACTGCGGGCCGCCTCGCTGCGCGTGACCCGGCCCCGATTGGCGGTGCTCGCGGCGCTGCGCGACCGCCCCCATATCGGCACAGACGCGGTGATCGCGCTGGTGCGGGCGGATCATCCCACGGTCTCCCACCAAGCGGTGTACGACGTGCTGCGTGTACTCACCGACGCTGGTCTGGTGCGGCGCATCCAGCCTGCCGGTGCGACCGCCCGCTACGAGTCCCGGGTCGCCGACAATCACCACCATGTCGTGTGCCGCTCCTGTGGCGTGATCGCCGACGTCGACTGCGCCGTCGGCCACGCCCCCTGTCTCACCGCCTCCGTCGACCACGGGTTCGTGATCGACGAGGCGGAGGTCGTCTATTGGGGCACCTGTCCCGATTGCGCGACCGAACGCATGCCCCAGAGATCCGCAAGCTCGGAAGGAAGCAAATGAGCGACACCCAGGACAACGGCCCCACCAGTGCGCAGGGCGTGGACGAGAAGGCAGCGGCCGGTTGCCCGGTCGCGCACGACTCGGTGACCGCGCACGGCAGCGAGAGCGAGAACCCGGCGATCGACTCCCCGACGCCGAAGACCGGCGGTCGTCCGCGTACCAACCGGGACTGGTGGCCCAACCAGCTCGACCTCTCGGTGTTGCACGCCCACTCCTCCAAGGGCAACCCGCTGGGGGAGAGCTTCAGCTACGCCAAGGAGTTCGCGAAGCTCGACGTCGAGGCCCTCAAGCGGGACATCGTCGAGGCGCTCACCACCTCGCAGGACTGGTGGCCGGCGGACTTCGGCCACTACGGCGGCCTGATGATCCGGATGAGCTGGCACTCCGCCGGCACCTACCGCATCCAGGACGGTCGGGGTGGGGCCGGCGACGGCGGGCAGCGTTTCGCCCCGCTCAACAGCTGGCCGGACAACGCGAACCTCGACAAGGCCCGCCGACTGCTGTGGCCGGTCAAGCAGAAGTACGGCCAGCAGATCTCGTGGGCCGACCTGCTCGTGCTCGCCGGCAACGTCGCCCTGGAGTCGATGGGGTTCAAGACCTTCGGCTTCGGCTTCGGCCGCGAGGACGTGTGGGAGCCCGAGGAGATCTTCTGGGGTCCGGAGGACACCTGGCTCGGTGACGAGCGCTACGTCTCCGAGGCGCAGATGGCCGAGGGCGTCGGCGCGACGGAGATGGGGCTCATCTACGTCAACCCCGAGGGGCCCCGCGGCAGCGCGGACTTCCGGGCGGCGGCGCACTTCATCCGTGAGACCTTCGCCCGGATGGCGATGAACGACGAGGAGACCGTCGCCCTCATCGCCGGCGGCCACACCTTCGGCAAGGCCCACGGCGCTGGCCCGGCCGACGGCCACGTGGGCGCGGAGCCCGAGGGTGCCCCGCTGGAGTCGCAGGGCCTCGGCTGGCTGAGCACCCACGCCAGCGGCAAGGGCGCCGACACGATCACCAGTGGCCTCGAGGTGACCTGGACCGACCAGCCGACGCAGTGGAGCAACCGCTTCTTCGAGATCCTCTTCGGCTACGAGTGGGAGCTCACCCGGAGCCCCGGTGGCGCCAAGCAGTGGGTCGCCAAGGACGCCGAGGCGATCATCCCGGACGCCTTCGACCCGGCGAAGAAGCACAAGCCGACGATGCTCACGACGGACCTGTCGCTGCGCTTCGACCCGGCCTACGAGAAGATCTCGCGCCGCTTCCTGGAGAACCCGGACGAGTTCGCGCTTGCCTTCGCGAAGGCCTGGTACAAGCTGCTGCACCGCGACATGGGCCCGGTCAGCCGTTACCTCGGGCCGTGGGTCGCCGAGCCCCAGCTGTGGCAGGACCCGGTGCCGGCCGTCAGCGGCGCGCTCGTCGGTGACGCCGACGTTGCCGCCCTCAAGGCGAAGGTCCTGGAGTCCGGCCTCACGACCGCTCAGCTGGTCTCCACCGCCTGGGCTTCCGCCGCGACCTTCCGGTCGACGGACAAGCGCGGTGGCGCCAACGGTGCCCGGCTCCGTCTCGAGCCCCAGCGCAGCTGGGAGGTCAACCAGCCCGAGCAGCTCGCGACCGTCCTGGACACTCTCGAGGGCATCCAGCGGGAGTTCAACGCCGCGGGCGGCGCGACGATCTCGCTCGCCGACCTGATCGTGCTGGCCGGCTCGGCCGCCGTCGAGAAGGCGGCGCGCGACGCCGGCGTCGAGGTGACCGTGCCGTTCCGGGCGGGCCGCACCGACGCCACCGTGGAGCAGACCGACACGGATTCCTTCCGGGTCCTCGAGCCGCGCGCGGACGGGTTCCGCAACTACCTGCGTGCTGGCGAGAAGACCCAGCCGGAGGTGCTGCTTCTCGACCGTGCCTACATGCTCAGCCTGAGCGCGCCCGAGATGACCGTCCTCGTCGGCGGTCTGCGCTCGCTCGGCGCCAACACCGGCGACAGCCAGCACGGCGTTCTCACCGACCGGCCCGGCGTGCTCACCAACGACTTCTTCGCCAACCTGCTCTCCCCGGGCACCCGGTGGAGCGCGTCGAAGTCCGACGAGCACGTGTACGAGATCCGCGACCTGGCCACCGACGAGGTGAAGTGGACCGCCACCGCGGTCGACCTCATCTTCGGCTCCAACTCGCAGCTGCGAGCCCTCGCGGAGGTCTACGCCAGCCAGGACGCTCGCGCCAAGTTCGTGGCCGACTTCGTGGCAGCCTGGACCAAGGTCATGGAGCTCGACCGGTTCGATCTCGCCTGACAGGTTCCAACCGACGAGCCCCGGTCAATCCACCAGCGATTGGCCGGGGCTCGTCGGCGTCCATCAACAAGCAGACGCGTTTCGGCTGGCGGCCTGGTAGCTAACTCTACTGTGGACGAGCCCAGCAGCCTCGACCGCGAGTTCTTCCTGCACGATCCGGTCGTGTCCGCCGCCAATCCAGGGCCGGTGGCGGTGAGCTCGGCGATCAAGCGATGTCGTCGCGGCCCAACGTGACCAGATCAGCATCGACGCAGGCCACGGCCATCAGGACGTGTTTCTGGACACAGACTCCCACCGGGCGGCCCGCACGCCAGGCGGGGCCGTCGAGGGCGTTGGCGGCTATGGGCACTTGCTGCTTGAGTGTCGGGTTTGCCGACGGGCGTGGCGGTTGCATCCGTCCCAACGACCCGGTGGGATCTGGGTGTGACTCGCAGAATCAGGTACCGTCGCCTGTCACAAAGTCTTTGCACCACTGGCTTCCTGCGACTGGGAAGCCGAATCGGAGGGACACAGCCGTGAGGTTCCAAAGCGCCGTCCGCCAGGCCGGTCTCGTCGTGGCGGTCGCCGCCCTCGCGGTGACCGCGGGATGTGCCAAGAAGGACGACAGCGAGGTCCAGGCGAGCGGGGTCAAGCTGGTCCAGGCGGGCAAGCTGACGGTCTGCACCCACCTGCCGTACCCGCCGTTCCAGTCGAAGGACACCAGCGGCAAGGTCACCGGCTTCGACGTCGAGATCATGGACCTGGTGGCCAAGGACCTGGGCGTCGAGCAGACGATCATCGACACCCCGTTCGAGGGGATCAAGTCCGGCCAGGACCTGAACACCGGCAAGTGCGACGCGGCAGCTGCCGGCATGACGATCACCGCGGAGCGGCAGCAGGTGATGAACTTCTCCGATCCGTACTTCGACGCCACCCAGGCGATGCTGGTGAAGGTCGGCAAGCCCTACAAGTCGCTCGACGACCTCAAGGGCAAGAAGGTGGGCGTGCAGGCTGCCACCACGGGCCGTGACTACGCCAAGAAGTTCGAGAAGGAGAAGGACCTGCAGATCGTCGAGTTCGAGGATCTCGCCGCCGAGCAGCAGGCCCTCGCCAACGGCCAGGTCGAGGCCGCCGTCAACGACCTGCCGGTCTGGACCGAGTACCTCAAGGCGAACCCGGGCGGGTTCCAGGTGGCCGCCGAGTTCGACACCGGCGAGCAGTACGGCTTCTCGGTCAAGAAGGACGGCAACCCGGAACTGCTCAAGAAGATCAACGAGGCGCTGGCCAAGGCCAAGCAGGACGGCACCTACGACACGATCTACGAGAAGTGGATCGGCAAGCGGCCGAGCGCGTGATCGAGGCTCACAGCAGGAGGGCGTGCGTCTCGCGCGCCCTCCTCGTCGGTAATCTCCGGGAAGGCAACGAGCGAACGTGAAGCTGCGACGCCGCCAGCGGGAGCGGTTGTCCCTCGGGCTCCAGTACCTGGTCTTCATCGCCATCATCGCCACGGTGCTGTTCGCCGCGGACTGGGACAGGTTGAAGGACGCGTTCTTCCGCGTCGACATCATCAAGTCGATGTTCCCGACGATCATCACCGTCGCGCTGCGCAACACCGTCCTCTACACGCTGGGCGCGTTCGCCTTCGGTCTCGTGTTCGGCACCATCCTCGCGTTGATGAAGCTGTCCCGGGTGGCGCCGTACCGCTGGGTGGCGACGGCGTACATCGAGCTGTTCCGGGGTCTGCCCGCGCTGCTGGTGCTGTTCCTCGTCGGGTACGGCATTCCCATCGCCTTCCCGGAGCGGGAGATTCCCGGCGGCGTGTTCGGTTCGATCGCGATCGGTCTCGGGTTGACTGCCGCCGCCTACATGGCGGAGACCATCCGGGCTGGCATCCAGGCCGTCCCGAAGGGGCAGATGGAGGCGGCACGCACCCTCGGCATGTCGCACTTCACCGCGATGCGCACGATCGTCATCCCCCAGGCGTTCCGGATCGTGATCCCGCCCCTGACGAACGAACTGATCCTGCTCACCAAGGACTCGTCGTTGGCCTACGTGCTGGGCGTCACGGCGCAGACCATCGAGATCACCAAGTTCGGTCGGGACATGCTTAACGACCGGGTGAACGCCACGCCGCTGCTGGTGGCCGGCCTCGCCTACCTGATCATCACCCTGCCCCTGTCCCAGGTGGTACGACGCCTCGAACTCCGCTACGCCAAGGCTCGGTGACCCGAATGACGACCTCCCAATCCCGCCCTGCCGTCGAGATCCGCGACCTGCACAAGTCCTTCGGGCCGCTCGAGGTGCTCAAGGGCATCGACTTCGAGGTCGGCCAGGGCGAGGTGGTCTGCGTGATCGGGCCGTCCGGGTCCGGTAAGTCGACGTTGCTGCGCTGCGTCGACCTGCTGGAGGAGCCGACGGCCGGCAAGATCTGGGTCAACGGGGTCGAGATGACCGACCCGGACGTCGAGATCGACGCGGCACGCCGTGGCATCGGCATGGTCTTCCAGTCGTTCAACCTGTTTCCGCACCTGACCGTCCTGAACAACCTCACCATCGCGCAGCGTCGGGTGCTCCGACGCAGCCGTGCCGAGGCCGAGCGCGTCGCGCGGGTCAACCTGGAGCGCGTCGGGCTGACCGACAAGGCCGACGCGTTCCCGGCGCAACTCTCCGGTGGGCAGCAGCAGCGGGCGGCGATCGCCCGGTCGCTCTCGATGGAGCCGAAGCTGATGCTCTTCGACGAGCCGACCTCCGCGCTCGACCCGGAACTGGTCGGGGACGTGCTCACCGTCATGCGCAAGCTGGCCGAGGACGGCATGACGATGATGGTGGTCACCCACGAGATGGCGTTCGCCCGCGACGTCGCCGACCGGGTCGTGTTCATGGACGGCGGCGTGGTGGTCGAGCAGGGGCCGCCGCAGGAGGTGCTCGGCGCGCCGAAGCACGAGCGGACCCGTGCGTTCCTGTCCCGGGTCCTCGACCCGACCCATGTCGCTCAACTCGGTCAGCCCGACCAGTCGCCCGAGCCGCCGGAGGCCACCGGCCTGCCGGCCGACGACCGCCACAACGTCTGACCAACCCATCCCGTACGTCGCGACGCCGGGCTGCCCCACTGATGGGGCAGCCCGGCGTCGTTCTCTGCGGCGGCCCGCTGATCGTCGAGGCGGATGAGCGGTCTACCCGAGACTGAACTGGCCCGGCTGCCACGCTGGCGGCCTGCGTGTCAGGTTCATGTCAATCGAAAGACATCGTGATGTCAAGGTAATCTTCTTGCAATAAGACCTGGACTTTCGTCGATGGATTACATAAGTTGCTGACATCCATCGAAAGTTCTGAGTCTTCCGAGCAGAGTCCGCGACGAGCCTCACCTCAGTCGTGCTGCCGCCGCCTGTGCTCGGCGGTCGTTGCACCCTGCCCTCGTCGCGTCTTCGCCCGGTTGGGAACGGAGACCCATGGACGATCACGCCGGTGGCTCCCACCGCCACCTGTCCCGCAGATCCCTGATCGCCACCGGGGCGCTCGCCGCCGGGGCGCTGGGCGCGTCCGCCCCGACGATCGGCACCGCGTTCGGAGGCAGCCCCGCACAGGCTGCCGCCGGCGTCACGAAGAAGGTCACCATCTACGCCGAGCAGCTGCCCGGCGGCCTGTTCGGCTACGGCCTGGCACCCGGCCAGGCCACCGTACCGGGGCCGATTCTGGAGATCTACGAGGGTGACACCCTGGAGATCACCCTGGTCAACACCACCAACCAGCGGCTGTCCATCCATCCGCACGGGGTGGACTACAGCACCGAATCCGACGGCAGCCCGTTGAACGCCTCGTTCAACAATCCCGGTGAGACGCGGACGTACGTCTGGCGCTCGCGGGAGATGTTCGCCGCGGCCGGCCGGCGGTTCATGCCGGGCAGCGCCGGCTACTGGCACTACCACGATCACGCCATGGGCACCGACCACGGCACCGCCGGGGTGGCGAAGGGCCTGTACGGGGCGCTGATCGTCCGGCGGCGCGGCGACATCCTGCCGTCGAAGCAGTTCACGGTCGTGTTCCACGACATGATGATCAACAACCGGATGGCGCCGGCGACCCCGATGTTCGAGGCGAACCTGGGCGAGCGCGTGGAGTGGATCGCCATCGGGCACGGCAACCTGTTCCACACCTTCCACCTGCACGCGCACCGCTGGGCGGACAACCGCACCGGGATGCTGGAGGGGCCGAGCGACCCGAGCCTGGTGATCGACAACAAGGACCTCAACCCGGGCAGCTCGTTCGGATTTCAGGTGCTGGCCGGGGAGGGCGTCGGGCCCGGCGCGTGGATGTACCACTGCCACGTGCAGACCCACTCCGACGGCGGTATGGCGGGGATCTTCCTGGTGCGCAACGCCGACGGCAGCATGCCGCCAGGCGCCGAGGAGGCGATCCACCGGTTCCAGGGCCACACCCACACGCACGGAAGCTGACCCAACCGAAAGTGGGGACGGGGATGACCAGAAGATCACGACGAGCCCTCGCCGCGATAGCGGCCTTCGCGGCACTGATCCCGGCGACGACGGCAGCAGCCGCGCCGGGAACGGCAGCCGCACCACGAACGGCAGCCGCCGCGCAGCCGCAGAAGACCGCGGTCCTGGTGTTCCACGGGCCGGTGGCCGAGCAACAGGATCCGGTTTCTCGCGCAGTGGACACCATCAAGCAGCTTGGCGCCGCTCATGACATCGATGTCACGAGCACCACGGACCCGGCCGTCTTCACCACGGCCGGGCTGTCGACGTACCGCAGCGTGGTCTTTCTCTCCGCGACGGGCGCCGCGCTCAACCGTGACCAGGAGTCGGCGCTGCAGAGCTACATGAAGGCCGGCGGCGGTTTCGTCGGCATCGCCGACGCCGCTCGTGCCCAGGTCGACTCGGCCTGGTTCACCGGCCTGATCGGCACCCGGCCGGCGGGCGCGATCCCGGTGGCCGAGCCGGTGGCCCGGGTGACCGCCAGCGGCGAGAACCCGCCGAACGAGACCAAGGAGAAGCTGACCGACGGCGACGCCAACACGAAGTGGCTCGTCCGCACCCCGACGGCCTGGGTGGCATACGAGCTGAGCGCAGCCAAACGGATCACCGGGTACGCGCTGACGTCGGCCAACGACTCCTCCGGCCGGGACCCGAGGGACTGGACCCTGCAGGGCTCCACGGACGGCCAGAACTGGTCCGATCTGGACCGACGCACCGGCCAGGTCTTCGGTGACCGGTTCCAGACCCGCCGGTTCGACATCGCCACGCCGCAGGAGTTCTCGCGCTACCGGCTGAACATCACCGCCAACAGCGGTGAACCGCTGGTCCAACTCGCCGACCTGCGCCTGTTCACCGGCACCACGACCGCGCCGGAGCCGCCCGCGGTGAACCGCGCGGTGGTCAACATCCTGGACCGGAAACACCCGGCCACGGCGTCGCTGCCGATGACCATCACCCGGTCGGATCGCTGGGAGAACTGGGACCCGAACCCGATCGGCACCGTGCACACGCTCGCCCAGGTCGAGGAGCGGCACTACAACCCGGGGGCGGCCGCGAACGGCGCGTTCCACCCGGTGTCCTGGTGCCGGGACTACGACGGCGGCCGGTCGTTCTACACCGGCATGGGCCACACCGAGGGCAGCTACGGCGAGGAGGCGTTCCGCACGCACCTCACCGGAGCCCTCAACTGGACCACCGGCCGCGTACGCGGCGACTGCCAGGCCACGATCGCCGCGAACTACAAGGTGGAGCGGCTCACCGCGGCCAACCAGACCGGGCAGTTGGACCAGATCGGCGAGCCGCACGGCCTCAGCATCGCGCCCGACGGCACGGTCTTCTACGTCGGCAAGGCGGCCTGCCCGAGCGGCCCGATCGCCGACTGGAGCAACCCGAACGTCGGCCTGGGCTGCGGCACCATCCACTCGTGGGACCCGCGAACCAAACAGGCCAAACTGCTCACCACCCTGGAGGTGATGGGTAACCGGGGCAGCGGCTCCGAGCTGGTGAAGAACGAGGAGGGCCTGCTCGGCATCGTGCCCGACCCCGCGTTCGCCGACAACGGATGGCTCTACGTCTACTGGATGCCGCACGACTCGGTCGACCGGGTGCAGCGGGTCGGGCAGCGCACCGTCTCGCGGTTCACCTACGACCGCCAGGCGCAGACCATCGACCAGGCCACCCGCAAGGACCTGCTGCAGTTCCCGGTGCAGATCCACAGCTGCTGCCACGCCGGTGGCGGCATGGCGTTCGACGCCAAGGGCAACCTCTACGTCGGCTCCGGCGACAACAACTCCTCCGAGGGGTCACAGGGCTACTCCGGCAACAACTGGACCCAGGAGTACCAGGGGATCTCGTTCCAGGACGCCCGCCGCACGTCGGGCAACACCAACGACCTCGCCGGCAAGATCATCCGGATCCACCCGGAGGCGGACGGCACGTACACCATCCCGGAGGGCAACCTGTTCCCGCCGGGCACCGAGAAGACCCGGCCGGAGATCTACGTGATGGGCGTACGCAACATCGCCCGTCTGCAGATCGACCCGGTGCACCAGTGGCTGACCGCTGGCTGGGTCGGCCCGGACGCCGCATCGCCCAGCCCCACCCTGGGCCCGGCCAAGTACGAGACCGCCACCATCATCACCTCGGCCGGTAACCAGGGCTGGCCGTACTGCATGGGCAACCGGCAGCCGTACCGGGATCGCAGCAGCACCGACGCGACCGTGCTCACCGGCTGGTACGACTGCGACAACCTGAAGAACGAGTCGCCCCGCAACACCGGTCTGGTGGACATCCCCGCGGCCCGGGACAACATGATCTGGTATTCGCCGGACGGCGGCGGCCCGGTGTTCCCCGAGCGGACCGACGGCAGCGGCCTCCCGACGTACGTCGCGGCCGACGCCACCTACACGCAGCCGTACCTGCGTGGCGGCGGGCAGGCCATCATGTCCGGCCCGACGTACCACCGCGAGCTCGTCGACACCAACAGTGGCGTGGCCTGGCCGGAGCACTGGGACGGCAAGTGGTTCATCGGCGACCAGTCGAACGCGACCAACCGGGTCGCGGTCACCGTCGACCCGGCCGGTGTGCCGCAGGCCGCCCCACCGGTGTACGCCGAGTCGCTGCGGGCCATCATCCCCAGCGGCAACGGTGACACCCGGCTGCAGAGCTGGATGGACGCCAAGTTCGGCCCGGACGGCGCTCTCTACCTGCTGGACTACGGCGGCGGGTTCTTCAGCCTGCACCCCAACCAGAAGCTGATCCGGGTCACCTACACCGGAGGCGCGCCCACCCCGGCACCTGCCGCTACGTCGGTCGCCGTGCAGAACAAGCCGTTGACCATCGCCTTCAACGGCTCCCGCTCCGGCGGCGTCAGCCACCGGTGGGAGTTCGGCGACGGCGCCACGTCGACCGAGGCGAACCCTCAGCACACGTACGCCAAGGTCGGCACCTACACGGCGAAGCTGACCGTCACGTACGCCGACGGTGAGACGGCGACGGTGCAGAGTACGGTCACGGTGGGCTGCGCGGCGCCGGACGACCGGCAGAACGTCTGGCTCGGCGACACCGACACCGGGGTGCCCAGTCGCACGGTCGGGCAGGGTTGCACCATCAACGACCTGATCGACGACGAGAGCACCTGGGCCGACCACAACGGATTCGTCCGGCACGTGAGCGCGGTGACGCGCACGCTGCAGGATGACGGCCTGCTCAACGCCCGCGAATCCGGCACCCTGACCCGCCTGGCCGCTGCGTCCGAGATCGGCCGGGACGGACACACCGGGTACGAGCCGCTCTTCAACGGCACCGCCGAGTCGCTGCTCGGTTGGCAGCAGGCGCCGTCGGGATCGTTCAGCATCCAGCCGGACGGGGCGCTGCGGTCCAGCGGTGGCCTGGGCATGCTCTGGCACACCAAGGAGTTCGGCGACTTCTCGCTGAAGCTGCAGTTCCGGGACATCGCACCGGGCACGAATCGGGCCAACACCGGCGTCTTCACCCGCTTCCCGGACCCCCGGATACCGCTGGAGCAGCGGCCACCGGGCAGCTGCGGAACGGTCGGATCGGCCCGGACGTCGCAAGCCTGGGTGGCGATCTACTGCGGACACGAGATCCAGATCTACGACGGCGAGACCGGTGAGCCGCAGAAGACCGGTTCGGTCTACAACTTCGACTCCGTGCCGCTCGCCCAGGCCGGCGTGACTCCGAAGGAACAGTGGAACGACTACGAGATCCGGGTCGTCGGGCAGCACTACACGATGATCCGCAACGGCGTGGTGATCAACGAGTTCGACAACACACCTGGCAAGCAGTCCTCCCGTGCCGGCGATCCGCCGACCGACCTGCGGCAGTTCCTCCGCGGCTTCATCGGCCTGCAGAACCACGGTGACAACGACCTGATCGAGTTCCGCAACGTCCGCGCGCGGGAACTCTAGGAGAAACGATGACCCGACGACTCACAGCTGCGCTGTCGGCGCTCCTGCTCACGGTGATTCCGTGGACCGCGACGCCGGCCTCCGCCGCCCCGCGCGTCGCGGAACAGGTGTTGACCTGGACCGCCGACGACAGCATCACCCAGTACAAGTCCGCACCCGCCCAGGCGGTGGCCGGCGCCACCACCATCATCTGGGAGAACAGCGCGGCCACCGGCAACACCACCGGGATGCCGCACACGCTGACCTTCGACACCTCCACCGAGGGTTACAACCACGACGTCACGATCAACATCCTGGCCAGTCCGTTCGACGCCAACGACGGACGCCACCAGGCGACCGTCAACCTGACCCCGGGCCGGTACCGCTACTTCTGCTCGATCCCGGGCCACAGCCAGATGGTCGGCGAGTTGGTGGTCACCGACGGTGGAGGCGGCGGCGACACCACGCCGCCGACGGTCGCCGGCACCGTGGCCGGTGAACGCGACCAGGACGGCAACTACCTCGGCGCGGCCACGGTGACCGTCACGGCCACCGACGCCGACTCCGGTGTGGAAACCGTCGAGTACCAGGTCGACGACACCAGCTTCCAGCCGTACACGCAACCGGTGCAGGTGACCGCCATCGGCGACCACTCAGTGCAGTTCCGTGCCACCGACCAGGCCGGCAACACCAGTGCCGTCGGCTCGGTGTCGTTCCGGATCGTCGAGCCGGGGGACGAGGACACCACCGCGCCGGTGGTGACGGCGACCCTGGCCGGTGACCGTGACGGCGACGGCAACTACATCGGTACGGCCACCGCCACGCTGGCCGCCACCGATGCCGGCTCCGGTGTCGCCACCATCGAGTACTCGCTGGACGGGGCCGCCTTCACCGCGTACACGAACCCGATCGTCGTGAACACTGCCGGGATGCACATGCTGCACTACCGGGCGACCGACGTCGCCGGGAACACGTCGGCGGAGCAGATGTCCCACTTCACCGTCGTCCCGCCGCCCGCCGAGGACACCACCCCACCCTCGGTGTCCGCGACGGTCGCCGGTGAACGCAACAGCGACGGCGCGTACGTCGGCGGCGCGACCGTCACCGTCATCGCGACCGACGACGACTCGGGTGTGGCGTCGATCGAGTACGCGGTCGACAGCGGTGCCTGGACCGCGTACGCCAGCCCGGTCGCCGTGCGGACCGTCGGCGCCCACACCCTGCGGTACCGGGCGACCGACGCCGCGGGCAACGTGTCCACCGAGCAGTCGACGACGTTCACGGTGGTGGCCGACGGCACCGACGGCTGCGCCGACTCGGACACCCGGGCCACGGTGATCATCGACGGCGACGACACCGGCGTGACCAACGTCGACACCGGCGACGGCTGCACCATCAACGATCTGATCGACGAACACGCCGACTACCCCGGCCACGCCGAGTTCGTCCGGCACGTCGAGGCGGTCACCGCCGCGCTCGTGACCGGCGGCACGCTCAACCGGCGGCAGCAGGGCGCCATCGTCCGGGCCGCGGCCCGATCGGACGTCGGCGCATGAGTCCTCGAATCTCATCGACAGGGAGTACAACGATGCCCGGACGTACCGTCGTCAAGCTCGCCACCGTGAGCGCCTTCGTCGCCGCCTCGGTGTTGGCGGTGGCGCCCACCGCACACGCCGACCTGGTCACCCACTGCATCGGCACCGGCGGTGCCGTGACCGTGCCCAACGACCTGTTGGTGCCGGCCGGCCAGTCCTGTGCGCTGACCGGCACCACGATCACCGGCAACGTCACCGTCGCGGCCGGCGGCAACCTGGTGGTTGCCGGTGGCCGGGTCAGCGGCGAGATCCGCGTTGCCGCGGACGGCTACCTCGACGCCACCGAGACGACCATCGGCGGCCAGGTGGTGCTGGCCGCCGGCGGCTACGGCGTATTCCTCAAGGACGCCCGCAGCGGCAACGTGACGGTACGGCCGAAGGGCTCCACGACCATCGACAGCTTCCTGTTCGTGGAAAAGTCGACGATCGTCGGGACCGTCAACGCCGCCGCCGGTGAGGTGCGGCTCGACCGCGGCACCCAGGTGGAACGTAACGTCAGCAGCACCGGCACCTACTACACCGACGTGCACGACTCGTTCGTCGACGGCACGCTGTCGGTGCTGAACAGCGCCACCGGCAGCGTGGTGTGCGGCAGCGCGGTCCGCGGCCAGGCCACCTTCGCCGGCAACCTGGGTGGCGTGCAGCTCGGCCCGAACGGCAGCCTCGACAGCTGCGCCTCCGGCGGCTACTGGGGCCGGGACGTCAGCATCACCAGCACCACCGGTGGCGTCACCGTCGACGACAACATCATCGACGGCCAGTTGACCGTGACGTCCAACGACCCGGCCGCCCAGGTGGCCGCGAACAACCGGATCCGCGGCGGCGTGACCGGCGACCAGGCCGCTGCCACCACCAACCGGGCCGCCCGGATGGCCGCTCCGGACCGGGAGGACGCCGGCGATCAGCGGGCCGAGACCCGTCGTACCTCGGCGGTGCAGGAGGCCACCGAGGCGGGCGCCGCCCGGCTCTAGCTGATCGACGCGACGGCGGCCGGCCACCCTGGACCGAGGGGTGACCGGCCGCCGCCGTCGTACCGCCGGGGTGTCGGCGGCCGCCGACTTCCTCAGCCTCATGCGTACGGCGTGATCGTCAACCCGGGGCCGGTGCGTACACACCGACCCCGGGTTGCAGATCACGCTAGAAGTTGCCGGCCGAATTGCACTTCACGCCCTGGTCGAGGCAGTTGCGCACCCGCGCGGCGAGCGCCTCGTCCTTCCACGCGTTGAAGAAGTCCGCGTGCATGGAGAAGGACGTGCCGGACGCGAGGGTGATGCCGTCCGTGTTCGCGCTCAACGGATACGAGATCACGAAGGACACCGACGGGACGGGCACCGGGTGGCTCTTCGGGCAGGCCCCGGTGTGGTCACCGTTGGCCATGTGCGCCTTGTGGTCCGGGCTGTCCAGGTGCTTGCCGTCCCAGCAGTCCGGGAAGGTGATCTGCCGGACGATGTTCGCGGTCTTGGCGCAGACCGGGAAGGTCTTGTCGGCGCTGCGGCCGATCTCGCCGCCGATACCGGCGCACCAGAAGTGATTGCCCTGCTTGTCCGGGGTGTCGACCTGGTTCTTGGCGTTGCCGGTGATCATGCGCAGGCCGAACGGGAAGGGCTGGGTCTTGCTCGGATCCTTGAGGCGAGATCCGTAGTAGACGGTCACCTCGGTCGGGTCCACGATCTTGCCGTTCTGGTACATCGTCGGCACCCAGTAGGCGGACTGGTCGTCCGGCGAGTTGCAGGTGGTCGCCTTCGACGCCCGCAGCGATTCGGCCGTCGAGTTGGCATCGGTCGACCTGTTGCCCCAGAACGTGTGGTTGTGCGAGCCGCCGACCAGCTTGGGCAGCACGATCGGGTCGTCGCTGTTGTGGTGGCTGGTCTTACAGCCGACGTTGAACTCGGGCACCTTGACCGGGTTGCCGGTCACGGTCTTGGGCTTGCGCGCGAAGAACGCCTTTGTCGCGGCGGCCTGTCCGGCCGGATCGATGGTGATCCAGCCACCAGCCGCGGTGGGCGGGGCGGCACTGGTCGGCGGGGTGCTGGGCTTGCCTGGAGTGGACGGGGTTACCGGGGCGGCCGACGCGCTCGGTGTGGCCGACGGCTCGCCCGGGACGGCGGACGTCGACACCTCGGGGTCGGACGAGCCGATACCGGTGTCGCTGGACGGGCTGGACGCGCCGGGAGTGCCCGGAGCCTCCTTGCACCCGCCGGCGAGCGCCAGACTCACCAGCAACAGCGCGGTGACGGAACGACGTCGTCCAGGGGTGGATCGCAGATTCATCAATGGGGGCGCACCTTTCTTCCGAGAACGAAGAGTACGAGTTGGCCCCCTGATTGCTTCTAACTGAGACGATTAAATCTGCCTTAAATATCGCTCCGCGATTGCCTGATCGGCTTTGCGGAGCGGCCGAGCTGTCGGATCAATCTCATTTCCCTGTTTTCTCGCTAAAAACTGTAATCGACGGTTCCGGCGTCACTCCACTTTTATGAGTGCGGGCCTCCCTGACGACCGCGCTGCGTCAGCAGCTGTCGCGTGCCTTGCGCAGGAAGGCCTCGCGCGACACGATTTTCGTCGAGTCCCGCCCGCGCGGCGCCAGCACCTCGTCCGGGCCGATCCGCGGGAGATCCGCGAGGGTGAAATCCACCGAGATCGCGCGATAAGAGCTGAGACTGTAGGTGACCCCCGGCCGGAGTTCGGTGAGCGGCTCGACGTCCACATCCATGCCCGCCTCAGCCGCGGGAATGTCAGCGCTGTCGTCGACCTCCCAACCATCCGGCGGCTCACCGAACAGGACAACCTCCACGACCTCGCTCGTGGGTCGGCCGTTGACGCCCCACTTGATCAACGGTCGCTCGCTCGCGTCGTCCGGGTGGTCGTTCTCGAACACGCCGATCTGCTCGAATGTGCTGTCGCACGGGACCAGCACGCCGACCGGCTGACCATCGTGGACAGCGAGGGCGACAAGTGGCTCGTCAGGTGGGGTGCAGGCAGCAAGGAGTCCGAGAAGCGATAGCGACGTCAGAATGCGAATGGTCCTCTGTGGGCGCATGTCCGCAGCTTTCCGTGAGGACATCACACACCGACACCCCAACGGTCACGAAAGGGGGTGGACCGGTGGCGCCGCGTAGGCGTTGAAGACGCTCGGGTCGTTGACCAGGGACGCCCTGATGTAGGGGCTCCACTCGTCGGGTGTGCTCCATTCCGGGTGCCGGGCCGCGGGCTGGTGTCGCCGCGGCCCGGCCCTTGTCCGGTGTTGTCAGTGGGCGTGCGGGAGGCTGCCCAGCTCCGGCTTGCCTGGGGGGACCAGTGCCGGAACGAGGACGGCTGCCGCAGTGGCGACGATTGCCGTCGCGGTGTAGGCGTCGGTGAATCCGTCGATGGAGGGTGCGCTGGTGAGCCCGGCCGCGGCGAGGGTGGAGGCCGTCGCGACGCCGATGGCGCCGCCCAGTTCGTGGAAGGTGTTGAGCACGCCGGAGGCGAGTCCCTCCTCTCCGTGGTCAACGTGTGCCAACGCGGAGGTGGCGGCGGTGACGAATACAGGGCCGACTCCGGCCGCGGCGATGACTATGCCGGGCAGCAGCCCGACGTAGACCGTGCCGTCTGCAGAGAGCTGCGTGAGCAGTCCCGTGCCGACTGCGACCAGCGCGAGGCCGGTGGCGGCGACTGCCCGCGTGCCGATGCTGGCGACCAGGCGGCTGGCCAGGTGCGCCCCAACCCCGGTGGCCAGTGCGGCGGGCAGAAACAGCAGTCCGGTCTCCAGTGCGCTGAGGTGGCGTAGGTGCTGCAGGTACAGCGAGCCAAGGAAGAACACTGAGATCAGCAGTCCGGAGCCCATGAGCATCAGGAACGCGCCCGCGACCACGGGCCGGCGGACCAGCATCCCCACGTGCATCAGCGGGCTACGTGCCGTTCGTTCGATGCCGACGAACACCGCGTACAGCAGGGCGGCGGCAGCCAGCGGCACCAGGGTTGCCGCGGTGCCCCAGCCGGTGTCGCCGGCGGTGACCAGCCCGTAGATGAGCGAGCCGGTGGCGGCGGTGACGGCCAGCGCTCCGAGGATGTCGATGCGCCGCTGGTCGCGGTGCGGTCGCGGGCCGGCGGGGACGGTCGCCGGGAGGAACGCCAGCACCGCGGCGCCGACCGGCACGTTGACGAAGAAGGCCCATCGCCAGCCGGGACCGGCGGTGAGGACGCCGCCCGCCAGCACTCCGGCCGCGAAGCCGATGCCGCCGAGCCCCGCCCACACGCCGAGCGCCTTGGTGCGCTCGTGGCCATGGAAGGTGGCGGTGACGGTCGACAGTGCCGCAGGGGACAGCAGAGCCGCTCCGATGCCCTGTGCGATGCGTCCGCCGATCAGCAGCGTCTCGTTCTGGGCAAGCCCGGTGCCCAGCGAGGCGACGGTGAACACCGTCAGCCCGACAAGCATCATCCGGCGGGCTCCGAAGAGATCCGCGAGCCGCCCGCCGAGCAGCATCAGCCCGCCGAAGAACAGTGTGTAGCTGGTGATCGCCCAGGTGAGCGCGGTGCGGTCCAGTCGCAGATCGGCGCCGATCTCGGGGAGGGCGACGTTCACCACGGTCACGTCGAGTATCAGCATGAACTGGGCCACGCTGATCAGCGTGAGCGCCGCCCAGCGTCGCGAATGTGCCGAAGTCCCGGGCTTCGGCGAGCTGTGCAGCGCAGATGAGGGATGAGGCATCGGGCGTTCCGTTCCTGGTGATTGGAGGGGCGCGGCGGCGATCACGGCGCCCGTCCAGGCGAAAGTCGTACAGGTGTGTTCGCTTTAAGCTACCTCAGGGAGTGAGAAGTTGAACAGTGCTGTTCGACTACTTGTATGATCTGGCCATGGCGCGCACCAAGGACCACGGAGGCCGAGGGGCCGGGACGCCCAAGAGGGCCGACGCGGAACGCAACATTGCGGCGATCATCAACGCCGCCACCGAGTGTTTCGCGCGTGACCCGGACGCCAGCATGACCACCATCGCCAAGGCCGCCGGTCTGGGCCGGGTCACTCTGTACGCGCATTTCCCGTCCAGGGAGCAACTGCTGAGGACGGTGCTCGCCGAGACGATCGCCGAGAGCGCCGGCATCATCGAGGCCGCTGCACCTGACGCAGGGCCGCCCGCCGAGGTGTTCGCCCAGCTGATCCGGTCCTGTTGGCCACTGCTCAGCAGATTCGGCAGCCTGCACGCCGCCGTGCAGCGCGCCCTGCCCGCCGACGAAGTGCGCCGACGCCACGATCAGCCATTGGCCCATGTCGAACGGCTCGTTGCCCGCGGCCAGGCGGAGGGCGCCTTCCGCACGGACCTGCCGGTCGAGTGGCTGGTCACCACCGTCTACACATTGCTGCACGCGGCCGCCGACGAGGTCGCCGCCGGGCGGCTGGCCGCAGAGTCCGTCGGCGAGATCCTCGAAAAGACCCTGTTGGCCACGCTCAGGCCCGAGTAAGAGCATCGGGGTAGCGATCCGCCGCCCGCACAACTCAGATCATCCAGCCGGTGGTCAGTCGCCGGTCCTGGCCCAGCGCGAGCGTCGACCGCTACCGCCCACTCACGCTGTAGAAGGCACTTGGGTCGTTGGCCAGGGACGCCTTGATGTACGCGCTCCACTCGTCGGCGAGGACCTCGATCTTTCCGGCCTCGATGCCGTCCAGTGCGACACGTACGACGTCGGCGGGGTCGATCTTGTCGCCGTCGTAGTTGGCCATCATGTCGGTGTCCGCGCTGCCCAGGTGCAGGCCGGTCACGAGGGTGCCCTGGCCGGCCAGTTCCAGTCGGATCCCGTTGGTCAGACTCCATTCGGCCGCCTTCGCCACCGCGTAGGCGTTGGCGCCGTCGTAGGAGAACCACGACAACGCCGACAGGACGTTGAGGATCCCCCCGCCGCCATTCGCGCTGAGCACCGGCGCGAACGCCCGGACCATGCTCAGGGTGCCGTAGAAGTGCGTGTCCACCTCGGACCGGATCTTGGTCAGATCGCCGGTGACCAGGTTCGTGTACGTGGCGATCCCTGCGTTGTTGATTAGCAGGGTGACGTCGGACGCGACCGCCGCCGCTGCCTCGACGGATCCGGGGTCGGTGATGTCCAACCGGAGCTTCTCGACGCCGGGGATGTCGATCGCCTCCGGTCTGCGAGCCGTGGCGTACACCTTGGCAGCGCCGCGTTCCAGCAGCTGCTGGGCGAAGTGCCGGCCGATGCCACGGTTGGCGCCGGTGACCAGTGCGATCGAACCGGAGATCTGCATGAGTTGTCGCCTTCCTGGCGGGTTCAAGGACGAGCCGTACGCGGGCTACGCTAGAACCTGACGTTGACGTCAGAGGCAAGTCGTGTGACCGGTGTCACCGGCGGGGGAGGAACGATGCGGATCGGTGAACTCGCCACGCAGACCGGGGTGTCCGTACGAGCCCTGCGCTATTACGAGGAGCAGGGGCTTCTCGTGACCGCACGGAGCAGCGGCGGCCAGCGCCACTACCTCGACGGCGCGGTCGACCGGGTGCACCTGATCCAGATGCTCTACGCCGCCGGCCTGTCCAGCAGGACCATCCTCGACCTGCTGCCCTGCGTCGACGCGAAGGTCAACACCCCGGAGTCGCGGGCACTGCTCAACGCCCAACGCGTCCGTATCGATCAGCAGATCACCCAACTCCTGCAGGCGCGAGACCGGCTCGACGCGGTCATCGCCCACAGCCAGAGCCCGGCCAGCGGCTGCACCCGGACGGACGCCGAGGCCCTCGTGCGATAGCGGGCGCGGCGCGGCAGGACCAGCCAGCCGATGTGCCGTCGGTCCTGCACGGTTTACGGTGTGTGCGTGATGGTGCGGACAGAATGGACCATGCCCCACCCGCCTGGCGTGTTGTGGCCGGCGCTCTGTGACTCGCGACTTGAGCTGCAGCCGCGCTGCCCGGTGTTCTACCTGGGCACTCCCCGACCTACGTCGTGCCGCCTACCCGACGGCCCCGGCGAGGTCGGTGCCACCCGGCAATGCGTCTCGGAGCAGGGTGTGGTGCGGCAGCGGATCACGGTGTGGGAGCCGCCGACCCGACTGGCGTTTCACATGGAGTCGACGGACCTCCACTTCCACCGCTTCGTCGACCACCTCGGAGACGTGTTCGAGTCGACGCCGGTCAACGGCGGCACGCGGGTCATCCGGACCACGACAGTGACGGTCCGTGGGTACGCGCGCGCCGCGTTGGAACCGGCGCTCTGGGTCGGGCTGAAGTCGGTGCACCGCTTCGTGTTTCGCAACTGGCAGAAGATGGCGCTGTCGCCACCGGCAGCCGTGTGATGTTGCGCCGCTCAGGGGGAGTGGTCGGCCCTCAGATCGGGGCAAGCTCCGGGATGCCGTAGTGCTGGTCGAGGACCTGCATGGCGGCGCCCGCCGCGATGACGTCCGCGCCGAGACTGGACAGGGCCACCTTCGTGGTGAGCCAGTCCGTGCGTCGCGCATCCGCCTCAACGGCCTCGGCGACTGCCGCCAGGTAGGTGCTCGAATGCCGCAGGAGATCCGCGCCCGCCAGCACCACGTGGGCGAGGTCGAGTGTCTGGAGCAGGTTGACCACGCCCACTGCCACGACACGTGCGGCGCGTGCGACGTCCCCGGCCTCGGCGGCGTGGTTGTGCACGATCTCCAGACATCCGTCACGGCCGCAGACGCAGCGGGGCCCGTTCAGGTCGACGACCGTGTGACCGAATTCTCCCGCGTTGGTGTGTGCGCCCCGGTGGGCGGTGCCGCCCAGCCAGAAGCCGCCGCCAATGCCGGACTCGATCATGATGAGAGCCGCGTCGCCGAACGTCGCGCCGTGTCGCCAGGCCTCGGCCGTGATCCCGGCGGTGACGTCCTTGTCGAGGTGGACGGGCAGGCCCAGGTGTTTCTCGGCGATCTCGCGCAGCGGCACGTCGTGCCAGTGGCGCAGACCGTGGGCGCCGCGGACCAGACCGTGGGCGTGGTCCAGCGGGCCGATCATGCCGATGCCCACACCGGTGAGTCGACCCCCGAGGTCGTTGATGCCGGTGATCGCCTCGATGCCGGATGCCAGGGCGTCGAGCAGCTGCTGCGGGGTGAAGTCGCCGGGTAACGGGCTGACCGCCGAATGGTGCACGGTGCCGGCGAGATCGACCAGGACCAGCCGCAGCGTGCGCCGGGCGACGTGGGCGCCGATCGCGTACCGGCTGTGGGGGACGAGTTCGTAGACGACCGCGGGCTTGCCGACGCCGGGGCGGCGGGCGCCGGTGGGGCGGATCAGGCCGTCGACGGTCAGGCGGGCGATGACCTTCGAGACGGCCTGCGGCGTCAGGCCGGTGGCCTCGACCACGGTCGAACGTTCGAACGTTCGGACGGTACGTCCTACCGCCATGACCAGTGCCTGGTTGTAGCCGCGCAGGAAGTTGACGTCCGCAGTGATGCGAGTCATCTCGCCACCCTATTACGCAACGCTGTTGCTAAATTCTCTCGGTGATCGGAATGAGCAGAGGTCGACGGGTGGCGGCGCTCGTCGCACTGGCGCTGGGTGGAGTCGCGATCGGCCTGACCGAGTTCGTGGCGATGGGCCTACTGCCGGACATCGCCCGCGGCCTGCTCCCACAGGAGTACGCCCAGTCGTCGTCGGGCGCGGTCGCCCGGGCCGGCTGGATGATCACCGCGTACGCGCTCGGCGTGGTCGTGGGGGCGCCCCTGATCGCCGCGCTGAGCGCGCGCCTGCCCCGTAAGAAGCTCGTCCTCGGGCTGCTCGTCCTCTTCGCCGTGGGCACTGTCGCCTCCGCGATCGCCCCGACCTTCGATCTGGTGCTGGTGGCTCGGTTCGCGGCCGCGCTGCCGCACGGCGCGTACTTCGGAGCAGCCGGCCTGCTCGCGGCGACCCTGATGGGCCCCGGCAACGAGGCCCGTGGTTTCGCCATCGTGCTCAGCGGCCTGACGGTGAGCAACGTGGTCGGCGTACCCCTCATCACACGGCTCGGGCAGGCGGCCGGCTGGCGCGCCGCCTACCTGGTCATCGCCGGCGTCTTCGTGCTCACCCTGCTGGCGGTGCTGGCGGTCGTTCCGGAGGTGGCCGCGGCGGTCGACGGCTCGCCGGCCGCCGAGTTGCGGGCGCTGCGAACACCGCAGGTCTGGCTGGTCGCCGTAACGGGCGCGGTCGGTTTCGCCGGGTTCTTCGCGGTGAACACCTACATCGCACCGGTCACCACCGACGTCGCCGGTCTCTCGGCCGCGACGGTGCCGTGGGCGCTGGTCGCGGTGGGTCTCGGCATGACCGTCGGGAATGCCCTGGGCGGCTGGTTCGCAGACCGCGACCTGCAACGGAGCTTGGTCATCGGCTTCGTCGCGATGATCGTCAGCATCGCCGTGTTCAGCCTCGTCGCGTCGACCCCTGTCGGCCTGTTCGTGGGCGCGTTCCTGGTCGGCGCGACAAGTCTCTATCTCGGCCCGGTCCTGCAGGCGTGTCTGATCACCGCTGCCCCGGGAGCGCAGCTGATGGGCGCGGCGCTCAACCAGTCGGCCACGAACATCGCGAACAGCCTGGGAGCACTCCTGGGCAGTGTCGCCATCACCGCGGGACTCGGTTACCTCGCACCGGCCCGGGTGGGCGTCGTCCTGGCGATCCTCGGGCTGGTGCTGGGAGTGGTCAGCTTCGCCGCCCTGCGCCGCTCACGGGAGCGGGTGCCGGCCACCATCACGAGTTGAGGTGGCCGGACCCGCTGCGGGCGCAGACCGCCCAGCACGCTCGCGGCAGGCGCTCAGAAGTCGTCGACGCTGACCGTCACCCGATGCGCGCTCGATCTCCAGTTGGGCACGGTGATCACGTCGTACCCGCCGCCGCGCTGACCCACGGTCAGCCGCACGAGGCCGAGATGCGCCGGGGTCGCCGGGATGAACAGGTCCATGCCGGTGATGAAGGTCTGGCTGAAGAACTCCGGCAACGGAGCGGTCAGATCGGTCACGCCGTCGCTGCCGTCGTCGAACGCGAAGATGGCGATCGTCCTCTTGAGGCGTGGCGTGTTCGCCGCGTTCAGGACATCCCTGCCGTTGATCCAGAGGTTGTCGCCGGCATCGCCCTGGTCCCCCCACCATTCCTTCTGGCGTTGGATCGTCAGCGCCGTGTGCCGGTCGCTGGTGTCGACCAGCGCGCCGAGACCCTCGCCCGGCACGCTGGTCGCCAGCCGTAGGAACGAATCCGAGCGCAGGAACGGCTGGAAGTAGAAGTGGTGGGTAGCGGCGCCGGGGCGCACGATCGCGAACTCGTAGCGGGCCGTGGCGAGCACCGCGAAGGGGCCGAACGAGCCATCGCCACTCAGGGACACCCGATGCGCGGGCCGGTGCGACAGCCGACCGCCGGTCAGGGGGTTGACCGGGTAGACCTCGAGAGTCGCGTCGGTGACGCCGACGTTGCTCGGGAAGAGCACCGCGCGGCCAGAGACCCGCGCCGCACCGAATAGTTGGGGCACGATCCGCGTCGTGCGGGGCGCGCGACCCTGGAGGAAACCGAAGATCTCGCCGAACGACTCCGGCGACGACACGGTCTGGGTGTGGGACTGGTCGGGGAGGTACACGTTTGTCGCGCCGACGATGGCGCGGGCCGGGTCGCCCTCACCCCAGATCGCGAGGGTGGGCACGCCGCCCGGCGGGGAGGTCGCGGTGCGCCCGTCCAGGTTGACATAGTGCGCGACCCGGGCGGCGCGCGCCGGTGAACTGGTCAGATAGCCCTGCATGACGAAGGTGCCCAGGGAGTGCGCGAGCAGGTCGACCTTGTCCGTGCCGGTCGCCGCCAGCAGGCGGGAGATCCGCGCGTCGAGCCCCGCGTAGACCTGGGGCAGGATCGCCGCGATGTTCGGTGAGTCGTACTCGTGCGCTTCGATGATGTCGATCGGGTAGCCGTTGCTGGCCAGCCGTTTGGCCTGGGACTGGAATTGCGAGGCCGATCCGGCACTGCCGTGCACGAAGATCACGGGACGGTACGTCGGTGTGGCGGCGGCTTCGGCGGCGCGGGGGACGGGGGCGACGGACAGGCTGACGGCGAGCGCGACCCCGGCCAGCACGGAGAGCAATCTGCGGCGAGACGTGTGCATCGGTCCTCCACCTTGAGGGACGAAGTATTTGCACTACTAGCGCAAGTATCGTGTCAGGGCGGGGCGCGACGGTCCACACCTTCCTGCCGGGCCCTCGGTCAGTTGACCTCTCTGGCGAGCAGGTCGCCGACGGCGGCGCGGACCGGATCGGGGTTCGCCCAACTCCAGTTCGGGTGCGCGCGGTTGGTGAGCAGGGCGAGGACGAGTTTGCGATTGGGGTCGACCAGGAGCGACGGGCCGGCGAAGCCGGTGTGGCCGAAGGTCCGGCTCGATGCCAGCCTGCCCATGAACCACGTCTGGTTGAGGACGACCCCGAGGCCGTGGGCGGCGGTCCGGTTGGGCCGCTCGGGGTCGACGGCGGGCTTCCCGGCGTTGTGGTTGGTGAGCATCTGGCGCACGGTCGCCGCGGCGAGGATGCGCTTGCCCTGGTGGGTCCCCCCGTTGAGGAGCATCTGCCCGATGGCCGCGAGATCGGCGGCGGTCGCGAAGACGCCGGCGTGACCGGCGATGCCGCCGAGGTGGTTGGCGACGTCGTCGTGGACGGTGCCACGGAGCAGACCCCGAGACGAGCGGGCGTCGGTGGCGGCGAGGCGGCTGGCCTTCGCGTTGCTCGACAGCCAGGTGTTGGGGTTGAAGCCGGTGTCTTTCAGGCCGAGCGGGCCGGTGAGGTTGCTCTTGAGCGCCTGGTCGAGCCGCTGACCGGTGACCTTCTCGACGATCTTGCCGGCGACCATGAGCCCGACGCTGGAATAGCGGAACGTGTCCCCGGGCACGGCGCCGGAGACCAGCCCGGTGGTGAGCACGGCGTTCCAGCGCGCCGCGTTGTCGGCAAGGCCGGTGACCTTGGCGCCGACGGGGAGGCCGCTGGTGTGGGTGAGCAGCATCTCGACGGTGATCTGCTCCTTGCCCGCTCCGGTGAAGGCGGGCAGGTAGTCGCGGACCGGGGCACCCAGCTCGACGCGCCCCTTGTCGACCTGCTGCAGCAGCAGGATGGCCGTGTACACCTTCGTGACCGAGGCGAGGTCGAAGATCGAGTCGGGGCGCATCGCCACTCGCTTGCTCGCCGTGAGGAGCTTCGGGCCCGCGCCGTAGCGCAGCGCCTCCCCGACAGCGGTGTGCACTGTCGTCTTCCCGTCGACCAGGACGACAGCGACGGCACCGGGGAAGCCCTTGTGCGTAACGGTCTGCGGTGTGGCGGGCAGATGCTTGCGGAGCAGTGCGGTCACGTCCTGCGCGTAGCGGGCCTGGCCTGCCGGCACGGCACCGCCGCTCGGCGACGCGGTGGTGCTCGGCGCGCCGGAGGGCGGCCTGGTGTTTCCGGCCGAGCCGAACCCCACCCTGTTCCCGGCGGCGTCGGTCGCGGTCACCGCGTCGCCGGGACCGGCCGCACCGGGCTCCGGCGCGCCGTTGTCACCGCAGCCGGTGAGGGCGGAGGCCGCGGCGGCCAGGCCGGCCCCGAGCAGAGTACGACGCGCAACGGACATGCCGGAGATCGTGGCAGTTGGCATCGATGTGTGCCAACCGACCCGCCCGAACGTCGTTGGCGTCGACCCCATCAGCCGACACGCGGTCACCTGCTGGGCACTGTCAGTTGGCGTTCGGTGGATGTGCGACGATCGGCGGGCGTCACGCCGAACGACCATTCGTACCCCTTGGAGAGCACGATGTCCCTCTCCCCATCCCGGGTCTTCGCCGAGCTGAACGCGGTGCGCCCTCCCGACCAGCCGTCGCCGACCATGGGCACGGCAGTCGTGGTCGGCGGCAGTGTCGCCGGCCTGCTGGCCGCCCGCGTGCTGTCCGATTACGCCGACAGCGTCGTCATCATCGACCGCGACGACCCGCAGGTGACCGGCGCGCGTCCCGGCGTACCCCAGGGGACGCAGCTGCACGCGCTGCTGCCCGGCGGCTTCTTCCAACTCGAGCGCCTGTTCCCGGGGTTCCGCGACCAGGCCCTGGCCCGTGGGGCGGTCGAGGCGCCGCCCGCGGCCAGACGGAACTACCTCGACGGGCGGCCGAAGGTCGTCGTCCCCGACGACGCCGACAGCCTGGCCGGCAGCCGACCACTCCTGGAGGGCCTGATCCGCCAGCAGGTGCTCCGGCTGCCGAACGTCAAGACGGTCACCGCCCGTGCCACCGGTCTCGTGTTCGACGGCACCGCGGTCACCGGCGTCCGTTACGACGTCGGTGGGGTGCCCGGCGTCGAGAGTGCTGACCTCACGGTGGACGCGATGGGTCGTTCGAGCAGACTCTCGACCTGGCTGGAGCAGGCCGACTGGGACCGGCCCGTCACGCGACGGATGAGCGTGCACCTGAACTACGCGACGGCCCAGTTCCGACGGCCAGCGGTGACGCCAGCATTGACGGTCGCCCTGGCGCTGCACACCGCGAAGATGGCCTCGGACGTGGCCGGCGCCGCGTTCTTCGCCATCGAGGATGGCCGGTGGATGGCCATGATGGCCGGATACGGCGACAACCGTCCCGGCCACACCGCGGAGGATTTCATCCGCCGACTACGGGAGCAGTTTCCACCCGAGTTCGGCGATGTCGCCGGCCAGGAGATGCTCGGCGGCGTCCAGACCTACCACCATGCCGACAGCCGACGACGCGACTTCCACGCGCTGAAGCGGTTCCCGGCCGGGCTCATCAGCGTCGGCGACGCCGTCGCGTCATTCAACCCGGTGTACGGCCAGGGAATGACGGCCGCGGGCCTGCACGCGGCCTGCCTGTCGACGTACCTGCGGTCCAACCCGGATCTGACCCAGCCCGCGCACGAGTACCTCGCACTGCAGAAGGTCGTGGTCGACGCCGCGTGGTCGACGTCGACCTCCGCCGACCTGGCGCTGCCCCACGTCGACGGGCCCTACCCGCACGGCTACCGGATCACCAGCTGGGCCAGCAGGCAGATCATCGCCGCGACCGTCACGGACGTGGCGACCGCGCGACGGTTCAACGAGGTCGTCTCCATGCGGGCGCACCCACTGTCGCTGGCCAAGCCGGGCGTGCTCCTCGGCGCCCTGCGGGCCAACCGCCGCGCACACTGACGGTTGGCTCGTCCCGTGCGGTCAGAACGTCCGGCCTGCGATGTCCAAGGACGCCCGATAGCCGAGCTGCTGCACCACAATGTCCACGTCGAGGGCCGACCCGACCGCGCGGTCCAGGTCCTCGCGGGTCCGGTCCAGCTCGGAGTTACCCAGCTCCCGAAGCCACTCGCGTAGCAGTAGCAGCCGCAACTCGGACCCGGCGAACTCGGCGAACTCCATCCGGCCGGCCTTGTCGGCCCGGTCGAGGAGTTGATCCGCGAGCGCCGGGGACGCCTCGATCCCGCGTCCGGTCAGGCTCAGCACCAGCCGGTGCTGCTCCATCCGGGCGGCCATCGCGTCGGCGACCAGGACGATGCCGGCCCCGGCGCGGTACCGGACGATCGGGTTGTGCCGGCTGACCGTGGCCATCAATGTGCTCAACTCATGTCCGTCGGTCTGCCTGCGCAACTCCAGCAGGTAGGTCGTGGTGAGCACCTGAAGCCGGCGCTGGGCACGCCGGACCGGGCTGATGGACGTCACCCGACGGACACCACCCGCGAGCTGACGCAACGACAGCAACGCGCGCTTCGGGGAGTCCTCGAAGGAGTCCGCCACGTCCTGCTCGATCTCGGCCCGCTCGTCAAAGTCGAGCGCCTCGCCCGCGAGGAACTCCGCGAATGCCAGCACCTCGTCCAGGTGTCCACGGGTCAGCCGGAATCCACGAGCAGTCGCGACGACGGTGGCCGGATCGGCGGGGACGGCACGGCCGCCGACGCCACCCGCTGGAAAACCGGACACACCTTCCAACCAGTGTTCGGTCGCCAACGGCGTGCCGGCCCACCGGCTCGCCTCGGCGGTCGGCTCGGCAGTGGTAACAGTGCTGACCGGTGTGGACATCAAAACCTCCGGGGGTGACAAGCGCGGGCGCACCGGGCCGGGCGGCCCGTGCATCTCGCCTTCGTCGGGAACCCCGGCGGCGGTTCCCGAAAACCTGGAGGGAACCGGTTGTGGTGACCACGGCGAACCTCCGCTGTCCGACCCTCGCAGGAGGGCATGCGGGGGAGGGAGCCGACCATGACATACGTCGAGATCGACATCCAGGGTGCGCGGGCACTGGGCCAGGTACTGCGGGACACGGCGACCCGCACCGAAACGGTACGACGACAGACCCTCGCCGCTCTCAAGATCGCCGAGCTCACCGGCCAGGCACCGCTGCAACTGGCACTGGTCCAGGATGGCTTCGCCACCCTTGGCACCGGGATCAACGGCAAGGCGGACCTGGCCGAGCGTTTCACCATCGACCCCCGCGGCACCGCCACCACTCTGGGCGCCACCGAGGCCGACCTGGGCGGCGCACTGTCCACACTGCTGGGCTTCGCCGGTCCCCGCGACCTGCGGGGCATCCTCCTCGGGCTGCCAGGCGCCGGCGCCAACACGGCGTTGGACGCCGCACTCGCCCGCCTGACCCCGCTGCTGCTGCCCGCGCAGCTCGGCGGGCAGCGTCCGGCCCTCACCGACGAACAACTGGCCGCGCTCCTCCCCGATCTTCAGGTGCTGGCGCTCGCCCTCGGTATCGAGCACGTCGGTCCACCGGTACGGCAGGCCGTCGAGCAGGTCGAGGGCCGCGGCTTCCTCGGGTTCTTCCGACGCGCCGTCGAGCCGCGTACCACCGAGGTTTTCTGGCAGGACTTCTGGGCCGACGGCCGCAGCGTGGCCGACGTTCTGGCCGATCCCGGCCGGCTGCTGCAATGGATCAACGGCACCGTCGAACTGGATCACCGGCTCGCCCGAGCGGTGGATCTGCCGCAGCTCGGCGACGTGTTGGCCAGCCATGACTTCGCCACGGCGAACAGCGCGCCGACGGACCTGGCAGCCATGCTCGCCGCAGCCGAGGTGGAATTCGCGGCGATCGCCAACTTCCTTCCCGCGTTCCTGACGGGTCGGACCACGGACCGGCCGGACACGACGCAGCTCGCCCAGACGCTCGCCTTCGCCGCCCGGGTCGGTTGGGTGGACCCGGGCGTGGACGCGGCCACCCCGGAGGCGCGGTTCGAATCCGCCGTGGCCTACCTGCGCGGCAACCGGATGCTGCAGAGCGCCCTGCTCCCCACCGGATTCGAGGGTGACACCGACCCGTTCGCGATCCCGAACGAGGCCGGCATCGCACTCACCGTCGAGTTCGGCCGCGAGTCCGGGGTCGTCACCGACGCGTACGTCGCCGGAATCGCCGAGCTCGCGGGCCAACTGATGAGCGGCGTCGGCGTGGACCTCACCAGCACCACACCGATCGCGCTGACCGAAGCCGCGAAGCAGCGACTCTTCGCGCTCGTGGCCAGCCAGGTCCCGCGGACGCTGGCGCAGTCACCGAGCATCCAGGCCCAGTTCGTCGGTGCGCTCAGCTACCTGGGCGGTGCGGCGGACGGGCCGCAGCTGCGGGAACGGATCGTGCAGGTGGTCGCGGCCTTCCGGACCCTCGCGGTGGTGGGTGGCCCGGCGCTCACCGAACGGGAGCTGACCGCTGTCGTCGGCGGCAACGTCGTGGAGGCGCTCGGCCGTGGCAGGCTGCGGATGCGCACCAAGGACGCGGTCGAGGGCAACCCCGAGTTCCTGATCCTCCTTCGGCAGTGGGGCATTCCCGCGAGCCGCAAGCAGGACGTGGGCAAGTACACGTTCCGCTTCACCTTCGACGCGCTCGGCGTGCTGACCGACGTCAGCCGGAAGAAGAAAAAGAAGAAGGGTCTGCTGTCCCGCATCGTCGACACCGTCAAGTCGGTTGGCAAGGCCATCGTGTCGGCCTGGAAGGACAATCCGTTCAAGGCGATCTTCCAGATTGGCAAGATCGCCCTTGGGGTGGCGAGTCTGGTCGTGCCGGGACTGCAGGCCCTCGGGGTCGCTACGTTGGCGATCAACGCGGCCGAGGCGGTGTCGCATGCCATCGACGGCAACTGGCTGGGGGCGATCGGTGCGGGGCTGTCGGCGTTCACCGCTGGCGCGGACCTGCTGGGTACGGCCGCCGGAGCGGCCAGCCTGGTCGGGCAGAGCGCCGCCGTCGGTGACCTGCTCGACGTCGGAGACACGCTGTCGGTGCTGCGCAACGCCAAGCGGGCGTTCGACATCAGCGCGTCGATCATCCAGGCGACCCGGGCCGACAGCCTTCTCGGAGCCATCAACGCCGGCTTCGGCGCCGCCGCGAGCACACTCGGCAACGGAGGTCAGCTACTCGGCAGCCTCGGCGTCATCGACCAGGGTGTCGCCGGCGACCTGGTGCGGCTGGGAGTGTCGGTACGGGACGCGTCCCGGCTGGTCGCCCCGGCAGCCGGCCTGGTGCAGGCGCTCGACCAGGGCGACCCACTCAGCGCACTTGGCAACGGGCTGTCCGTCGTATCCGCCGGCGCCCTGGCTCTGGCGAACCCCGGCGGCACGCGGCTGTTCGACTTCGACGCGCGGACCCGGGGGGAACTCGCCTCGCTGGGCACCGGCACCGGGATCGTGGGCAATCTGGCCCGCGCCATCGCGGCGGCCGACGCCGGACGTCCAGCCCTCGCCCTGCAGGCGGTCGCGCAGGCTGGGCAGCTCGCCGACCGGACATCGCGAGGCGCGGTGGTCGCCGAACGGGTGGCCGACGTCGGCGTCGTGCTGGAGGGCGTCTTCAACGGCGTGAACCCCGCACTGGCCGCGCCCATCGTCATGCAGCGGCTCGACCGGGTGATCCAGGCCCTCAAACCCTCCAGCCCGGCTGGTCAACCGGCGGCCGATTCGTTCGACCTCGCCGTGGGCGCCCCGGCACCGCTGGTCGCAGCGGCGCCGCTGGTCGCCCCGGCGTCCGCGGTGTCTGGGACGTCGGTGGCGTCCGCGGTGTCTGGGACGTCGGTGGCGTCCGCGGAGAGCGCGGAGACCGTGGTGGACCTGCCGGCGCAGACGCTGGACTCGGCGACGGTGACGTTGGCGGGCGGCTCGGGCGTCGACACGCTGGTCGGCGGCCACGCCGACGACCTGATCCTGGCGCAGGCCACGACCCGGACCGGCGGCGGTACGGAACTGCGGATGCCCGATGGTCGGGTCATCCCGTTGCCGAGCGGCACCCACGTCATTCCTCCGGGCGCGCAGATCGTCACCCCGGACGGCGACGTGTACGGCGGCCCGGGCGGGCTGGTGCCTTCGGACCCCGGCGCCTTCGCCGTGCCGGGCGGCTTCCCCGCCGTGCCGGGACGGATCCTGGTCGTCCCCGAGGACCGCCCTGGACCCCCGACCATCCTCTTCTTCCCCGACAATCCGGACGGCGTGCCGCAGTCGCGACTGGACGGCTCGGAGGGCATCAGGGTTGCCGGCCTCGCCAGCACCGACACGCTGACCGACGGTGACCCGATCGGCCTGATCCCGGCAACGCCTGCACCCCGCGACGGCTCCGACGCGGCGAGCGACCTGCCAGCAGTGCAGCGCGTGGACCTGGACCTACGCGACCCGTTCTTCGAGGTGCCTCGTCCGCCGGCAGCGGAACCGCACCTGTTCGAGCTGCTGTTCCGGCCTCGAGCGGTCGACGAGTCACCGTACGTGTGGGCGGCGTCGGAGAACCCGGCGTTCGTGCCGAACCACATTCTCGACGGCGGCTCGCGGACCACGGACACCATCCTCAACAGCTTCGGCTGGGGGCGGTCGGTCCAGGGGCTCTACGACGGGTCCGAGTCGGTCTACCTCGGGTGGAAGAGCGGCTACGCGTTGAACGACTCCGACGCCGCCCCGGTAGACGGCTTCACAGTCGGCGGATCGCTAGGGCTCAGTGCGCAGTTTGGTCACTACGGCTTCGTCTCCTCCGTGGGCAGTGAGGTGAACTTTGGTCCGCTGCTGCGTGGTGAACTGCCGGATGTCACCAACGACACGTTGGTGGGGTTGAACATCCCGTACCTCGGCGCCATCGGATTCCGCGCCACGAACGACGCGCTGCGCGCCGCCGAGCAGAGCGACTTCTCCGACGGGTTCTCGCTCGGCCCCGGGGCGCTGCTCAGCATGAAGTTCCCCACGCAGGACATCGCCACGCTGTACAACATCGCGGAGATGGCCGGAGTCTCGGTGGACGACGTGCTGAACGCCCGCACCGCGCCGTCGGGCACGATGCTGGCGTTCGACGTACGAGAGCAGTTCGACTGGCCCGGCGACGCCGAGGGTGGGGACCGGCCAGCGACGAACACCGACGACGGGTTGCCGCCGCTCGCGTCGCTGCCGATGCCCTCCGAACTGGCCATGGCCACGAACGCTCACCAGGACGGAGTGCCGCAGTCGCACTTCGACCGGGCGTACGACACGATGGTGGGCCTCAGCGCTCCACCCGGCACCGACGTCACCTTCGACGACGCCATGTGGGAGCAGTTCACGCCCTCGTTCGCCGATGACGCCGGCGTCCCGTCGCTCCTGGGCCCGGCCCTGGACTCGGCGGCTCTCGCCCCCGAGTTGGACTGGTCCGACGCCGCGTTCGACGACTTCACACTCGACAGCTACGACTTCGACGCGGACTCGTTCAACGCGGACTCGTTCAACGCGGATTCATTCAACGTGGATTCATTCGAGATGGACTCATTCGACGTGCCGGAGCCGATGGACATCCCGGACGGATTTTCCGTGGATTTCAGCGGGTCGGAGTGGTGATTCAGGGAACCGGCACGGTGCGCCAGCACGAATGCAAGTGACCGAGGCGACACGGGTCGTCTGGTAGCCAACACACGGAAGGGGAACAGCCATGAACGTCGGAATTCTCGGTGGTGACGTCGCCCAGATCCAGGAGCACGCCAGCGCGTACCAGATCCTCGGTGACAACCTGGTCGCCTGCGGCGGCAACGTGCTGTCGACCACCGACAGCGCCGTCGCCGGCCTGCAGGAGCAGATCAGCAGCGCGCAGGCCTCAGTCGAGTCCGCGCTCCACGCGGTCAGCCAGGAGTCCCGCTCGGTGACCGCGAGCTTCGGTGGCGTCCAGTGGACCGGCGCCAACCGGGCCCAGGCCGAGGAGGTCGGCACGGAGCTCGACGCGCGCGTCAACGAGACGACGGTACGGGTGCAGGAGATCTTCGAGACCTTCCGTGCCGACCTGGCCCGGCTCGGCGGGGAGCTGAACGAGGTTGCCACCCAGTTCAACGCCGTGGCGGGGGCCGCGGGCGAGTCGGCCGCCTCGCTCAGCCAGGCGATGAACTCGCAGGCGCTGCAGCTCGACGAGGTCATGAACACCGGGATCACGCGCGCCTGATCTGCCAACTGACGATCGGTGATGGGCCGCGGCGCAAGCGCCACGGCCCATCACCACATCTCGACAGGAGAATGTGCGATGCCTACCGCCGACGACTATGAGGCCGCCGCCGCCGTCCTCGACACCGCCGCCCAGATGACCGCCACCCTGATCGAGCCGGCGCGCGCGGCGTTGGGCGCGGGTGCGATGGTCGGTGGCCAGATCACCGGCATGGTGACAGACGAGTTGGACGCGGCGGCGGGCATCCTCGACCGCGTGTCTGCCGAGCTGACCCAGCTCGCCGGCACCTGCCGGGAACGAGCTGAGACGTGTCGGCAGGCGCTCGCCGCGGAAGACGCCTACGACACGGCCTATGCCGGCTACCGTGCCGAGTTGGGGGAGTGGCAGGACAACGGCGAGCGTGGGCCCCAGCCGCAGCCGCCGGAGCCGCTGTCGGCCGCGCCCACCTGGGCGAACCGTTGATTCACCGAAGCAGCGACGCCGTCATCACCACGATGCCTGATGGGGTTGGCGGCGCGCCTTCGGCCTGCAGGGTGACCGTCAGGGTCGGGTAGGCCTCGATCTCCACGCCGCTCCACAGCTCGATGGGTATCCCCGTGCGGCGCTCATGGAACGACCCGATCGGCACGCTTCCGCGCGGCCCCTTGAGCCACGCCGCGTAGTAGGAGCCTGGCGCGGCGGCGGGCAACCCGTCCGGTTCGATGACGATGGAACTCCCCGCCGGCGTGTCCACGACGGACACCTCGGCCGTCGAGCCGGGTGCCAGGTCGGTGCCGGTCGCGACGAAGACGTCGGCCCTTGGCGGATCGGGGGCGAGCCACCGGTCGACGCCGAGAACCAGTGCCGTGAAAGCGGCAGCGCCCACAACCGCCACCGGCAGAGCCCAGGTGAGTCGGCCGAACGGAGAGCGCCACCGGCCCGGCTGCCACCAGCCGGCACCACGCCCAGGCCGATCCGGGGACGCGGCCGGCGTCGGCGCCAGCCCCTCGGGCTCTAACGTGGCGGGTCCCGGCGTGGCTGGCGCCGAATCGGTCGGCTCGGCTGCCGTCGGCTCGGGTGCGGCCGGTTCAGGCGCGGCCGGCTTGGCTGCGGCCGGCGCGGCTGCGGCCGGCTTGGCTGCGGCCGGCTTGGCTGCGGTCTGTTCGGCCGCGACGGGCGCGGTTGCGGTCAGTTCGGCTGCGACGGGTTGGGCGCGCGCGCGAGCGAGGATGCTCTCGCGCAGCCCCGGCGGAGGGCCGGACCAGGTCGTCTCGGCACGCAGCTCGGTGAGGAGCGCCCCCACGACCGCAGGAGCGGCCGACTCGGTCTCGTCGGGTGTCACGGCCTCGTCCCGGGACCGTGCCACGAACCGGTCCAGGCGTGCCGCAAGCAGATCGACGAACTGGCCGTCTGTGCCCCCGTCGGCGTTCAGTTCGGTGCTCACGCGTCATCCCTCCCTTCGCCACGCGCCCCCCCGACTGGTGTTCGTTGCCGGGGGGCGGACTGGTTCCCATCGTCCTCTGCCGGGGGCGAGTCCCGGACGTGGGCCAGCAGTTCGGCCAACCTTCGATGCGCCCGGTACGAGCGTGACTTGACTGTACCGAGCGGCAGATTCAGCCGTTCAGAGATCTGGGTGTGGGTGAGGTCGTCGAAGAAGGACAGCCGGATGATCTCGCGTTCGTGATCGGCGAGCTGCCCCAACGCCTCCTGGACGGCCCAGGACAGCCAGGCGCCGTCGAGGTCGGGCGGCTCCACCACCGCGTCCTGTTCCGCCTCGTGGCCACCGCGGGTCGGGCGCAGCTCGCGACGGAGCAGGTCCACCGCGGTGTACCTGGCGATCGTCAACAGCCACGGCCCGAGGTCACGGTCGGGGTCGTAACTGGCCGCCGAGTTCCACGCGCGGATGAACGTCTCCTGCACGGCCTCCTGGGCAAGGTGGTCGGCGTGCGTGACGGTCATGGCCACCGCCCACACCGAGCGGGAGTATCGGTCGTAGACCTCGCCCAGCGCGCTGGCGTCGCCCGTGCGGAATCGCGCCAAAGTGCTGTGCGGCAGTTGTGCTCGAACAGGTCCTGACACGACACTCTCCGCCACGCGTTCACGATACGTGGTTCACCGGATTGTGGGGGGCACGTGAAAAGCGCGCCGCGCGGGGAACCGGCGGCGGGTCGTGGGACGAACCCAGTGCATGACACTCACCGTGAGCGTCCGCGACCAGCGGTCCACCGGCGCGCCCGCCGGCAGGCCCCTCCCTACGGTCGACGTGACGCTGGGCGTGACCGCCGCGGATGCCACCGTGGGGGAGCTTCTCGACATGGTCGTCGGATCGGTCACCGCTCAGGCTGCCGCCGGAGCGGTGACCGTGGACGTCGACGGCACAGTGGTCGCGGCTGAGACGAGGCTGGCCGAGGCGCCACTGTGGTCCGGTTCGGTGCTGACCGTCTCGCCGACGGGCGGCGTCCGGTCGGCGTACGCCGGTGTCGACGGCACCCCGCTGCTGGATCTGAGTCGGGTCGCCGGACCGGACTCGGGCCAGGCGCTGCCGCTGGGCCAGGGCACGTTCGTGCTCGGGCGGTCCCGCGTGGCCGGGCTCGCCCTCGGACCGGTGACCCGGCCGGCGGCACAGATCGAGGTCTCGCCGGACGGTGGCGTCGTCGTCAGCGCCGTCGAGCACTCCAGCGCGGTACGGGTGGACGGACGTGACCTCGACGACGGGGAGAGCCGTGGCGGCGAATTCCTCCGTGTACACGACACCGCGATCAAGCTGACGCCGGTGGTGCCGGAGGTGTCGTCGCGATGGGCCGGGCCGCCGGCTGGCGGAGGTGGGCGGGAGCCGCTCATCCGTACTCCCAGAGTGGCCACCAGCGAGCCGCCCGATTACGTGCCGTTGCCCATGGCCCCGGCCCCCGCGTCCGTACCGGCGCCGCTGTCCTGGCTGCTGTTGATCGCGCCGCTGCCCATCGGCATCGTGATGGCCTTCGTGTTCAGCCCGTTCTTCCTCGTCATGGTCGCGATGACGCCGATGATGGCGCTGGCCCGCTGGATCGAGTCCAAGCACCGGGCCAAGAAGGACGCCCGCCGGATCGTCGCGGAGAACGCGGCAGCCGCTGTGCAGTTCGCCGCCGACCTGGATTCCGCGCGAGCCATCGTCGCCGCGGCCGCCCGCACCGCGTACCCCGGCCTGGCCGCGCTGAGCCGCCGGGCCGCGAACGGTCGATGCCTGTGGGAGGTACGCCCCGGCGACCTCGACGAGTTGCGGGTCGGTGTCGGCGTCGGATCGCGGCCGTGGCGGCCGGACCTCGGTCGGCGCGGCACCGAGGAGTTGGCCGGTCGGCCCGAGTTGCGTGCGGCCTTTCTCGATCGGGCGCGGCTGGTGGACGTGCCGGTCTTCGTCAACCTGCGGGACCGATCCGGTTTCGGTGCGGTAGGCCCGATCACCGGCGCGCGCCGTACCGTGGCGGCGGCCGTGCTGGACCTGGTCACCAGGCACGGGCCGGCGGACCTGACGCTGGTCCTGCTCGCGGAGCCCGGCCGGTTGCGCGCGTGGGACTGGCTGAAGTGGCTGCCCCACCTGGCCACCGACGATGGTGGGCTGCGGGTCGCCACCGACCCGGCCACGGCCGATCAGGTGCTCGCCCCGTTCACCGCCGCCGTCGACCCCCGCGGAAACACCGGTGGGCCGCACGTCGTGGTGATCGTGGACGGTGAGGCGCTGCTCAACGGTCGGGTCGCGGCGCTCTTGGGAAGGCTCGCGCGGGGAACCGGCCGGGCGCTCGTCGTCGCCTCGCGCGCCGACCGGCTGCCGTCGGTGTGCCAGACGTTCCTCGACATGGGAGACGACGGCACCGCCGACCTGACCGACGCGGTGACCGGCGAACGCACGGCCGGCCTGCTCGCGGTGCAGGCGGCGCAGGACGTGTGTGAGCGCACGGCCCGTGCGTTGGCCCGCTGGACCGACCCGGAGCAGGCTGCGGCGGCCGCGCTGCTCCCCGCCCGGGTGCGACTGGTGGACCTGCTACGGGCCGTGGCGGCGGGTCCGCAGGGCCTGAGTCGGCCGGTCGAGGAACTGGACACCGCGACGATCGACGCGTGGTGGCGGCGCGGCACCGACGGGCTGAAGGCGACCATCGGGGTGGCGGAGAGCGGCCCGGTGACCCTGGACCTGCTCGGCGACGGCCCGCACGGCCTGGTGGTGGGCACCACCGGCGCCGGCAAGAGCGAACTGCTTCGCACGCTGGTCGCATCCCTCGCGTGTGTCTATTCTCCGGACGCGCTCACGTTCCTGCTGGTCGACTTCAAGGGCGGCGGGGCGTTCGACGCGTGCGCCGCGATGCCGCACACCGTCGGTCTGGTCACCGACCTCGACGAGCACCTGGCCGCCCGGGCGCTTCGCTGCCTGCGTGCCGAACTGCGCCATCGGGAGCGGCGTCTGCGCGAGGCCGGCGTCAGCGACCTGTCCGACCTGCTGGCGGCGGACCCGCCGCTGCCGCGGCTGCTGATCGTCATCGACGAGTTCGCGACGCTCGCCGTGGAACTACCCGGCTTCCTCTCCGCCCTCGTTGATGTCGCGCAGCGCGGCCGCAGCCTCGGCATCCACCTGCTGCTCGCGACGCAGCGCCCGCAGGGCGTGGTCGACTCCAAGATCCGGGCGAACACCAACCTGCGGGTGGCGCTGCGGGTGCAGGACGACGCCGACTCCCGAGACGTGGTCGGCACACGGCAGGCTGCCGACATCGACCGTCGCCGCCCGGGGCGTGCCTACGTCCGCCTCGGCGCGGGCGAGGTCATCGGTGTGCAGACGGCGCTGGTGTCGGCGGCCGTCACGCAGGCACGGCGGGAGCGCGTCGAGGTGCTGCCGTTCCAGTTGGTCGGCGGGCAGGAGACCGAGCCGACGCCGGGCTCGGCGGAGAGCGGCCCCACCGATCTTGAAACCTTGTTGGGGTCGGTACGGGAGGCGGCCGTGCGCGGCGGCTACGACCAGCCGAGGGTGCCGTGCCCGCCGCCGCTACCGGCGGAGGTCGAGGGGTGGACCCTCAGCGGCGTCGGCGGACCCACCGGCGCGTTGCCGGCGGTGGCGCTCGGGTTGGTGGATCTGCCCGACGAGCAACGGGCGGATGTGTGGTGGTGGTCGCCGGAGGAGAGCGGCACGCTCGTGTTGGGCGCGGACGTGGCGGCGACGAGCGCGGTGCTCGCCAGCGCCTGCCTCGGGCTCGCCCGGTTCCGGAACCCACAGCAACAGCGGATCCTGGTGTTGGCGGGCGTGGGGGGTGACCTCGGCGAGCTGACCGGGCTGCCGCACGTGAGCGCGGTGGTCGGAGTGGACGACAGCGAGCGGCTCGCACGGGTGCTCGACCAGGTCGACGCGGAGATCGTCCATCGACGTGCCAGCGGGGCGGTGGGAGCGGACATCCTGCTCGTGATCGCGGGCTGGGACGCACTCGTGGAGGGCGCCGAGCGGGCCGGGCTCCCCGACGTGGGCGCGCGGCTGGAGAGGGTGCTGCGGGACGGGGCGCCGCTCGGCATCCGGTTGCTCGTCTCGGCCGCCCACGAACGCGGACTGCCGGGACGGGCATTGGCTCAGCTCGGCACGAAACTGTGCCTGCGGATGGCCGACGCGAACTCGTACACCGGGCTTGGGCTTCGGGCCCGGGACGTGCCCGACCTGCGGGGGTTGCGGGCGATCGACCTGTCGACCCGGCATGAGGTCCAGATCGGCCGGTACGGGGAGAGCACCGTGGACGGGTTGGCCGCGGCGGTCGCCAGGGTCGCCGCCGAGCACCCGGACGCGCAGCCCGCGCCCGTGGTGGCGGTGCTGCCGGCGCTGGTGCCGGCCGACGAGGTGCTGCCGTCGTCCACCCTCGTCGGCCAGGTCTGGCGGCTCGGTGTGGGTCGGATCTACCGCGACCTCAGCGTGGCGACCCTGGCACTCGGCCCGGGCATGCACGCCGTGGTGGCGGGCCCGGCGGGCAGCGGTCGAACCACGGCCCTGCGGACGATCGCGGCCGCGGCCAGGTCGAGCGTGCCCGACGCGAACATCGTGGTGCTGGCGGCCGACCCGGCCGCGTGGACGGGGAGCGCGGCCAACGCGGTGATCGGTTCCGTCGCGGAGTTGGCCGGCTGGACGCCAGCCGGGCGGGGGCTGCTGCTGGTCGACGGGATCGAGTCGATGGGCGACGCCGGACCGGGCCTGGACCGGCTGCTGCCGACCCTGTCCGCCGGGGTGCACGTGATCGTGGCGGGCCGGCCGGACGCGTTCCGCGGCATGCAGCCGTGGCAGCGAGCGGTCACCATGTCGCGGACCGGACTGCTCCTTCGTCCCGCTCCGGACGACGGTGAGATGCTGCGGATCCGGCTGCCGCGTGAGGCGCCGCCGCGACCACTGCCCGGACGCGGCTACCTGGTCGAGGCAGGTGGATTCGAGCAGGTGCAGATGGCCATGCCGACAGAGCCGGCACCGTCGGCTCTGCCGACAGAGCCGGCACCGTCGGCTCTGCCGACCGAGTTGGCACCGCCGCCGGGGCCCGCGGTCGCCCCGCTCGCGCTGCCGCTCGGCGTATTCGTCGGAGGGGCGCGATGAAGAACGTCTCCGCGTACGGCGTCGGGCTTTGCCCGACCGCGAGTGGTGTGGTTTTCGCTGTGGTGCGCGATGCCCCGCTACGGCTCGCCTCGGTCGCCGAGGTGCCCGGCGGGCCGGACAACTGGCGTGGGCTGGCCCGCGCGCGCCGCCTACTCGGTCTGCCCCGCTGGTGCTCCGTCTCAGTCGTGACGGGACAGTTCCCCGGTCCGGGTGGGGCGACGCTGGCCCGAGCCAGGCTGGACCTCAACGTGACCTGGGATGCGGCGCAGATGCGCGGCGATCGTCCGTGGGTCGCCCCCCGCGAGCTGCTCATCGACGACCAGCTGACCCTTGCGATGGGCGACGAGGCACACCGGTGGGCGGTCGCGGCGGCACTGGACGCGGTCCGTCCCGCAGACGCGGAGCGTTGCGGTGTCGCACCGGTAGGTAGTGACGGCGGTGGTGGTGCTGCCGAAGAATGGGATGGCGCCGTGGTGTCGACCGGATGGGCCGTGCAGCGGGTCAGCCGGGCACCGGAGCAGAGGGGATAAGCCATGCTTGGTCGTACGCGGGGGACGAGAGATGTCCGGGTCACGGTGGCCGCCGGTGAACGGCGGCCGATGTCACCGAGCCTCCGTTGGCTCATCATGGTGGTGGCCTGGGTCGTCGCGGCGGCAGGGGTGCTGCTGGGCATCCGTCTCGCCACGAATGCCCACGCTGAGGACACCGTGGCGGCGGTGCCGTCCGCCACCGCCCTCGACGCCAACTCGACAAGCTCCACCGCCAGCGCTGACCGGCGTCTGGCCGGGTCGACCAGGCTCGTCGCGCTGGAGCCGACGACGCTGCTCGACTCCCGTAGGCAGGGCGGGTTCGCCAACGGCACCGAGGTGAGCGTGCCCATGCCGCCGTTGCCGGCCGGCACCCGCGACGTCCTGGTCCAGGTGTCGATCCTGGCCGCGACGGGGCCCGGACAGGTCACCCTCGGCTCGGCGGACGAGAAGGTGACCGTGCTGAACGTGGCGAAGGCGAAGACGCAGCAGTCCGCGACCGCGGTGGGACGCCTCTCGGACGACGGCACCCTGCGGGCCGGCGTCACGAGCGGCGGAGACCTGCTGGTACGGCTCGTCGGCGCGTTCGAGCCGGCGGAGCGGTCCGACGTCGGCCGGATCGTGCCGGCAGTACCGACCCAGGTGGTGCGACTCGTGCCCAAGAAGGATGGGAAGCTGACCAGCTTCGCGCTGGCCGACGTGCCGCAACTCGCCACCGCCGGGCCGGTCTCGGCAATCCTGCTGCAGGTCTCCGCGGACGTCGGTGTGCACGGTGGCTTCGTGTCCGCCGGCACGTCGGCGACGGGGCTCAATCAGACCGTCTACTGGTCGGCGACGGCCGGCGGGGACCGCACCCGGGGCGGCCTCCTGTTCGTTCCGGTGTCCGAGGGGAAGGTCTTCCTCAGGTACGAGGCTGGTACCGAACTCCGTGCCGACCTGGTCGGCTACGTGACCGGCGCGGGGGCACCGTTGGAGGTGGCCGGCCTCGTCGTCCCGGCGCCACCGCGAACCCCGGCCACCGCCCCCGTACGCGCCGCCGCGAAGTCCAGTGTGGACGTACCGGTCGGCGTCTCGGGGGGACCGGGCGACGTGCCGGCCGAACGGATCGCGGCGGCCCTGGTGACCGTGACCGCGACCGGCGAGGGTGCCGGGGAGGTCACCGTGCGCCAGCCCGGCACCAGCGACGGGGCGTCCCCGACGCTGATCACCTTGAAGGGCACCGCCCGCAGCGCCTCGATCCTCGTGGCCACCACGGACGCGGCGGTGAGCATCGACAGCGCCGTGGACGCGTCCGTGACCGTGACAGCACGCGCCCTGGTCCTGAGCCGCTAGCCGACGGCGAGCAGCTGACGAGACTAGCGGGGCAGCTTGCGCAGGATGTCGACGACGAAGCGGTGGTCATCGAGCTGCGGAAGCCCGGAGACTCCGACCCAGCCCACCACTCCGGTGCCCCGAACGCGCAGGGGGACCGCGCCGCCGGCCGCCGCGTAGCGGGAGGCTGGCAGACCGAACCGCTCTGCCAACGTCACCTGCTTGTCCTGGCACAACCGGGCCATGTACAGCGACGAGTGCTCGAACCGCATCACCACGCGCCCCTTTCGGCGCAGCCACCCGTCATTGTCCGCCGTCGACCCCGGGAGGCCACAGTGGAACAGCTGGCGTCCAGCCCGCCATACACCGATCGAGACCGGCAGCCGCTGCTCACTCGCGGCGGCGACGGCGAGCATCCCCAGCTCGTACGCGTCCGTCTCGGACAGGCCCGCAAGCTCCAGCTCGGCCTCCTCGCGCAGCAACTCGTCCAGCGTCGGCCACGGGTCACGGTCAGACGTCATGATTCTTCTCCTCGAAACTCGTCGTGCGGGTAGGAGCGCCGATCACCAGGCGCAGGGCGCGTAGTCCTTCAGGAAACAGCCGTACAGGTCCTCACCCAGCTCGCCCCGGACGATCGGGTCGTACACCCGGGCGGCACCGTCGACCAGGTCCAGTGGGGCGTGGAAGCCCTCGTCGGCCAGCCGCATCTTCGTCGGGTGCGGCCGTTCGTCGGTGATCCAGCCCGTGTCGACGCTGGTCATCAGGATGCCGTCGGTCAGCATTTCCTGCGCGCTGGTGCGGGTCAGCATGTTCAGCGCGGCCTTGGCCATGTTCGTGTGCGGGTGCCCGGGGCCCTTGTAACCGCGGCCGAACTGGCCCTCCATCGCCGACACGTTCACCACGTACTTGCGACGGGCCGACGCTGCGGCCATTGCCGGGCGAAGCCGGCTGACCAGCACGAACGGCGCGGTGACGTTGCAGAGCTGCACTTCGAGCAGCTCGACCGGGTCCACCTCCTGCACCCGCTGGACCCAGCTGTTGACCGAGTCGAGGTCCGGCACGAGACCGCCGGCGTCGATGGCCGTGGACGCGGCGATCCGTTCCGGCGAGGCGGAGCCGCTGGTGAGGGCCAGCGCGGTGAGCGCGTGCGGCGTGAGCGCGGTCGACTGCGGCCCGGCGGTCAGGCTGCCGACCGGGCCGCCCTGGCTGTCCGGCTTGGCGAACGTGATCAGCTCCGGCAGCGGACCGTCCGGCAGGGCCGCGGCCTCCGCGGCGATGAGCTGCGCGTACGCCCCGGGGGAGCGGCGGACGGTCTGCGCCGCGTTGTTGATCAGGATGTCGAGGGGACCCTGGCTGCTGACCGAGTCGGCGAGGGCGATCACCTGGGCGGGGTCGCGCAGGTCGATTCCGACGATGCGGAGGCGGTGCAGCCAGTCCCCGCTGTCGGGCATGGCGGCGAACCTGCGGACCGCGTCGTGCGGGAAGCGCGTGGTCACCGTCGTGTGCGCGCCGTCGCGCAGCAGTCGCAGCGCGATGTACATGCCGATCTTCGCCCGGCCACCGGTGAGCAGCGCGCGCCGGCCGGTCAGGTCGGTACGGGCGTCGCGGCGCTCCCGGTTGAGCGCCGCGCAGGACGGGCAGAGCTGGTGGTAGAAGGCGTCCACCTCGCGGTAGCGCTGCTTACAGACGTAGCAACCGCGCGGATTGTGCAGGAACCCGGCCGTCTCGCCCGCCGCGGAGGACGCGAGCGGGATGCCCTGGGTCTCGTCGTCGATCCGCCCCGGGGCGCCGGTGGCGGTGGCCTCCGTCACCGCCCGGTCGGCCGCGAGGATGGCGTCTCGCCGCTCCTCGCGTCGCCGCTGCTTGATCACCTTGTAGAGCCGTGCGGTGGCCCGCTGCACCCGCACCACGTCGGGGTGGTCGGATGGCAGTTCCTCCAACGCCTCGAAGACGCTGAGGCAGGCCTCCAGCCGGTCTCGGTCAATGCCGTCTTGACCGTTTTCGGTAATGTTGTCCACCGTCATGCGTCTGTGTCTCGTCCCGTATCCCGTGCCGGATCCAGCCGGCCCGCCCCAAGTCCGACCCGAAACTGTACGCACCGCGCGGTCGCCGCTGCACCCCGCGTTCGTTGTGCGACGACGCTCAGCGATGGCGCTGGTGGCAGGCAGGGTCCGCGCTCAGTCGGTGTCAGCGCGGCCAAGACGCCAGTAGCCCATGAAGGCCACCGCCCGCCGGTCCAGACCCCGCTCGGCGACCAGGTGTCGGCGCAGGTTACGGATGACGCCGGCTTCCCCGGCCAGCCACGCGTACAGCGGTGCCGCGGCCACCTCGTCGGGCACCTCCCACAGGATGTCGGTGTCGACGTCCACGTCCGGGACCGGCTGGGCGGCAGGCGTCGTGCCTGGGGCCAGCAGTTCCCCCGCAGCGGCGGCGACGGCGGGCACCAGCCGGCTGCCGTACCCGTCGGCGCCCCGGGGCAGCCAGCGGACGTCGATGCCGGGGGGAGCCACCAGTGGCAGCACGTCGTCGGCGTCGGGCACCTCCAGCAACACCATGCCCCGGGCCGTCTGGGGAAGCCGTTCACAGATGGCGCTGATCGCCGGCACGGCCGTCTCGTCCCCAGCCAGCAGCAGGGTTGCCCCCGTCGGCGGGCGGAACTCGACCCCGCCGTGGTCCCCGTCGTAGCCGGCATCCGGTCCGACCATGGCGATCCCGTCGCCGGCGTTCACCCGTCGAGCCCAACGTGTCGCCGGGCCGCTGTCGCCGTGCAGCACGAGGTCGATGTCGACCTCGGCCAGGTGCGGTCGGACCGCCCGCACGGTGTAGGTGCGTATCGGGTTGCGCTGCTCGTCGGGCAGGGCCCGCCACTCCGTGTACCAGTCCTCGCCCTCGGGCAGCCGCGCCCCTTGCTGGTCGGGCAGCGGCAGCGCCAGCTTGATCCGCTGGTCGTAACCGTTGTCGGCGAAGCGGTCGAGGTCTGCCCCGGTGAAGGTCACCCGGGTGAAGGACGGGCTGAGTCGGTGTACCGCGCGGACGGTGACGGTGAACACGCGCCACGGTGCGACGGGCAGGGTCTCGGTCATGGTGCCTCTCTGGGTTCGGGCCGGCATCTATCGGGGGTTGTTCGCCACGGCGCGGGACCGCCACAGCAGCCAGACGAAGTACGGGGTGCCGATCATGGCGGTGACCAGGCCGGCGGGGATCTGGGCCGGTGCGATGACCGTCCGGCCGAGGGTGTCGGCGATGCTGACCAGCGCCGCGCCGAGCAGGGCGGCCACCGGGAGCACCCGGGAGTGCCGTCCGCCGACGAGTGCCCGGGCCGCGTGCGGGGCGACCAGGCCGACGAAGCCGATGACCCCGACGGCCGAGACCGCGGTGGAGGTGAGCAGCGCCGCCGCGCCGAGCGCGATCAGCCGGGTGCGTTCCAGCCGGACGCCCAGCACTCGGGGGGTGTCGTCGTCCAGCGTCATCAGGTCGAGTTCGCGGCGGGCGGCGACCACGGCCGGGGTGAGCACCAGCAGGGCGATCAGCACCGGCAGCACCTGGGTGGACGTGCGGCCGTAGGTGGAGCCGGACAGCCAGGTCAACGCCTTTCCGGTGTTCCACGGGTCGAAGGCGACGATCAGGTACGTGATCAGCGCGATGCCGCCCTGCCAGGCGCCAAAGCCGATCAGCACCAGCCGGTCCGAGCTCAGACCGCCGCGCCAGGCCAGGCCGTAGACCAGGGCGAACGCCAGCATCGCGCCGAGCCCGGCGACGCCGGAGACGGCCCACACACCGGCCAGCGGCACGAAGGTGAGCAGCGCGACGGCGCCGAGCCCGGCGCCGGCGGTGATGCCGAGGATGCCGGGTTCGGCCAGGGGGTTGCGGCAGACCGCCTGAACGGTGGTGCCGGCGACCGCGAGCGCCGCGCCGGCCAGGACCGCTGCGGCGACGCGTGGCCACCGCTGGTCCAGCACGAACGTGTACGCGGGTCCGGTGGTGCCGTTGACCCAGTTGACCAGGTCACCGAGCAGCACCCAGGTGTCACCGGCGAGCATGCCGACCGCCACGGCGCAGACGGTCAGCGCGGCGGTGACGGCGACGACGGTGCGGTGGAAGGCGGCGGAGCGGACGGCGGCGTGCCCGCCGGGCGGGCGGCGGGTGGGGCCCGCGTCGCGGTGCCGGCGGGCCAGCCAGATGAGGATCGCCGCGCCGAACAGGGTGGTGACCACGCCGGTGGGGATGTCGACCCCGGCCTGTCCACCCATGACGGCGCGCAGCAGCACGTCGGAGCCGAGCACGATGATGACGCCGGCGATGCCGGACAACGGCAGCAGGATGCGGTGCCGGTGCACCCCGGGCACCAGGGGGGCGAGCAGCCGGACGATCACCGGGGCGCACAGGCCGACGAAGCCGACCGGGCCGGTGAGGGTCACCGCCGCGGCGGACAACAGCACGGCCAGCACGGTGACGATGAGTCGGGTACGCCGTACGTCGAGACCGAGCACGGTGGCGGTGTCGTCGCCGAGGGCGAGGATGTCGAGGCGGTGCCCGAGCAGGACCAGGACGATGGTGGCGCCGACGATGACCGGCGCGAGTTGGGTCAGCGCGGTCAGGTCGCTCTGCACCAGCGAGCCGTTTCCCCAGGCGAACAGCCCGATGGTGGCCTGTTCGAACAGGAGCAGCAGCAGGGTGGTCACCGAGCCGAGCGCCAGCGCGGTCGCCGAGCCGGCGAGGATGAGCCGGGTGGTGCCGGCCTGTCCGCCCGCGGACATCGCCATCACCAGGCCGGCGGCGGCCAGCCCTCCGCAGAAGGCGAGGCCGCCGGCCGGCAGCGCGGGCAGCGAGATGCCGAACGCGGCGACCGAGACGATCGCGAGGTGGGCGCCCGCGTTGACCGCGAGGGTGTCGGGGGAGGCGAGCGGGTTGCGGGCGATCGACTGCAACGCGGCTCCGGCGAATCCGAGCGCGACGCCGATGGTCAGCCCGGCGAGCAGCCGGGGCAGCCGGGAGGCGATCAGGACGCGGGCCGCCTCGTCGTCGGTGCCGGTGACGAGCCGCAGCAGGTCGAGGGGGCCGACGGTGGAGGTGCCCTGGGTGAGGTGTACCGCGCCCACCACGAGCAGCAGGAGGATCGCGGCGACGAAGACACCGACGACGCGGGGCGCGTTCGGGCGCCCGCCCGGAGCCGGCTGGGTGGCCGGCTCCGGGCGCGCGGGTGCGGTCAGCAGGGTCATGCCGTGTAGGTCTTGAGGAACTCGTCGATGTACTGCTTGCCGGAGAGGGGGCCACCGAAGGTCCAGATGCCATCGGGCATCTTGTGCAGGTTGCCCTGCTTGACAAAGGGCAGCGACTTCCAGATCGCGTTGGCGGCGAGGCCGTCGGCGAACACGTCGGTGCCGTCGGAGGCGTTGTAGAAGAGGTGCATGTTCGGATCCTTGAGGACGGTCATACCTTCGACGTCGGTCTGGCCGAGGCCCCACGCCTCGTCGGTCTTGCCCGTCCAGGCGTTGGTGAGACCAAGCTGGATGCCGATCTGCGAGACGAGCGCACCCTTGCCGAACATCCGGATGCTGACGGTGCTGCCTTCCTTCCAGCCGTCGGCGATGGCGAACGGCCGGCCGGCGGCGCCAGCGTCGGCGATCTTCTTCTTGCCGTCGGCGATGGCCGCGTCGAAGTCCACGAGCAGCTTCTCCGCCGCGGTGGTCTTGCCGACGGCCTTCGCGATCATGTTGAGGTCCGAGCGCATCCGGCCGAGGTTGTCGGTGGCGTCGCTGCCCTTGGCGACCACGACGGGCACGTACTTCTCCAGCTGGCCGATCAGGTTGGCGCTTCCGTCGCCCTCCATCACCACCAGATCAGGCTGGAGAGCGACGATCGAGTCCACGCTCGGCTCGCCGCGGGTGCCGACGTCCTTGACGCTCGGGTCGAGCTTGGCGGCGGTGACCCACGTGCCGTAGCCCTTGGGGTCGGCGACGCCGACGGGCATGACACCCAGGCTGACCAGCATCTCGACCTCACCCCACTCCAGGCCGACGACCTTGGTTGCCGGGGCCTTGAGGGTGACGGCCTTGCCGCGGCTGTCGGTGACGGTGACCGGGCCGCCGGCCGGCGACGCGGAGGACGCGGGGGCCGCGGCGTTCTCGGTGGTGCCGCAGGCGCCGAGCGTCAGCGCGGCCACCACGGCGATGAGGGCGGTGAAACGGGTACGAGTCATCACGATCTTTCTCTGGCTGCGGATCGGGGTGGTCGTTCAGACCGGGATGCGGGTCGAGTGCCGCCCTACGGGGCGGGTGGTGACCAATCCGCTCTCCGGATCGATGGTCACCTCGATGCGAATTCCGTAGGTCTCGGTCAGGGCGTCCTCGGTGAAGACGGTGGTCGGGGTGCCGGTGGCGCGGACGCGGCCCTGCTGCAGCAGAACCACTTCGTCGGCCACGGCGGCCGCCTGGTTGAGGTCGTGCAGCACGACGCCGACGGCGACGCCGTGGTCGTCGGCGAGGTCACGCATCAGGTCGAGGATCTCCACCTGGTAGCGCAGGTCGAGGAAGGTGGTGGGCTCGTCGAGGAGTAGCACCGGGGTGTCCTGGGCCAGGCAGGTGGCCAGCCACACCCGCTGCAGCTCGCCTCCGGAGAGTTCGTCGACGGGACGCTCGGCCATCGTGGCGACGCCGGTGACGTCCATGGCACGGGCGATGGCGGCGGGTCCGTTCGGATCCTCCGCGCGCCAGCGCCCCCGGTACGGGTGGCGGCCGTAACCCACGACGTCACGGACGGTGACCCCGCTCGGCACCGGCCGGCTCTGGGCGAGCAGGGTGACCCGACGGGCGAACTCCCTGGACGGGAGGCTGGCGGCTGCGACGCCGTCGGCGAGGTGAACCAGGCCGGCCTCGATCGGATGCAGCCGGGCCAGGGCCCGCAGCAGGGTGGACTTGCCGCTGCCATTGGGCCCTACGAGCGCGGTCACGGCACCCGCGCGAAGGCCGATCACGGCATCGTGCACCACCGGCACACCGTGATAGCCAAGACGGAGATCGACGCCGGACAGGCTGTACTCCCCGTTGGCCAACGCCAACTCGTTCTGCATGAGGTTAGGCTAACCTAACGAAATAGTGGCGTGTCAAGCCAGCCTCGGGGCCGAGGGCAGCCCGGCGGACCGGCGGTCGTCGGGACCGTGCACGCGTGGGGGATGCTGGTTCCGTGCAGATCACGACCCTCGGCCCACTCGCCGTCGACGGCCAGCCCGTACGGGGTGAACGGCTCGCGGCGGTGATCCGCGCGCTCGCCGACGCACGTGGCCGGGCGATCTCCACGAGCCTGCTCGTGGACGCCGTCTGGGACGGCGCGCCGCCCGACGACGCGACCGGCGCCGTCCAGGCGCTCGTGTCCCGGGTACGCCGTCTCGGGCTGCCGGTGGTCGCGGTGCCGGGCGGATACCGTCTGCCCACCGAGGACGTCACCATCGACGCGGTCGAGGCGCGGGCGCTCGTCGATGCGGCGCGGACCGTGCTGGGCAGCGGCGACGTCCGCGCCGCCCGCAGCCTGGCCGATCAGGCGCGTGCCCTGTTCCCCGAGGTTCCGGAGCTCGACACCACCGAGGACACACGGCTGTTCGCGGACGTCGCCGCCCTGCGCGCGCAGGCGGCACTCGCCGGTGCGGGGTCGTTCGACGAGGCCGACCTGCGCCGGCTCGTCGCGCGTACGCCCCCGGACGAGCCGTCCGCCGCCCTGCTCGTCCAGGTGCTCGCCGCCCAGGGGCGGGAGGCGGAGGCGCTGGAGGTGGTGGAGCGGCTCCGCGCCGAGCTGGCCGACCGGTACGGCACCGACCCGTCACCCGTGATCACACAGGCGCATCTGTCCTTGCTGCGCGGCGAACTCACCGCACCGGCCGTCGCGACGCCACCCCGGCAGCCGGCGCGGATCGCCCTGCCGCCCGCGTGGCGGCGACGGCTGACCGCCCTCGTCGGACGGGAGCGTGACGTCGAGGCCGTGAGCGAGTTGCTCGCCGAAGCGGCCCTGGTGACGATCGTGGCGACCGGCGGCGCCGGCAAGACCCGCCTGGCCGCCGAGGTGGCACGACGCACGGCGGCGGCCGGGCGGGCGGTACGGGTGGTCGAGCTCGCCGGCCTGCGCTCGTCCGACGAGGTGCTGCCCACGGTGCTCGCGGCCCTCGGTGGCGCGGACACCGCGGTGGCCGGGGGCAACCTGGGCCTCGAACGGCGGGTCCTCAGCCCCGAGGAACGGCTGCGCGCCGTGGCGCCGGATCTCGACGGACTGGTCGTGTTGGACAACTGCGAGCACGTCCTCGACGCGGTGGCCACCGTCGTCGCGGACCTGCTCGCGGCGACCTCGCCGGAGGTCGCGGTGCTCGCGACGAGTCGGGCCCCGCTGGGCCTGGCCGGCGAGCAGGTCCACCGACTGACCGTGCTGCCCGACTCGGACGCGCTCGGGCTGATCGAGTCCCGGGCGCGGGCCGGTGGAGCGGTGCCGACCTGGGACACCACCCGCGCCCTTGCGCTCTGTCACCGGCTCGACAATCTGCCGCTGGCGCTCGAACTGGCCGCCGCACGACTGCGGCACATGCCGATCGACGATGTGCTCGCCGGGCTGACCGACCGGTTCGCGCTGCTCGACGACGCGCTGCGCGGTCTGCCGGACCGCCACGCGAGCCTGTGGGCGATGGTCGACTGGAGTCGGGAACTTCTCGCTCCCGACGACCGCGCGCTGCTGCAGCGGATCGCGGTCATTCCCGCGCCGTTCACCGCGGACCTCGCCGCCGCGGTCGCGCAGAGGGCGGACGTACGGCGGGGGCTCGCGACGCTCGTCGAACAGTCCCTGCTGACCCTGGTCGAGGGCGACGGGCCACCCCGCTACCGGATGCTCGAGACCGTCCGCGAATACGGCGACGCTCGGCTGGACGCCGCCGGCGACCGTGCTGCGGCGATGGCGGGCCTGACCGAATGGGCCCGGGGTGAGGCCGCCGCGCTCGCCGGCCGCTTCGTCGGCCCCGGCCAGGTCGAGGCGCTCGACCGCTGCGCCGCGGAGCAGGACAACCTGCTCGCGGGCCTGCGGTGGGCACTGGGGCAGGACGACGAACCCGCGGCCGTCGACGTCACCACCGCGTTGTTCCACCTCTGGACCGTGCGTGGCCTACACCTCGAGGTCCTCGCGTGGGCGCGAGGGCTGCTGAACGTCGATCACCCGGAGCGGCGACAGCGGTCGGCGATCCTGCGGGGCCGGGCCAGCGGCCGGCCACTGCCCGACGCCGAGAGACTCGCCTGGACGTGCGTGGTGATCAGCGTGAACTCCGGCATCAGTGGCGAGCTGCGGCTCGCCGCGCTCGCCCGGCGGGCACTGCGGGCGCTCCTGGCCGAGCGGCCCGCCGAGGTGTCGCGCCGGCTGACCGCGCTCGCGTCGGCGTTGCCCGGCTTCGACACGTCCGATCTGGAGCGGAGCCTGAAGAGCGCGAACGAGATGATCGCGCATCCGGATCCGTACGTGCAGGGACTCGGCCTGTTCGCGCGCGCAGCGGTACGGGAGAACGGCGGCATGTCGGAGGATTCGATCAACGACGCCGAGCAGGCGTACCACCGCTTCGAGGTTGTCGGTGACCACTGGGGCATGGCGGTGGCGGCGCAGGCCGCCGGGCACTTCTTCGCCCCGCGCGGTGACGCCCGCTCGACCGACTGGTTGGCGCGCAGCGTCCGCCACATGGATCTCCTCGGCGCGACGCAGGACGCCCGGTCGATCCGGGTGATGCTGGACGTGCAGCTCGCCCTCGCCGGCGACTCGGAGGCAGAGCGGCGCCTGGGCGAAACCGCCACACCAGGCCACGCCGAGCTGACGGACGTCGCGCAGGCGCGTCTCGGCCTGGCCCAACTGGCCTGGCAGCGTGAACGGTACGAGGACGCGCTCGCCCACGCCGACGAGGTGACCCGCGCCCTCGCCGGGTGGACCGGGTCGCCGGTGCAGCCGCGCGTCATCCTCCGGGTCGCGGTGGCGGTCCTTTTTCTACGAGTGGCCGAGGCGCGGCGGGTTCCGGGGACCGAGGCCGCCGTCCAGGCCGCCGCGTTGCTGTCGCTGGCTCGCGACGAGGCGCTGGCCTCGAAGGACCTTCCGGTGATCGGGGCGTGGGCTTCGGGCGGCGCGGAACTCGCGGCGTGCCGGGAGGACGTCGGCACCGCCCGCGAGCTGTCCGCACTCGCGACGCGCATCGGCACCCACATCGAGATGTTCTTCCCCGCCGGGAAAGGCGAACGGCTCAACGCCGCCCTCGGGGACGAGGAGCAGCGTGAGCCGTTGCTGGCCGCGTGGCGTGAGCGGTCGGTCGCCGCGGCCGTCACCCGGATCCGCGAGCTGATGGACGACCTCCTCGCCTAGGTCAGATCTTCTTGCGGTACGCGCGCAGCGCCAGCGGCATGAACAGCGCCACGAAGCCGGCGCACCAGGCGAGCGTCCACCACACGTGGTTGCCGAGTGGGGTGCCGAGGAACAGCCCGCGTACCGACGCCACCAGGTGGGTCATCGGATTGACGTCCACGAAGGCCTGCATCCAGCCTGGCAGGGTGTCGGCGCCGACGAACACGTTGGACGCGAAGCTCAGCGGCATGATCAACGCGAACATCACGCCCTGCACAGCACCCGCGGTACGCACCTTCATCGACACGAGCACCGGCAGCCAGCTCAGGCAGAGCGCGAACAGCACCGCGAGCAGACACCCGGCGATCGCCCGGAACGGGTCGGTTTCGATCCGGAAGCCCATCACGTAGCCGATCGCGAGGGTCGACACCGTGACGATGACGTACCGCACGACGTCGCCGAGGACCGCGCCGACCAGTGGCGCGGAGCGCGGGATCGGCAACGACCGGAACCGGTCGAAGATGCCCTTGGCGATGTCGGTGTTGAGGTTGACGCCGATCGCGATGGCACCGGTGGCGATGGTCTGCGCCAGGATGCCGGGCAGCAGGAACTGCAGGTAGTCGTGGGTCGATCCGGCGACGGCACCGCCGAAGACGTACACGAAGATGATGAGGAACAGCACCGGCTGCAGCGTGACGTCGATGAGCGCCTCGGGCGTACGCCAGGTCTTGATGAGGCTGCGCTTGGCGAGCGCCAACGAGTGCCGGATCAGCCGGAACGGCCGTGGGTTCGGCACGGAGTTCGAGAGCTCGCGGCTTCTCGTGGGTGGGGCGTCGATCAGAGTGCTCATGCCGCGACCTCCGTGGGGCGGGTGGTGTCGTCTTCGGATGCCGTACGCCCGGTGAGGGTGAAGAACACCTCGTCGAGGCTCGGCAGATGCAGGGAGAGTTCGGTGACCGAGATGCCGGCCGCGGCGAACCGCGCGACGCTCTCGGTCAGGGCCGCGTCGTCGGTGACCGGCACCGCGAGCACGCCCTTGCGGATCTCGTCGGCCTGCCCGCCGGAGCCGACCTGGGTCAGGATCTCCGCGGTGCGGGGCAGTTGCGCCGGGTCGGACGGCCGGACCTCCAGGGTCTGCCCGCCGACCACCCGCTTGAGCCCCTCGGGGGTGTCGTGCGCGATGACCCGGCCGTGGTCGATCACCGTGATGGCGTCGGCGAGCGCGTCGGCCTCCTCCAGGTACTGCGTGGTGAGCAGCACCGTCGAGCCGTTGTTGACAAGCGAGCGGACCACGTCCCACATGTCCTCGCGCTTGGCCGGGTCGAGCCCGGTCGTCGGCTCGTCCAGGAAGATCACGTCGGGGGAGCCGACGAGGCTGGCGGCCAGGTCCAGCCGTCGCCGCATGCCGCCGGAGTAGGTCTTGGCCGGCCGGTTCGCGGCGTCGGTCAGGTCGAACCAGTCGAGCAGTTCGGCGGCCCGCCGCCGGGCGCCGGTCCGCCCCAGTTCCAGCAGGGTGCCGAACAGCTCCAGGTTCTGCCGTCCGGTCAGGTCCTCGTCGACCGAGGCGTACTGGCCGGTGAGGCCGATGCTCTGCCGAACGCGCTCGGCGTCCCGGACCACGTCGAAACCGCCGATTCGGGCGCTGCCGCCGTCCGGGGTCAGCAGGGTGGAAAGGATGCGGACGGCGGTGGTCTTGCCGGCGCCGTTGGGGCCGAGCACCCCGAGCACCGTCCCCCGGGGCACGGCGAGGTCCACGCCCTGCAACGCCCTCGTCTTTCCGAAGGTCTTGACGAGGCCCTCGGCCTCGATCACCAGGTCAGCTGTCATGTCCCACAGCGTGCCCGGGTCGCCTGACACCGCCCTGACACGCCGCCGACACCGACACCGACACGCGGTCGACAGCAGGGGTGTACGAGATGGCACGGCAGCGACGAGAATGCCGATCAACGTGAATGTCCCTCGGGCAGCGGCGCCCGGGGACGACGGGGGGAGGACGCGGTGACAGCATCAACACGCCTCGGCGGGGCGGCGGTGGTCCTGGGTTTGATCCTGGCGGGCCTGAGCGGCCCGCCAGCCGGCGCGCACCAGCGTGACCGGGGCTACGCGGCCGAGATCCGCCGCGCGTCGTACGGCGTCCCGCACATCACGGCCACGAGCTACGCCAACCTCGGCTTCGGAGTCGGACACGTGCAGGCGGAGGACAACCTGTGCGTCATCGCCGAGAAGGTGGTCACGGTCAACGGCGAGCGCTCCCGCTACTTCGGTGCGACCGGCCCGACCGACGCGAACGTCCGCAGCGACCTGTTCTTCAGAAAGATCATCGAGGATCGGACGGTCGAGCGGCTGCTCGACGGCCGCCGCGACGGCGTGCACTCCCCGTCCAACGACGTCCGTGACCAGATTCGCGGCTTCGTCGCCGGCTACAACTCCTACCTCCGCCGCACCGGCGCGGCGCGGCTCACCGACCCGGCGTGCCGGGCCAAGCCATGGGTACGCCCGCTGACCGAGATGGACGTCTGGCGCACCACCTGGGCCAGCATGGTCCGGGCCAGCTCGCGCGCCGTACTCGACGGGATCGTCGCCGCCGCCCCGCCCACCGCTACCGGCCCGGCCGCCGTGCAGGACGCGCCGGGCGCGGCCGCCGTGCTCGCGGCCAGCGACGGCGCCCCGGCCGGAGTGGGCAGCAACGCGTACGGGCTCGGCGAGGCGGCGACCGCCAACCGGGGCGGCATGGTGTTGGCCAATCCGCACTTCCCGTGGGACGGCGCGGAACGCTTCTACCGGATGCACCTCAAGGTGCCCGGTCGCTACGACGTCGAGGGCGCTGCCCTGATCGGCGACCCGATCATCGAAATCGGGCACAACCGCACCCTCGCCTGGAGCCACACCGTCTCCACCGCTCGCCGGTTCGTCTGGCACCGCCTCGCGCTGGTCGCCGGCGACCCCACCTCCTACTACGTGGACGGTCGACCACGGAAGATGACCACCCGCACGGTCACCGTCCAGGTGCCCAACCCGAACGGTGGCATGGTGCCGGTCAGCCGGACCTTCCACGACACCCACTTCGGGCCGGTCGTGGTGGTGCCCGGCACGTTCGACTGGAGCGCCGACACGGCTTACGCGATCACCGACGTCAACGCCACCAACAACCGGGCGTTCGACGGCTGGCTGCAGATGGGCCGCGCCGAGACGGTCCGCGACCTGAAGCGGGTGCTCGACCGATACCAGTTCCTGCCCTGGGTCAACGTGATCGCCGCCGACGCCCGCGGCGAGGCGCTCTATGCCGACCACTCCGTGGTGCCCCGGGTGACCGACGCCCTCGCCGCCGCCTGCATCCCGGCGCCGTTCCAGCCGCTCTACGCCAGCAGCGGCCAGGCCGTCCTGGACGGCTCCCGCTCGGCCTGCGCGCTCGGCGCCGACCCGGATGCCGCCGTGCCCGGCATCCTCGGCCCGGCGAACCTGCCGGTGCGCTTCCGCGCCGACTACGTCACCAACTCCAACGACAGCTACTGGCTGGCCAACCCCCAGGCCCCGCTGGAGGGCTACGCGCGGATCATCGGCGACGAACGCACCCCTCGCAGCCTGCGTACCCGTCTCGGCCTCGACCAGGTGCAGCAGCGTCTCGCCGGCACCGACGGGTTGCCCGGCCGCGGGTTCACCGCCGACCGGCTGTGGCGGACCGTCTTCGGCAACCGGGTGTACGGCGGTGAACTGGTCCGCGACGACCTGGTGGCGCTCTGCACCGCCCAGCCGACCGGCACCGCCTCGAACGGCGCCACGGTCGACCTGCGTGCCGCCTGCACGACACTGGCCCGCTGGGACCTGCACGCCGACCTGAACAGTCGCGGCGCACACCTGTTCACCGAGTTCGTCCTGGCCAACGGGCTGCGCTTCGCGGAACCCTTCGCCGTCAACAACCCGGTGCACACGCCGCGCCGACTCGACACCGCCAACCCTGGCGTGCGTACCGCGCTCGCCGACGCCGTGCAGCGCCTCGCCGGCATCCCGCTGGACGCACGTCTCGGCGACGTCCAGACCGAGCCGCGCGGCGACCGGCGCATCCCGATCCACGGCGGACGCGCCGAGGCCGGCATTTTCAACATGATCATCAACAACCGGGTGCCCGGCGTCGGCTATCCGAAGGTGGTCCACGGCTCGTCGTTCGTGATGGCCGTCGAGTTGGGCCCGCACGGGCCCTCAGGACGCCAGATCCTCACCTACTCCCAGTCGACCAACCCGAACTCACCCTGGTACGGCGACCAGACCGCGCTCTACTCGGGCAAGGGCTGGGACACGATCAAGTACACCGAGGCCCAGATCAAGGCCGACCCGAATCTGCGCACCTACCGAGTCGCCGAGGGCCGGCACCACTGATCCACGAACACGGACCGGCCGGGCTCCCTGGCGGGGAGCCCGGCCGGTGCGGTCGAGGCCGTCGTAGAGCTGTCCGGCTCAGCGGGGGGCGTGCTGCGTCGGAGGAGGTACGGGCGGCGCGACCGCTCTCCACGCGGTCAATCCACCTGCTCTCAGCCCGGTAGACGGCCCCGCGTGGAGACGAAGTGGTACGACATGACGGCGAAGCCGGGGTCACGGACCAGCCGCCGGAAGGCGTGCAGTTGGTCGGGTGACAGCCCCGCGGCGAGCAGATCCGGCTCCAACTGGCGGGAGTTCGTCTCGTAGAGCGACGCCCCGGTCGAACCACCGGCCCAACTCTGCGAATGCGTGATGGTGTCCACATCGGTCAGACCAGCGAGGGTCATCTCGGTGTGCACGTCCTGTGCCCACCCCAGGCCGGCTCCGTGCTCCTGCAGGACACCCATCATGGCGTCCATCACCTGCGCGAAGAGCTTCGCGGCGTCGTCGTTCGGTGCGGTCAGCACCCGCTGTGGCGTGGTGCAGTCGAACTCCTCGACCACCAGCCACCCGCCGGGAGCCAGCGCGCCGGTGAGCGTGCGGAGGACCCGCCGTCGTTCGGGAAGATGCAGCAGCACCAGCCGAGCGTGGATCAGGTCGAACGCGTCCCCGGGTGGCGGCTCGGTGCGGACGTCGTGCCGGCGTACGTGCAGGTTGCCCTTCGCCACCAGGTGCGCGGGGTCGATGTCCGTGGCCAGCACGTGACCACCGTCGCCGATCGCGCGGGCGATCCGCCGGGCGATCGAGCCGCCACCCGCCCCGACCTCCCAGCAGGTGGCCCCCGGTCGCAGGACCGGGTGGGCCAGGCGGCGCGTCGTGATCGGATCCAGGAAGGACTCCAGCGCGTGCATCTGGGGAACGGCGTCGGGTGCGCCGTTGTCGAACGTGTACGTGCCGTCGCTCGTAGCGGTTGCCATCGGTGTCCACCTCTCCGAGAGGGTTCGGGTGACTACGGGGTGTCGGCCCAGAGCCGAGGGGTCGGTCGGTTCGCCGGGGGCGGCGGGACGGCGGCGACGCTCAACATCGCTGCCAGTGGGGCCGGATCGACGCGGGCCTCTCCGGTCGGTCGGTCGTAGACGACCCGGCCGTACTCCAGCACCGCCACCCGGTCCGCGATCTCGATCGCATGCTGGAGTTGCTGCTCCACGAGCAGCACGGTCAGGCCGTCGGCCGCGAGGGCGCTGATGAGCCCCCGGACCCGCGCCGCCAGGTCGGGAGAGAGGCCCTCACACGGCTCGTCGAGCAGCAGCACCCGTGGCTGGCCGAGAAGCGCACGGGCTATCGCCAGCATTTGCTGCTCGCCGCCGGAGAGCTCGCAGCCACGGTGGCGCAGCCGCTCCGCCAGCCTCGGCAGCAGCTCCAGGATCCGGGCCACCGTCCAGCCCTCGCCACCGGCGGTCGCGGCCCGCCAGGGTGCGGCCGCCAGGACCAGGTGCTCGGCCACGGTCAGGCGGGAGAAGACCCGCCGGCCCTGCGGAACGAGACCGACCCCGGACTGGGCGATCCGGTGCGGTTGCCGGCCGGCCACGTGCACGCCGCCGATCTCGATACGACCACTGCTGGCTCGCACCAGCCCGGCGATGGTGTGCACGAGAGTGCTCTTGCCAGCCCCGTTGCGGCCCACCACGGCCTGGATGCAGCCGGGCTGCACCTGGAAGCTGACCTCGTGCAGCACGATCCCCCCGGCGTAGCCGGCGCACAGGCGCTCCACGCACAGCATCAGGCCACCCCGTCGGCGTAGGCCTGCCGCACCAGCGGCGAGGTGCGGATCTCGTCTGGCGTACCGGCGGCCAACGTCTGGCCGTCGCGGAGCACGGTGACCGTGTCGCAGAGCGCGTACACCAGGTCCAGTCGATGTTCGACCAGCAGCACGGCGATCGCCCTGGGCAGCGCCCGGAGCAGGTCGAGCAGCCGGCCAACCTCGGCGGCGGACAGTCCCGCCGCGGGTTCGTCGAGCAGCAGCAGGCGGGGGCTACCGGCAAGGGCCATCGCGATCTCCAACTGGCGTTGTTGCCCATGTGCGAGGTACCCGGCGGGCACCGCCGCGACGTCGGCGAGGCCCATCCGCTCCAGCAGCGGGCCTGCCCGGTGTTGCGCGGTGCGCCGGCGTCCGCCCGGCCACCACCTGCGGCGCGGGATGACCCGTGGCAGCGCGGCCACCACGACGTTCTCCGTCGCGGTGAGTGTTGGAAAGACCGCTGGTCGTTGGTGTATCCGGTTGATGCCTCGGCGGGCCCGTGCCGCCGGGCCGAGCCGACTGATGTCCCGTCCAGCGAAGCGCACCGCGCCGCGCTGCGGCTTCGTGGCACCGCCGATCACGTTGAGAAGGGTCGTCTTGCCGGCTCCGTTGGGGCCGATCAGGGCGTGCCGCTGGCCGTCGTGGATGGACAGGTCGACGCCGGCGAGTGCGGTGAGCGAGCCGTAGCGCACGCTGACATCCTCGGCGCTGAGCAGGGGGTTCATGCGCGTAGTTCCGGTACCGCTGCGTGGTCACGTGCGGGTGGCTCCTGCGGGTGGCTCGGCGCGGCGCTTGACGGACGTAGCCGGACCCGCGCCCTGTTCACGCCGGTGGGCAGCAGGTAGACCGTCGCCACGAACAGCGCTCCCAGCACCAGTGGCGCGTGGCCGGGCAGCACCCCGAACAGCCAGTCCCGAACGGCGATGACGAGCGCCGCGCCCACCAGGGCGCCGCCGACCGAGGCGGTGCCACCGATGACGACACCGAGCAACAGCAGCGCGGACGTGTCGAAGCCGAAGTCGGCGGGGGAGATGTACTGCTGGGCGACGACCAGCAGCGAGCCGGCGCCGCCGGCTATCGCCCCGGCGGCGATGTGCGCCCCGGACACGTGCAGCGGCACGCGGTGCCCGCTGGCCCGCAGCCGCGTCTCGTCGTCCCGACCGGCACGCAGCAGCAGCCCGGCCCGGGTACGCAGCAGTAACAGCACCGCGCCGACGAGCGTGGCCACGACGACCAGGGTGTACATGTAACGAGCCTGATCGCTGGCCAGGGCCGGGAGCCCCCAGAACGGGCGGACCGCGGGCATGCCGGCCAACCCGTCCGTGCCACCGGTCACCGACCGCCAACGACCGAGAACGGTCACGACGAGTTCACCGATGGCCAGTGTGATCATCAGGACGATCACTCCCCGGGCATGGACGACGAGCGGCACGGTCAGCGCGGCCAGCACCGCCCCGGCGCCCGCCGCGACGGCGAGCTGCACGACGCCGACGTCGGAGATCCGGCTGCCGATCACGACACAGGCGTAGGCGCCCGCCGCGTACGGTGCGGTCTGGCCGAGGGTGGGCATGCCGGCGACGCCGGTGAGCAGGGCCACGCTCACCCCGACCAGCGCCAGTGCCAGCGTCCGGGCGAGGATCGCCGTCGTGTAGTCGTCGACCACCCACGGCGCCATGACCAGACCGGCCAGGACGAGCGCCGCGACAGCGCCTCGTGCCCGGCGGATCACCTCGTTCCTCATGTCGCCCTCCATCTGCTGGCCAGGCCCCGCGCCCGCACGGCCAGCACAGCCGCCATGGCGGCGAACAGCAGGAATGGCGCGGCGGACGGCAGCAGCGCCACTCCCAGCGTCTGGATCTCGCCGATCGCGAGCGCGGCCAGCAGAGTGCCCGCCATCGACCCGAGACCACCGAGGACCACGACCACCAGGGACAACAGCAGCACGGTGTCGGCGGTGTCCGTGCCGGGACCGATGATGGGCGCGCCCAGCACCCCGGCCGCGCCGGCCAGCGCGCCGGCGGCGGCGAGCACGCCGGCGCGGATCCGCGCGGGACTCACGCCCAGACAGGCGACCATCTCCGCGTCGTCGACGGCCGCCCGCACCAGCATCCCGGCCCTGGTCCGCCGCACCACCAGGTAGAGCGCCGCGGCGATCACCGCCGCGACGACGATGAAGACCAACCGGTACGCGGCGTAGCGGTGGCCGGCGACCACCACCGACCCCTCCAGGGCAGCGGGCACCCGCACCTGCGGATCGTCGGGCCCGAAGCCGGCGACGAGCAGGCTCCCGCCGGCCAGTGCCACTCCGAACGTCAGCAGCGCCTGGGTCAGGTGGTTACCGGTGGCGACCGGGGTGAGCAGTCCGGCCAGCAGCGCACCCGCCGCGGCGGCCGCCAGCACACCGACCGCCAGCGCCAACGCCAGGCTCGCCCAGCCGCCGTCGAACAGCGCCGCGGCGGTGTACCCGCCGATCGCGTAGAGCGTGCCGTGCGCCAGGTTGAGGATGTTGGCGACGCCGAAACAGAAGACCAGGCCCGACGCGGCGACGAAGACGAGCAGCCCGTAGGCGACTCCGTCCAGAGCCGGGATCACGTACGGGTCGATCCGGCTCGTGCCGGCCGCCACCACCATCATCGGCCGACGGTCGCGAGGTCACCCACGACGGTGTTGGACAGCGCCCGGCCGTCCTGGCGGACCTGCCGCAGGTACCACTTCTGCACGGGGGAGTGCGTGGTGGTGGAGAACTGCCAGGTGCCGCGCGGGCTGGCGATCTGGCCGAGCTGGCCGATGGCCGTGTTGATGGCCTCCGGAGTCGGGTCGCTCCCGGCGGCGCCGATCGCCCGGTCCAGCACCGCGGCCGCGTCGTACGAGGCGAGCGCGTACGTCGTCGGCGAACCGTCGTGCTTGGCCTTCCACGCCGCGACGAAGGCCCGGTTCTCCGCGTTGTCGAGGTCGGGCGAGTAGTTGAGGACCGAGTAGATGTCCCGGGCGGCCTCGCCCTGCGCGTTGAGCACCCCGCCCTCGGTGAGGAAGCCGGCCGCGTACAGCGGGACGTCCTTGATCTCGGACTGCGCGTACTGCTTCACGAAGTCGACGGCGGCGCTTCCGGCGTAGAAGGTGTAGACGGCCGCCGCGCCGGACGCCTTGATGCGGGCGAAGTACGGAGTGAAGTTGGTGGTGGCCGGGAACGGTGTGAAGGTCGTCTTGCCGTCGGTGTTCGCGAGCTTCCCGCCGATCTTCACGAAGGTGTCGGTGAAACCACGCAGCTCGTCCCAGCCGCCCTGGTAGTCCGGGCCGATCGCGTACACGGAGCCCTGCACGTTGTCGCGGACGTGCTGGGCGATCGCCTCACCCGGCTCGTCGGAGAGGTACGAGGTGTGCCAGACCCGGGAGACGTCCTTGAGCTCGGGTCGGCCGTTGGAACCGACGAGTGGCACCTTGGTCTCGTCGAGCAGGGGAGTGACTCCGGCGACCGAGCCACCACCGACGATGCCGGTGAGCGCGGACACCCGGTCCTGCTTGAGCAGTTTGGTCGCCGCCGGGACCGCGGTCTGTGCGCCGTTGCCCTCGTCCGCGACGACGAGGTCGACCCGTCGACCGCCGAGTTTGCCGTCGTGGGTGTCCAGGTAGAGCTGGAAGCCGTCGCGGATCTCCGTGCCGACGGCCTGGTACGTCCCGGACAGCGACGCGAGCAGGCCGATCTTTATCGAGCCGCTGGCGCTCGGGCCCGGCCCGTCATCGCCGCAGGCGGTGCCGACGGTCAGCACGACCGCGAGCAGCGTGGCGCCGAGGGCACGGCTGTGCCAGGGGGTGGTGTGAGGCATGTCTTCTTCTCCAGGGAAAGGATGGGTCTCCGGCGTGGGGGCGCCGGGGCTGTCAACGGCTGCGGGCGAGTGCCGCTCGGGCCGCGGGTGTCAGGGCGTCCCCGATGCGGTTGGCCAGCTCGGTCATCTCGTAGGAGACCTTGCCGACGTCGCACTCGGGTGCGGCGAGCACCAGCAGCGACGCGCCGTCGTTGAAGGCCATCGAGAACATGAAACCGCCCTCGAGTTGCGTGACGTTGGAGATCACCGCGCCGGCGTCGAAGAAGGCCGCCGCGCCGCGCAGCAGGCTGACAAGCCCGCTGCCCGTCGCGGCCAACTGGTCGGCCCGGTCCGGCGGCAGGTCACGGGTGGCGGCCACCATCAGGCCGTCGCTGGAGATGGCGATCGCATGGCTGACCTCGCTCGCGCGCGCGGCGAAGCTGTCCAGCAGCCAGCCGAGATCCTGTTGGTCGCTCACGTGCTCTCCTGTCGCGTCATTTGTTGGCGAGGTTGATCGGGGTGCGCCGCCGGTTCGCCACACCCCGCGCGTACGCGGCCATCGCCGTCGCCACCTGGGCCGGGTCGCGGTACTCGGAGCGTTGCTGCTGCTCGGGCACGGTCACGCCGCCGGGCACGAGATGCCGTTGCGGTTGCCGTTTGGGCAGGCCGGCCCTGGTGGTCGTGGCGACCTCGGGGGCGGTGGCCTGGGCGGCCGTGCGCCAGGCGTCGTCCGCGGGGCTGGACCACTCCCCGCCGTCGTGGCCGTCGACGACATCCGTCTGGAACCAGTGGTTGACCTGTTCGAAGATGAGTAGCTCCTCAGTGGGCGCGTCACCCCGGTCCGGAGGTGGGGGAGCGGGTCGGAACACCGGCGCCGCAGGCAGGAGCCGCTCGGCCGGAGGGCGTCCGGCGGTGGGCTCGGGGCGTGGCTGGTACGGCGGCGGAGGGCTGGCCGTACGCGCCGCCCGCCGCGACAGTCGGCCGGGTGCGAGCAGGAACTCCTCCGGTGGCATCGACCGGATGATCGCCGCGGGCAGTGTCGCCTCGGCGAGGGTGCCGCGGCGGGGACCGCGTCGCAGTTGGACGCTGGCGCCCAGCCGAGCCGCGAGCTGACCCACGACGACCAGCCCCATCGCCCGCACGGCGGCCACGTCGATGGCGGGTGGGCGGGCCAGCAGTTCGTTGAGCTGCTGCATCCGCTGCGGGGACAGCCCCACGCCCTCGTCGCTGATCTGCACGATGACGCGGTCACCGAGGCTCCGGCCGCTCACCCACGTCTCGCTGTCCGGTGACGAGTACGTCGTCGCGTTGTCCATGAGTTCGGCGAGCAGGTGCACGACCTCGTCGACGGTCTTGGCCGCCACGGCGACATCCCCGTCGATCATGCCGAGCCGGACCCGCGCGTAGTGCTCGATCTGGGACAGCGCCGCCTGGAGCACCTGTTGCAGCGGCACGTCGCGCTGGCGTACGCGACCGACGCCGACGCCGCCGAGCACCAGCAGGCTGGCGTTGATGCGGCCCATTCGGGTCGCCAGGTTGTCCAGCGTGTAGAGCTGGTGCAGCCGGTCGGGATCGGTCTCGTCCCGCTCGACCAGATCGACCTGGGCCAGGACGGCGTCGACGAGTCGCTGTTCGCGGCGGCTCAGGTGGATGAAGATGTCGGCGGTGTTGGCGCGCATGACGGCCTGCTCGGCGGCGGTCCGCACGGCGGCCTGGTGCACGGCGCTGAACGCCTGGCCCAGCTCACCGATCTCGTCGTCGCTGGACGGTTCGAGGGCGGCGGTGGACTGCTGGCGGGCCAGCTTGTGCGGGTCGACCGCGGCGCTGCCCGGCTGCTGGAGTTGGGCCACCACGGCGGGGAGCTGTTCGAACGCCACGGCGTTGGCCGCATCCCGCAGGCGACGCAGCCGCCGGGTGATCTGCCTGGCGACGGCCCAGGTCACCAGCGCGGTCAGTAGCAGTGCCAGCAGGACGCCGGCCGCCTCGGCCACGGCCCGGCGGCGCTGGTCGGCGTGCGCGGCCCGGACGTCGTCGAGAACCGCGACGTCGACCCGCGCTCGCAGCTCAGCCAGGCGGGTGGCGCGCGTCTGTGTGGTGGACACCCAGGCGGCGGTCTCCAGTTTCAGCGTCGACCCCGGCTGGGCCCGGGACACCTCGTCCTGCATCCGTTGCAGGGTGAGCGCCTCCTTGCCGGTGCCGGCCTGCTCCCACCAGATGCTCCAGTCGGGTGGAGCCAGCGCCAGGAACGACAGGCTCGACTCGGTGTAGCTGGTCCGGGCGGCGGTGATGTCCTGCTGCATGGCCGGGGTCAGCTCGCCGCCCGCGACCGCGCGCAGCACGGCAACCTGCTGCTGTCCGATCGCCTCCGCCGTCTTCGACAGCGCCGCCGAGGCCCGGATTCCGTCGGCGAGTTGGGCGTCCACCACGCCGTGGGAGACGTTCTCCCGGAAGTTGATCAGGTCGGCGATCGCGATGCGGTAACTGAAGGTCATCGCCGACACCGAGGCGTGCGCTGCCGTGCGTACCTGGGTGCGCAGCGGGGCCAGGCCGCCCAGCGCCTCGTCGATGCGGCGCAGCAGGGCCTGGTTGGCGTCGGTGTCGGCGGGCAGCAGATCCCGCTGCTGGCGGTAGCGGGCCGCAGCCTCGTCGGTGGCGGCCATTTCCGTGCCGAAGGCGTCCTGCTGCTGCGCTGCGGGATAGGTGAGCAGGTCGGCTGCCGCGATGCGCTCGCGCTGCAGGCGGTAGGCCAGGTGACCCGCCTCGGCGCCGACGCGTGCCAGGACTTCCAGGTCGCTGGCGCGGGCTGTCTGGCGCGCGCTCTCAGTCAGCGCGAGGCCGGCGAAGCCGATCACGGCGACGAGCGGCGCCGCGACGATGAGGCGCATCCGACCGGCAATCTTCCAACCGCGTCGTCGGGTCGGGTAGGGTCGGGCCGCGTGGGACCTCGTGCTCGACGCCAAGATTGACTCCCGCGACTCGTCGATGACGGTCTATTCGCACATTGCCAAATGCAAGTCCCATTCGGCCGGAAGCCGCGCTCATAGGCCAGACCTGACCGTGGTACAAACTGCCCGTACCAGCATCTGTACCCAGAGTCAGCAGCCGGTGACGCCGCAGGGGCGGCCCGAGTCGGCGAGGTTAGCGCTGGTCGTCGAGGGGTCTGGCCGGCCGCTCCGGGTCCTCCGGATCGGATTGGCCGTTGAGCACCTGGCCGATCAGCTCGCGCAGCTCATCGATCGCGTCCACGACGGCGGCCGGGTCACGCGCGTCGCGCCGACCCCGCTGATGCGGTGGCGCAATCCGAGCCGGGTCCGGCGCGCGGGGGCCTCGGCGACCGTCGGCGGCCAACTGCTCGGCCGCGACCTGCGGCCACAGCGCCGCCAGCCGGCCGCCGGTGCGAAGCGCGTCGTCGCACCGCAACGCGAACTCGTGACTGCCGAATCGGCGGCCCGACTCGACCGCCGCGACCGTCTCCCGGCTGAACCGCACCAGATCCGCCAGGGCCCGCTGGGTCAGACCCCGGCGGACGCGGCAATTGCGTAGTTCCCAACGGAAGCGCTGACTGGCCGCAGAGTGAGCAGAGCTCGACGGGGACGTGTGCTCCATGCGCTCACCTTCGTGGCAACGGAAGTCAGCAGCGGACCGCAGATCGAAAGCGGCCGATGCGCGTGACATTCGTAGAGGGCAATTCTTAACCCAGGATGCGTTGGGTGTGAAGACGTTCATCGACATGGATTGCCCGGCAAAGCGTGGAAGGCGCGTGCCGGGCGTGGTGCGGGCACCGCGTCGCGGCGCGTTCGGGGCAGGCCGCGTTGCCCCGCCCACCCGAGGATCGCGTGCAGGCCGGCCCCGCGTGATGGGCGCTCACTGGCGGGCGACGTGCGCCTCGGCAGTCGCCACCTCTCGTGCCGGCGGGACCACGACGGGCGCCGTGATATCGATTATCGCCTTCAGCGTGTGGTGCGCGCGGAACGCAACATTGGGTTTGAAGAAACGATGTTGCTCGGGCGTCAGCCGTAGGCCGGGAATGGCCGCGGCCAGTCGGGTGAGGGCAACCCCGGCCTCAAGCCGCGCCAATCCCGCCCCAATGCAGAAATGTGGGCCGTGGCCGAACGACAGGTGATCCGCCGCGTCGGACCGGTGCGGGTCGAACCGGTCCGGGTGGGCGAAGACCGCGGGGTCCCGGTTGGCCGCTCCAATCAACAGCAGGCAGCGCGCCCCTGCCGGAATGGTGGTCCCGCCCAGGGTGACGTCTCGGAGGGTCACCCGGAGCCAGCCGTCGATGGCGGGCGCGAAGCGGAGCGTCTCGGCAACGAACGCGGAAACGCTCCCCGGGTCCGCGGCGATCGCCGACCATCGCTGAGGGCTGGAAAGCGCCTGGTCGAGGGCGTGAGCGAGCAGCCCGGCGGTGGTCTCGTGGCCGGCGACCAGGAGATTGAAGGCCAGGCTCGCCACCTCGGGCACCGTCAGCACCGCGTCATCGTCGTCGCGGTAGGCCAGAGCGCGACTGATGAAGTCGTCGCCGCGCGGACCACTCTCCACCCGCTGCCGGACAAGCTCCTCGCAGTAGTGCCAGAACTCCAGCAGACCCTGCGCCAGACGCACCTGCTCGGCCGGGTCCGGCTGCCCCCAGATGAGCGCGATCTGACCGTCCGCCCAGCTCCGGATCCGTCCGATGTCGGTGTCGGGCACCCCGAGGATGTCGAGGACCACCAGCAGGGGCAGCTCGGTGGCGAACTCCGGGATCAGGTCGACCTGGTCGCCCTGCCGTGCGACGAGTCGGGACACCAACTGGTCGACCCGGCGCCGGACGATCGCGCCGTACTCGGCCTCGACCCGGTCGGCGGTGTTCGCGAAGGTCGCCCGGAGGGCTCGGCGGGTGCGCGGGTGCACCGGTGGATCCGCGGCGGCTGTCGTGGGTGGCGCGTCGATCTGCATGATGACGCTCATCGCCTCGGGGCACACCTCGTAGACCGGAACGAGGGTGAGGGCGTTGGCGAACGTCGAGGCGTCGGCGAGGGCGCGCCGGACGTGTGCGTGTCTGCTGATCAACCACAGGTCCAGATCCTCGGCGTAGTGCACCCCTTCGGGGTTGTCGAGAATATGCCGCCACATGCTCGCCGGATCGGTGAGATAGGCCCCGGTGAACGGATTCAACCGCATGGAACGCCTCCTGATGCACGCGGCGCGAAACCGGCAGCGCCCCCATTAAACGATCCACGTCAGTCGGGCCGATAATGGCGCTCATCTGCCACTTGGGCTTTACGGTGCGCCGACTGGCTGCACAAGTCAAGATAGGTTGGTGTCTATTTGCTGTCCTACATTTTTGCGGAATGCAGTGGACGGGTGAACCTGGCCAGATGCAAGTTGCCGCCCGGTCCTTGCCGTCAGCCGGCCCAGCCGGGAAGGCCATCCAAGCGCCACATCCGGTGCGCGTCACCTGATCGACTCCGTTTCACCGAGTTCACGGTGTCGCGGTGACGGAGGTGCCCCGATGTCAGCGATAACCCGACGATCAGGGGCGGCTGGGCCGAACAACCGACCATCACGGACGGTCGCAACAACTCACCACTTTTCCTCATGACCGGAGAAACGATCTCCGGGACGGCGGGTAACGCCGGCTGCCGCTGAGGGCAGGAGCCGCCCGCGCGACAACCCCCAGGCGCCGCGCGGGGGTTCCGGTCCAGGCCGGAACCCCCGCGTCGTCCTACCGGGACGACCCTGCCACCCGAGGGGTCAGGGCGCCCACGGTGCGGCGACGTTCCAGGTGCTGTCGGCGGCCCACAACGTCGGCGTGTTGTACCCGTCGCCGCCGGTGCCGTTGCTGAGCCAGACCTCCGAGTTGTAGTGCCTCAGGTACTTACCCCGGAAGTTGTACGACTCCAGCGACACGCCCGCGCCGGTCAGCCCGACACGTGCGCACCAGGTGGCGTCGGCACGCATGAGCGCCGAGCCGTCGTCCGGCGAGTTGCGGACCCGGGAGTTCTGGTGGCGTAGGTACTGCCCGGGAAAGTTGACCGACTCGAACGAGTAGCAGCCGGAGGCGGCCAGGCCGGCCCGGATGGTGTACGTGGCGTCGGCTTTGAGCAGGCTGGAACTGGCGGCGTCGACCACCTCCGTGAAGGCCAGGCTGTCCTGATGGCGCAGGTACCGGTTCGTGTAGCCGGGCGTGGTCACCTGCAGGGATCGTCGGGTGTTGACCGGCAGGGCGACGGGCGCCGCGCTGCCGATGCTCTTCGAGGCGTTGATGAGGGCGGTGTTGGCGGCGCGTACCCGCGCCTGATCCATCTTGACCACCTGCCGGTCGTAGGTGAGAAAGCCGTTCAGCTCACCCTCCAGGTCGGTGATCTCGGTGTAGACCGAGGCGCTGAGTCCCTTGCCGAGCATCAGGTTCTGGCTGCCCTGCACCAGCCCCACGTAGCGGTCCGTGAGCGCCGTCGCGCTGGCCTGCCATTCGTAGGCGAAGAACTGGCCGTTCGGGCTGTGCTCATGACCCGGGGTGTGCAGGCCCAGGCCGCCGAACTCGCCGAGCACCGCGATCCGGCTGCTCGACGGTACGGGGGAGTCCGGCCCGAGGTAGACGTGCCAGTCGTCGATGTCACCGTTGCCGGGATTGCCGAGGGACTGGCAACAGTTGTGGCCGCTGTGTGGGTTGACCAGACGGGTCGGGTCCTGGTTCTTGATGTTCTGCGCGACCCTGCGGGTGTCGGCCAGGGCGCGCTCACCCCAACCCTCGTTGTAGGGGGTGTACGCGACGACCGCGGGGGAACTGCGGTGCTCGTCGACGATCTCGCGTGCCTCGGTCTCGAACTGCGCCTGCTGGGCGTCCGTCGGGTTGATGTCCTGCGCGGTCAGCGACGGGATGTCCTGCCAGACAAGTAGGCCGAGTCGATCCGCGTGGTAGAACCAGCGCTGCGGTTCGACCTTGATGTGCTTGCGCACCATGTTGAAGCCCAGGTCCTTGTGCTTCTGCAGGTCGTAGGCGAGGGCGGCGTCGGTCGGCGCGGTGTACAGCCCGTCCGGCCAGTAGCCCTGGTCGAGGGTGCCGACCTGGAACACGAACTGCCCGTTGAGCTTGGGGCGCAGCACCCCGTTCACCAGGCCGGTGGTGATCTCACGCATTCCGAAGTAGTGCGTGGTCCGGTCGACGGTGGCACCCCCGGCGTTGCGGAGGGTCACCCGCAGGTTGTACAGGAACGGATCGTCGGGTGACCAGCGGCGGGCGTTGGGGACGGGCAGGCTGAAGTCGGTGAAACCGCCGGTGGCCGAGCTGACGATGGTTGCTCCGTTCAGCGCCTCGGCGAGCACGCTGTGGCCGCTCACGTCCCCGCGGGTGAAGACCCGCACCCGCAGGGTGTTGTTGCTCAGGTTCGGGTAGACGTCGACGCTGCTGATGGAGGCCGTGGGAACCGGCTCCATCCACACCGTCTGCCAGATGCCCGAGCTGGGGGTGTAGAAGATTCCGCCGGGTTGCTTGGTCTGCTTGCCGATGGCAGGCAGGCTGCCGTTCTGCCGGCTGTCGGTGGGGTCCCAGACCTTCACCACGATCTCGTTGACGCCGGCGGTGAGTTGCGGGGTCACGTCGAAGGTGAAGGCGTCGTAGCCACCGGTGTGCGCGCCGACCCGGACGCCGTTGACCCAGACGGTGCTCTGCCAGTCGACGGCGCCGAAGTGCAGCAGGGTCCGCCGACCCGCCCAGTTCGGCGGGACGGTGACGGTACGCCGGTAGAACAGGTAGTTGCGGTTGTCGTTGGCGGCCCGTTGGATGCCGGACAGTGCGCTCTCCACCGGGAACGGCACGTTGACCCGCTCGGGCAGGTCGGTGCCGAACTGCGGTGCGTCGTCGCTGACCGACTGGCGGAGCTGCCACTCGCCGTTGAGATTGAGCCAGTCCGGCCGGGTCATCTGCGGCCTCGGATACTCCGGCAGTGGTGTGCCGAGCAGCGCCTGACTGGTCCACGGGGTGGTCAGTGGCGGCGTCTTGGGCGGGGCCGCCTGTGCCGGTGCGCTGGGTGCGGCGAACAGGCTGGCGACCAGGGTGAGGATGAGCAGCAGGGGCAGGGCGGGGCGGATGCGGACCTGTCGTGTCATGCCGTCTCCGGGGGACGAGTCGCCGCGGGCGGTGCAGCCGGGCCCGAAGCGCGTTGGCGGTGGGCATCGGGTGGTCAGGTGACGAGGGGTGGGCGTCATCGGCGGATGTCGGTGGGATCTCGCGCGCCAACAGTGGCGGACGTATAGACACCCATCACCAGATGTACAACGTTATAGAGCCGCGCCGGACATCCTGTCAACCGTTCGAGATCCATAGCGCCGGTGGTACGACCCAGAGAGGATGACCCGCAACATCCACGGCTCTCAATATGATGACCGCTATCTCGAATGAGGTGCGCTCACGAGGCGTGCCATCCTGATGCGGAGGAATGCATGGTTCGCTGGCGTACCCTCACTGGCCTCCTGGCCACCGCGTTGGCCGCGGTGACCGCAGCCAGCCTCACTCTCGCCCCGCCGGCCGCTGCGGCCGACAACCCCGTGACGCCGAACGTCGTCGGCGGCACCCGCGCCGCCCAGGGCGAGTTCCCGTTCATGGTGCGGCTCTCGATGGGCTGCGGCGGCGCCCTGTACAGCGCTCGGCTGGTGCTCACCGCCGCGCACTGCGTGGGCGCCACCGGCACCAACACCAGCATCACCGCGACGCTCGGAACCGTCGACCTCCAGTCGTCCAGCCGGATCACCGTCCGGTCGAACTACGTCTACCGGGCACCCGGCTACAACGGAAACGGCCGCGACTGGGCGCTGATCCGGCTGGCCACCCCCGTCACCGGGCTGAGCACACTGAAGATCGCCACCACCACCGCGTACGACAGCGGCACCTTCACCATCGCCGGCTGGGGCGCGGCGCGGGAGGGCGGAGGCCAGCAGCGGTACCTGCTCAAGGCGACCGTCCCGTTCGTCAGCGACTCCACCTGCAACTCCAACTACGGCGGCGACATCATCCCCGCCCAGGAGATCTGCGCCGGTTACGCCAGCGGCGGCACGGACACCTGCCAGGGCGACTCAGGTGGCCCGATGTTCCGCCGCGACGCCGCCAACGCCTGGATCCAGGTCGGCATCGTCAGCTGGGGCAACGGCTGCGCCCGGCCCAACTACCCGGGCGTCTACACCCAGGTGAGCTACTTCGCCTCGTCGATCGCCTCGGCAGCGGCGAGCCTCGGCGGCTGACCGTACGACCACTCGGGCGGCCCGGACGACGATGTCCGGGCCGCCCGCTCGTGCCGCCACCGACGGGTGAGCGTCGAGTGGGCCACCCGACAGATTCGGCGGGCCGTGTGTGCCGCGTCTGCCGCAACGGCCATGATGAGCCGGTGAAGATCCTGTCCATCCAGTCGTCGGTCGCCTACGGTCACGTTGGCAACTCGGCGGCAGCCTTCCCCCTGCAGCGGCTCGGCCACGAGGTCTGGCCGGTGCTCACGGTGCACTTCTCCAACCACACCGGGTACGGCGCGTGGCGTGGGCCGATGCTGGCGGCGACCGACGTGGCCGAGGTGATCGAAGGCATCGCCGACCGTGGGGTCCTCGGCAGCGCCGACGCGGTGCTCTCCGGCTACCAGGGCGACCCGGCCATGGGTGCGGTGATCCTCGACGCGGTGGAGAAGGTCAAGGCGACCAACCCGGCCGCGGTGTACTGCTGCGACCCCGTGATGGGCGACACCGGTCGCGGAATGTTCGTCCGGCCGGGCATCCCGGAGTACCTGCGGGACACCGTCGTGCCGCGCGCGGACATCATCACGCCGAACCACTTCGAGCTCGACTTCCTCGCCGGCCGTACGACGAACTCGCTGGCCGAGGTGCTCGACGCGGTCGACGTCGTGCGCGCGACCGGGCCGCGGCACGTCCTGGTGACCAGCGTGCTGCACGGCGACCTGCCGCCGGAGTCGCTGGAGGTGGTGGCCGTCTCGGACGAGGGCGCGTGGGCGGTGACCACCCCGCTGCTGCCGATCAACCCGAACGGCGGGGGCGACGTCACCGCTGCGTTGTACCTCGCGCACCTGTGGACGACCGGCTCACCCGCGACGGCGCTGGAACGCACCATCGCCTCGGTCTTCGCCGTCCTCGAGGCGACCCTCGCGGCCGGCACCCGGGAGATCCAGCTGATCGCGGCACAGGACGTGATCGCCGACCCGCCGGCCCGGTTCACCGCCCGCCGGCTTCGCTGACCGCGGGTCGAAGCCACGCGCTGGCGGGTCGGCAACGCCCGCCAGCGGGGGCGGCGCCACGCGGCAACGGTCAGCGGCTCTCGGGAACGGCCATCTCGCCCAGCAGCGACCAGTCCTCCTGCGGCACGGTGGCATTTACGATGCGCGGCGTCTCGGCCAGGTGCGGAGGCAGGGTCTCCTGCGCCGCGCGGAAGTGGGCGGACTGCACGTGAGCCGCACCAGCCTGGTCGTCCCGGAAGGCCTCGACGAGCACGTACTCGGTCGGGTCGTCCAGGCTGCGGGACCAGTCGAACCACAGACAGCCCGGCTCGGCCCGGGTCGCCCGGGTGAACTCGTCGGCGATCTGCGGCCAGCGGTCGGCGTGCTCGGGCAGGATCCGGAACTTGGCGGTAATGAAGATCATGGGCCCAGGCTACGTCCTGACGGCGGCGAGGATGTCAACCAGGCCGACCCGCCGCGTCGGCGGATCGGCCCACCACGGCACGGGCGTGTGGTGTACGCCTTGTCGGCGAGCGGCAGCTCAGCGCAGGCGGCGGATGTCGCCGAACGCCCGGTAGAACCCGCCACGGCTGGACTCGCGGACCTCGGTCACCAGATAGCGGGCGCCCGGCTCGCGGATCCCCTTGGGGAACTGCACCGACCAGTCGCGCCGGTAGCCGTCGGACAGCACCTGAACCCGCAACCGACCCCGATCGTCGAGGCACTGCACGACCACGCCTGCGCCCGCGTCGCTGGTCACCTCGACGATCGTCGGCTCGACGGGCCGTGGTGCCTGACGAGGGGCCTTGATGTCACGCACCTCGGGCACGTCCCCGGCCTGGGCCGCACGGATGGCCGGCTCGCTCGCGTCGATGCAGGCGAGATGGCCGCCGGTGGTGACGACGTAGAGCCGGTCGTCGTGATACTGCATGGAGTACGCCGACCCGCAGCCGGTGCCGAGTTTCCACAGCCGGGTGCCCGCCGCGTCGAAGCAGTAGATCGAGGACTGGCTGTCACCGGCGAAGACGTATCGGCCGCCCTCCGCCGTGGCGCAGGAGAACACCGGGGCGTCGCACAGGTAGCTGCGTTCGAGCCGACCGGCCTTGGACAGCCGCACCACCTCGCGGGTGCCAGTTCCGGCGAACACGCTGCCGTGCTCCTGCCAGCCGAAGAGCACCGAACCGGTCCTGGTGTGCCACAGTTCGCGGCCGGTACGCCACTCGTAGCCGGTCACCCCCTGCGAGTGGCCGTGGTAGATCGCGTCGGTGTCGCACCGCACCATCCAGGCCGAGCGCCCCCGCCCGGGCCTGCGCCACAGGAACTCGTCCTCATGGTCGACCGCGGTGATCCCGCCGTCGGCGTCCGACACACCCAGGACGCCGTCGTGGATGTCCAGCCAGTAGATGTCGATCTCCGGGGCGATCGCGTACGCCACTCGGGGGACCTTCCCGGAGAGGTCGTAGACGTTGCCGTCGTCGCAGCCGGCGTAGATCCAGGCGTCGTCGGCGACGATGCACTTCACGCCGTCGGGCAGACGGACCTGGCTGCGCACCTGGGCGTCGTGGTCGAGGGTGGTGATCACACCGTGTTCGTTGCCGACCATGCAGTGCCGCCCGTCGACGAAGATGCCGAAGGCGGGGGCGCCGGAGTCGTAGCGCCAGAGCACCGGTGCGGTGTGGGCGGTGGAGCGGGTGCTGACGATCTGCCGCCGGGAGACGGTGCGCTTCTGTCGGACGCCGGGAACCGCCGGAGAGTAGCCCTTGCGGACCTTCTCCCCGATCTTCTTCGCCGCGGCGGCCCGGGCCCGTGCGTTGTCCGGGTAGGCGCTCGCCTTGACCTGCCCCTGGTCGCCGATCCGACCGAAGCGCACGGTCAGTGTGGCGTTGTCGACGATGACCTCGTAGAACTTGTGCGCACCGTCCACTTCGGACAGTTCGAGGTAGGTCGTCTCCTGGGACATGGGGGGCCTCCGAGGGGTCAGCAACCGGCCCGAGGTGGCCGGCGCGGCGACAGTGACCACACGCTAACGGCGACCCCCGACACAATCGGCTCCTCGAAACCTGGGCAGGTCAGTGGCCCGGCCAGCGCAGCGCGTCGTCACGGAGCACCGCGTGCGCGCCGACGGTCTGGTTGACGATCTGCGTCACCCGTACGTCGACCGTGACGCTGGCCAGTGCCACGGCGTCCGGGCGGCTGAGGCCGTGCAACCGCTGCATCAGGGTCAGCATCGAGTCCAGGGCCATGAAGGTGGCGTCGTCGAGGGACGCGCCGACACCCTGGGTCAGCCAGGCGTCCGCGATGCGCGCCACCGGCCCGGTGACCGGGAAGTCGTCGCGGACGTCGAAGGTCAACGTCACCTCGTCCATCGGACATTCGATGGCGGTGCCGCCCACCTCGCCGTCGCCCTGTGCGGCATGCCCGTCCCCGACCGAGAACAGCGCGCCGTCGACCGTGATCGGCAGCAGCAGGGTGCTGCCGGCGGTGAGGTCCTTGCAGTCCAGGTTGCCACCGCAGGCGCGCGGCGGGATCGTCGAGTGACGCCCCGGCTCGGCGGGCGGCATGCCGAGCACACCCATGAAGGGCCGCAGCGCGACCGTGTGGCCGTGCTGGTTGCGGCCGGTCATCGTGACCGGGTCCAACTCCCAGGAATGCACCACGCCGTCCTGCTCGACGCCGTACCGCTGGTTGAAGCTGCTGGGCCAGCCGCCGGCCACGGTGGTGCCCCAGGTGGCGGGGATGACCGCGTCGATGCGTACCGCGAGGGTCTGGCCAGCGCGAGCACCGCGGACCGCGACCGGACCGATCAGGGCGTGCCCGTGGTCGGGTTGGTGCTGCGGGACCCGGGGCCGGTCCCGGTGCGTTCCGCCGGGATACGGGCCGGCCGACCACCAGCAGTCCAGGGTGCGGTAGGTGACGGTGTCGCCGGGTTCGACGGTGAGCACGGGCGCGAAATCGGGGGAGAAGTGGCCGTGCAGGGTGCCGTCGCCCGGTGTGAGGGTGTGTCGCATCAACGCAGGCTAGTGCCACCTGATCCGCACGGCAGGCGCGGCGGGCGCCCGGGAAGCCGGGCACCCGCCGCACACCGAGTCGGTCCGAGTGGGTCAGCCTGCGGTGCAGGAGCGGATCTGCGGACGAGCGCTGCTGTTGCCGTTGGTCATCGTGGTGAAGCCGAAGGTGTTGCCGCTGCCGTTGGACCTCATCGTCATGACGGTGCCGCTGCTGTCCCAGGTGGCGGTGCCGTTCCAGATGGTGGTGACGCGCTGCGGTGCGGTGATGGCCACCACCACGGTCCACGTGCTGGCGCCGCTGACCGTCACCGACGTGTTGTACCGGTCGCCCCAGACGTTCGGGGTCGTCGCCGTCGCGGTGCAGTTGCCTCCGCCGGGCGGCGGGGTGCCGGTGGCGGGCGGCGGGGTGCCGGTGCTGGGCGGCGGGGTCGAACCGTCGGGCGCGACCGCGCGGCCGGTGGACGGCGAGATCATGCCGGGGCAGAGGTTGCGACTCGTGAGGTTGGCCATGATCTGCCCGATGGCGTCGCGGGTGTTCTGGATCCCGTCGTGCATGAGGATGACCTGACCCGCCTGGAGGCGGCTCGCGTTGGACACGATCTGGCTGACGCTCGCGCCGTTCCAGTCCTGTGAGTCCACGTCCCAGATCACCTGGCGCATCCCGAGCGAGGACGCGACGGACTGAAGGGTGGAGTTGGTCTCCCCGTACGGCGGTCGGAACAACTGCGGCCGGCTGCCGGTGGCCGACTGGATCGCCGAGCTGGTCTGGGACAGGTCGGACTGCATCTGCGCCTGGCTCATCGAGGTCATGTGGGCGTGGTTCCAGCTGTGGTTGGCGACCCACATGCCGGCGGACACCTGCGCCTGTGCCGCCGACCGGTTGTTCTGGACGTTCTGCCCGACGTTGAACATCGTGGCCCGTACACCGTTGGAGCGCAGGACGTTGAGTAGCGCGCTGGTGCTGCCGGTCGGGCCGTCGTCGAAGGTGAGGCCGACGTAGCCGTTGCAGGCGGCGGCGCTCGATGGGGTCGAGGTGGCGGCGAGTACGACGCCGCCGGTCGCGACGGTGGTGGCGAGGATGGCCAGTACCGCGCGCCACCGCCCCAACCACCGAGCCGTGCTGGGAGAGAACCTGCTCATCTGGTGCCCCTTCTCGCGGGCCCGGACGCGCCCCGGCATGGGGCAGCACAGTCCGGACAGGTGTGGGTGAGTGGGGAGGTCAGACCGAAACCGTCACGAAACCAACGCATCGATCGTAATGGATCGAAGTATTACAGCGAGAATTCGAGCACGTCAACAACTTCCGGAATCCTTCGGAAGAACCCGGAAGGTGGCCGAGGCCGTCTGCCATGGCCGGCTGCGGGTGACCGGCCGCCGGGTGTCCAATCGATCATCTTGAGCGGGGAGGGTCATGGTCGCCTGATCCGAAAAACTAACGGAAGCTGATGACGTTGGCCTGCCCGCTGCGCGCCGCAATAGTAAGGATTGTGAACAGAAGATGTTACAGTCATTCCCATCTATGGCTGGCCAGCCTGTTGGCCAGAGATGTCCCAGAAGGGGAGTGATCACATGGTGAGACTGCGCGCGCTGGTCGCGCTGGCGGCACTGATCGTCGCCGGCGGACTGGTCGCGGTCATCCCGTCGACCGCCGCGTCGGCGGCGGCCTGCTCGGCGGCTTGGCAGGCCTCGGCCGTCTACTGGGGAGACGCCCAGGTGTCGCACAACGGCCGCAACTACCGGGCGAAGTGGTGGACCCAGAACGAGGCGCCGCCGGGTACGACAGGTGTCTGGGAGGATCTGGGCGCATGCGGGGGAGGGACCACGCCGCCCACCGGGGGAACCTGCAGCTACCCGAACTGGGCCGCCGGGACCTGGTACGCCACCGGGGCGATCGTGCGATACACCAACGGTCTGTATTACATCGCTGAGCATGACAATCCGGGCTATGACCCCGTCGTCAGCACCTGGTACTGGGAGCCCTACACCTGTGGCGGCCAGCCGCCCACCACCACGCCGCCCACCAATCCGGGCGGTTTCGTGGTCACCGAAGCCCAGTTCAACCAGATGTTCCCGGGCCGCAACTCCTTCTACACCTACTCCGGGCTCGTCGCCGCCCTCAGCGCCTACTCGGCGTTCGCGAGGACCGGCAGCGCCACCGTCCAGCGCCAGGAGGCCGCGGCCTTCCTGGCGAACGTGCACCACGAGACCGGTGGTCTCGTGCACGTCGTCGAGCAGAACACCGCGAACTACCCGCACTACTGCGATCCCGGTCAGCCCTACGGCTGCCCCGCGGGGCAGGCCGCCTACTACGGGCGGGGGCCGATCCAGCTCAGTTGGAACTTCAACTACAACGCCGCCGGTATCGCCCTCAACCTGCCACTGCTGACCAACCCGTGGCTGGTGCAGAACGACGCCGCGGTGGCCTGGAAGACCGGCATCTGGTACTGGATGACCCAGAACGGGCCGGGCACCATGACCGCCCACAATGCGATGGTCAACGGTGCCGGGTTCGGCCAGACGATCCGCAGCATCAACGGCTCGATCGAGTGCAACGGCGGAAACCCCGCCCAGGTGCAGAGCCGCATCGCCAGGTACCAGCAGTTCGTCGGCATCCTCGGCGTGCCCGCCGGAGGCAATCTCTCCTGTTGATACCCGGCCTGGCCTCGGCATACGTCGCTGATCGGCGTATGCCGAGGCCCGGTAGGCGGTAGCCCGTGCTGGCGGAGGCGGGCGTGTTTCGCTGCGATCAACCCGTTGACACGGCCGCCGTCCGCCCGGAACTATCAGCGACAGTCCACTGCCCCGACTCGCGTTGTTCACGAACCTCATGACAACGATGTCAGGGCCCGAACCCCAACCCGTTCGACAGCATCACCACCACAGTCACGGTCTTCCCTACCCAGACCTTCGACGTACTCGACCGGTTCGAGTCGAAAGGCTCCGTCTTTCATGTCGCATTCCCCCCATGCGCGTTCCCTGTCACCCCGACTGATCGCCGCGACAACAGCCGCCCTGCTACCGCTGGGACTGCTCGTCGCCGCGCCCCTGGCCCAGGCCGCTCCCAATTCGGCAACGCCCGGCAACTTCAGCTCCTCGTTCGAGTCGGCCGACCCGCAACCCGCCACCAGCACTGTGGAGCTTGGCGCGAACGGAAAGCCGGTCCAGGCGAACCTCAGCGGTAAGGTCACCACGCTGCCCGGCAGTCTGCTCGGCCAGGTCAGCACCGTGACCGCGAGCGCCGAGTACCCGCCGAACGAGATCGCCGCGAACCTCAAGGACGACGACCCGTCGACCAAGTGGCTCATGTTCGAGTCGAGCGGGTGGGTGACCTACCAGCTCGCCACGCCCGCGAAGGTGGTGCGCTACTCGCTGACGGCGGCCAACGACGCACCGACCCGGGACCCCAAGGACTTCGTCGTGCAGGGGTCCAACGACGGCAGCACGTGGACCGACCTGGACAAGCGAGCCGGCGAGAAGTTCAGCGGCCGCTTCGCCACCAAGACCTACAGCTTCACCAACACGAACGCCTACGGCTACTACCGGCTGAACGTCACGGCGAACTCCGGTGACTCGATCGTGCAGCTCGCCGACTGGAACATCAGCGACGGCTCGAACGTCCGCCCGCCGGCCACGCCGATGGTCAGCGAAGCCACCGCCGGCCCGAACGGCGGCTACACCACGAAGCCGGACGTCGGATTCACCGGACTGTCGGCGCTGCGCTACGCAGGCGGTGCCGAGGGCAACGGCCGCTCGTACGCGACCAACAAGCTGTTCGACGTCAACGTCCCGGTCGGCCCGAAGACCCGGCTGTCGTACAAGCTCTTCCCCGAGTTCACCAGTGGGGACGCCCGGTACCCGTCCACCTACGCCGCCGTCGACCTGCACTTCACCGACGGCAGCTACCTGAGTGGGCGCTCGCCCGTCGACCAGCACGGCTACCCGCTGACGGGCCCCGGCCAGGGCGCCTCGAAGGTGCTCTACGCCGACCAGTGGAACCTGGTGCAGGCCGACCTCGGCACCGTCGCACGCGGCAAGACGATCGACCGCATCCTGCTCGCGTACGACAACCCGCAGGCCACCGGGGAGACCCGGTTCCAGGGCTGGCTCGACGACATCGAGCTGACCGCCGCACCGGTGCCGATCGACGGCTCGAAGCTGACCAACTACGTCGACACCCGGCGCGGCACCAACTCGACGTCCGGATTCTCGCGCGGCAACAACCTGCCGATCACCTCGGTGCCGAACGGCTTCAACTTCTTCACGCCGGTGACCGACGCGACCTCCGACTCGTGGGAGTACGAGTACCACCGGATCAACAACGAGGCGAACCTGCCCATGCTGCAGGGCCTCGCGATCTCCCACGAGCCCAGCCCGTGGATGGGTGACCGCAACCAGATGTCGGTCATGCCGGTCGTCGGCGGCGGATCCTTCACCGGCGAGCCCGCCAGCCGTGCGCTCGCCTTCAGCCACGACGACGAGACGGCACAGCCGGACCTCTACCGGGTCGCGCTGCAGAACGGCCTGATCGCGGAGATGTCGCCCACCGATCACGCCGGGATCATGCGATTCACCTTCCCGTCCGGGCAGGCGACCGGAAGCCTCGTCTTCCACAACGGCACGTTCACCATCGGCGCGGACGGCACCTTCACCGGCTGGGTCGACAACGGCAGCGGCCTGTCGGCCGGTCGGAGCCGGATGTTCGTGTCCGGTGCCTTCGACCGTGCCCCGACGGCATCCGCCGCGACGTCGGCCACCTTCGACGTCTCCGCGAGCCGGGAGGTGACGATGCGCCTGGCGACGTCGTTCCTCTCCGTCGAGCAGGCGCGCCGGAACCTGGACCTGGAGGTCACCGGTAGGAGCTTCGACCAGATCCACGCCGCCGCTACGGCCGCGTGGAAGGACCGGCTCGGCCGGGTCGAGGTGCGGGGCGCCACCGAGGCGCAGCTGGTCACGATGTACTCGAACCTGTACCGGCTGAACCTCTACCCGAACTCGCAGTCGGAGAACACCGGCACCGCCGCCGCACCCCGCTGGCAGTACGCCAGCCCGGTCTCGGCGCCGACCGGCGCATCGACCCCCACGCAGACCGGCGCGAAGATCGTCGACGGGCAGATCTACGTCAACAACGGTTTCTGGGACACCTACCGCACCGTGTGGCCCGCCTACGCCCTGCTGTACCCGGACATCGCCGCCAAGATCTCCGACGGGTTCGTCCAGCACTACCGCGACGGCGGCTGGATCGCCCGTTGGTCTTCCCCCGGCTACGCCGACCTGATGACCGGCACCAGCGCCAACGTGGCCCTGGCCCAGGCGTACCTCACCGGGGTCAAACTGCCCGACCCGCTCGCGGCGTACAACGCGGCCGTCAAGGACGCGACCGTCGCGTCCGGGCGCGGTGCGGTCGGACGCAAGGGCATCGAGACCTCACTGTTCCTCGGCTACACACCGACCTCCACCGGGGAGTCGGTGTCGTGGGCGCTGGAGGGCTTCATCAACGACTACGGCATCGGCAACATGGGTGCGGCCCTCGCCAAGGACCCGGCCACGCCGAAGTCGGAGCGTGCCCGGCTCAAGGAGGAGTCGCGGTACTTCCTGGAGCGGGCCCAGAACTACGTCCACCTCTTCGACCCGAAGACGAAGCTCTTCCAGGGTCGCGACGCCGCCGGCAACTTCCTCGCCGGTGACCCGCTGGACTGGGGTGGCGTCTACACCGAGACCAACGGGTGGAACTTCGCGTTCACCGCACAGCAGGACGGTCAGGGCCTCGCCAACCTGTACGGCGGGCAGAAGGCGCTGCGGGACAAGCTCGACGCCTTCTTCTCCACCCCGGAGAACGCCGACCGCCCCGGCGGGTACGGCGGCATCATCCACGAGATGATCGAGGCGCGCGCGGTGCGGATGGGCCAGCTCGGCATGAGCAACCAGCCGTCGCACCACATCCCGTACATGTACAACTTCGCCGGCGCGCCGGCCAAGACCCAGGCGGCGGTACGGGAGATCCTGCGCCGCCTCTACGTCGGCAGCGAGATCGGCCAGGGCTACCTGGGCGACGAGGACAACGGCGAGATGTCGTCGTGGTACATCCTCAGCTCGTTGGGCATCTACCCCCTGCAGGCCGGGTCGTCCCAGTGGGCCATCGGCTCGCCGCAGTTCACCAAGATGACCGTGCACCGGCGCAGCGGCGACATCGTCGTCAACGCGCCGAACAACAGCAACCGCAACGTCTACGTGCAGGACGTGAAGGTCAACGGCAAGAAGCAGCGCAGCCTGTCCCTGGATGTGGCCGCGCTCGCCAAGGGCGGCACCATCGACTTCCAGATGGGCCCCAACCCGTCGTCGTGGGGCAGCGGCAAGAACGACGCGCCGCCGTCGCTGACCAAGGGTGACAAGGCGCCGGAGCCGTTGCAGGACACCACCGGCCCCGGTCTCGGCACCGCGACCGCGACCGACGGTCAGGACGCGTCGAAGCTGTTCGACGACTCGTCGACCACGCAGCTCACCTTCACCTCGGCGACGCCGCAGATCAACTGGGCCTTCCGGGGCGGCAAGCAGAAGCCGACCTACTACACCGTCACGTCCGGGGCGAGTGCGGGCGATCCGGCCGACTGGCGGCTGCAGGGTTCCAACGACGGCATCACCTGGACCACTGTGGACTCGCGCAAGGACCAGGTGTTCCCGTGGCGTAACCAGACCCGGCCCTACACGATCGACAAGCCGGGCCGGTTCACGCAGTTCCGTCTCGCGGTGACGAAGACCGTCGGCGCCGCGCAGACCAACGTGGCCGAGATCGAGCTGCTCGCCGGGGGCGACCTCGACCTCGGGGGAGGCGACATCACGGTGACCGCCGCGGGCAGCGTGCACGCGATGTCCGGCGTACCGGTCTCGGGGCCGCTGGCCACCGTCACCGGCGGCACCGCCAGCGGTTACCAGGCCACGATCGACTGGGGTGACGGCACGCCGGTCACCGAGGGCACCGTGACGCTGAGCTCGCGGGCCGTGTACAGCATCGGTGGGTCGCACACCTACGCCACGCCGGGCTACCACCAGGCGAGCGTCACGGTGACCGACGGGGAGAGCCAGAGCTCCGCGACGGTCGGCGTCGAGGTGGGGTACGCCCCGAACTCCGGTCTCACCGCCGCGTTCGACACCGTCTGCGTCGGTGACGAAGGGGTTCTCGCGGCGGACTGCGACGCCAAGTCGTGGGCGTACTCGCGGGCGGCCCTGGCGGCGGGCGGCGCGACCCAGGGTCAGCGGCAGCAGGTCCCCGGAACGGCGCTGCAGTTCACGCTGCCGGTGATCCCGGCCGGGCAGCCGGACAACGCCACCGGTAACGGTGCGACGATCGTGCTCGACCTTCCGGACGACGCCAGGAGCATCTCCTTCGTCGGCGCCGGAACGCAGGGCAACCAGAGCACCACCGGCACGGCGACGTTCAGCGACGGCACCACGGCCAGCATCCCGATCCAGCTGAGTGACTGGACGCTGGGCGGCAACCCCAACGGCACCCCGTCGTACGGCAACATCGTCGTCGCGAAGACGGCGTACCGGCTGTACGGCACGAGCCGGGACGGCGCCCAGCCGTTCCTGTTCGCCACCGCGCCGTACCAGATCCCGGCGGGCAAGACGCTGGTGTCGGTGACCCTGCCGACGCAGACCGGCGACCCCCGCTCGGCGGGCCGGATCCACGTGTTCGCCGTCGCCAACGACGGCACGCCGGCCCCGGCACTCACCACCGTCGCCCCGAAGGACCAGACGGCGAGCGCCGGTCAGGATCTCGCGGCGAACCTCGGCTCGGTGACTGGCGGCGTTCCCGGTTCGACGGGCTACCACGCCCGCGTCCAGTGGGGTGACGGCACGGCACCGGACGACGTGACGATCGGTGCGTCCGGTGCGATGAGCGGGCAGCACACCTACGCGCGGGAGGGCACCTACACGGTGCGCGTCACCGCGTGGGACACGCTGTCGAGCAGCACCGGGTCCTTCACCGTGACCGTGGCGGGTGGCAGGTCCCAGCCGGCGATCGCGCTGTCGGCCGCCAGCACCGTCACCACCGGTGCGGCGATCACCGTCGACGGCAGCGGGTTCGCGGCCGGCGAGCAGGTGACCGTCACCGTCGGCACCAACCCGGCACGGACCACGAAGGTCACGGCGTCCAAGGCGGGAACGGTTCGCGCCTCGGTCGCGACGTCGGGTGACGCGCAGCCCGGCCGGTACGCGGTCACCGCGACGGGAACGTCCTCCCGTACGCCGGCCACGGCAACCGTCCAGGTGACCGAGCAGCAGGTCGCGCGGACGTACCAGCCGCGGGTGGCGTTGACGACCCTCTCCGGGCCGCGCGCCACGTCGATCACGATCGACGGTTCCGGGTTCGCACCGAACGAGGCGGTCACGATCACCTTCGGCAACGGCCTCGCGGTCAGCACCGTGCGCGCGAATGGTGACGGCGTCGTCTCGGGCGCGACGATCAGCGTCCCGGGTGCGGCGAAGGCGGGCGCGACCAGCGTCACGCTGACCGGTGCCACCTCCGCGACGACGGTGGCCCGACCGTTCACCGTCACCGGCTAGCACTGAGCCGGCGCTGGTGCAGCAGTGTTGGGCGGGCCGTGTTCACGGCCCGCCCAACACGGGCGAGATCGGCTGTTGCCGTCGGTGGCAGCCGTACCCGATCGTGCTGGCTTGGTTGGCCCGGGCTTCCGGGGCCCGGTCAGCGCGGTGGCAGCAGTGCGTCCACCAGGTCCCGCAGGGGGCCGACCAGGTCCTGTTCGGTGGCGGAGCTCAGCGGCTCCAGCCGGATCGACGAGCGCAGCACCGCGACTCCGATGCCGGCGGCGAGCGCCATCTGGGCGCGGAGCAGGATCTGGTCACTGCCCGGCTCCTCGCGGCGCCACCCGCGGGCCGCCGCCAACTGTTCGCTGGAACGGGCCAGGACGGCGCGCCGGATCTCGTCGGCCCGCGCGTCCCCGGACGACCGCAACAGCAGCGCGAGCTGGCTGGACAATCCCGCCGCGCCGAGGTCGGCGATGTGCCGGGCGATGGCCTCGGGGACGCGGTCGGCGGGCGTCTGGCCGGTCGTTCGGCGCAGCTCGTCGCCTGCGGCCCGCAGGCACTCCTCGAACAGGCCCTCCTTGGAGGCGAAGTAGCGGCTGATGAGCGCGACGTTGACGCCCGCGTCGTCGGCGATGTCCCGGACCGTGGTGGCCGCATAGCCATCCTGGGCGAAGCGCCGGCGGGCGGCGTCGAGCAGGAGCTGCCGGGTTTCGCTCGCGTCGCGGCGCCGACGGCGGGCCGGTTCGCCCGATGGTGGGGCAGTGTCACTGCTCGCGGGGACGGGCGGTTCTGCTGTCACGACGCGTCCTCTCTGGCTCGGGCGGCGGGTGATTCTCCCGTGGCGTTCGGCCGCCCCTCCTAAAGTAAACATATGTTGACTTGTGGCTGAAGTGCAAGCCGCTGCGCCCCGACGTGACGTAAACGACTGTTGACATGACCCCGGTGCTGCGGATACTGGTAAGTCAGCAAACGTTTACATCTAGTTTCGGGGATCTCATGACCCACACCATCCAGGAGCCGACCCACGTCGACTCCACGGCCGGCACCGTCCCGCGGGCCAACAGCACCCTCCTGGTGCTGTACCTGTCGCTGGGCGGCCTGGCGTTCGCGGTGCTGCAGTCGCTGGTGGCGCCCGCCCTGTCGACCATCGGAGGGGACCTGAGAGTCTCGACCGGGGACATCAGCTGGGTGCTCACCGCCTACCTGTTGGCAGCCTCGGTCCTGACTCCCATTCTCGGCCGTCTCGGTGACATGGTCGGCAAGCGCAGGGTCCTCATCGGCGTCCTCGCCGCGCTCGCCGCCGGCACCCTGCTCGCCGCCCTGGCTCCCAACCTGACCGTGCTGATCGTCGCGCGGGCGCTGCAGGGAGCCGCCGGAGCGATCCTGCCCCTGTCGATCGGCATCGTCCGCGACGAACTTCCCCGGGAAAAGGTCGGCGTCACCGTCGGCCTGCTGTCGGCGATCTTCGGTGTCGGCGCCGGCGTCGGAATCGTGGCCGCGGGCCCGATCGTGGAGAACCTGTCGTGGCACTGGCTGTTCTGGCTGCCGCTGGTCCTCGTCGTCGTCGCGTTGCTCGGGGCCATCTTCGGGATGCCCGAGTCACGGGTCCGCACGCCCGGACGGCTCGACATGCTCGGCGCCGGCATCCTGTCGGTGGCGCTGGTCGCACTGCTGCTGGCGGTGAGCAAGGGACAAGCCTGGGGTTGGGGTGAGACGAAGACCATCGGCCTGTTCGTGCTCGGTGTGGTCGCGCTGATCGTGTTCGTCCTGGTCGAACTGCGGGTACGCGAGCCGCTCATCGACATGCGTCTGATGCGCATTCGCGGTGTCTGGGCCACGGACCTCGTCGCCCTGATCCTCGGCTTCGCGATGTTCGGGACGTTCGTGCTCGTGCCGACCCTGCTCCAACTTCCGGCGGCCACCGGCTACGGGTTCGGCAAGACGGTGTCCCAGGCGGGCCTGTTCCTGCTGCCCACCGTCCTGATGATGGTGGTCTTCGGACCCCTCGCGGGTCTGCTGGACCGTCGCTTCGGCCCCAAGGTTCCGATGTTCCTCGGCGCGGTCGCCGTCGTCGTCGCGTTCGTGCTGCCCGCCCTCGCCCACGGCGCGGCCTGGCAGGTTCTGCTCTCCGGAGTGCTCACCGGCGCCGGAATCGGACTGGCGTTCGCGGCGATGTCCAACGCCATCATCGAGAGCGTGCCGGCCGGGCAGACCGGTGAGGCGAGCGGTGTCAACACCATCGCGCGGACCATCGGCAGCAGCATCGGCGCGGCGGTCGTCGCGGCCGTCATCACCTCGCACAGCACGCCGCAGGGCCTGCCCACCGACGAGGCCTTCACCGCCGGCTTCTGGGTCTGCGCCGGCGTCGCCGTCCTGGCTGTCTTCGCCTCGCTGGCCCTGCCCTCGGCACGCCGCCGCCACCAGCAGGCCGTCGCCGCCGGTGTCGACGACCTCCCGCCCGAGCCCGTCGAGCTGCACCTGCCGCACCGGCACCACTGAGTGGCCGTGTCCTCACCCTGCTCGCGGTGGGGTCAGCCGTAACTGCCATCGCCCACCCTGGCTGGTGAGCCGGATGATCGCCAGCGGCTCCACGTCCAACTGCCGGTACGTCGCGATCGGCAGGTCGAGGGCGTGGACCACCGCGACCCGGATCACCAGCGGGTGGGCGACGGCGATGATCCGCCGGCCAGGTGCGCGTTGCCCGTCCAGCCAGCGACCGACCCGGTCTCGTAACGTCGCCACGGATTCGCCGCCGTGGGGGGCGGAGTCCGGTGCGGACAACCACTCGTGCAACGCCTGCGGTTGCTCGGCGGCGATCTCCTCGAACGACCGTCCGGTCCAGTCGCCGTAGTCACAGTCGGCCAACGCGGCTTCGATGGTGGGCCGCAGACCGAAGGCCTCGGCGGTCTGTCGGGCGGCTGCCGCCGGACTGGACAGGCAGGCATCGTCGACGCGCAGGTGCCCTCGCCGGCCCGATTCGGTGCGGGCCTGGGCGAGGGCGGCACGCAGGCCGCCCTCGTCCAAGCCGTCGTTGGTGCCGCCGAACCGGACCCGGCGCAGCGCGGTGGTGTGACCGTGGGCGACCAGCCGGAGGCTGGTGGGGGTCACGTGCTCGGAAGCGCGGCGGCGGCCCGGCGACGCCGGTCGTGGTGCATCAGCGCCGCGAACAGCAGGCCGATCCCGGTCCAGAGCACCACCTGGGTGCCGAGCGAGGCCAGCCGGAAGTCCCACAGCAGAGTCGCCGGGAAGTCGTCCGGGACCTCCTGGAAGGAGGGCATCACCACGTAGGACACCACGGTGACCAGCAGGAATCCGCCGGCGGCCGCAGCAGCACGTTGCCACGTGGGCGCCTCGCTGCCGACCGCCCGGTAGCCCAGCGAGCCCGCCCACACCGCCACCAGGCCGAGCACCACCATCAGCAGGTAGGTGACGGTGCGTTGGTTGATGGTGGCCGGGTCGCCGACGGCCGGCGGGTTCGCCGGATACTTCAGGAACGGCACGATCACCGCGCCGAGCAGGGCCGCGCCGGCCAGCAGCAGGCCCACCCGGCCGTCGTCGTGGGTCCGCCGCCGACGGGACAGCAGCACGTACGCCGTGGCCAGCAGGCCACCCATCGCGGCGCCGAACAGGCCGGTGGCCAGGAACAGGCCGCCGCGCTGACCAGTCCGGCTGACCAGGGCATCCTCGTGATTGTGCCCACCGGCAGCGGGCTCGACGTGCGTCGCCGCCGCCTCCTCGATGGCGATGGCCGCCTCGACGTGCGGCTCACCGGCGACGTAGGCGAACGCCCCGGCGAGCAGGCCGGCGATCAGGCCGGCGAGCAGCCCACGGACGAGGACGGTGAGAAACGGGGGAGCGGTGGTGGCTTTCAGTGGCACGGGACACCCAGCAGGTGCCGACCGTCGTGCATCAGCTCGTGCAGGTACATGCCGCTGCGCGAGACTGCCCCCTGATCGAAGGCGACGAGGTAGGTCAACAGGCTGAGCACAGCAACGGTCGCCAGGACCGTCCACAGGAGACGCGTGCTGCCAGCGGAGTGCACCAACGGCTGGCTGGACGTGGAAGTAGACATACGAGCACGAACCTCCCCGGGGATGACGCGTCCCCATCGCAAGGCTGCGGACGACCGAGCGTCCTGGCTCGCGGATCCCCGTGAGGCTGAGGAACCGCTTACAGTGGCGCGACCGCGCCGGATTCACACCGGCTTCCCTCGCGTCGCCGCAGATAGTGGGTCGACGGTATCGGTGCCGCCGCAGGCGGTCAACCCGGCCCCACCAGCCGGACGGGTGAGGAAACAATAATCGACATCTCTGGATGCCAAAGATATGATGCTTGACCACGCCGAGTCGCATTTCCTGGGACCCACGGGCGTTCTGTTACCGCTAACCTGGTCGAACTGCCGGATTGGGCCGAAGTGCCGGGCCGACCCGGACATCTGACCAATGACTGGGCGGGGTGTGGGTGTACGTGAGCGCGCCGGGACGTGTCCGATGACGACCAATGAGGCCCCACCGGGATCGGGCATCGTGGACGCGCACCATCACCTCTGGGTCCGGGCGCGGCACCCGCAGCCCTGGATCGATCCGCACACCATGGCCGCGATCGACGACGACTTCACCCCGGTCGATCTGGCCCCGGTGGCCCGGGCCGTCGGTGTCACCCAGACCGTCGTCGTTCAGTCCGTCGCCGCCCGGACGGAGACGCCCGAGCTGCTGGGCATCGCGGCCGACGATCCCCTCATCGCCGGAGTCGTCGGCTGGGTCGACCTCACCGCCGACAGCGTCGGCGATCGCCTCGACCGGCTCCGGGCCGCACGCGGCGGAGACTGGCTGGTCGGGATCAGACATGTCGTCCAATCCGAATCTGACCCGGCGTACCTCGACCGTCCGGACGTCCGGCGGGGCATCGCCGCGGTCGGCGCCGCCGGCCTCGCCTTCGACCTGCTGGTGCGTGACCACCAACTGCCGGCGGCCACCCGACTCGTCCGCGATCTGCCCCAGATGCGGTTCGTCCTGGACCACCTCGGCAAGCCGTCGCTCGGGCACGACGGCCTCGGCGACTGGCCCCGTGACCTGCGTGCGCTCGCCGCCGAGCCCAACACGACGGCGAAGCTCTCCGGCCTGGTGACCGAAGTGGACGGCCCGTCCTGGACGACGGCGGACCTGCGGCCCGCCATCGAGCATGCGCTCGACGTGTTCGGCCCGAACCGGCTGATGTTCGGCTCGGACTGGCCGGTGTGTCTGCTCGCCACCTCGTACACCCGCTGGGTCGAGGCCCTCACCGACCTGCTGGACCCGCTCGCCGACGACGAGCGTGCGGCGATCTGGCGACGGACCGCCCGGCGGGCGTACCGGCTGGAGACGTCGTGACCCCGCGGCGTCTCGCGGCCTGACGGGCCGAAAACCCCGCGGCCTGACGGGCCGAAAACCCTCGCCGCCTGCGCCTGCTGATCGATCGGTCGCAGGTTGTGCCAGTTTGATCAGACGTATGCCCGCAGTGGCCTGCGTATCGATGACAAAACATGCCCGCAAGACCTTGGCAACATATGTCGATGCGTGGCAAGGTAACGCCTGATCGAGGGAAACATCCGACCTATCTCTACGGGCGGTGCGGGCATGCGAGGTCCGACGATGAGTACGGTCGAGGCAACCGCCGGCTCGCAGCGCGGCGAACTCAGCGACTGGGTCCGGGAACGGGTCTCCCACGCCGTCTCCGAGCTGACCGCCGCGACCGCGCTCGTCGTCCTGTTCATCGCGTTGACCGTCGCCAGTCCCTATTTCCTGACCGCGGACAACCTCTTCAACATCGGGGCGCAGACCGCGGTGATCGCCATCATCGCCACGGCGCAGACGATGGTCATCATCACGAAGGGCATCGACCTGTCCGTGGGGTCGGTCGCCGCGCTCGCCGGCGTCGTGGGCGCGATGGTCGTCCGCGACCTCGGCTTCTCGCTCTGGGCGGCGACGGTCGTCGCGATCGGTGTCGGCGCGCTGGCCGGGCTGCTGAACGGGCTGCTGGTGACCGTGGCCCGGATCCCGCCGTTCATCGCGACGCTCGGAACGATGTCCGTGGGCCGCGGTCTCGTCTTCATCGTCAGCGGCGCGGTCGGCGTCTACGGCCTGCCCCGATCCTTCCAACTGCTCGGCAACGGGGAGATCCTCGGCATCCCGTTCGCCGTGGTGATCACCGTTCTCGTCGCCGTCGGGGTTGCCTTCCTGCTCTCCCAGACGCGCTTCGGCCAGTACACCTACGCGATGGGCTCCAACCTGGAGGCGGCCCGCCGCTCCGGAATAAGGGTGCGGCGTCACCTGACCGGGGTGTACGTGCTGGCGGGTGTGCTGGTCGGGCTGGGCGGCATGATCGCCGCGTCCCGGGTCAACTCCGGCCAGCCGAACTACGGCATCTCGCTGGAGCTCGATGTCATCGCCGCCGCGGTCATCGGTGGAGCCAGCCTCTTCGGAGGCCAGGGCCGGATCGTCGGGACGATCATCGGCGCCTTCCTCATCGCCCTGGTCCGCAACGGCGCCGTCCTGCTCGACATCAGCATCCACTACCAGCAGGTGATCGTCGGCCTGATCATCTGGGCCGCCGTGTACTTCGACCAGTACCGCCGACGGCGGCTGGAAGCACGGGGTTGACATGCCATTCCGAGAGTCCGAACGAGGAAGGACACGCACCATGGCGCACACCACCACCAGCCGACGGGCGCGACGGCCCATCCTGCGCGCACAGGCCATTCTGGCCGTAGCCGCGGCGACCGCTCTTCTCAGCGCCTGCGGCGGAGTCGAGGTCCGCGACGGAGGCGACGGCGCGACCAAGGACGCGAGCGGTCCGTTGAAGCTCGCCGTCGTCCCGAAGGCCGTCGGGGCCGACTACTGGAACACCGTGAAGGCGGGCGCGGAGTGTGCCGCGCAGCGCGCCGGTGACGTCACCGTCCAGTGGGACGGGGTGACCACCGAAACCGACGTCGAGGGCCAGGTCAACCTGATCCAGAACTTCGTCACCAAGAAGGTCGACGGCATCGTGTACGCGGCGACCGACTCCAGCGCGTTGGCGCCGGCGACCGACCAGGCGCTGGGCGCCAACATCCCGGTCGCGATGATCGACTCTGGCACCAGCCCGCAACCGTCGAGCGTGCCGCTCTTCGCCACCGACAACCGTGCGTCGGCCACCGAGGCGGCGAAGATGCTCGCCACCGAACTCGGCCCCGGCAACCACGAGGTGGCACTTGTCGAGTTCCAGCCCGGATCGCAGACCAACACCGAGCGGGTCGACGGCTTCAAGGCCGGCCTCGCACAGTTCCCCAACCTGAAGCTGGTCGGCCAGCAGCCCAGCCGCAGTGACGTCAACGAGGCGCGACGCGTCACCGAGAACATCCTGACGGCCAACCCCAACCTCGCCGGCATCTTCGCGGCCAACGAGCCGAGTGTGCTGGGCGCCGCGCAGGCCATCCAGGCGGCGAACAAGTCCGGCAAGGTGGTCATCATCGGTTGGGACGCCGCCCCGGACGAGATCGCCGGCGTGCGCAGCGGCCAGATCTCGGCGCTGGTCGTGCAGAACCCGTTCAAGATGGGCTACTTCGGCGTCGACAAGATGGTCAAGCACCTCCGCGACAAGGCGCCGCTGGCGTCAGCGGACACCGGCGTCACGTTCGTCACGAAGGAGAACATCGACTCCGCGGAGATCAAGGCGGTGCTCGAACCGAGTTGCGCCAACCCCCCGGTGCAGTGATGGGCACCACCCCGACGGCCACCGCCGACAGCGACCGGCAGCCGACCACCGACGAACCACCGGTCCTCGAAGCCCGTGGCATCGTCAAGCGGTTCGGGCACGTCGAGGCGCTGCGCGGCGCCGACTTCACGGTCCACCGGGGTGAGGTCGTCGCGCTGATCGGCGACAACGGCGCCGGAAAGAGCACTCTGATCAAGACGTTGTCCGGTGTGCACCCGCCCGACGAGGGCGAGATCCGGGTGGATGGCCGTCCCGTCCAGTTCTCCACCCCGCTGGACGCCCGGCGCGCAGGGGTGGAGACCGTCTACCAGGATCTCGCCGTCGCCGACGACCTCAGCGTGGCCGCCAACCTGTACCTCGGGCGGGAGCTCCTGCGCTCCGGGCCGCTCGGTCGGCTGGGGCTGCTCGACAAGCGGGCCATGCGGCAGGGCGCCGCCGCGGCCCTCGACGAACTGGGTGTCCGGATCCCCCGGGTCACCACCCCGATCGCGATGTTGTCCGGTGGGCAGCGGCAGTGCGTCGCGGTGGCCCGCGCCATCATCTGGGCCACCAGCGTGGTCATCCTGGACGAGCCCACCGCAGCGCTCGGCGTGGTTCAGACGCAGCGCGTGCTCGACGTCGTCCGCCGTGCCCGCGACGCTGGCATGTCGGTGGTGCTGGTGAGCCACAACATGCCTCAGGTGCTCGAGATCGCCGACCGGGTCGAGGTGCTGCGTCTCGGCCGGCGGGCCGCCCGGCTCCGCGCGGACGAGGTCACCACCGACGACCTGGTCGCGGCGATGACCGGAAGCATCAGCGGCGCGGAACGGGACGAGCGCTGACGGCGGCTTAGAACCGTGCGGGCTCGGCGTTCGTGTCACCGTCGTCGGGTAGCCCGTGCAACGACTCCTCCACCCCGATCAGGTGGTTGGCCATCCGGACGCGGGCCCGCTCCGGGTCGCGCGCCCGCAGGGCCCGCAGAATCGCGACATGTTCGTCATGGGTACGCCGGTCCGCGCCCTCCTCGTGCAGGCTCCGCCAGAGCCGCCCGCGTAGGGTGCGTCCGGCGAAGGCCTCGATCAGGCCGACGAGCACCGGATTCTCGGCGTGCACGGCGATGATCCGGTGGAAGGCGATGTCGATCTCCATGATCCGCTCGTGGTCCTGCGGCGACTGACCGGCGATCCGGGCCGCCTCGTCGAGCAGGTCCCCCGCCTGAGCGAGCGCCTCGTCGGTGATCCTGGTCGCCGCTAACCGGGCGGCCTCGCACTCCAGCAGCCGCCGGACGGTGTGGATGTGCCGTGGGTCGCCCTGGCCCTGGAAGTCCACCACGAAGCCCATCGGGGCCAGCAGTTGCGGCGCGTCGAGGTTGGTGACGTAGGTGCCGTCACCCTGGCGAATGTTGACGATGCCGAGGATCGACAGGGCCGACATCCCCTCGCGCAGCGAGCCCCGCGAGACGCCGAGCGACTCGGCGAGGTCCTTCTCGATGGGCAGCCGGTCCCCGGGCTTGAACCGTCCTTCGAGGATCATCCGCTTGATGCCGTTCACCACCTCGTCGGTGCGCGACATGACACCTCCTAGCGGCCGGCGGGGGCGGCTGTCCCACCCGCGATCACGTACGGCTCCGGAGATGACACGGTAGTCGGGTGCGTCGCAGCCCAGTAGGGGCCGTCGGGGAAGCGGTAGAGCGCGACCGACTCGGGACGCATCCGGGTGGAGTAGCCGGGCTGGCTGGGCAGGACGTAACCGCTGCCCGAGCCGGCGTCGCGGACGATGCACGGGTCGGTGAAGTGCTCGTGCAGGTGGTCGACGAACTCGGTGACACGGTCGGTGAGATCCCCCGAGATCGAGACGTAGTCGAGCACCGAGACGTGTTGGACCATCTCGCACAGCCCGACACCGCCGGCGTGTGGGCACACGGGGACGTCGAACTTCGCGGCGAGGAGCAGCACGGCGACGATCTCGTTGATGCTGGCCAGCCTGCCGGTGTCCAACTGGCAGAAGTCGATGGCGCCGGCCTGGAACAGCTGCTTGAACATCACCCGGTTGTGGCAGTGTTCGCCGGTGGCGACTCCGATGGGAGCGACGGCGCGGCGGACGGCCGCATGGCCCAGGATGTCGTCGGGGCTGGTCGGCTCCTCGATCCACAGTGGCTCGAACTGGGCGAGGGCCTTGACCCACTCGATGGCCTGTCCGACGTCCCACACCTGGTTGGCGTCGATCATCAGGTTGCGGTGCGGGCCGAGGATCTCCCGGGCGATCCCACACCGGCGGATGTCGTCGTCGAGGTTGGCGCCCACCTTGAGCTTGACGTAGCCGTAGCCGGTGTCCACCGCCTCCTGACACAGCCGGCGCAGCTTGTCGTCGCCGTAGCCGAGCCAGCCGGCCGAGGTGGTGTAGGCGGGGTAGCCGGTGCGGTCGAGCTCGGCGAGGCGATCGGCCTTCGTGCTCTCTTTGGCGCGCAGGATGGCCAGTGCCTCGTCCCGGGTCAGCGCGTCGGACAGGTAGCGCAGGTCCGCGATGTCGACGAGCTGCTCGGGGGACATGTCGACGAGCAGCCGCCACAGCGGCTTGTCGGCGACCCGGGCGACCAGGTCCCACGACGCGTTCAGCACGGCGGCCAGCGACAGGTGGACGACGCCCTTCTCCGGCCCGAGCCAACGCAGTTGGGAGTCGGAGGTGAGGAAGCGGTAGACCGCGCCCATGTCCGCTGCCATCGTCGCGACGTCCAGGCCCACGAGGCGCTGCGCCTGATGGACCGCCGCCGCGGCGACGATGTCGTTGCCCCGACCGATGGTGAAGGTCAGACCGTGGCCCGCGAGTGGCGCGCCCACGCTGTCGACGCCGTCGGTGTGCAGAACGACGTAGGCCGCCGAGTAGTCGCCGTCCTTGTTCATGGCGTCGGAGCCGTCAGCGGTCAGGGAGGTGGGGAAGCGGACGTCCTCGACGGTGACGGCAGTGATCTGCGGCATGCGCTCCTCGCCCGACGTGGCCAAAGATCAGATGATCACTGGGAGTATACGGAGAGCGGCTTCGACGCGTCAACGATGTCGATCACCTCTGGACCCCAGACATCCAATGTTTCGGGCGTGATCCGAAATTGGGAACCTTGCCGTCCTTCGATGACCGTATCGGTTGCCCGCAGGTTAAGGGGGCCTTGCTCGTGCTGGTAGGTGCCGTTCCGGTGGTAAATCTTCCAGTGGTTCGAGGGTTGACTCGCCCCGCCGGCGTCCCCGGCAACGGGGTCCAATTGGGACACTGGAAGATAAGATGTTCACTCGGGACTGATGCACTCGCGGCGAAGTGTGAGCAGGATTCCTTACATCCATTGACTCGATACATCGCATCTTTCTGCCGTCCCATTCCTGCTGCAGAGCCCCGTCGGCGGGGGCGTTCGCTGCCTCGCGCCGGCCGGGCCGGGCGTGACCGTCGGGGCTGGTGACGGTCGTCACCAGCCCGGCCGCCGACACGCCCGGGACCGACATGTGGGGTGTGACAACGGCAGCGTCCCTATATATGGTGTCGAGCGCAGCTGGTTCGGCCGCTCATCCGGAGCGGTCGAGGCAACAGGGAACCCGGTGAAAATCCGGGACTGTCCCGCAGCGGTGAGTGGGAACGACCGCCGTCATCAGCACTGGACCACCAATCGGTCTGGGAAGCGACGGCCAGTAGGAGACCGGCGAACCCGGTCGTGCCCGCGAGTCCGAAGACCTGCCAGCGCGCCGCGCACCCGCACCCGGGTGGGCGGCGGTCCGAGGCCGCGTGGGACGGCTGACGCCACCCGACCCACGTCCGCATGGCGTGGCGTCCGCCGGTGTCTGTCTCCACGCGTCCGAGGGCCATCAGGTCTCGAACTCGCGAGGAGTGAGTGGTGACAGTCACCGAGGTAGTCCCGGCCAGCGGCGACGCGGCCCTGCGACGGACGCCGATGCAGGTCCGCAAGCGCAACGGCACCACCGAGTCGGTGGAGTTGAACAAGATCGTCCGGGCGATCGAGCGGTGGTCCGACGACCTGACCGACGTCGACCCGATGCGCGTCGCCACCCGCACGATCAGCGGCCTGTACGACGGCGCGACGACGGCCGAGTTGGACCGGCTGTCCATCCAGACCGCGGCCGAGATGATCGGTGAGGAACCGCAGTACTCGCGTCTCGCCGCCCGGCTCCTGTCCGGCTACGTCGACAAGGAGGTGCGTCGGCAGGGCGTCACCTCGTTCAGCGCGGCGATCCGGATCGGCCACGCCGAGGGGCTCATCGGTGACGACACCGCGGCGTTCGTCGCCGCGCACGCCGCGATGCTCGACGACGCCATCGATCCGGACGGTGACCGGCGGTTCGAGTACTTCGGCCTGCGCACGGTGTACGACAGGTACCTGCTGCGCCACCCCACCAGCCGGCTGGTGCTGGAGACCCCGCAGTACTGGCTGTTGCGGGTGGCCTGTGGGCTGTCCCAGACGCCGGACGAGGCGATCGGCTTCTACCGGCTGATGGCCAGCCTGGCTTATCTGCCCAGCTCACCGACGTTGTTCAACTCCGGGACCCGACACACCCAGATGTCCTCCTGCTACCTGGTTGACTCGCCGCTCGACGAGTTGGACTCGATCTACCAGCGGTACGCCCAGGTCGCCAACCTGTCCAAGTTCGCCGGCGGCATCGGCATCGCGTACTCCCGGGTCCGGTCCCGGGGCGCGTTGATCCGCGGCACCAACGGGCAGTCCAACGGGATCGTGCCGTGGCTGCGCACGCTCGACGCCAGCGTCGCCGCGGTCAACCAGGGCGGGCGGCGCAAGGGCGCGGCGTGCGTCTACCTGGAGCCGTGGCACCCGGACATCGAGGAGTTCCTGCAACTGCGGGACAACACCGGCGAGGACGCCCGGCGCACCCACAACCTGAACCTGGCCAACTGGGTGCCGGACGAGTTCATGCGCCGGGTCGAGGCCGACGAGATGTGGTCGCTGTTCGACCCGCACGAGGTGCCCGAGCTACCCGACCTGTGGGGGGAGCGGTTCGACGCCGTCTACCGGGAGGCCGAGGCGCAGGGTCGCTACGTGCGGCAGGTCCCGGCACGGGAGCTGTACGGGAAGATGATGCGGACCCTCGCCCAGACCGGCAACGGGTGGATGACCTTCAAGGACGCCGCCAACCGGCTGTGCAACCAGACCGCCGAACCGGGCAACGTGGTGCACCTGTCCAACCTCTGCACCGAAATCGTCGAGGTGTCCAGCGACGCCGAGACCGCCGTCTGCAACCTCGGTTCGGTCAACCTCGCCGCCCACCTCACCGACGACGGCATCGACTGGGAGCGACTACGCGCCACGGTCCGTACCGCGGTGACCTTCCTCGACCGGGTCATCGACATCAACTACTACCCGACCCCGCAGGCGGCGGCGAGCAACCCCCGCTGGCGGCCGGTCGGGCTCGGCCTGATGGGCCTGCAGGACGTGTTCTTCGCACTGCGGCTGCCGTTCGACTCCCCGGTCGCGCGGGAGTTGTCCACGCGGATCAGCGAGGAGCTGTACCTGACCGCGCTGGAGACCTCCGCCGACCTGGCCCGCCGTTTCGGCGCGCATCCGGCGTACGGGGAGACCCGGGCCGCGCGGGGCCAGCTGCAGCCGGACCTGTGGGGTGTCGAGGGTACGCAGACCGCGCGCTGGGCCGCGTTGCGGCAGCGGGTCGAGGCGTACGGGCTGCGCAACTCGCTGCTGGTGGCGGTCGCGCCGACCGCGACCATCGCCTCGATCGCCGGGTGCTACGAGTGCATCGAGCCGCAGGTGTCCAACCTGTTCAAGCGCGAGACCCTGTCGGGGGAGTTCCTCCAGGTCAACACCGCTCTGGTACGCGAGCTGAAGGCCCGCGGTCTGTGGACCGACCGGATCCGCTCGGCGATCAAGCGCGCCGAGGGGTCGGTGCAGGACATCGCTGAGTTGCCGGCCGGCGTCCGGGAGCTGTTCCGCACCGCATGGGAGCTGCCGCAGCGGGCGCTGATCGACCTGGCCGCCGCCCGCGCCCCGTTCATCGACCAGTCTCAGTCGCTGAACCTGTTCCTGGCCGCGCCCACCATCGGCAAGCTCTCCTCGATGTACCTGTACGCCTGGAAGGCCGGGCTGAAGTCCACCTACTACCTGCGCTCGCGCCCGGCCACGCGGATTCAGCAGGCCACTGTCAGCGCTGTCGCACCCGTCGTCGTCGACGCGGAGGCGCTGGCCTGCTCGCTGGAGAACCCCGAGTCGTGCGAGGCCTGCCAGTGACCACCGCCGACACCGCCGACACCGCCGACACGAGGACCACGCACATGCTGCTCGACCCCGGGATGGACCTCACCCTCCGCCCCATGCGCTACCCGCACTTCTTCGACCGCTTCCGCGACGCCATCCGCAACACCTGGACGGTCGAGGAGGTCGACCTGCACGCCGACCTCGCCGACCTCGACAAGCTGTCGCCGGCCGAGCGGCACCTGGTCAGCCGGCTGGTGGCGTTCTTCGCCACCGGCGACACGATCGTCGCGAACAATCTGGTGCTCAACCTCTACCAGCACGTCAACAGCCCCGAGGGTCGCCTCTACCTGTCCCGGCAGCTGTTCGAGGAGGCCGTGCACGTCCAGTTCTATCTCAACCTGCTCGACACGTACGTGCCCGACGAGAGCGAGCGGTTCGCCGCCTTCGCCGCGATCGAGAACATCCCCTCGATCCGGCGCAAGGCCGAATTCTGCTTCCGCTGGATCGACTCGTTGAACGACCTGCGGGAGCTGCGGTCCCGGGAGGACCGGCGCACGTTCCTGCTCAACCTGATCTGCTTCGCCGCCTGCATCGAGGGACTGTTCTTCTACGGCGCGTTCGCGTACGTCTACTTCCTGCGCTCCCGTGGCCTGCTGCACGGGTTGGCCTCCGGCACCAACTGGGTGTTCCGGGACGAGTCCATGCACATGGCGTTCGCGTTCGACGTCGTCGACACCGTCCGCGGCGAGGAGCCGGACCTGTTCGACGACGATCTCGCCGACCAGGTTCGGCAGATGCTCACCGAGGCTGTCGAGTGTGAGGTGCAGTTCGCCGAGGACCTGTTGGGCCACGGCGTGCCCGGCCTGACGTTGACCGACATGCGGGAGTACCTCCAGCATGTCGCCGACCGCCGCCTCGCCCAGCTCGGCATCGCGCCGCACTACGGGTCGAGCAATCCGTTCGCCTTCATGGAGTTGCAGGACGTGCAGGAGCTGTCCAACTTCTTCGAGCGGCGGGTGTCGGCGTACCAGGTGGGGGTGACCGGCACCGTCGCCTTCGACGACGACTTCTAGGCGGCGACCTCGGTCCACGCGTTGCCCATGAGGAACGCCCCGTCCGCGCCGATCTTGCAGTTTCGGTCGCCGATATGCGCGTAATGCTCCTTATGTCGCGACAGGAAGTGCAAGATCGCGGGGAAGGGGCGTCCGGTCTCTCTGATCATGGAGTTGTGGTGCCTGACTTGGTGTTGCGCAGGCACTTGTCACCCACCACAACTCCATGATCGACGAGGCGGTGCGGGGTTGACGAACAGCCACTCCGTCTAAACGCGATGGTGCTCAGCTACTTCTTATCAATCGATCAAGGAAGCGGCGCGCTCAGCTCTGGGCTTCTGCGACGTAGACACCTTTGCCTGGATGGCCCTCGACCAACTCGCGGTCTTTGAGGATCGTCATGACCCGGTTGATGGTGGAGATATGCACGCCGTACTGCTCGGCCAACTCACGGGTGGACGGCAGTTTCTCGCCTGGAGCAAGCTCACCAGATTTGATTTTTCCCGCAATCTCGTTGGCGATCCGCCGGTAGTCCACTCGCTCGGTCGGCATCGGTCGATCTCCGTAGGGTTCCCTGGTTTCGGCAAACTCCTGGGTTCCGGCCGCACCCCCACCTGGGGGAGCACGGCAGATGGTCGCTGCTCCCAGGTGGGGCCAACGTCGTGAACGCGGGAGGGTGCCGCCGTGCCGATCGATGAACCGGTAAGTCGGGCAGACGAACTGTTCGCCGCGATGCGGACACTTGATGCTCACTGGACTCGGGCACCTGACCAGCCGTGGCGTTCAGGCGGCTGCCTCGAGTGCTCGAGTCAGAGCGAATGTGGTCAGCTCGATTGGTCGTTGGGTGTTGTGGCGGACGTTGCATCGATCATGTTGCAGAAGTAGCGATGGACGCTGAGCAGTGCGGCGAGTTCGACGACGACTTCTAGGCGGCGACCGATCCCGGGGCCTGGCGTCGCTTGGTGAGCCACCGCATCACGTGCAGGGGGTGCGACGCCGGGTCCGGAATCGGGTGGAAGACGTGCTCGACCTCGCCGTCGGCGATGATCAGGGTCAGCCGCTCGTAGAGCGTCATGTCACCCGCGGCGCGGGTCGGCAGACGCAGTGCGTCGGCCAGGGTCAGCCTCGGGTCGGGGATCAGCGGGTAGGGCAGCCGCAGGCGGTGCACGAGTTCACGCTGGTAGCCGGTCGACTGCGCGGACAGGCCGTAGACCCGGGCGGCGCCGGCCGCGCGGAGTTCCGCGTGGTGGTCACGGAACCAGGTGGCCTGCTCGGTGCTGCCGCGGGCTCCGTGGATCTCCAGCAGCCCGTTGGGCAGGTCGACGCCCGGCCGTCCGGTCAGGGGGTAGACGAAGATGACGCTCCGCCCGGCGCCGAGCGCGCCGAGGTCGACCGGACGGCCATCGGTGCCGTAGAAGGACAAAGGCGGCAACCTGCTGCCGATCAGCGCGGCGGGGTCGGCGTCGACCGGGGGACCGCCGGGTACGACCTGCGTCGCGGCCGCGTCCAGGCGAGCGTCCAGCGCGTCCCGCTGGGCGGTCAACTTGCCGATCCGTTCCTGCAGGTTGGTGATGGTGCTGCGGTACGTGGCCACCGCCGCCGCGCACACGTCGGAGTCGTCGGAGCCACCGGCGATCGACTCCACGAACGGGCGGGTCTCCTCGACGGTGAGGCCGAGCGCCATCAGCTCGCGGATCTGTGCCACCAGCCGCACGGCGATCGGGTCGTACTCCCGGTAACCGTTGCCCAGCCGCCGCGGCACGACGAGCCCGGCCGATTCGTAGTACCGCAGCGCCCGGACCGTGGTCCCGGTCCGTCGTGCCAGCTCACCCACCCGCATCCTGCGACCCTAAACCCGCACCCTGGGGTACGGGTCAACGTGTTCATCGTCGCGGTGTCACGGCCGCCGTTTCCTGCCAGTCTGGCTGCGAAAAGGCATCCTGAGCAGGGAGTGTGTGATGACGGCAATCAGTCGGGTGCGTGGTCGGCAGATCCTCGACAGCAGGGGGAACCCGACCGTGGAGGCGGATGTGGTTCTCGCCGACGGGTCGGTCGGCCGGGCCGCCGTTCCGTCCGGCGCCTCGACGGGGGCGAACGAGGCGGTCGAGTTGCGCGACGGAGATCGGACGCGCTTTCACGGCAAGGGCGTCAGTACGGCCGTCGCCGCGGTCAACGGCGAGATCGCCGACGCGGTGCTCGGGCTCGACGCGGAGGACCAGGCGCTGATCGACGAGACGATGATCGCTCTGGACGGTTCGAAGGACAAGGGTCGGCTGGGCGCCAACGCGATCCTGGCGGTGTCCCTGGCGACCGCGAAGGCGGCGGCCCTGGCCCACCGGCAGCCGCTCTACCGCTACGTCGGTGGCGTCGGCGCCCGCCTGCTGCCGGTGCCGATGATGAACATCATCAATGGTGGCGCGCACGCCGACAATCCGCTCGACTTCCAGGAATTCATGATCGCCCCGGTCGGAGCGCCGACCTTCGCCGAGGCGGTGCGGATGGGCTCGGAGGTCTTCCACACCCTCAAGGCGTCCCTGGCCGCCGCCGGCCACAGCACCAGCGTCGGTGACGAGGGTGGCTTCGCGCCGAACTTCACGGGCGCCGACGAGGCGCTGCGGTTCGTGGTGCGCGCCATCGAGGACACCGGCTACGAGCCCGGGACCGACGTGCTGGTCTGCCTCGACCCGGCCAGCTCGGAGTTCTTCCGCGCGGGCGTCTACGACTACGTCGGCGAGGGACGCAAGCGCACGGTCGAGGAGCACATCGACTACCTGCTCGACCTGGTGGCCCGATACCCGATCAGCTCGATCGAGGACCCGATGGCGGAGGATGACTTCGACGGTTGGCGGCGGCTGACAGCGCTGGCGGGGGAGCGCGTGCAGTTGGTCGGCGACGACGTCTTCTGCACCGATGTCGACCGGCTGCGTGACGGGATCGACGGCGGTTACGCCAACGCGATCCTGGTCAAGGTCAACCAGATCGGCACGCTCACCGAGACCCTCGCGACGGTGGACGCCGCCCACAAGGCGGGCTACCGGGTGGTGATGTCGCACCGGTCCGGGGAGACCGAGGACACCACCATCGCTGACCTGGCCGTCGGCGTCGGCTGCGGACAGATCAAGACCGGCTCGCTGTCGCGCTCCGACCGCACCGCCAAGTACAACCAGCTCATCCGCATCGAGGAGGAACTCGGCGCCCGCGCGCTCTACGCCGGGAGCCGTTGAGCGCACCCGAGTGTTCTGTCCCCCTGGTCAGGTGGCGAGGTTCAGCTCGGCGAGGAGCTTCTCCACCCGGCCCCGGATCTCGTCGCGGATCGGGCGGACGGACTCGACGCCCTTGCCGGCGGGGTCGTCCAGCTTCCAGTCCTCGTAGCGCTTCCCGGGAAAGACCGGGCAGGCGTCACCGCAGCCCATCGTCACGATGACGTCGGAGGACTCCGTGGTCGCGTACTCCAGGAGCTTGGGGGTCTGGTCGGTGATGTCGATGCCGACCTCCCGCATGGCTTGCACGGCCGCGGGGTTGACCGTCTCGGCCGGCGCGGAGCCGGCCGAGCGGACCTCGACGGCGTTGCCGGCGAGGTGGCGTAGCCAGCCGGCGGCCATCTGGGAACGGCCGGCGTTGTGGACGCAGACGAACAGGACGCTGGGCTTGTCGATCATGACGCGGTCGCCTTTCCGGGGCAGGCGGGTACGGGGTGCGTGGGGGTGAAGCTCAGGCGTCGGGTGCCGGTGCGGCCGTGAGCAGTGCGGCGAGCTGGCGCAGGATGGCCGGCCGGGCGCGGTAGTAGACCCAGGTGCCTCGGCGCTCGGCGTCGACGAGCCCCGCTTCACGCAGCGTCCTGAGGTGGTGCGAGATGGTCGGGCCGGTCAGGTCGAACGCGGGGGTCAGATCGCAGACGCAGATCTCCCCGCTCTCGGCGGAGGCGATCATCGACATCAGTTGCAGCCGCACCGGGTCGCCGAGGGCCTTGAACGCGGGCGCGAGCACCGTGGCGGCCTCGGCCGGCATGCGCCGCTCGGTCAGCGAGGGGCAGCAGGACACGTCCGGCGGCGATTGATTAGACATTTCTCTAGGTTGACACCTATCTAATCAGTGTGCAACTGTCTGATTCGACAGACGTCAAGACAGGCGGCGTCGCGTACCTGCGTCCTGCGGAAACGGAGCCTGCTGATGGCCGACCACACCGTGCGCCCGATGGGCGCCGCCGACGCCGAGCGGGTCCTGGAGATCTACCAGGCCGGTCTGGACGCCGGCAATGCCAGCTTCGAGATCACCGCGCCAACCTGGGCGGCGTTCGACGCGGCGCGGCTGAGCGCGCACCGCTTCGTGGCTGCCGACCGCGACGGCAGCGTCCTCGGCTGGATCGCCGTCTCGCCGACCTCGACCCGCGCGGTGTACGCCGGTGTGGTCGAACACTCCGTCTACGTGGACCCGGCCGCCCAGGGTCGTGGCGTCGCCCGGTTGCTGCTCGACGCGCTGATCGCCTCGACCGAGGCGGCCGGCATCTGGACGATCCAGTCCGGGATCTTCCCGGAGAACACCGCCAGCCTGACGCTGCACCAACGGGCCGGGTTCCGCGTCATCGGCGTACGCGAGCGGGTCGGTCGCCACCACGACCGGTGGCGCGACGTAGTCCTGCTGGAACGCCGCAGCCCCAACCTCACCTGACGAGGCCCGCCCGGCAGGCGGACCACCACATCGAGGAGTCACCGGATGAACGCCCTGGACACCCTTCCCGTCGTGATCATCGGCGCCGGCCCGACCGGTCTCGCCGCGGCCGCGCACCTGCACGAGCGCGGCCTGACCTTCACCGTCCTCGAAGCCGGCGACACCCCGGGCGCCGCTGTCCGCCAGTGGGGGCACGTGCGCGTCTTCTCACCGTGGCGTTTCAACATCGACCCGGCCGCCCGTCGGCTCCTCGACGACGCCGGCTGGGTGGCCCCCGACCCGGAGGGCCTGCCGACCGGCGCGGAGCTGGTTGGCGACTACCTCCAACCCCTCGCGGAGCTGCCGCAGCTCAAGCCGCACGTGCGGTACGGGGCGCGCGTCGAGGCGATCAGCCGCCTCGGCCTCGACCGGCTGCGCACCGCCGGACGCGACACCGCACCCTTCCTGCTCCGCCTCGCCGACGGCGACGAACTGTTCGCCCGAGCCGTCATCGACGCCTCCGGCACCTGGCGTACGCCGAACGTCCTCGGTGCCTCCGGCCTGCCCGCGCGGGGTGAGGCGGACGCGACGGCGTACCTGGAGCACGCGCTGCCGGACGTGCTCGGTGTCGACCGGGACCGGTTCGACGGCCGGCACACCCTGGTCGTGGGCGCCGGCCACTCGGCCGCGAACACGCTGCTGTCCCTGGCGGAACTGGCTGGATCCACACCGGGTACCGAGGTGACCTGGGCGATCCGGACAGCCTCGCCGGCGCGTACCTACGGCGGCGCGGACGCCGACACTCTGCCCGCCCGCGGCGCCCTGGGCGCGCGGCTGCGTGCGCACGTCGACGCCGGACGGATCCGGCTGCTCACCGGGTTCGCCGTGCATACCCTCGCCCCGGTCGACGGCCGGGTACGCGTCGTCGTGCGGCACGCCAACGGCACCGACGAGTCGATCACCGTCGACCGGATCGTCGCTGCCACCGGCTTCCGCCCCGACCATTCCATCGCCGCCGAGCTGCGTCTGGACCTGGACCCGGTCCTGGGCGCCACCCGCGCTCTGGCCCCGCTGATCGACCCCAACGAGCACTCCTGTGGCACCGTTGCGCCGCACGGCGTGGACGAACTCGCCCACCCGGAGACCGGCTACTACGCCGTCGGCATGAAGGCCTATGGTCGGGCGCCGACGTTCCTCATGGCCACCGGCTACGAGCAGGTCCGCTCCGTCGTCGCCGCCCTCGCCGGGGAATGGGTGGCCGCTCGTGACGTCCAACTCGACCTGCCCGCGACCGGCGTCTGCAACAGCAACCCGGCCGGCGATCAGCTTGGCGGCTGTTGCACCAGCTGATCACCGACCACGACGACGGTCCCCGTCCCCGGCCCGGTCGGCGGGCGCCGTCACCGTCGGCTGGCGCAGGCGACGCACGTACGCGCCGACGGGCGGGCGACGAGTCGCTCGGTGGGAATCGGACGGGAGCACCGCTCGCACACGCCGTAGCTGCCGTCGTCGACCCGTCGCAACGCGACGTCCAGCTCGGCCAGGCGTTGGCGGGCCGCGTCCAGGACGGCGGTGAGCTGTGCGCGTTCGAAGGCGATCGTGCTGCCCTCGGGGTCGTGTTCGTCATCGGCGTTGGACGACCGGGATGCCTCGAAGAGGCTCCGTAGGTCGCCGTCGAGGGCGGTGGCCTGAGTCTCGGTCTGCTCGCGCAGCCGCAGCAGCTCCTGGCGGATCGCGCTGGAATCCCGGTTCATGGCCGTTCCACCGTACAGCTCCCTACATGAAGTTGCGGGTGTGCAGGGCGGAGAGCGCGGCGGCCTCGTCGGGGCGGAAACCCAGCCGTACCAGTCGGCGTTGGCGGCCCTGATCCATCGCGTGTTGCAGAGCCTGCACCCGGTCGAAGCCGGTGGACACGTCGTCGGGATGCCAGCCACCCGCCGCGAGCACCACCAGCGCGTCGAAGACGTCCGCGTTGAGGCCCGCGGTGTCGGCGAGCGCGTCGTGGCGGCGGTGGATCGCCGCCCGCAGCCGATCCCGCAGCCGCGGGTCGAGCTGCGCCTGATGCTCCAGGTGCGCCATGCCGAACACCACGTGCCGGCGCTCGTCCTGCATGGCGAGCCAACAGACTCGGCGGGTCACCGGGTCCGGGGCATTCTGGTGCAGGAACGACAGCAGATCGACGAAGCTGCCCTCGCCGAGCACGGAGAGCAGGAACGAGGCCAGCGCGAAGTCGGACTCCGCGACGAGCGTGAAGAGCGACTGCCGGCCGCCGGCCGACGACGTGCCCAGCTCGGCGCCCCGCAGCAGCGCACGCCGGTTGAACACCTCCATGTGCCGCGCCTCGTCGGCCATCTGCACGGCGAGAAGCTGCACCACCTCACGGAAGTGCGGGTGGATGCGCCCCACGAACCGGGCCGGTACGACGAGCGCGGCCTGCTCGTTCTCGACCAGGTAGGTCATCACCTGCACCACCGCGGCCTCGACATCGGCCGGCAGCGCGAACGGATCGTCCCACGGCACCGCGGTCTGCGGATCCCACTGTCGTGCGGCCGCCTGGGCGTACAGGTGCGGGGCGACGTCGGCCCACACCAGGTCGCGGTCGTCCAGGTCGAACCGGGCCTCGGGACCACCGGCTTCGAGCAGCGCCCCCCGGGCGCCGAGCCCCCACCGCGCCGGTGGGCGGCTGCTGAGTGCCGACGGAAGGGCGGGCCCGGCCCGCTCCGCGCCGAACCAGCGGTCGTCATCCGCCGTACCCCGGACGACGACGGCCACCAGGTCGCTCCGGTCGCCCAGGTCCGGCCATTCGACCCGATGCCCCCGGCCACGACACCAGGCGGGCAGGTGCACGGGCAGCGCCGGGTCACGCCCGGAGACCGCCACCCGGCCTCCGGGCGGCAGCCCGGCCAGAGCGCGCTGTACGAGTAGATGCGCTCCCCGGCCGAAGCCCAGGTCGCCGAGGTGGACCTCGACGTCGGCGGCCGGGGCCGTGCTCACGGCCGATAGTCCGTGGCCGTCACCCGCCCGTCAGGCGAGAAGAACCCGGCGGCGTCGACCGCCCTGGCGAGAAGGTCGTACCCCGAGGTGCGGCCGTCCTTCCAGGCCGTCAGCCCCTCCAGGTCGAGCAGCGGGCGCACCTGCGGATCGGCGTACGACATGCCGAGCAGCAGCGTCCCGAAGAGCTGGACCCCGGCGGACTCCGGCTCCCGGACCGTCATGTTGCAGTGGTCGTACCGGGCGGTCTGCGCGATGATCCGGGTGCCCTCGGGTGGCAGCGTGCCCTCCTGGACGAACGCCAGGTGGTTGGCATCGATCATGCAGGCGGCGTCCACCTCACCGGCCACCAGGGCGCGGGCCGCGTCCCGCTCGCCGCCGATGTGGTCGCCGTGCAGGCCGACACCGACGTCGAACCGCCGCACGTCGACCTCGACTCCGGCGGCGTCGAGGTGACCCAGCGGAATCAGCGTCGCCTGTGGACTGTCGACCGCGCCGACGGCGACCACCATCCCCGCGAGGTCCGCGACCTGCCGCACCGGCGAGTCGGCGCGGACCACCACGATCGAGGTGAGGTCCTGGTCGGTGTCGCGCATCGTGAGCGCGCGGACGGCCGTGCCGTTGGCAGCCGCCAGCCGCTCGGCCCGTAGCCAGGCCAGGGGCGAGTTCCACGCGGCGTCGATCCGCCCGGCGACAAGATCCTCGACCTGTCGCTCGTAGTGCGAGTAGAGGACGAAGTCGAAGTCCAGGCCTCGCCCGCGCAGCCAGGCGCGGAAGCCCTCCCAGATGGTCACCACCTTGGGGTCGTACGCGACTGCGCCCATCAGGACGGTTGGCGCCGACATCAGCGATTGGCCTCGTCGAGCAGCGGCAGCCCGGTGGCGACCCGGCCGACGAAGTCGTGCAGGGCGTCGGTGGTCGGCGCCATCACCCGAGCGGCGCGCGAGTCGCGGAAACGGCGCTCAAGGCCCAGCTCCTTGCGGAACGCGCTGCCACCGCAGAGCTGCATCGCGCCATCGGTGACGTCGGCGGCCGTCTCGCCGGCGAGCGCCTTGACCTGCAGCACCCGCAACATCGCGTCGTCGCGGCCCGTCTCCAGCGCGGTGAGGGTGTCGCCCAGGAAGGCGCGCAGCGCGTCGGTGCGGATCATCAGGCGGGCGAGGTCGCGTCGGGTGACCGGCGCGTCGCGAAGGGCGGCCCCGGTGTGCGTGAGCGTCGTCCCGGTGAGGTGCCGGTTGGCCTCGGCGACCGCGCTGTCGGCGAGACCGAGACAGAACGCGCCGTTGAGCACCAGGAACCAGGGGAGGACCGCGCCGAGCGCGGTGTCGAGCCCGGCGCCGTCGTCCGCGAGCATTGCCGCCGACGGGACCCGGATCCCCTCGCCGGTCATCGGCCGGGAGCCGTTGCCACGCAGGCCGAGCCCGTCGAAGTCACCGGTCACGCTCAGACCGGCGCTGCCGGCCGGCACGTGCCACAGCGTCATCGGACCGGCGTCGCCGGACAGCGGGAGGCTCGACCAGACGTAGCTGTCGGCCTCGCCGGCCGAGGTGACCCAGCTCTTGCGGGCGTCGAGGCGGACGCTGCCGTCGTCGGCGGCGCTCGCGGTGCCGGTCGGCGACCAGAAGTGGCTGCGCGAGCCGTACTCGGAGAAGGCCAGCGTGGTGAGATGACCGCCGGTGGCGATGGCCGTGCGGACCTCGCGCGGGCCGTGGGCCTCGATGACGGCGGTCGCCGCGTAGTGCATGAGCACCACCATCGCCGTGGACCCACACTCGGCGGCCAGCCGCTCGATGACCTCGGCGACCGCCCGCATGCCCTGGCCGCCGCCGCCGACCTCGGTCGAGGAGGCCAGGCCGAGCAGGCCAGCCGCGGCGAGGGCGTCGACACCCTGGCGAGGGAAGGCACCCTCCCGGTCGACGATCGCGGCCTGCGGGCGGATCACATCGTCGATGACCGTGCCGAGCCTGTCGGCGGGATCGGTGTCGGATTGGGCAGTGTCGACACTGGTCGTCATGCCGGTGTCCCTTCAGCCAGACTGGGTGGGACCGCCGTCGACACTATCCGAATTGGAGGACGCCACGCGAGCGTCGGATAACCGTCTGGTACGGGCGCCGTCCCGGTGGGGCCGTCCGTGCCCGTCGTCCCGGTCGATCCGCAGCTCCCGCTCCAACTCGGCGATGACCGCGCGCAGGTCGTCCAGCCGCTGGGTGAGCGCGATGCGGTCCACCTCGTCCGGTACGCCGTCGCCGTCCTCGTCGTAGTCGGGAGCCAGTCTCTCGGTCATCTCCAACCGACGTGCCTCCTCCATCGAGTTGACGATGACCGCGATGAGGATGTTGAGCAGCAGGTTGACGGTGACGATCACGTAGCTGACGTAGTAGAGCAGCGTCCACGGCGAGATCTCCATGCCCTGCTCGATGAGGTCCGGCAGCGTCTCCAGCGACAGCAGCACGAACAACGTCAGCAGGGATCGGCCGATGTCGCCGTACTGTTCCGGATACCGGCTGCCGAAGATCAGCCAGCCGGCCATGCCGTACACGTAGAGCGTCACCACCGCCAGGGCGAGGAAACCGGTGACGCCCGGCAGGCTGCGCCACAGCGCGGAGACGATGGTCCGCAGGCCCGGCGAGAACCGCACCAACCGCACCATGCGGGCGACCCGTACGACGCGGAGTAGCGCTGGGTCGCCGTGCAGGCCCGGTATGAAGATCGCCGCGATCACCACGAAGTCGAAGACGTTCCAGCCGTGCCGGAAGAAGTCCTGCGGACGCTTGCCGTAGGCCGCCAGCCGGACGCCGATCTCGACGACGAAGACGGCCCGGAAGAACAGCTCCAGCCAGTGCAGTGCCGTGCCCGCCCGGATCAGGCCGTCGTACGTCTCCAGGCCGAGGACGACGCCGTTGGCGAGGATCACCACGACGATGACGACCTCGAACGGGCGCGACCCGGCGAACCGGGCGCAGCGGTCAGCCCAACCGGATCGGTGCCGCGCGGGCGGCGCCGGCCCACCTCGCTGGGCGGGCACGGGGGCGGCGGGCATGTCCGCCAGCCTAGCCAAGATCAATGATCGTGGGCGCCCGCGCGATCCGCTCAGGCGTGGCTGAATCGTTCAGGCGTGGCGGGAACGCTCAGGCGTGGCTGGTCCGCTCCGGCGTCACCGGGGCGGCGAAGAAGTCGGCGAGCGGCTCGACCATTCTGGGGTACGCCCGGTTGATGGCGTCATGGCCACTGCGCGGAATCGTCAAGGTCCGGGCTCGCGGCAGCGCGCGGGCCAACGCCGCGTTCAGATCGAGGTAGTAGGGCGGGCCGTCGGCACCACAGGTCAGCAGCACCTCGGCGGTCACCCCGGCCCACTGGCTGGCTGGGCCGTCGTGCGCCTGGATCAGCGCCGACTCGTCCAGCGTCATCGGCAGCAGTTCGCCCATCGTCCGGCCGATCCGGGTGCGCATGAACGCGCGGATGATCGCGATCTGTACGCCGAGCGGAAGCTTCCCCGCCGCCATCTGCGGGTTGATCCCGGCGGACGTGATGGCGAGGGCCCGGGCGATGTCACCGGCCCGCAGTGCTGCTTGGGCGGGTGCGAGCCACGCCGACGGAAATCCGCCGTCGACGCAGACCGCGGCGTCGTAGAGGGCGAGCCGGTCGATCGGCAGCCGGAGCGCGGCCTTGAGCGCGATGAACCCGCCGGAGCTGTGGCCGATGACGTTGTCGGATCCGGTGTGTTCCAGCACCACGGCGAGGTCGTCGATGTCCTGCTCGAAGGTGTAGGGCAACGACCTGGGTGGTGCGTCGGCCCGTCCCCGCCGGTTGTAGAGGTGCACGGTGAACCGGTCGGCGAGCGCCGTCGCCAGTCGGCGGTAGACGTCGATGGTGACCCCGCCACCGTGCACCACGACGATGCCGGGCCCGTGCCCCGTGGAGTGCAGCACGATGCTCGCGCCGTCCCGTGCGCTGATCCGCTCCATGATCGTCCACCCTTCCGCGACGACAACAACCGCGAACGACGTTTGCAGTTTACAGTAGATCAGTGAGCGACGCACCCACGAGGGCCGGCGACGGCGACTCCGCTCGGCAGCCGATCTGGAGCAGGCCCGAACGCGGCAGCCGTGGCCCTGCTCCGACGCACAGTCGGGACGCCATAGTCGTGGCCGCCATCGCCCTGGCGGACAGCGAAGGGCTTGCCGCGGTGTCGATGCGCGCTGTCGCCGGCGCGCTCGGCACCGGCGCCGGATCCCTCTACCGCTACCTTTCGTCGCGCGACGATCTTCTGGACCTGATGACCGATCGGGTCGTGGGGGAGTTGCGGCCGTATCCCGAGGCCGAGGGAGGCTGGCTGGACTCGATGCTGCTGCTGGGCCGCCGGCAGTTGGCGCTGCACCGTGCGCACCCGTGGCTGATCGAGGTGATTCACCGGACGTCCGGCATCGGCCCCGAGAGCCTGGCCTGGTTCGACAACTGCATTCGGATCCTGGAACCTGTGCCCGCCGCTGTCACCGCCAAGTTCGAGGCGATCGCGATGATGAACGGCGTGGTGACCCTCTTCGCCCGCAGCGAGGCCGCCTCCGGGGCGTTCAGCTTCGCCGGCGCCGACCTCGCGGCGTACCCGCACCTGGTCGCGGCGTTCAGCCAGCCCCCCGCGCCAGCGCCCCGAACGGACCTCTTCGGGCGGACCATGCGCAGTCTGTTGGCCGGTCTGCTGCTCGCCGAGCCGTCCGAAGCGGGCTGACGGGACCGGCGCCCAGGTGGTGTCGGCTGTTCCGTCCTCTGGCGCGGCCCCGGCTGGTCTAGGTTTTCGATGGTGAGCGGGACCGGCCGGTGGGCGTCGATGAGCGACGAGATGGTCGCGGGTGAGCTGGTGAGAGGTGCGCGATGTCAGATTCTGATCTTGCCGGCCTGCGGGAACGGGCCGCTGACGGTGACCGGGACGCGGTCGACCAACTCGTCGAGCTCGCCGGCGAACGGGGTGACCTGGCGGAGCTACGCCAGCTCGCGGAGGACGGCAACGCCGACGCGGCGGCCCAGCTGGTCGAGCTCGCCACCGAGCTTGGCGACATGAACGAGCTGCGGCGTCTCGCCGACCGGGGTGACCGGGACGCGGCCGATCAGCTCGTCGAGTTGGCGGCGGAACGGGCCGACGTGGGCGAGCTTCGACGGCTCGCCGACGGGGGCAACCGGGACGCGGCCGACGTGTTGGCCGAGCTCACCGAAGAGGACGACGAGGGGGAGTAGTCGCGTGCCACGGCCGACCGCCGGGCGGGCGACGGGACGTGGATCCCGCTGCCCACCCGGTGTCAGCGTGGTCGATGGCCGGGTCAGGCCTGCGCGGCCCGGATGGCATCGCGTAGCGGGGTGCTCGGCCGGCCGATCAGCCGGCTCAGGTCGTCGCTGTCGGTCTCCAGCTCACCGATGGCGATCGAGTGGTCGAGCGCGGCGACGAACCCGGCGGTGCCCGCGTCGAGCCCGACGCCCTGCAACGCCGAGGCCAGCTCCGCGGCGGACAGGTCCTGGTGGACGACCGTGGTGCCGGTCACCTCCGTGACCGCATCGGCCAACTCGTCGAAGGTGAACGCGGTGCCGCCCAGTTCGTAGACGGAGTTGCCGTCCTCCTCGCGGGTCAGCGCCACCGCGGCGGCCCGAGCGTAGTCGGCCCGGGTCGCCGCGGAGACCTTGCTGCCCCCGGTGGCACCGAGGATCGTGCCGGACGTCAGGTACTGCGGCAGCTGGTCGGTGTAGTTCTCGGTGTACCAGCTGTTGCGCAGCACGGTGTAGGCCAACCCCGACGTGGCGAGGACTTCCTCGGTGGCCTTGTGCTCCGGAGCGAGCGGGTTCGTGGTGGTGTCGGCGTTCAGGATGCTGGTGTAGATCAGGCGCTCGACCCCGGCGAGCTTGGCCGCGTCGATGACCGCGGTGTGCTGCGCGACGCGCTGACCGGGAGTGTCGCCGGAGATGAGCAGCAGCCGGCGTACGCCGGCCACGGCGCCGGGCAGCGTCGAAGGGTCGTCGTAGGTGGCCTTGCGGATCTCGACCCCGCGCGCGGCCAGGGCGGCGGCCTTCTCCGGGCTGCGGACGATGGCGGCGATGTCGGCGGCGGGTACGCCGGTGTCGAGCAGTTGCTCGATCACCAGGCGACCGAGCCGGCCGGTGGCGCCGGTAACGGCATAGGTGGGCATGGAACCTCCGATAGTGCAGTGGCATATCTGCAGGCACTTACGAATCTACAGCACCGGCTGGCAGGTAACTGTGGGGTAGGCTGGTGAGGTGAGCGACATGCCGTCCCAGCACCCGGCGGGGCCTACCCAGGAACTCGTCAGCGATGTCTTCGCACGGGGCTGCACCTCCCGCGCCGCCTTCGAGGACGTCACCTCGAAGTGGGCCTCGCTCGCCCTGCTGGCGCTCGGTGAGGGCCGCTACCGGTTCAACGCGCTGCGTCGCCGCATCGACGGGGTCAGCGAGCGAATGCTCTCCCAGACCCTGCAGACCCTCGAACGCGACGGGATGCTCACCCGAGAGGTGCTCACCGCGATCCCACCGCGCGTCGAATACTCGCTGACCCCCCTCGGCGCCCGGGTCGCCGAGCAGTTGCGCGGCCTCGCCGACCTGCTGGAGGCCTCAGTGCCCGAGTTGCAGACCGCCCGCGACAGCCACGAGCGCGACCGGGCCTAGCGCCTCCGGCGCGAGCTGCGGCGTCAGAGCGGGGCGAGTGCTTTGGCGATGTTCCACTCGGCGAGGTCCAGCTTCCATTGCCGGTTGGGGAAATCCGAGGCGTGCGCCACGCGCGAGGCCCTCAGGCGTGCAGCGTCTCGCGCGGCGGCACGCCGTAGCTGGCGTGGTACCGGGCGGTGAACCTGCTGTGGCTGGCGAACCCCCACCGGCTGGCGATCGCCGAGACAGTCTCCTGGCGGGGGTCGGCCCGCACCAGGTCGTGGTGTGCCCGAGCGAGCCGGATCCGACGCAGGTACGCCATCGGGGTGGTGCCGCGATGACGGCGGAACGCGAGTTGCACCGCCCGCAGGGAGACGCCGGCGGCACCGGCGATGTCGGCCGCGCTGATGTCCCGGTCGGCGTGTTCCTCCATGAAGGTGATCGCTCGTCGCAAGGTGGCGGTGCTGGCGTCGTGTCGGTCCGCGGCGGTCGGCTCGGTGAACGCGGTGTTGGGAAAGACCGCGAGCGCCGCCGCCGCGAGCATCCGCGCCGCGTTGCCGATCACCAGCGGTTGCGCGCTGGCGGCCGGGCTGTTCAGCACGACGTCGCTGACGAAGTTGGTGGTGTGGCGCCACTGCCGGGCGAGGCGCGCGTCGGCCGGACCCAGGTCGGTGAATTCGATCCGACCGGGCCGCCGGGTCGGCGCGGTGGTTGCCACCTGCTCCAGCACCGACAGGTCCAGCACGGAGATCTCCACCTCGCCGGGCAGCCATCGTGCGCTGCACGGCTCACCGGGCTTCGTGACGAGGTAGACATCGCCGGGGCCGAACCGGCTGACCGATGCGCCGCAGGTGCGCTCGATTCGGGCGGTGCGGGTGTGTGTGATGACCAGCCCGCCGAGTTGGCTCGCTCCCATGTCGAGTTGCCCGGTGTGGCGGACGGTCGCCATGGCGAAGGGCCCCGTTTCCACGCTGTGATGGGTGAACCGGTATTTGTTCCTGCTGTGGATGCGCAGTTTCGGGTCATACGCTGTGGACAGGAACCCGTGGATGGCTACCGGGTCCCAACTGTCGAAGTGTCTGGTCTGCACTGTTGATGACGTCATCCGCTGTCTCCGTCCGGTGAAGGTGCCGCCGGGTGGGTGGAACGGGACCGGTGGCGAGATCGGGACGTGCCGGGGTGCTCGGCGGTGACCCGGCAGATTGCTCGCCGGCGGTGTGGTGCGGTGGAACGTCGCGAGCGGGACGGCAGCGACCGGTCGAAGTGGCGTCGTATCTGGCCTGATCGTTCAAGGGGCCACGTACGCAATATCTGTCGATGGGAATGTCACCATACGACAACCATCGGTGGGGCGTCCTGCGAATCGCAGTGATGTGTCGGTAGGTCGACTTCGCTTTCCGACTAGCGAGTCGGCTGGTTCTGCGCCTGCTGTCCTAGCCACCCTCGCGGTCGACAGCGAAATCTTATTCACGATCTCCCGGGGCCGGAGGGCGACCGGGCCGCCGCCGGGTGACTGGCCTAGGGAGGGGTGAACCTTGGACAGTAGCGATCCTGACCGCATCGTTCGACTGGCCGTGGCAGAGGCGCTGGCCCGGGTGGCGGACGAGGACAGCCTGGGGCTGGGCGAGGGCGACGCGTTGGAGAGGCTCGGGGCCGGTCTGCGTGAGGTGCTGCGGCGCGCACTCGACGACCGGGTGCCTCTGACCACACCGGACTTCGTCGACCAGTGCCGTGACCTCGGCCTGAACCGGGAGGCGTTCGACCTGCTGGGGCACTACCTGATGACCGCGTTGCTGGCCCACCACGTCGGGCCGGACGCTCTGATTCGCGTGGGCGTGCTCCTCGGCACCGTCGGACGTTACCTGCCCTGTGCCCGCCCGGTCCCGCATCGCAACGGACGCCCCGTGCCGCAGCGGCGCGACGTGCGCGCGGACAACAGCGTCGTCGGCCGCTACCGCCGCGCGAAGCTACCCGAGCACCTTCCCAACGCGCCAAGTTGGACCTGCACCGGATGTGGGCGCGAGTGGCCCTGCGCCACCAAGCAGAGTCAACTGCTCGCCGAGTTCGGCGGTGCGCGCGCCGCTCTCGCGGTCTATCTGGGGTCCTGCCTCGTCGCCGCCGCCCAGGACCTGCCCACGCTGCCGCTGCCCCGGGCCCGGAACCGATTCCTGGGTTGGCTGCCCCGCGCCCGGATCTGACCAGGCCGCCGGGCCGCCCCGCCGTAGGCTCGTTGGCCGGCATCGGGATCGGCACTAGGCAAGAGGGACATCGATGCGATGGAATGTGATCCACACGTCGCGCCCTGGGAGGACACCCATGACGTCTGCTCCGTCGTCCGTCGGCATCCGCGCACGAGTCGCCAGCGTCCTGGTCGGCATCCTGGTGGCGGCGCTACCCGCAGCCCCGGTCGCCGCCTCTCCCGTGTCCGTGGCCCAGGCCGAGTCGGCGACACGCCACCGCCCCGTTCCGCCGCACGTCGTGGGCGACCACACGGTCCCTGCCTACTCCTACGCCGACGCGATCAGGGAGAGCGTCTGGGTCGAGACCCGCGCCGACAGCGATGGCGACGGCGTACGAGACCGGGTGGCCGTGGACCTCGTCCGGCCCCGGGAGGCCGCCGCCGCGGGGGTCCGTGTGCCGGTCATCATGGACGCCTCGCCCTACTACCTCTGCTGTGGTCGGGGCAACGAGAGCGAGCTCAAGACGTACGACGCGGCCGGCGTGATCGCCAAGGCGCCGCTCTTCTACGACAACTACTTCGTCCCCCGCGGGTACGCCTTCGCCGCCGTGGACCTCGCCGGCACCGCCCGCTCGACCGGCTGCGAGGACGTCGGCGGCCCGGCCGAGGTGGGCAGCGCCAAGGCGGTTATCGACTGGCTCAACGGGCGGGCTCGCGCCTTCACCGCCGACGGCCGGCCGGTGAGCGCTGCCTGGAGCACCGGGCGGGTCGGCATGATCGGCAAGTCGTGGGATGGCTCGGTCGCCAACGGGGTCGCCGCCACCGGTGTGCCGGGGTTGGCCACGATCGTGCCGATCTCGGCAATCTCCAGCTGGTACGACTACATGCGTTACCAGGGTGTCCTTCGTTCCACCGACTATCCCGGCTACCTGCACTCGTACGTCAATGGCCGCGGCGACGAGGCCTGCGCGGACGTGCTGGCCCGGCTCCGCGCGGACAGCGCCGAGGAGACCGGCGACTACAACAGGTTCTGGGCGCAGCGCGACTACCGGCCCTCGGCCGACCGGGTCCGGGCCAGCGTGTTCGTGGCGCACGGCCTCAACGACCTGAACGTCACCACCAACCAGTTCGCCGGCTGGTGGCAGGAGCTGGCCGACGAGGGCGTGCCCCGCAAGCTCTGGCTCTACCAGGCCGGCCACGAGGACCCGTTCGACGTTCGGCGCGCCGAGTGGGTCGCCGCCCTGCACCGCTGGTTCGACTACTGGTTGCAGGGTCTGCGCAACGGGGTGATGGACGAGCCGCGGGTCGACCTGGAGACCGCTCCGGGTACCTGGACGACGCAGCGGGACTGGCCGGCCCCCGGCACCCGGGACGTCCGGATCGCCCTCGGCGACGGCGACGGCGTGACCGGCACCCTCGGCGGTCGCGGCGCGCGGCCGGGCCAGGAGCGTGCGTACGTCGACGAGTCACTGACCGAGGCCGAGTTGGTCGCCGAGCCGAGCACGGCGACCGGCGGCCGGTTGGTCTTCCTGTCCGGCGCGCTGACCACCGCGCTGCGGATTTCCGGCAGCCCTTCGGTGCGGCTGCGGATCCGGGTGGATCGGCCCACCACCGAGCTGACCGCCCGGCTGGTCGACTACGGCACCGCCGAGCGACTCCGGTACGGCAGCTCGGAAGGGGTGCGGACGCTGGACACCGAGTCCTGCTGGGGAGCCTCCACCGACGTCGACGATGCCTGCTACCGGGACACCGAGGAGATCACCGAGGTCTCCGACCACGCGGTGCTGACCCGGGGTTGGCGCGACGCCGCACACCACCGCTCGCTGCGCTTCAGCACCCCGTTGCTACCGGATCGGTGGTACTCCGTGACGGTGCCGCTGAACGCCTACGACGCGGTGCTGCCCGCCGGGCACGTGCTCGGCCTGGTGCTCGGTCAAAGTGACCCGGAGTTCACCGAGACCGACGACCAGGACGCCACGGTCCGGGTCGACCTGGGCCGCAGTGAGCTGATCCTTCCGGTCACCGGCCGCGCCGGCCTGCCAGCGGTCGATGTCGCACCGCCGGTGGTCACCGCGCCCGCCGACCCGTCGGCCGCCCGGACGGCCCGCGACATCCGGCCGGTGCCCTGACCGGCCGAGCTCGGTCCCGATCGGACACTCCGCGCGGTCGAGGTGTGACCCGCTGCTGCCCCGTCCAGGTCTTTCGGCCGGGCGGGGCAGGGTGTTCATCGCGGGCACGAACCTCGTACGACGGCTGTTCACCACCTTCTCCAAGGCTTCTCGATCGAAAGAGCATTCGCTTGATCGAGGAGAGGCTCTCACGTGAGCGACAAGCAACCCGAAGAGACCGAGCGCGCGCAGCTGTCACGGCGCAAGCTGGTCAAGTACGCGGGCGTCGGCGCGACGCTGGCCGCGGCCAGCCCGCTGGTCGGCGCCGGCGCGGCCTGGGCCGACGAGGACCGTCGGCCGGGTGACGACACGAGCGACCGGGGCAGCTCCAAGAACCGCGTGTGGCGCGCTGGTGACCACCACGTCCACTCCGAGTACAGCGGTGAGTTCGACACCACGAAGTCCCCGATTGTCTTCCACAAGGGCGCGGACGCGGTCTACCCGATCGTCACCAACGCCATCATGGCAAAGAACTTCGGTCTGACCTGGGCCATGTGCACCGACCACGGTGGACCGACCCACTCGAAGGTGAACATCGAGCAGGCCTACCCCGACCTGCTGCGGTCGCGCAAGCTGGTCCCCGAGGTGCTGCAGTTCTGGGGTATGGAGTTCGACGCGCCGTCGCTGGACCACCACACTCTGATGATTCCGCGTCACGACGACGAGGCGAAGCAGCTCTTCGAGCTGGAGAGCCGGTTCGCCAAGTACGACGCGTTCCCCACCGACCCGGCCCGGGACACCGAGGCGAAGATGGTGGAGTTCCTCAAGGTCGCCCGCAACATGCCGCACAAGCCGCTGGTGATCGCTCACCACGCGTCGCGCTCGGCGCCCGGCCTCGGCGTCTACGGCCAGGACACTCCGCGCGAGTTCCGCAACGGCAACAACGCGGCGCCGGACGTCTACATCGGCTTCGAGGGTGCCCCGGGCCACCAGGCCGGCCCGCTCAACGGTGGCGCGCGGGGTGGGTACGGCAACCACCCCACCTACGGCGGCTTCGACCAGATGACCGCGCGGGTCGGCGGGTTGTGGGATTCGCTGCTCGGCGAGGGCCGGCGCTGGTGGATCACCGCGACCTCGGACTCGCACGTGCACTGGACCCGCGGTGGCTCCGACTTCTGGCCGGGTGAGTACAGCAAGACGTACGTGCACGCCCGCCAGGACTACGGCGACATCATGGACGGTCTGCGCAACGGTCGGATCTTCGTCACCACCGGTGACCTGATCCGCAACCTCGACGTCACCGCCAAGTCCCAGGGCAAGACCGCCAACGTGGGCGAGACCGTCACGGTCAGCCGCCGCAGCCGTACCGATGTCGAGATCGAGATCAAGTTCCGGCCGTTGGGCGGCGTGAACGGCAACGGCGACCGCCCCGAGGTCCGCCGGGTCGACCTGATCGTCGGCCAGATCACCGGCCCGAGCGCCAACCTGGACGCCGACACCAACCCCACCACCAAGGTGGTGGCCCGGTTCGGCCCGCGTGACTGGCGTCGGCAGGGCGAGGACTACGTCATCCGGCACACCCTGCGCAACGTCGAGGCCGACACCTACGCGCGGGTGCGGGGCACCAGCACCGACGAGGCGGAGCCCCTCGCGGACGGGCTGGAGAGCCCGTGGGACGACCTGTGGTTCTACTCGAACCCGGTGTTCGTGCACGTGCGCTGATCCGACGCGACAGCGGCACAGCGGGTCCGTCCGGCACCACTCGACGCATGTCGGGCGGAGCCGGGCGGGCCCGCGTCGCGTTTCTCCCGCGTCGCGACCGCTCCCGGAGGTCAGTCGGTGCTGCGGCGGCGGCCGGCTCGGGGGGTGGCGGTGCGCCTGCCCCGTACGGCCGCGGCACCGGTCCGGCTCGCAGCGGGCGCCGTCGGTGCCGGGTTCGGCTGCACCTGCGCCACCACCTCGCAGAGGTCACGCAGCGGGTCTGCCGCCTGGGCCGAGCAGGCGACCCGCTGGAGCAGTGCCCGCAGCGTCGCCGACTCGGTTGACGTGAGCGCCCCCAGCAGGTGTGACTCGACCTGCCGCAGCGCCAGGCGCCGTTGCTCCCAGGCGGCGCGGCCGACGTCGGTGACGTCGACCAGCCGGTTGCGCCGGTCGGCCGGGTCCGCCCGACGGGCGACGAACCCGGGCCGCTCCAGGTCGTCGATCAGGTACGTGAGGACGGTGCGGTCGATGCCGAGCTCCTCGGCGATCGCACCCTGGTTTCGGGCTGGCCCGTTGACCGCCGCGGTGAGCACCTGGTAGCCGCGTGGACCGCCGGGGAAGTCGGTGAGCGCGTGCTCGGCCGCCCGGACGTAGCCACGAAAGACGATCCCGAGCATCCAGCCCAGGTCGTCGTCGAGCGGATCGGGCCGGTCCGGCCGTTGAGTGGCATCCGTCATGCCCCGACAATAGCGCAGTGACGCAGACCTTGTTGGCAGAAGATGTTCTGTATGGCATAAGGTTGAGGTCATGACGCATCGTCCGAGGCGTCGCGTGAAACGGGAGGCTCGCACATGAGCGACTACGGCCACGACCTGGTCTTCGGATCGTTCGTCACCCCCAGCGGTGGCGATCCGGACCGCACGGTCGGCGTCGCCGTCCTCGCCGAGCAGGTCGGCCTGGACCTGGTCACCTTCCAGGACCACCCGTACCAGCCGGCATTCCTCGACACCTGGACGCTGCTGAGCTTCGTCGCAGCCCGGACCAGCCGCGTGCACGTGGCGGCGAACGTGACGAACCTGCCCCTGCGTCCGCCGGCGGTGCTCGCCCGCAGCGTGGCCAGCCTGGACCTGCTCAGCGGCGGCCGAGTCAGCCTCGGCCTCGGCGCGGGAGCGTTCTGGGAGGCCATCGAGGCGATGGGCGGCCGGCGGTTGACCCCCGGGCAGGGCGTACGAGCGCTGGAGGAGGCCATCGAGGTCATCCGTCAGCTCTGGGACGCCGAGGCGCGCGGCGGAGTGCGGGTCGACGGCGAGTTCTACCGGGTGCTGGGCGCCAAGCGCGGGCCGGCTCCGGCACACGCGGTGCCGATCTGGCTGGGCGCGTACAAGCCTCGGATGCTCCAGCTCACCGGTCGCCGGGCCGACGGCTGGCTGCCCTCGCTGGGTTACCTCCAGCCGGGTGACCTGGCCAAGGGCAACGCGATCATCGACGATGCCGCGCAGCAGGCCGGCCGAGCCCCGCAGGACGTGCGTCGGCTCCTCAACATCAACGGCACGTTCTCGGCCGGTGGGCGGGGCACACTCAACGGGCCGGCCGAGCAGTGGGTGCAGGAGCTGGCCGAGCTGGCGTTGGGCGAGGGCGTCAGCGCCTTCATCCTCGCCAGCGACGACCCCGACGACCTGCGCCGGTTCGCCGGCGAGGTCGCCCCCGCAGTGCGTGAGCTGGTCACGGCCGAGCGCGACCGCGGCGCGGAGCCGGCGCGTACGCCGGAGCGGGCACCGGAGCCGGAGCGGGCACCGGAGCCGAAGGCCGCCCCGCCGGTGCGGCCGAGCCGCGCAACCGTGACTGGCGGCGCCTTCGCTGTGGTGCCCACCCCCGACGATGGCGTGCGGCGCAGCGACCAGCAGGTCTGGGACGAGTCGACCCGGCCCACCGGGCCGGTCCCCGATCCGAACCGCACCTACACCCCGCACGAGCAGGCCACCGGTGCGCACCTGGTGCAGATTCACGACGGACTGCGCGCCGAGCTGGCCCAGATCCACGATCTGATCGAGCAGGTGGCGGCCGGCGAGATCGACGCCGGTGCGGCCCGGTCCCACATCAACACGATGACGATGCGACAGAACCGGTGGACGCTCGGCGTCTACTGCGAGTCGTACTGCCGCATCGTCACTACCCACCACACGATCGAGGACCAGTCGTTCTTCCCCCGGCTGCGGGCGCGTGACCCCCGACTCGGTCCGGTCGTCGACCGGCTCGAGCAGGAACACCACGTCATCCACGACGTGCTGGAGGGTGTCGACCGGGCCCTGGTCGCCTACGTCGGATCCCCGGACGGCCTCGCCGAGCTGCGGGCGGCGGTGGACCTGCTGACCGACGCGCTGCTGTCGCACCTCAGCTATGAGGAGCGTGAGCTGGTCGAGCCGCTGGCCCGGCTCGGCATCGCCTGATCAGCACGGTGCCGCGGCGCGGTCGGGGGTTGCCGACCGAGACGTGAGAGACTACTTTCGAAACATGTCTCTCAAGAATCCGTACGGGGATTTCGAGATCACCGAACCGCAGGCGCTGCGGGCGCTGGCCCACCCGGTGCGGCTGGCCATCCTCGACCGCCTCCAGCAGCACGGCCCGGCCACCGCCACCGGGCTCTCGCCGCACGTCGACGCCACGCCCTCGGTGGTCAGCTGGCACCTGCGGCACCTCGCGACGTTCGGTCTGGTCGAAGACGCGCAGGGCACCACCAGCAAGCGCGAACGCTGGTGGCAGGCGGCCGCCCGGGGGTTCCGCTTCACGCTGCCCGACGACGCCGAGGGGCAGGCCGCAGGCCGTCAGCTACGCGGCGAGATGTTCGCCCGGACCGCCGAGGCGCCACAGCAGTGGCTCCTGCACGACGAGCCCCGGCTGGACGACGAGTGGCGCGGGCTGGCCGGGGTGGCCGACACCCGCTTCGTGGCCACCCCCGAGGAACTGCGGCAGCTGGAGACCGCGATCGAGGAGTTGCTCGTCCCCTACGTACGGCGCAAGGAGGACGACGCCGCACCGGCCGGCGCCCAACTCGTCCGGATGCTGCGCTACCTCCTGCCCGAGCCCGGCGACGACCCGGCCGCGTCGTGACCACCACCGACACCGCGCCCCCGCCGGCCCTGCACCGCGACCAGCGGTTCCGCACCTTCTGGCTCAGCGAGACGATCTCCCAGTTCGGTGACCGGATCAGCGAGCTGGCCCTACCGCTGATCGCCGTCACCCTGCTCGCCGCGACGCCCGTGCAGGTCAGCGTCCTCACCGCGTTGATCTGGCTGCCCAACCTGCTGGGCCTCTTCCTGGGTGCCTGGGTGGACCAGCGCACCCACAAGCGGCGACTCCTCATCATCGCCGACCTGGTCCGCGCCGCGGTGCTGCTCAGCCTGCCGGTGGCCTACCTGTTCGACGCGATCACCCTCACCCAGCTCTACCTGGTGGCACTGCTCACCGGCCTCGGGGCGGTGCTGTTCGCCATGGCGCGTCAGGCGTTCTTCGTCGCCCTCGTGCCGCGATCGGCGTACGTGGACGCGACCAGCAAGCTGAGCATGAGCCGGTCGCTGTCCTTCATCGCCGGCCCGGCCGTCGGCGGTGGGCTGGTCCAGGCGCTCAGCGCGCCGGTCGCGATCGTCGTCGACGCGGTGTCCTTCCTCGGCTCCGCGCTGATGCTCCGCCGCATCCCGGTGACCGAATCGCCTCCACCGCCGCGTCGGACGTCCACTCTCGGCCTCGTCCGCGAAGGGCTCGTGCTGGTGCTGCGGCACCCGGTGCTGCGTGCCGCCCTCGGCTGCACCAGCACGGTCAACTTCTTCACCTTCATCGCGAGCGCGCTGCTGGTGCTCTACGCCAGCCGCGAACTCGACCTGTCGGCCGGCGCGATCGGCGTCGCCTTCGCGTTCGGGGCGCTCGGCGGATTGGCGGGCGCGGCGCTCGCTCCACGGATCTCGCGCGCCATCGGGCTGGGCCGAACCGCGATGATCGGCGTGGTGCTCTTTCCCGCGCCGCTGGCGCTGACCGCTCTGGTGTCCGGATCCACGTGGACGAAGGTGGCCATGCTGGCGGCCATCGAGCTGGTCTCCAGCGTCGGGGTGATGCTGATGGACGTGAACCTGAACGCCCTCCTCACCGCCGTGACACCCGACGACGCGCGAGGACGCCGGGCAGGTGCCTACAGCGCCGTCAACTACGGCATCCGACCGCTCGGCGCGCTGGTCGGTGGCGCGTTGGGCACCACCATCGGGTTGCGGCCCACCCTCGTCATCGCCGGCCTGGGTGGCGTGCTCGCCGTGCTCTGGTTGCTCATGTCACCGGTGCGCCACATCAGGACCCTCGACGAACCGGTCGCCTGATCCGCCGGTCAGCTGGCCTCCGCCAACAGCAGCCGGGCCAGCTCGGTGGGCTGAGAGAACATCGGCCAGTGGCCGGTGGCCATCGTGACCAGTCGCCAGCGGTCGCTGGTCAGCAGCTTGGCCACGGTGTCGTTGGGCTCAGGCCCGTCGAGCAGGCACTTGACGTACGTCGCCGGAAGATCACCCAGTGGACGGGTCACCACGGCCGGCTCGGTCAGCGTGGCGCCCGGGTGCGGGGTGGCGCCCTCGACGAGCCGTGTCACCTGCTCGTCGGTGAGACCCTGACCGTCGAACTCGGCCGCACCGAGCGGCGGCCAGTAGCCGTCGTCGGCAAGCAGCGCCTCGAATGCCGCCCGGCCCTGCCACCAGCCGGACGCGAACGACTCGCCGTCGACCGGCACCTCCGAGTCGACGAAGACCACCCTGGTCAATCGTTCCCCGATCCGCTCGGCGGCCTGACCCACCGGAATGCCCGAGTAGCTGTGCCCCACCAGCACCACGTCACGCAGGTCGCAGCTCTCGATCTCGTCGACAATGTCCTGCACGTGGGTCTGCTGCCCAGCGGGCACGCCCCGCTTCTCGGCCAGCCCGGAGAGCGTCAGTGGGTGGGTGCCATGGCCGGCCGCCCGCAGGGGCGGCACCACCTCGTCCCATGCCCACGACCCCAGCCACGCCCCCGCCACCAGCACGAAATCAGCCATGGCCAGGACCCTAGCGCCGACCTGCGACAGACCGGTGGGTCACGACCAGGTGCGGGCCTCGGCGGCGAACACCTCCGGCGGACTCTCCACCGGTAGCACACAGAGCAGGTGACCACCGGGTGCCCGCAGGACCCGGCACTCGAGCCACTGCGACACCTCGGTGGCGCCCAGGGCCAGCAACCGCGCGGTCTCGGCTGGCACGTCGTCGGTCTCGATGTCCAGGTGGAAGCGTGGCGCGTCGTCGACCGCCTGAACCGCGGTGACCAGCCCCGGCAACGCCTCGTGCAGACCGACGAACTGCGGCTCCGCCGGAACGGGCCGGGTGCTGACGCCGAGCGCCGCCGACCAGAACTCCGCCGCCCGGGCGGCCTCCGCCTCGGGAGCGTCGATCAGCAGCGCGTACACCCGGCTTCTGTGCATGCACGGCAGGGTATCGAGGATGCGGGAGTGCCGCTCGCCGGCCGCGTCCACACCAGCGCTGACTGACCGGATGCTCAGCCGTGGTCTAGTGGAGGTGGCCCGGCCTCGACCGGCATCCGGTAGATCCGCACCGGATAGTCGACGGCCGGATGTCCACCGTTGAGCCCGGCGGTCAGGTGCAGCTGGGCCGCCGGCATCCAGAGCCGGGCATCGGCGTCGAGCCACATCGCGTCCACCCAGGCCAGCCGGGGGTCGGCGACGAGCGTTCGTACGCTGCGGTCGGGCGCGATGGCGAGCACGCGCCGTCGTTCCACGTCGCTGAGGTAGATGGTGCCGGTGGCGTCGATGGCCGTGCCGCCGGTGCTCGGAGTGTCGCACCACCGCTCGACCCGCCGGGACATCTCGTCAACGGAGACCGATGGATCGTCCAACCAACGGGTGGCGATCCGGGACATCCCGCCGGAGGCCGGTTGGTAGTAGAGCCAGCGACCGTCCGGCGACACCTCGAGTTGGTCGACGTGCAGGCGTACCTCGGCGCCGTCCGGGTCACGCAGCGCGCGACCGTCGGCGACCAACGGCCCGCCCACCGTGCTCGGATGCCCGTCCAGCACCCGTCGGGACCGACCCGAATCGAGGTCGAGCACGATGAGGCCGGGTGCCCCCGCGTCGCTGAGGTACGCCACGGGGCCGTTGAAACGGGCGTCGTCGACGTAGCTGTTCGGGTGCACCGCCTCGTCGAGGTGGTAGACCCGCTCCACGTGGCCGCCGTCCGGGTTGATCGCGATCAGCCTGGCACCCCCCGGCACCTGCCGGCCGCCGATCTGCGGCGTACCCGAGTCAATGATCCACAACCGGCCGTCCGGGCCGGCGCGCAACCCGTTGACGTGGACGAACGCCCGGTCCGGTGGCTGGTCAGGCTGATTCCACGCGGCATCGGGGTACGGGTCACGGCCGCCGTCCGGCAGCGCCTCGACCACCTGCACGCCGGGACCGTCCGCCGACGGATAGCTCAGGAACACCCGCCCGCGCAGGGAGGTCACGCCCGTGCACACCCGGTCCTCGCGAAGCACCTGTGTGACCCGGTGATCCTCCTCGGTGGGCAGCGACGACATCGACCCGCTCCTCACCCGCCCGGCGGCGTCCTCGGCTCCAGCCGGTGGTCGACGACTCCGGCGATCCGGCGCGGTATCCCCGGAGCGTGCCGGGCGAAACCGCCGGTCGCGCGCAACGTCAGCGCTCAGCGGTCCGGCGGTGCCGGGGGGCCGACCAGGGCGGCGAGCCGCTTCGGGGCCTGCACGCAGTAGCTCTCGGTGAGCAGCTCGCCCACCTCCTCCCAGTCGGTGTCCCCGTCCAGGACCATGCCCATCACGTTCAGCCCCCAATCCGGTTTGTAAAAGGGGTGCCCGCCAGCGAGGAGCCCGGCGATCTCGTCGAGTGGAGACCGGAAGGTCAGCAGGCAGGCGGGCTGGTCGAGTGCGGCGGCTCGCGCCTGGACTGCCTGACGGTCGGGGTCGACGGTGTAGACGTGGGCGACGGTCCGCTTGCGGATCCGCCAGCGGGTGCCCACCCAGGCGGGCTCCTCGTAGGTCTCCGGCAACCCGAGGCAGATCGGCCGCAGCCGGTCGAGGAGTTCGGGTGGAACATCTCCGGGTTCGGTCACGGGCAGCGACCATAGTCGGCCGGTGTGACAAGTTCCGCTCGGCGAACGCGGCCCGGGCCGGTGGTGCGCGCCGTGTCGATCCGCCAGGATGGGCCGTGGCGACCCCGGGCCGTCGTCCTGGCCCGACCCACCCCCGTGCCCGCTGAGGAGTGCCGTGCCGTCCACCCTGCTCTCCCGCCGCGACCTCGACTTCCTGCTGCACGACTGGCTGCAGGTGTGCCAACTCGTCGAGCGTCCCCGCTACGCCGAGCACTCCAGGGAGACCTTCGACGACGCCCTGGACCTCGCCGAACGGGTGGCAACCGAGCAGTTCGCCCCGCACAACCGCGCCGCCGACCTCGCCGAGCCCACCTTCGACGGGCAGCGGGTGCGGCTGATCCCGCAGGTCCGCGCGGCGCTGGACAGCTTCGCCGAGACGGGGCTGCTCACCGCCGGGCTGGACGCCTCGGTCGGTGGCCTGCAACTGCCACACGCCGTCGCGGCGGCGTGCTTCACCTGGTTCCAGGCAGCCAACGTGGCCACCTCGGCGTACCCGTTCCTCACCCTGGGCAACGCCAACCTGCTGCTGGCACACGGCAGCGCCGAGCAGGTCGACACCTACGTCCGGCCCATGCTGGAGGGCCGCTTCTTCGGCACCATGTGCCTGTCCGAGCCGCACGCCGGCAGCTCACTGGCCGACATCACCACCCGCGCCGAGCCCCAGGCGGACGGCACGTACCGGCTCTTCGGCACCAAAATGTGGATCTCCGGCGGCGACCACGAGCTGGCCGAGAACATCGTCCACCTCGTACTGGCACGGATCCCCGGCGCGCCGCTCGGGGTGAAGGGCATCTCGTTGTTCATCGTGCCCAAGGTGCTGGTCGGCGCGGACGGGTCGCTCGGTGATCGCAACGACGTGGTCTTGGCCGGGCTCAACCACAAGATGGGTTTCCGGGGCACCACCAACACCCTGCTCAGCTTCGGCGACGGCGGGCACACCCCGGACGGCCGCGCCGGTGCGGTCGGCCACCTCGTCGGCGCACCGCATCAGGGTCTGGCGCAGATGTTCCACATGATGAACGAAGCCCGGATCGGGGTCGGGGCCGGCGCCACCGCGCTGGGTTACACCGGCTACCTCAAGAGCCTGGCGTACGCCAGGGAGAGGCCGCAGGGCCGTCCAGTCGGTGCGAAGGACCCGGCGGCCGGGCAGGTGCCGATCATCGACCACCCCGACGTACGACGGATGCTGCTGGCACAGAAGAGCTACGTGGAGGGGGCGCTGGCACTGGTGCTCTACTGCGCGCGGCTGCTCGACGAACAGCGGACCGCCCCTGCCGACGCCGACCGCGAGCGCGCGCACCTGCTGCTGGACGTGCTCACGCCGATCACCAAGAGTTGGCCGTCGCAGTGGTGCCTCGCCGCCAACGACCTGGCGATCCAGGTGCTCGGAGGTGCCGGCTACACCCGTGATCACGACGTGGAGCAGCACTACCGGGACAACCGGCTCAACCCGATCCACGAGGGCACCCACGGCATCCAGGCACTGGATCTGCTGGGGCGCAAGATGACCATGCAGGGCGGTGCGGGTCTTGCCCTGCTGACCCGAACGATCGGGGACACGATCGAGCGGGCTCGGCAGGCCGGGGGAGACGAGGCTGGTCTGGCGGACCTCCTGGCCGGCGCTGTGGACCGCGTCACCGCGGTCACCGGTCGGCTCTGGGCCGACGGTGATCCGGTGCTCGCGCTGGCCAACGCCAGTGCCTACCTGGAAGCGGTCGGGCACGTGGTGATCGCGTGGATGTGGCTGGAGCAGGTGCTGGCGCTGCCGCCGGAGGGGACCGGCGACACGTTCCACGCCGGCAAGCGGCAGGCCGCGCGCTACTTCTTCACCGTCGAGTTGCCCCGGACCGGTCCGCAGTTCGACCTGCTGCACAGCCGGGACCGGACCACCCTCGACATGCGGACCGACTGGTTCTGAGCGGGGCCGGTCTCACCGTCGGCGGGCCTGGTGGTTCATGGCCTGCCGTCCCTTGATCACGCCCAGGATGATCACGATCACCAGTGCGATCAGGCCGATGATGATCAGCCAGCGGACCGCCTCGAGGATCAGCCCCAGCAGAATCAGCACGCCAGCGACCACGCCGACGACCCAGAGCAGTGCACGCATGTCGACCTCCCGTGACCGGCCGCGCCTGGTACGGCCGGCCCGGCTACACGTTCCCCGTCCGGCCGACACCATGCGCGGGCGGCATGCCGGAGTCGATCAGGGGCCGGTACGCGCCACGTAGACGGTGTTCGCCGACTCACCGCCGGTCAGCGGATTGGCGAACGGCACGACGTGCGCCCGTACGCTCGCGAACACCTCGGTGAGCGCCGCGGTGAACTCGGTGTCCGGCGGGTCGTCCGACCAGAGCGCGAAGACCCCCTCCGGGCGTAGCAGGGCGGCCAGCCGGCGCAGCCCGGCCGGCGGGTAGAACGCCGCGTGGCTGGGGTGCAGGACGTTGCGCGGGGAATGGTCGACGTCGAGCAGCACAGCGTCGAACCGCCGCCCGGGCGCCTCGACGTCGAAGCCGACGTCACCGGCCACCGCCGCGAAGAAGTCGGCCTGCACGAACCGGGTCCGCGGATCCTCGGCGAGCCCCGCCGCGAACGGCAGCAGCCCCTGCCGGTGCCAGTCGATCACGTCCTCGATCGCCTCCACCACCAGCAGCGAACGCACCCGGGGGTCGCCCAGTGCCGCGCACGCCGTGTATCCCAGCCCCAGACCGCCGACCACCACGTCCAGCGAGTCACCGGCCACCTCGGCGAGACCGAGCCGGGCCAGCTCGATCTCCGCGACCGGGAACAGGCTGGACATCAGGAACTCGTCGTCGAGCTTGACCTCGTACACCTCGACCTGGAGCGCCGGGTCCCGCCGCCGGCGCAGGCTGATCGCGCCGATCGGGGTCTCCCGCCAGGCCAGCTCTTCAAAACGCGCGCCCACGGGTGCCCTCTCGCCGCCGGATTCGTCCCCGGATGGTACCGGTTGCCCCGTGCCGGCAACGCAGGGCTACGGGACATCGACGCAACGCATATCCTGTGCGCGGCCGATCCATCGGAAGGGACACCATGCCGTCGCGGCAGGACCAGCTGCACTCCTACCAGTTCAGCGTCCAGCGGGCGGTTGCCGCCCTGGTCATGCGGGAGACCGACCCCGCACAGTCGCCGTTTCGGCGGTTGGCCGGCGCAGGTCTGGCCAGCGTCCTGGTCGCGGCGATCGGGCTCGGTGGCTCGGCGCTCTACGGCCTGTTCGCCGGTGGCGGCAAAGGGTGGCGCGACCAGGGTGCGGTGATCGTGGAGAAGGAGTCCGGCGCCCGGTTCGTCTATCGCGAGCAGAAGCTGCACCCGGTGCTCAACTACGCCTCGGCGCTGCTCATCGTGGGCGCGGACAGGTCGAAGACCGTGCTGGTGTCCCGACGCACGATCGACGGCGTGCCGCGCGGGCTGCCGCTGGGCATCGCCGACGCGCCTGATTCGCTGCCCGCCGCCGGGCGGCTGGCCACCGCTGCCTGGACCGTCTGCTCAACGGCTTCCGCCGGAGAGGCACCCCGCTCCGCGCTGCTGATCGGCACCGAGCCCGACGGCGGCCGGCTGCTGGGCGACGAGGCGTTGCTGCTGAGTCACCCCGACGGTGGGCTGCACCTGGTCTGGCACCAACGGCGCTACCTCGTCCGCGATCCCAGCAGGGTGTTGGCGGCGCTCGCCACCACGCGGGCGCAGGCGGTGCCGGTGGCGCCCGCCCTGCTCAACTCGCTGCCCACCGGCACCGACCTCGCCCCGCTCGACCTACCCCAGCTGGGTCAGTCCGCCACCCAGGTGCCGGGAGCCACGATCGGCACGGTCTACCTGGTGAGCAACTCCGGCGGCGGCCGACAGTACGCGGTTGCTCTCGACGCCGGGCTGGCGGGCATCACCGAGCTGCAGGCGGGGTTGTTGCTGGCCCGCACCGGGCAGGGTGAGCCGGTGCCGATGACCTTGGGCCAGTTCGCCGCGCTGCCCACGGTGCCCGACCTCGCTCCGACCGGCCCGAACGCCCCGCCGCCGACCCCGCCCCGGCTCGCGGCCGGCGGCGAGGGGGCGCTCTGCACCCGGGTCGCCGACGACGGTGGGGTTGGTGAGGTGCGCTGGGGCGTACCGCTGCGGGACCTGGCGGCCGCGCCGCGGACCGCGCCGACCGGCGGCGCGGTGCTGGCCGATCATGTGGTGGTGGAGCCGGGTCGCGGCGCGGTGGTCGAGGCCGCCGCGGCGCCCGGCGCGACCGGCGGCGCGGTCTCCGTGGTCACCGACCTGGGCCGACGGTACGTGCTGGCCGACCGGGAGGTCCTCGCGATGCTCGGCTACCGCGACGTGCGCCCGTTGCGACTGCCGGCCGGCCTGGTCAGCCTGGTGCCGGCCGGCGCGACCCTGGACCCGGCTGCCGCCCGGGCCGTTGCCGCCCCGGGCTGAGGGTGACGCCGCCCGAGGGGTGTCAGTCGGCCGGGCGGCGCAGGACGCTGACCGCGAACGGCGCGTCGTCGCGCCACGGGCGCAGGTCCCAGGTGGCGAAGCGCTGCTCCACCCGCAGCCCGGCGGCCACCGCGTCGGCGTCGAACGCCGTCAGCGGGTAGCCACGCTCGGTGCCGAAGCCCACGGTCAGCACGCCGTCGGGCCGCAGGTGCGCGGCGACCCGGCGCAGCACCTCCGGTTCGGTGCCGACGGCGACGAAGGCGAGGACGTTGCCGGCCAGCACCGCCGCGTCGAACGGCTCGGCCTCACCCATCGCCGGTAGGTCCAGCTCGGCGAGGTCGGCGACCAGCCACGTCGGGCCGGGGTAGTCGGCGCGGGCCGCGGCCACCAGCGCGGGATCGGCGTCCACCCCGACCACGGTGTGCCCACGCTGGGCCAGCGCGGCACCAACGCGGCCGGTGCCGCTGCCGGCGTCGAGAATCCGGGAGCCGGGCGCGACGAGAGCGTCCACCAGTCGGGCCTCGCCGGCCAGGTCCGCGCCCTCGGCCGCGAGCTTCCGAAACCGGTCGATATACCACTGTGAGTGCTCGGGGCCGGTGTCGGTCGCCCAGCGGGTCGGGTTGGCCATGTGGCCACCGTAACCGGGCTGCCGAGGGCGCGGCCGGAGACCTGGGGGAGACGCTCATCCCTTCTCCGCGCCGCTGGTCAGCCCCTCGGTGAGCAGCCGCTCGCTGGCGAAGAAGAGGATCACGATGGGCAGGGTGAGGACGACCGACCCGGCCATCAACACCGTCTTGGGCACCTCCACCCCGTCGGCGAGCAGGGACAGCCCCAACGACACCGTCCACCGGTTGGGTTTGTCGACCAGGAACAGCAGGGCGAAGAGGAACTCGTTCCAGGCGATCATGAAGTCGTAGAGCGCGACCGCCATGATCGACGGCATGGCGAGGGGCAGGCTGACCCGCCGGATGATGCCGAGTCGACCAGCGCCGTCGATGGCGGCGGACTCTTCCAGGCTGACCGGGATGGTCTCGAAGTAGTTCCTCAGCATGTAGACCGACACCGGCAGGGTCTGCGAGATGTAGACCAGCACCAGGCCGAACAACGAACCGCGCAGTTCGGCGAGGCTGAACACCACGAACAGCGGGATCGCGATGACGATCGACGGGAACAGATAGACCGCCAGGAAGAGGAAGTCGACCTGCCGCCGCCCGAAGAACCGCAGGCGGGCCACCGCGTACGCGCCGGGGATCGCCACCACCAGGGTGAGCACGGTCGCCGCGACCGCGACCACGCCACTGTTGCGGATGAAGGTGAGGAATCCCTGCCCGCCGTCGTCGGTGGCCTTGAGGACCTCGGCGTACGTGGCCACGGTCAGCTCACCGAAGCCGACCACCAGCGAGCCGGGGTCGAGCAGTAGCCGCTCGATGGGGCGTACCGAGAGCACCAGCATGTAGTAGAAGGGGAAGACGGTGACCACCAGGAACGCGGCGATCACCAAGCGGCGCAGCCAACGCAGGCTCACCGTCTCGACGAGGTCCCGCTCCATCAACCCACCCTCCGTCCGAAGAAGCGCAGGTAGATCAGCACGAACACGATGAGCACCACGGCCAGCACGACTGCCTGGGCGGAGGCCGCGCCGATGTCGGTACGGGCGGTGAGGAACTCGTAGACCCGCACGCTCACCACCTCGGTGCCGGCGGCTCCGCCGGTGAGCAGGTAGACGTCGTCGAACTTGTTGAACGTCATGATGAAGCGCAGCACGCCCAGCAGCGCGATCACCGGCAGCAGTTGCGGCAGCAGGATGTGCCGGAAGCGTTGGGTGGGGGTGGCGCCGTCGACCCGGGCGGCCTCCTCCAGCTCCGCGGGCACCGCCTGGAGCCGGGCCAGCAGAAACAGGAACGCGAACGGGAAGTACCGCCACGCCTCGAACACGATCACCGTGGTCAGGGCGGTCGACTCCTGGGACAGGAACGGCACCGGGGCGTCCCAGCCGAGCAGCCGTTGACCCCACGCGTTGACGATGCCGAGCTGGGGGTCGAGCATCACCTGCCAGACGAACGTCACCGCGACCACCGGCGCCACGTACGGCAGCAGCATGGAGGCCCGGACCAGGGTGCGGCCCCGGAACGGCCGGCGCACCACCAGGGCGGCCACCAGACCGAGCAGGATCGACCCGACGGTGCCACCGACGCTGTAGACCAGGGTGACCCACAGTGTGTCGGCGAAGCCGGGGGTGTGCAGCACCCGGTCGATGTTGTCCATCGTGAACTCGCCGAACAGGCCGGTCTTTCGCAGCGTGGCGAGCCGGACCCGCTGGAAGGCCAGCACCACGGTCCACACGATCGGAATGCCGATGACGGCGATGGTGACGAGCAGGGTCGGTGCGACCAGTGCGAGCCCGGCGCGGGACTCACGGCGGCGCAGGGTGAGTGGCCCGCGTCGGCGGGATCGCGCCGGCCGCTCCCGGGTGGGGGAGCGGCCGGTCTCGGGTGCGGTGGTGGTCAATTGACGCCCGCCTTGATGGCCTCGACGTCCTTCTTGGCCCGGTCGGCGGCGGCTGCGGCGTCGGACTTGCCGGAGTAGACGTCGTTCAACGCCTTGGGCACCGGTAGCTCACCGAGCATGGCGCCGACCAGCTTGCCCTGTCCCTGGGTGAGCCCCCAGCGTTGGAAGGTGTCCGGGCTGCGGCGCAGGTTCGCGAGCACCTCGTCGCCGTACACCTCGGCCAGGGGCTTCTTCACGTCCACCCCGGCCTGGCTGGTGTTCCAGGCGGTGAGGAACTTCTCCGGCTCGGCGACGGTGCCCTTGCGGACCGGGAAGCGGCCCTCCGGCGACATCCCGAACCAGCGGGGGTAGCCGTCGCCGAGCATGAACTCCACGAAGGACTTCGCCGGGTCGGCCGCCGCGCCGTCCAGTACGGCCCAGGAGCTGATCTCGCCGTACTGCGCGGGTTCGGTGCCGTTCGGGCCCTTGATCGCGGTGACGAACCCGCTGTTCTTCGCCAGGAACCCCGGGTCGGCCTGGCACTGTGGGCAGGTCGGTTTGGCGTCGTTACGCAGCCCGGCCAGCTCGTCGAGGATGAACGGCGACCAGATCACCATGGCCGCCTTGCCGGCGAAGTAGGTGGCCCGGGTGGTGTCCACGTCCTGTGCGCCCTTCACCGAGCTGGTGCGGATCAGGTCGCCGTAGAAGCGGAACGCCTCGACGCACTGGGGCGAATCCAGGGTCACCTTTCCGGAGTCGTCGGTGAGCTGGCAGCCGTTGGCCAGTGCCAGGTGCTCGAAGGTCTGCTGGGTGAAAACGTCGCTGGGGGCGGTCGCCGCGGTGATCCCGGCGACGCCGCCGGTGTTCAGTCTCGCGGCGGCGGCGGTGATCCGCTCGTACGTGTCGGGGGCGGCCAGTCCGGCGGCGGCGAACAGGTCCTTGCGGTAGACCAGCAGCTGCCCCCACCCGTCGCTGGGCACGGAGAGTTGTCTGCCGTCGTCGGCGGTGAGCTCCAGCGCTCGGGGGGAGAACGTCTGCTTGCCCAGCTTGTCGACGACCTCCGCGTTCGCCGAGGCGTGCAGCAGCTCGTTGCCGGCGAGCGTGCGGATGCCGGCCAGGGAGACCGACCCGACCACGTCGGGCAGGTCGCCGGCGGCGGCGTTGGCGGCGATCAGGGAGGGGAACTGGTCCTCGTTGACGGTGACGAGGTCGACCTGGATCCCGGTCTGGGCGGTGAAGTCGGCGATGATCGCCTTGGTGGCGGTGACCCGGTCGGCGACGTCCTCCAGGCTCCAGACGGTGATCTTTTTGCTGTTGCTGTCCGGTTCGTCGTCTCCGCAGGCGAGCAGGGTGGACGCTGCTAGTGCCAGGATCAGGGTGGTGGCGAGTATCCGCCTCGGAGGTGCTGACATCGGTGGCACTCCTCTCGAAGGGTACATGCCGGATTCAACACCTTCGATTGATCAATAACAAGACATATCGCGATTTTGTGTCTATCCTGGAGCCCAGTGCTACCGGGATGTGACACATGGGCAACTGGGTTGTCTCACTCGCCGGGCCTCGACGGATCAGCCTCGAGCCCTGCCCGCCGGATCCGCTCGGCCCCGGCCAGGTCCGGGTCCGCACCTGCTACTCGGGAATCTCCGCCGGCACCGAGCTGACCCTCTACCGGGGCAGCAATCCCCGGCTCAGCAAGGACTGGGACGACGTCGCCCGGATGTTCGTCCCGCGGCAGACCCCGGTGCCCTACCCGCTGATCGGCTTCGGCTACGAGGAGGTCGGCGAGATCGTCGAGGTGGCGCCGGAGGTCACCGACCGGCACCCGGGGCAGCTCGTCTGGGGCATCTGGGGGCACCGGGCCGAGGCGGTGCTGGCCGCCGACGCGGTCCGTCCACTCCCCACCGGGCTGGACCCGCTCGCCGCGGTGTTCGCCCGACCCGGCGCCATCGCCCTGACCGCCGTGCTCGCCGGTGACCTGCACCTCGGCGACTGGGTCGGTGTCTTCGGGCAGGGCGTCATCGGGCTGCTCGCCACCCGACTCGCCGTTCTCTCCGGGGCCCGGGTGGTGGCCGTCGACCGGATGCCCGACCGGTTGGCGCACGCCGCCCGCTACGGCGCCCGCGCCACCGTGGACGTCGGTGTCGAGTCCGCGGCCGCCGTGCTGCGCCGGGCCACCGGAGGCCGGGGCGCGGACGTCTGCCTGGAGCTGTCCGGCGCGTACCCGGCACTGCACGAGGCGATCCGATCCACCGCACATGCCGGCAGGGTCGTGGCCGCCGGTTTCTACCAAGGTCAGGCCGACGCGCTCGGCCTTGGCGAGGAGTTCCACCACAACCGCATCCAGATGGTGGCCGCCCAGGTCTCCGGGCCCACCCCCGCGCCGAGCATGGCCGGCCGGTGGACCGGAGACCGGGTGGCGCAGACCTTCATGGATCTGGTGGCTGAGCACAGCCTCGACCCGCTGCCGCTGGTCAGCCACATCGTCGACGCCAGCGCGGTCGCCGACGCCCTCGCGCTGCTCGACAGCGGCGCCGGTGACGTCCTCCAAGTGGTGTTGAGGTTCTGAATGACCACCATCGCGCTGGCCTGCCAGGAACAACTCCTGCCGGGCACCGACCTGATCCAGAAGTACGCCCTCGCGGCCGCCCTCGGCTACCAGGGCATCGAGCTGCGCGGCCGTGGCGACCTGGCGTTCGCCCGCCGCCTGCCCGAGCTGCGCCGCGCCCGGGCGGCCGGGGTGGTGATGCCCACCGTCTGCGTCGAGATGGACCATTTCATCGGCGACTTCGACCCCGCCCGGTCCGCCGACGCCGTCCGCAACCTGCGCTCGCAGCTCTCGGTGATCGCCGAGCTGGGCGGCGTCGGCGTGATGACCCCGGCAGCCTGGGGAATGTTCTCCCGGCGGCTACCGCCGTTCGAGCCACCGCGCCCGCCAGCCGGCGACCGGCAGGTCCTCCTCGACGCCCTCGGCGAGCTGGCCGAGCACGCCAGGGCCGAGGGGGTCACCCTCTTCCTCGAACCCCTCAACCGGTACGAGGACCACATGGTCAACCGTCTCGACGAGGCGGTCGCGCTCTGCGCCGCGCTCGGGCTGCCCTCGGTCCGGGTGGTCGCTGACACCTTCCACATGAACATCGAGGAGGACGACATGCACCGCGCGCTGCGCGCCGCCGCGCCGTACCTCGGGCACGTGCAGGTCAGCGACTCCAACCGGCTCCAACCCGGCGCCGGGCACCTGGACTGGCCCGCACTGGTGCGTACCCTGCTGGAGCTGGACTACCAGGGCTGGCTGGCCCTGGAGTGCCGGCTGCGCGGCGACCCGGTGCGCGCGCTGCAGCAGGCCGCCACGGTGCTGCGACACGCGCTGCCCCGCAAGGCCGCCGCGTGACCGCCGGTGGGGTGACCGCCGACGCCGACCCGGCCCGCACCGGTGGGCCGGGCGACGTCGCCGGGCTGCGCCGACTCGCGGTCGACACGCTCGACGCCAACTGGGAACACGACCACACCGTGCCGTCGCGCACGCTCTACCCGCACCAGTGGAGCTGGGACTCCGCGTTCATCGCGATCGGCCTGGCCCAGATCCGCCCCGAACGAGCCTGGCGGGAGCTGGCGAGCCTCTTCCGAGCGCAGTGGGCTGACGGACGGGTGCCGCACATCGTGTTCAACCCGGCGATGCGCGTCGGCGCGTACTTCCCGGGGCCGGAGATGTGGCGTTCGGCGGACGCCCAGGGCGCACCGACGGTGGCCACCTCCGGGCTGGTCCAGCCGCCGGTGCACGCGCTCGCCGCGTGGCTGGCGTACCGGCGGGCGCCCGGCCCGGCCGGCCTGGCCGCGCTGGGCGGGCTCTATCCCGCCCTGGTCGCCCAGCAGCGCTACCTGGCCGACCGGCGCGACGTCGCCGGCGACGGGTTGGTCTGCATCGTGCATCCGTGGGAGTCCGGGTTGGACAACAGCCCCGCCTGGGACGAGCCGATGGCCGCGGTCGAAGCCGAGGCGGCCGTCATGCGGGCGTACCGTCGGCATGACACCACCCACGCCGACGCCGCGCACCGCCCCACGGACCTGGACTACGCGCGCTACCTGGCGATCGTCACCGCCTACCGGGACCACGGCTACTCCGACCGCGACCTCGCCGGCGGTCACCCGTTCCTGGTGGAGTGCCCGCTGTTCAACGCGGCGTTCGGGGCTGCCGAACACGCCCTGGCCGAGATCGCCGCGCTCATCGGCGCCGACCCCGGGCCGCACCGGGTCCGCGCGGCCCGGGTCACCGAGGCACTCCTACGACGGCTGTTCGACCCGAGCACCGGCACGTTCCAGCCCCGCGACCTGCGCACCGACCGGCTGGTCGGCGCCCGTACCGTGCTGGGGCTGACGCCGTTGATCCTGCCCGACCTGCCGGCGCGGCACGCCGACGCGCTGGTCGTCGAGGCCCGGTCGGCCCGGTTCGGGGTGGCCCGGCGGATGGACCGGCCGTTGCCCACCCACGACCGCACCGCGCCCGATTTCGAGCCGCTGCGCTACTGGCGCGGGCCGAGTTGGCTGAACATCGGCTGGCTGGTCCGGCGCGGGCTGCTCGCGCACGGGCACCCGGAGCTGGCCGCCGGACTACGCCGCTCGATGGTCGGCCTGGTCGCCGGAGCGGGCTGCCACGAGTACTTCCACCCGGACACCGGCGCCGGGCTGGGCTCGCCGGCGTTCAGCTGGACCGCCGCGCTGCTGCTCGACCTGCTGGCGGAGTGAGTCCGCGTTCGGCGGGCGTCCGGTGGTAGCGTGCCCGGTCCCAGCGGCCAGAAGGAGCATCGTGCGCGAGATCGACAAGGTGGCCTGGATCCTCCTCGAGGACGGGCGGGTGCTGAGCACCCGATCCTCGGGCAAGGACGTCTGGTACCTGCCGGGGGGCAAGCGCGAGCCGGGCGAGACCGACCTGGAGACCCTGCACCGGGAGATCGACGAGGAGTTGAGCGTCGAGGTGGACGTACGCGGCGCGGAGCACCTGGGCACGTTCACCGCGCAGGCGCACGGGCACGCGTCCGACGTCACCGTCCGCATGACCTGCTACCGGGCCGGATATCGGGGGCAGTTGCGCCCGGCCAGCGAGATCGCCGAGATGGCCTGGCTCGGGTACGCCGACCGGCACCGCACCTCCCCGGTCGACCAGCTCATCTTCGACCACCTGCGGTCGGCGGACCTGCTGCGCTGACCGCCGCACCGGTGGCGGCCGTGGCGCTGGCGGTGGTCCTCCGCGCTGGCGGCGCAGTTTGTCGGAGCCGGTCGCGGGTAACCGCCCGGGCGTGACCGACAGCGCGGGCGGCGACGGGTTCCCGCACTTCATCGACGCGGTGTCCCGGCGGTCCGGCCTACCGACCGAGCAGGCCGCCGCCCTCGCCCGCGCCGTCCTGCAGACGATGGCCGAGCGCGTGACCGGCGGCCCGCCGGATGCGCTGGCCTGGCACCTTCCGAACAACGTGGGCGGTTACCTGACCGGCCCGACCCCGGATCCGGCCGGGGCCGTTGGCCCGGACCTCGGCGTGGGGCCGTATGTGGGCGGTGGCCCGGAACCCGGCGTGGGTGGGCTGGACACCGGCGTGGATCTGGAGGTCGGTGGCGCCGCGGCGCCTCCACCACCGGCGGATGCCGGTCCGGCGGACTTCCTTCGTCGGGTGGGACAGCGCGCCGGGGTGGACCCGGCCACCGCTCGGGCCGGTACCGGCGCCGTGTTCGCCACCCTGCGGGAGGCGATGACCGTCCGAGAGTTCCGGGAGATGGTGGCGCGACTGCCGCGCGACGACGACGGCGGTGGGCCTGCGCCCGTTCCGCCGGATCCGTACCTGTTCTGACTCGGCGGCCCACCGCGGATCCGGAGTGTCGGGATTGGCCGGACTCGCCGGTTACTGGCGTGGTACGAGTGCTCGGTGGATTCCGATGATGGTCACCGGCACAACGTCCGCCCACGGCGTGGCCGTGTCGCGGAACGGGTGAAGGCTGTCACCGGCCGGATCCGTGGTCGTGGTGGCCGGGCGGGGCGACTGCGGCTGAGTCAACTGGAAGCCGCCGCGGTGATCTCGGTGCAGGCGGGACTCGCCGCAGCCCTGGCCTGGTCGATCGGACACGACGTGCTGGGGAACCCCTCGCCGATCTTCGCACCCTCCGCCGCTGTCGGCACGATCGTCGCCGCGCTCGGCCAACGTGCCCACCGGACCATCGAACTGCTGCTCGGAGTTGGTCTCGGCATCGCCACCACCGACCTCCTGCTGGGCTTTCTGGGCACCGGCTTCTGGCAGACCGGATTCGTCGTCGGGTGTGCCGTCCTCGCCACGCTCGTGCTGTTCGGCCGAAGCGGAGCCGCCGTCGGCCAGGCTGGCGGTACGGCGGTGCTGCTCGCGACCCTCGCTCCAGCGCAGAACAACCTCGAATGGCCTCGGATCGTCGAGGCGATGGTCGGCGGTGCGGTGGGCCTGGTGGTGGTCGCGTTGCTGGTGCCGTTGAACCCGATGCGGATTCTCGATCGTGACGCGGCTCCCATCTACCAGCGCCTCTCCGGTCAGCTGCGGGAGGTGTCCGCAGCGCTCTCCACCGGCGATCAGCAGCGGGCGGTTCGCGCGCTGGACTCACTTCGCGACATGGGCCCGGCCCTGGACCGGATGCACCAGGCACTGAGCGGTGCCGAGGAGGTGGTCAGCCTCGCCCCCGCCCGCTGGCTGCGTCGGCAGGACGTGGAGCGGTTCGCCCGCGCGAGCCAGTACGTGGAACGCGTGATGGAACACAGCCGGGGAGTTGCCCGCCGATCGGCGATGGCGTTGCAGTACAACGAGCCGATCCCCCCTGACCTGCCCGCCAGCGTCGGACAGCTCGCCGACGCGGTCGACCTGCTGCGCCGTGAGCACCGCTCCGGTCGACCGACCGAGAGGACCAGTCAGGCCGTGCGCGGCGCCGCCCACAAGGCTGGCCGTGCTCGCGCCCAGGGCGTCGACGAATTCGGCGACGCGGTGGTGACCCAGCTGCGTACCGCCGCCAGCGACCTGCTCCGCGCGGCCGGCTACGACCCCACGTCGGCCAATGACGAGGTACGCAAGGCGGTGCAGGGCGGCGAGGACTCCGTCCACGGCGTCGGGTAGGCCCGAACGAGCTGGTGCGCGCCGCGCTGATCACCGGTCGGAAGCGTCGGCCTCGGGCAGGTCCTCGGGCTCGGTGACCCAGGCGGAGAAGACCGGCACCCCGTGCCACGGCCCGGTGGTGCCCTCGGCCCGGGTGTCGGTGGCGACGGCCACCACGGCGTACGGGTGGCCGAAGCGCAGCTCGGCGGTGCGTGCCACGCCCTCGGGCGGCAGGCTGACCACCCCGAACATTCCGGTGACCGCCGCCGCCTCGAAGCCGTAGCGGCCGTAGCGGGCCATCGCCGTCTGTCGCGCCTCGAAGCCCCGCACCGGCTGGGCCAGCGCCTTCGCCAGCGCGGCCGTGGCCGCCGGGAAACCGAGCGCCGCAGCGGCAAGGTCGTGCTCGCTCTGGGCCGACCAGCAGGGGAGTGTCGCGTTGTGTCGCTCCTCGCGGCCGTCGCGGGCCCGGGTCCGGACCCGCTCCTCGCTCAGTGTCCAGAGCGGAGTTTCGCCGAGCGGCAGGTCGAACAGTGAGCGGCTGCCGGTCGGTTGCGCGCCGTCGGCCGCGCCGGCGCTGAGGTCGTACGCGACGGCCAGCACCTCGGCCGGCGGCACCTGCGGTGCGGCCGCCACCGAGAGCACCACCAGGCCCGCGCCGTTGTCGGCCTGGGCCGGCGCGGCGTGCATGATCACGTCACCGACCCGCGTGTCGGACACGATGGCGCACCGGTGGCCATGGCTCGGGGTGCGTAGCGCCCGGCGCAGACCGCGCGCCCAGCCGCTGCCGGCGCCGAGTGCGCGAGCGTCGGTGAGGTCGAACGGGGTCGCCCAGGAGATCTGAGTGGCTAGCGCGCTGGCCAGGGCGAAGACCACGTCCGGGCTGACCTTCAGGGGGAAGGTGTCGATCAGGCCGTGGGTGTGCTCGCGCGCCCACGCGTCCAACCCGGCCTGATCGGGGAGCACGCCGACGTCGGTCGTCGTGGGCAGCGTGGCTCGCCACTCGGGCGACCCGGCGCTGCCCTGGCCCGGCCGGTGCCAGAGCGCCGTGGCGGACGCGACCAGCGGATGCGGCGCGTCCAGTAGCGCGCGGGCGACTTCGGCCGCGCGGGTCAGGTCGGTGCCCAGAGCGCGAGCCAGATCCTCGGCGGTTGGGTCGGAGTCGGCCGCGGTGGCGCAGACGGCGAGCAGCAGCCAGGCGCCGAGCGGGGAAGCGACGTGGTGCCGGTCGCCGATCGTGGCGTGCAGCCGTGCGGCGTACGCGGAGAGCGGCCCGTGCAGATCGGTCGTCATGCCCCCACTCTGCCCGCCAGCCCGGCTCACGACCACAGCTCGAAGGGCTCGTCGATCTCCTCGCCGGCGAGGAAGGGGGTGATCAGCCGGGGGAGTGGCCCCGGGTAGAACCGGTCCCGGCTGGCCGCCACCTCCGGCAGCGGCCACCAGCGGAAGGCGAAGTAGTCCTCCCGCTCGTAGTCGAGCCGGTCCGTCTCGTCCACGTCGGGGCCGGGGCCCTCCAGCCGTACGGCGACAACCACCTCGTCCTGGACGTGCCGCAACTGGCGGTGCACGAAGCTCGCCCGCCGACGCCAGGTCGGCGCGCCCACCTGGTCCGCGGTGACCACGATGCCGGTCTCCTCGCGTAGCTCTCGCACCGCCGTGTCGAGGTAGGTCTCCCCGGGGTCCATGCCGCCGCCAGGCAGCTCCCACCAGGTGCCCAGCCGGGGATGGTCCGGGTCGCGGGTGTGGAACAGCAACACGCGGTCGGTGCCGTCGGTGACCACCACCCGCACCGCGCGCCGATTCACGACCGGCAGGTCGTTGGGTAGGTCAATCATGGGGTCAGTCTGCCGCAGCAACGCCCCCGCCGACGGCTCGCGCGGCGGCGGGTAGGCTGCCCGCCGTGGCTGGTCTGTTGAGGAATGTCGCGGCTCGCATCTCCCGGGTAGGCGCGGTGATCCCGTCACCCCGACGGACCGGGCCGGCTCCCGCTCAGGTGGCACGCCGTCGTCAGGTGAGCGCCTTGCAGCGTCGGGAGCTGACCTACGCACCGGAGCGCGACGGTCAGGCAGACCCCGGTGAGATCGTCTGGACGTGGGTGCCGTACGAGGACGACCCCCGGCAGGGCAAGGATCGGCCGGTCCTGGTCGTCGGGCGGCACAGCCGGACGCTGTTCGGGCTGATGCTGTCCAGTCAGAGCGAGCGGGACGGGCAGCGGCACTGGTTCGCGCTCGGGCCGGGTGAGTGGGACCGGGACAACCGGCCGAGCTGGGTCCGGCTGGACCGGGTGCTCACCATGCGCGAGGACAGCATCCGTCGTGAGGGCGCCGTGCTGGACCGGCCCCGGTTCGACCGGGTCGGGCAGGCGCTGCGCGCCGGCTACGGCTGGCGCTGACCGCGCGCCGCTGCGGCTGCCCCTGTTCGAGGTCTCTCAGGCCGCCCTGTCGAAGGGTTCGCGTGTTGCCCCATTGCTGGGGCAGCTCTACAGCAAGGCAGGCAGGCAGGCGTCCTGGGTCAGGAACCGGCGCGGGCCTGATCGACGTGGTCAGGCCGGCTCGTGGCTCGCGCCGACCGCGGCACCCTTCGCGTCCGGCGGCGGGTACGGCCGGTCGGCGAGCAGCCGGGCCAGGTGTGCGGTGTTGAGCGCCAGGGCCTTCGTGGTGCGGCCGGTCGTCTCGGGCTTGGGGCCGGCGTCGCGGTAGTCCACCTTGTGCAGTGCCTCGCCGACCCAGTAGGTCGCCGCGGCGGCGGCGAGGGTGAACCCGACCTCGTTGAGTGCCTGCTGCACCTCGCCGATGGTGTGGTGCGCGCCGTCCTCGTTGCCGACGACGGCGACGCCGGCCACCTTGCCGTAGGTGAGGAGCCGACCGTCGGTGTCGGTCTCGGAGAGTTCGGCGTCGAGGCGTTCGAGGACCATCTTGCAGACGCTGGCCGGTTGACCGAGCCAGATCGGCGTGGCGATGATGAGCACCTGGGCCGCCAGCAGCTTGGCGCGGATCGCCGGCCAGCCGTCACCGTGGCCCTCATCCGTGGACACCCCGAAGCGCACGTCGTGGTCGACCACCCGGACCAGATCGCCGTCCACGCCCTGTGCGGCCAACTCGGCGAGCACCTCCCGACCGAGCTGCTCGGAGCTCGATGGCGCCGGCGACGGCTTGAGGGTGCAGTTGAGCACGAGGGCACGAATGCTCGCCACGTCGGTTCCTTCCGGCCGTCGTACGGGTGACCCGCGTGGACTTACCCGGGCAGCGTCCCCGAACACCTCGGAAGCGGACCGGCCGATACGGCTCAAACCGTTGACGGGACCGCGTTGACCTGTATATTCAACTCACAGGTTGATAAACCGATTAGTTGAAAGCGACAGATGACGACAGACCCCGCCGACGCCGTGTTCGCCGCGCTCGCCGATCCGACCCGCCGGGCCATCCTGGCCCGGCTGGCGACCGGCGAGGCGACGGTCAGCGAACTGGCGGCACCGTTCCCGATAAGTGTCCAGGCGATCTCCAAGCACCTCGCCGTGTTGGAGCGTGCCGGGCTGATCGTGCGGACCCGCGAGGCGCAGTGGCGTCGCTGCCGGCTGGATTCGGCACCGCTGCGGACGCTCGCCGAGTGGGTCGACCAGTACCGCCGGCTCTGGGACGACCGTTACGACACCTTGGACGACTACCTACGCGACCTGAAGGAGACCCACCATGAGCAAGCTCCCTGACCTGACGATCGACCTGCCGACCGACCGGGAGATCACCCTCACCCGGTCCTTCGACGCCCCACGCGAGTTGGTCTACGCCGCACACACCCAGGCTGAGCACCTCAGGCACTGGTGGGGGCGGGGCAACCCGCTGGACGTCGAGATCGACTTCCGGGAGGGCGGCCACTACCGCTACGTCGAGCACGCCGACGACGGCAACGACTACGCCTTTCGCGGTGAGTTCCGGGAGATCGTCGTGCCGGAGCGGATCGTGCAGACCTTCGAGTTCGAGGGCATGCCCGGCCACGTGGCGGTGGAGACGCTGGTCTTCACCGAGCGGGACGGGCGCACCACCGTCACCGGCACCACCCGCTTCGACACCACCGAGGAACGCGACGGCCTGGTCGACTCCGGCATGGCACAGGGCGCCGCCGAGTCGTACGCCGCGCTGGACCGGCACCTGGCCACGCTGACCTGACCGGCGCCTCGCGGCGCTGCGCTGACCGGCGCGGCCGGTTTCTCGGGTGCGTCGGCAGCCCGGCCGGTGGCAAGGTGTCCGCATGATCGAGGACGTGTCGCGGCGGGTGGTCAACCGGGTCCGCGTCGAGTTCGGGCTGAACCTGTCCACGATGGACCGAGTGACCCACGGTGCGGACGAGCACGCACGACTGTGGCTGGCCCAGGACACCGACGGTGCCCGGTACGCGGTCAAGCTGAGCGGTGGCGGCACCGCGGCCGGCCTGGTCGTGACGGCGTACCTGGCCGGACAGCGAGTGCCCGGCATTGCCGCGCCGCTGCGGACCCACGACGGACGGCTCTGCGTCGACCACGACGGCCACCGCCTCTCGGTGGTGCCGTGGGTCTCCGACCAGCGGGCGCTCGACGGCCCGATGACCGACGCGCACTGGCGCGCGTACGGCGAAGTGCTGGCCGCCGTGCACGCGGTGCCGGTGGCCGAGGAGTTGAGGCGGATGCTGCCGACGGGCGGGGCGGCGTACCCCTCGATCGTGGCCACGACCCGCGCGATGGCCGAGCGGCTGCGCGACCCGGCCCTGGTCGACCCCACCGGTCCGCTGGTCGCGGAGCTTGCCGCGGTGTGGTCCGCGGAGGCCGGCCGGGTGAGCACGCTGATCCGTGAGGTGGAGCGTCTCGCCGTCGACCAGCGCGACCGAACCGGACCGGTCGTCGTCTGCCACGGCGATCCGCACCTGGGCAACCTGCTGCTCGGCGCCGACGGGCAGGTGTGGCTGATCGACTGGGACGACGCGGTGCTCGCCCCGCCCGAGTGCGACCTGATGTTCGTCGTCGGCGGAGTGCTGGCCTTCGCGCCGATCACCGCCGGTCAGCAGCGCGCTGCCCTCGCCGGCTACGGCCCGGCGGACCTCGACCCGGCACGCCTGGCCTGGTTCCTCGCGGTCCGCGCGCTCGACGACCTCAGCGACTGGACCCGCCAGGCGTTGGACCCCGACGCCGAACCGGCCGACCGGGGTCGCGCGGCACGGATCGTGCGGGGGCTGGTGTCACCGGTCGGACTGGTCACCCTCGCCGACGCGGCGCTGCGCGACCTCGACCGGCGGCACTGACCGGCGACCACGTCGTGGCAGGGGTCAGCGCTCCACCAGGCGGACGCTGTCGATCAGTTGCCGGGGCGATCGTGCGCCGCCGAGGCTCTTCGCCTGGTACATGGCGGCGTCGGCACGGCTGAGCGCGTCGGTGAGCTGGGCCGGGCCGGTCACCGGGGCGAGCCCGACGGAGGCGGTGACCCGGACGCTGCACCCGTTGAGCCGAATCGGGGCGGCAACGGTCTCACTGAGGCGGCGAGTGGCGTGCTCGATCCAGCGCCGGTCGACGGTGGGGGTGGAGAGCAGCCCGGCGAACTCGTCGCCGCCGAGTCGGGCGACGAGATTGTCCCCGGCGAAGCCGGCGAGGCGATCGGCCACGCTGATCAGCACCTGGTCGCCGGCGGCGTGCCCGTACCGGTCGTTGATCTGCTTGAAGTCGTCCAGGTCGAGCACGACGGCGATCAACGGCTCGCCGGCCGCGTCGGTGAGCAGGGTGGCCGCCAGGCGGTAGAAGGCGCGTCGGTTGGGCAGACCGGTGAGGGGGTCGTGACTCGCGGCGTGCCGCTCGGCGGCCAGTTCGGCTTGGAGGTGCCCGATCTCGGCCTCGGCGCGCACCGCGCGTCTGCGCAGTTGCCAGGAGGAGAGCAGTGCGCCGGCGGCACAGATGCCGGAGGCGACACTCATCGGATCCGGCACGAACCCTCCCATCGCCTCGACCGCCTCCAGCCTCCGGTCAACGCGGCGCGCCGCGTCGGGCCACGTTTTGCCTGATGGTTGCCCCTGTCGGGGTAACTCAACGTGAACGGATGGCCACCGATCATGTGCGTTATCATGCTCGCCGTCCGATGCAGATGCAATAGCAGATGCACGTGCAGGAAAGTCCAATGTCGATACCGCACCCCCTCGCCGTCACCGCTCCTCCCACGGCCACCGGCGGGCTCGTGAGCAGAAAGACGCCCTCATGCAACAGCCACCCAATGGCGTACCGATCCATCAGTTGCCTCCGCTGAGCTGGCAGAAGAGCCGCCGAAGCAACCCCAGCGGCAACTGCGTCGAACTCGCCGAACTGCCCGGGGGAGCGGGCATCGCGGTCCGCAACTCACGACATCCGGAGGGGCCGGCACTGATCTACACAGTGGACGAGATCGCGGCCTTCGTGCTCGGTGCCCGCGACGGCGACTTCGACCATCTGATCAACTAGGCGTTCGGCGGCGGGGATCGTCCCGCCGACGAGACCGAATCGCCGGTCCGGAGGAGTTCACCTCACTGTCGGTCCATGGCATGCTTACACGTCGGCCGGGCCGGGTGCCCGGGCACCGTGGGTCGGTATCCGGAGGTCCGCACGTGACGATGGTCCCCGCCGAGGGTGGCCCGACAACGGGGCCGACCGTGCTGCGCATACTGCTTGGCGCCCAGTTGCGCCGCCTGCGGGAGTCCAGCGGGGTGACCCGGGAGGGCGCCGGCTGGGAGATCCGCTCCTCCGAATCCAAGATCAGTCGGATGGAGTTGGGTCGGGTCGGCTTCAAGGAGCGCGATGTCTCCGACCTGTTGACCCTCTACGGCGTCACCGAGGACCACGAGCGCGAGGCGCTGCTCAAGCTCGCGCGCGACGCCAACAGTCCCGGCTGGTGGCACCGTTACGGCGACGTGTTGCCGACCTGGTTCCAGTCGTACCTGGGGCTGGAAGCCGCGGCCGCGCTGATCCGCAGCTACGAGGTGCAGTTCGTGCCGGGCCTGTTGCAGACCCGGGAGTACGCCCGGGCGGTCGTGCTGCTCGGGCACGGCGCGGCCGGTCCGGCCGAGATCGACCGACGCGTCGCCCTGCGGATGCAGCGTCAGCAGTTGCTCCGCCGGGAAAGCCCTCCGCAGCTCTGGGCCGTGGTGGACGAGGCGGCGTTGCGCCGCCCGATCGGCGGTCCCACGGTCATGCGCGGCCAGCTCACCGCACTCATCGAGGCGACCAAGTCGCCCAACATCCGGCTCCAGGTCATCCCGTTCGCCGCCGGTGGCCACGCCGCCGCCGGTGGCGCCTTCACCATCCTGCGCTTCGGTGACCAGGAGTTGCCCGACATCGTCTACATCGAACAGCTCACCAGCGCCATCTACCTCGACAAGCGCGACGACCTGGACTACTACGCGGTGGCCATGGAGCGGCTCTGTGTCGAGGCCGAGCCGCCGGAGCGTACGCCGGAGATTCTCGGCCGACTGCTGGACGACCTCTATCCGGCGTGACCTGCGCCCGAGGGCCACGGCCACGGTCGCGGTGCGATTAGCATGGCGGTCGACCGGCGACAGTGGACAGACGTCATCGCGGAGGCTGCCTTGACCACCGATGCTTCGGGCACGAGAGCCGGCTCGCCGAGCGACCGGATCGACACCTCGGTGGCGCACCCGGCGCGCCGCTACAACTACTGGCTGGGTGGTAAGGACAACTTCCAGGCCGATCGTGAGTCCGGCGACGTGATGGCGGCGGCCTTCCCGACCATCCGCACGTCCGCTCTGGAGAACCGCCGCTTCCTGCAGCGGGCGGTGGGGTATCTGGCCGGCGAGGCGGGCATCCGGCAGTTCCTCGACATCGGCACCGGCATCCCGACCGCCAACAACACCCACGAGGTCGCCCAGGCCGTCGCGCCGGAGACCCGGGTGGTCTACGTGGACAACGACCCGATCGTGCTGGCCCACGCCCGCGCGTTGCTGACCAGTTCGTCGGCGGGCGCCACCGCCTACATCGACGCCGATCTGCGTGACCCGGAGCGGATCCTCGCGCACCCGGAGCTGAGACGCACCATCGACCTGTCGCAGCCGGTCGCCCTCATGCTGGTGGCGGTCCTGCATTTCGTGCCCGACGGCGACGATCCGTACGCGCTGGTACGCCAGTTGCTCGACGCGCTGCCGGCGGGCAGCTATCTGGCCGCGTCGCACGCCACCCACGAATACCTTCCGCCGGAGGTGGCCGCGGAGGCCAAGGCGGCGGCCAAGGGCGGCGGCCCGCACGGTCTGATCAACCTGCGTACCCGGGACGAGTTCACACGCTTCTTCACCGACCTCGACGTGGTCGAGCCGGGCATCACCTCGGTCGCCGAGTGGCGGGCCGAGAGCGAGCCGCAGCCGCGTCCCTCGGTGGTCGAGGTGAGCATGTACGGCGGGGTCGCCCGCCTGCCCTGATCGGGCCGATCAACTCTGTGCGAGTCGAGCCACCGTATTGACCAACGCCGACTGGTCGAGCTAGTCTCTGTATCGATACAGACTGGATCGATACAGAGAGGCGCCGGTGAAACCAACACTGCAAGCCGTAGCTGACGCCGTCGGCGTCTCCCGCAGCACCGTGTCCAACGCCTACAGCCGCCCCGACCAGCTCTCCGCCACCCTGCGCGAGCGAATCCTGGACGCCGCCCGGCAACTCGGGTACCCCGGCCCCAACCCCACCGCCCGCTCCCTGCGCCGCGGCTACGTCGGTTCGATCGGGGTGCTGTTCACCTCGCAACTCTCGTACGCCTTCACCGACCCGTTCGCGGTCCGGTTCCTCGCCGGGGTCGGCGCGGCCGCCGAGCGGCACGGCACGAGCATGTTGCTGGTGCCGCTGCCACCGGCGCAGACCGACGCCCGCAGGGCGGTGGAGAACGCCGCGGTCGACGGCTTCTGCGTCTACTGCGTCGCCGACGAGGAGTGGGCGTTGGACGTTATCCGGGACCGCGGGCTGCCGTACGTCAGCACGGCCTCCCGCGACGACGCCGGCCCCGACGAGCGGTTCGTCGGCATCGACGAGCGGGCCGCCGCCCACAGCGCCGCGGCGCACGTCGCCGGGCTCGGACACCGCCGGGTGGCGCTGCTCGCCGACTCCGTGCTGCCGGACGCGCCGGCCGGCCGCCTCACTCTGGCCGGGGTCGACCAGGCGGTGCATCCCACCACCCGAGGCAGGCTCACCGGCTTCGCCGACGCCTTCGCCGAAGTCGGTGTCGACTGGTCCGAGCTGACCCTGGTCAACGCCACCGGAAACAGTCGGCAGGCAGCCATCGCCGCCGTCGCCGGGCTGTTCGATCAGCCCGCACCGCCGACCGCCGTGCTGGCCGGCTCCGACGTGCTCGCGCTCGGCGTACTGGACGCCCTGGCCGCGCGGCCGGCCGGTGATCGTCCACCGGTCTCGGTGACCGGTTTCGACGACGTCCCCGAGGCCGCTGCGGCCGGCCTCACCACCGTCCGGCAGCCGGCCGAAGAGAAGGGCCGGATCGCCGCCGAACTCCTGCTCGACCCGCCCGCGGACGCCGCGGCCGGTCATGTGTTGCTACCCACCGCACTCGTCGTCCGGGACTCCACCGGACCTGTCCCGAGGAGTTGACCATGGAACTTCCCACCGGCTACGTCACCGCGCTCGACGCGATGAACCGGCACATCAACTCGGCCCGACCGGACGCCCCGGTCCAGGCCGAACGCGACCGCCGTGCCCTGCTCACCCCGACCCGGCAGGCCGCCGCCGTCGCCCTGCGCCGGCTCGCCGACCGCATCCAGCCGCGACCGCTGCCCGTCGCCCCCCGCTGCTCCTGACCCGCTCGAAACCCATTTTGGTACGTGCGGGACAAACAGTGTGGCTCCGGACACGGAGGGTGGTCGAGTAGGGCGCGGCCAGGCAGACTGGTGAAGCCATGTCGCCCTTCATGCCTACCCTCCGTCTCCACGACCGCTACGTGCTGCACGAGCGGATCGGGCTCGGTGGCATGTCCGAGGTGTGGCGGGCCGACGACGACGTGCTCGGCCGGCCGGTCGCGATCAAGGTGCTCGCCGGGCAGCTCGCCGCCGACCCGCAACTGCGGGCCACCATCCAACGCGAGGCCCGCGCAGCCGCCCGGCTGACCCACCCCCACGTGACCCAGGTGTACGACTACGCCGAGGCGACCCTGGCCAGCGGTGTAGTCGTCCCCTACCTGGTGATGGAGCTCGTCGAGGGCCACAACCTGGCCGACCGGCTGCGGTCCGGGCCGCTGCCCTGGCCGGAGGCGGTCCGAGTGGCCGGACAGATCGCCGCCGCGCTCGCCGCCGCGCACCGCATCGGCGTCGTGCACCGCGACGTCAAGCCGGGCAACGTCATGCTCACCGACACCGGTGCCAAAGTGCTCGACTTCGGCATCGCCGCGCTTGGCGGGCTCGATGGTCAGTCCGGCGAGCCGCTGATGGGCACACCCGCCTACTTCGCCCCGGAGCGGCTCACCGCCGGCCCACCCGACCCGGCCAGCGACGTGTACGCCCTCGGCGTGCTGCTCTACCGCACCCTCACCGGGCAGGCACCCCTGCCCGTGCAGAGCTGGGAGGACGCGCTGGAGGTGCACCGGCGCGGCACTCCGGTGTCGCCGCTGCGGGTGCCCGGCCTGCCCTCCGACATCGCCGAGCTGACCGTCGCCTGCCTGGCCGCCGACCCGGCCCACCGGCCGAGCGCCGCGCAGTTGGCTCGCCGCTTCGGCGCCGGACAACCGGTCGAGCCGCCCACCGAGCTGTTGCGCATCCTGCCGGCGGCGCACCCTCCCACCTTGATCGACCGCTCGGCGGCGCGCCCCGTCCCGGTTGCCGCTGTGCCGGCCCGCCGCCGATCGCGCCGAACCCTCGCCGTGCTGGTCGCGGCCGGTCTCGCCGTGCTGGTCGGCCTGGGCGCACTGCTGGCCGAGGGTCCGTTCAACGACCCCGCCGCACCCAACCGGGCCGAGGTCGCCGGTCCGCCGTCGACCACCACCCCGGCGCCCGCGCCCACGACACAATCGCCGACGCCGGCGGCACCGTCGTCGCCGCCACCCGCAAGCAGCACCGCGCCTCCGACCGTCGGGCAGCAGATTCCCGTCAGCCTCCGGGAGGTGACCAGCGAGTTCGGCGCCGTCCTCGCCGCGGCGGTCGCCCGCGGGGACGTCGAGCGCAAGACCGCCGAAGATCTGCGCGATGACCTCGCTGACCTGAGCCGCCGCACCAGAGACCGGGCCAAGCGCGTCGCCGACCTGCGCGAACACATCGCCGAACTGGTGGAACGCGACCGGCTACCAGCACAGACGGGCGCTCAGCTCGACGCGTTGCTGACACAGGCCAGCAGCTTTTCCACCGCCCGTACGGACGACTGATACCTCTGTCTATGCCGCTGGCATGATGTGCCGATGCGGACACGTCTGATCTTCGTGCGACATGGCGAGTCACTCCACCAGCTCGAAGGAATAGTGGGCGGGCCACGTGGTTGTCGAGGCCTCACCGCCCTCGGCCACGAGCAGGCACACGACCTGGCCACCCGGCTCACCGGTGACGTCGCTGCCGACGGACCAGTAGCGGTCTACTCGTCCGTGCTGCGCAGGGCTGTCGAGACAGCGGAACCGATCGGCGCGGCGTTCGGCGTCCGACCGGTGGCCGACTGTGGCCTGTGCACCTGGCACACACCCCCGTACGCCGACGGCCTGCCGACAGCTCGCTTCCGCACCGAACACGCGGTTGCTGGTGGGGGTGTCTTCCGGCCGTTCGAGGAGGGCAACGAGAGCTGGGCCGAACTCGTGGTCCGCGTCAGCCGCGCGATCATGGAAATCGCCCACCGGCACCGAGGCGCCACCGTCGTCCTGGTCGGCCACAGCGAGACCGTCGAGGGAGCGTTCCACGCGCTCGCCGCCCAGCCGATCTTCCGGGCGTTCGACCTGGACGTGCCCCCGGCCTCGATCACCGAATGGACCACCGATCACGACCCCGGCGGTTGGCCGCCGGCCCGTTGGACGCTACGTCGCTTCGGCGACATCGGCGGGTGGCCCAGAGCCTGATCCGGCACGGCGTGGTCGTCCACCGGCGTCCACCGGCCGTAGTCTCACCGAATGACGACAACGCAGACGCACACCCTCGCCGTACCCGGCGTCGACCTGGTCTACGACGTCCGCGGCCCGCTGCCCCCGTCCAGCGGGCGCCCCGCGCTGCTCATGATCGGCCAGCCGATGACGGCAGAGGGCTTCACCGCCCTCGCACCGCACTTCACCGACCGCACAGTCGTCACCTACGACCCGCGTGGCCTGGGCCGTAGCACCCGCAAGGACGGCCGCACCGACCACACGCCGCAGCAGCAGGCAGCCGACCTGCACCTGCTGGTCGAGGCGCTCGGCGCCGGCCCGGTCGAGGTGTTCGCCAGCAGCGGCGGGGCGGTGACGGCACTCGAACTCGTCGCGACCTACCCGGGCGACGTCGTCACGCTGGTAGCGCACGAGCCACCGATCAACGCGGTGCTCCCCGACGCCGGGGCCGCCGAACGCGCACGGGCCGACTTCTACGAGGCGTACCAGGCGAAGGGCACGGGGGCCGGCATGGCCGCGTTCATCGCGATGACGTCGTGGCAGGGCGAATTCACCGATGCCTACTTCGGTCAGCCCGCCCCCGACCCGGCGGCGTTCGGCATGTCTACCGACGACGACGGCAGGCGCGACGACCCGCTGCTGTCGAAGAGTTCGTGGGCGATCACCGACTACCGCCCCGACGCGAGCCTGCTCACCACGGCGCCGACTCGGATCGTGATCGCAGTGGGCGAGGAGTCGGCGGGGACGTACACCGCGCGTACCGCCCACGGCATGGCGGCCCTGCTCGGCCAGCAGGCCGTGGTGTTTCCGAGTCACCACGGCGGCTTCCTCGGTGGTGAGTTCGGTTACGCGGGCAAGCCCGAGGAGTTCGCGGCACGGCTGCGGGAGGTGCTGGACGCCGGGTGACCGCGCGCGCTACTCGTTCAAGAGTTGCTCACGCAGGATCTCGGCGTGCCCGCAGTGCTGGGCGAGCTCGCGCAGCACGTGCAGGTACACCCACCGCAGCGGCAGTGGGCCGCGCCGGTTGCCACGAAGCACGTCGTCCAGGCCCAACGAGGACGTCGCGCGGCGCGAGGCTTCGCAGGCTTCCCGGTGCGCCTGCTGGATGGTGGCGATCGTGTCGCTGTCGTCGAGGATGAACGACTCGTCCGGCGCCGCGGGAATGCCGATCTCGGCACGGGACCGGCACGTGACCGCCTCGTCGAACCAGACCTTCTCCACGAACGCGGCGTGCTTCACCAGACTCAGCAGCGTGGTCCGGGACGGCACCAACGATCGGCGCACCTGCTCCTCGGTCAGCCCGTCCAGGCAGCCGTTGAGCGCTCTGCGGTGCTCGTCGATGAACGCCTCGAACTGCACCTTGGCCGATTCGCCGATGACATCGTCGGCGTAGGTCGCCGGGAAGGTAGTCATCCGCGAAGCATCCCAAGCTCGCCGCCGAGGAGCAAACAGCACACCCTCAGCCGAAAGCGAGGAGCGCGCCGCGCTCGTCGAAGCGGGCCGTGCCCGCCCACGCGATCTCCCAGCGGTTGCCCTCCGGGTCGGCAAAATAGCCGGAGCGCCCACCCCAGGGCCGGTCGGTCGGCTCCGCCACCACCACCGCGCCCGCCGCGACAGCCTCCGCGAAGGCCGTGTCCACCTGCTCGCGGCTGTCGACGATGGTGGCCAGGGTGACACCGGACCACCCGCCGGCCGGATCGGGCACACCCGGCGCCGCCTCGGCGGCCAGGTCCGGCAGCGGGTAGAGCGCGAGCAGGACGCCACCGAGCAGGAAGGCCGACCAGCCATCGTCGCTGGACGGCAGCTCGGTCCAACCCAGCGACCGATAGAACGACCGCAGCGCGCCGGTGTCGCGTGCTCCCAGCGTGACCACGGACAGTCGAGAGGGGAGGGTGCTCATGCGGACGATCCTGCCCCAGACGTACGACACTCCGCCCGGCGCCACCGATCAGTCGGCGCGGCCGGCGAAGTGCTCGGCGAGCACCGGTGCCAGCACCTCGGCGGGAACACCATGCCACTGCCCGGGCAGCGTGCGGTGCCGCCCGGCTGGCAGCGTCTCGGCCACCCCCTGCGCCCAGCCGCGCAACCGTGCGTCACTCTGGTCGCTGTCGAGCACCAACGTCGGGATGGTGAGTGCCCTCAGCGCCTCGACCGGCAATGCCGTGAGCAGGGTGAGGTCGTAGACCAAAGTGTGCGCCAAGGCTTCCAGCGCCGGCCAACCCGGCCCGTTGCGCATACCGTCGATGAACTCGGCTGGCACCCCGATGCTGCGCTGGAAGTGGAGCATCGCGTCACCCCGTCGGCCGGCGGCCACCAGCTCGACGATCTCCGCAGCCAGGTCTGGCTCGTCCGTCGACTGCTCGCTCTGCTCGTACGGTGGCTCCAGCACAGCCAGGCGGGTGACCGACAGGCCGCCGGCCGCGGCGAGCAACGTCAGCACCGCACCGGAGGAGAAGCCGTACAGGGCAGCCGACCCACCGACCGCCCGAATAAGGGCTTCCAGATCCTCGACCTCTCGCTGCGGCGCGTATGGCAGGGTGTCGGTGCTCAGCCCCCGGCCCCGCCGGTCATAGGTGAGCACGGTGAACTCGTCGACCAGGTGAGCCGCCAGTGACCTCAGCGGACCCATCTCCCGGAACCCGCCCGCCGCATCCACCATGATCACAGCGGGGCCGGTGCCGCTGCGCTCGTACGCGATGGTGGTGCCGTCGTTCGAACGGACCGTGCCCATCGTTGTCGCCTCGCCCATGGGCTCTCCTCCTGTCGATGGCGGTGCCCCACCTTAGGGGAAGGGTCGGACGCTGACGGCGTTTCAACCGATGCTGGTGCTGACCAACTCGCCCGGCTGTGTGCCCGCGCGTACGTACACCTCGCCCGCCCGCGTCCAGATGCCCGACTGGCCGGCTGCCTCGGCGTAGCCCCCGCCGGTCGACCCGGCGAAGCTCGCCACCGCCACCCAGACCCGGTGGGCGGTGGCGATCCGGTGCGCCCGCTCGCCCGTCACGGCGGCATCGCTCGCCGACTCCAGGATCCCCGCCGCGTACACGTCGATCCCGAGTGCGGCGGTGCGCGCCGCGTGCGCGGCGACGCCGGTGTCCTTGCAGATCGCCAACCCCACCCGCCAACCGTCCACATCGAGCACGGAGGGCGTGTCGCCCGGTCGGAACCGGCGGGCCTCCGCGTCGCCCAGCCACATCTTCCGGTACGCCACCGACACACCGTCACCGGTCACGGCCAGCATCGCGATGTGGTCACCGGCGACGGGTGCGCCGGCCAGCGCCAACGCTCCCGTCTCGGCACAGGCCTCGACCAGCGGCGCCAACCGCGGGTCGTCGACCGACACGACCGCCGCGTCCAACTCGTACCCCGTCAGCGACAGCTCCGGAAAGAGCACCACCCGGGCCCGCGCCGCGCGGACCGCGGCGGCGTGCGCCCGAGCGTTCGCCGCGACATCGAGGGGTACGCACAGCGGCTGCACCGCCGCGAGCCGCAGCGGAGTACGGTTTTCCGCACCCCTGCCGCTGTGGTCGACCCGTGCGACCGGGCGGTCGACCGCATGGTCGACTCTCAGGATCACTTCGTACGGTGGGTGCATGATTCGAACGTCCCACGCCCTGCTCGCCACCGGAACCCCCACCGCCGCAGCGGAACCGCCGCAGGGTGGGATCGTCGGATACGTCAGTGACCTGGTGGAACGGCTCGGCGGGCCGGGCGCGGGCCTGGCGGTGGCACTGGAGAACCTCTTCCCGCCGATCCCCAGCGAGGTGATCCTGCCGCTGGCCGGGTTCGTCGCGGCGCAAGGCCGGATCAGTCTGGTCGGTGCGATCTTCTGGACCACGCTGGGTTCGGTGGTGGGCGCGCTGGCGCTCTACCTGATCGGCGCGTCGCTCGGTCGCGACCGGATGCGCGCCATCGTGGCCCGGCTGCCACTGGTCAAGCTCAGCGACGTGGACCGGACCGAGGCATGGTTCCTCCGGCACGGCGTGAAGGCCGTCTTCTTCGGCCGGATGATTCCGATCTTCCGCAGCCTGATCTCCATTCCGGCCGGAGTGGAACGTATGCCGGTGGCCACGTTCCTGCTCTACACCACCCTGGGCAGCCTGATCTGGAACGCCACCTTCGTGCTCGCCGGCTACCTGCTCGGCGACAACTGGCACCTCGTCGAGGGGTACGTCGGCGCCCTCCAGAAGGTGGTGATCGTGGTCTGCGTGGCGGCGGTCGCCTGGTTCGTCGGGTCCCGCGTACGGCGAGCCCGCCGTGCCGCCCGCAACCCCGAGATGACCGAACCCGATGCCTTCGGTCCGGACGACCTCTCGTCCGGGGTGCCCGATCCCGGCGGGCGCGGCACGCTCTACCGGAGCGGATCGTGGGCCTCGGACGACCGTTAGCCCGAACTCGGAGGTATGCCGGTTACCGCCACCGGATCCTGGCCGTGTCGGGCTGGCCAGAAACCTGACGCGCGCAGGGCCGGAGGCGGGTTGGTCGTGGGCCGGTCGCATGGCGTGTGTCGGCGGTCGTGGGGCGTCCGTGGGGTGGTCGTGGGGCGTTCGCGGGGTGGTGGCGGGTCGCGGTGGCATGATCGACACAACTTCGCCGATGTCGGGGTATCCCGTGCGTCGGTTACCGCAATGTCGGCGATCTGGAGTGGGTCTTGCGCCCGCCCGGCCACGCGAGGCCTGATCGTGTCGGGTGTCGGGTGATTTGTCCGGTCTGGGGGTGTCAGGGCTGGGCGACCCGCGTCGTGTGCGTGGCCGGTTGTCCGTTCTGGGGTGCTCTGGCCTGTGACCGGTCGCACCCGTGGGCCGGAATCATGGCCGGGCCGGGGTCGTTACATACACTGACGATCGCAGCACCGCCAGCCAGTCCCTCGGGTTGGAGTGCCTAGCCCAGGGTTGGAATGCAGGCCCCGGCCCGGTCGTTGCGATCCCCACGAACGACCGCCCGGCCGCCGCCTCCACGAGGTGCCGATGGACGGGCCACCCCCGGAATGACCCCGGCCCCCGGGTCGTTACACCTGGACCCGACGCCATGAGCTCTCCGCTCGTGAGCCGCCCCCGGGAATGGCCCCGGACCTCGGGTCGTTACACATGGACCCGGCGCCACGAGCCCCCCGCGTTTGTAGGCCGCCGACCCGGCGCCACCAGCCCCCCGCTTGTGGGCGCCGACCCCTCTTAAGACTTTCCCCTGTTTGTTTGTGCAGCGCCGGACGAGGTGCTCACACCCGCTTGCCACCCCCTGTTGGTGTGCGGGTGTTCCTACCCCCGAAGGAGCTACCCCCATGAACACGATCATGCGTAAGAGTGTGCTGTCCGTTGCTGGTCTCGCGTTCGCCGGTGGTGTGTTCGCCGGTCCGATCGCCGCCCACGCCAACCCGGTCGACGCCAAGCCCGTCGCCGTGGCGGTGCAGGCCGACAAGCCCGACACGAGCAAGCTGATCCCGCACGGCACCCAGGGCGACCAGTCCCGCATCACCCTCAACGACGAGCAGACCGGCAACGCCAAGGCGATCATCGCCGCCACGAAGAAGGCCGGCCTCCCGGAGCGGGCCGCGGTCATCTCGATCGCGACGAGCCTGCAGGAGTCGAAGCTGGAGAACCTCGGTCACCTCGGTGACATGAACGACCACGACTCGCTGGGCCTGTTCCAGCAGCGGCCGAGTTCGGGTTGGGGTACCCCGGAGCAGATCACCGACCCGGCCTACTCGACCACCGCGTTCCTCAAGGGCCTGCGACAGGTTGACGGGTGGCAGGACATGCCCCTGACCCAGGCCGCGCAGACCGTCCAGGTCTCCGCCTACCCGGACGCCTACGCGCAGTGGGAGCAGCAGGCCGCCGACCTGGTTGGCCAGTACTGGAACAGCTGACCCCGCACATGAACACCCGACCGTTGGCCGGCACCCCGCACCCGGGGTGCCGGCCAACGGCATATCCACACCCCACCCCGCACCGGCACCGCTACCCCCCAACGGCACTGCCACCCGCGCCCCCTGGACCCGCACCCGCGCTGCCCCGCCTCGCCCCGCGTCTCCCGCCCCGCGCCCGCCTGCCCGCCTCGTCCCGCGCCGCCCCGCCCTCCGCCTGCTCCTGCGTCGATCATGGACTTGTGGTGCCCGGTCGGGGATGCTTCAGGTGGCTTTGTTCCCCACCACAACTCCTTGATCGACGCGGGCTGGCGTGTCGCGTGCGCCATCGGCCGCTACACGGCTTGGCAATCTTGGACAGTTTCCGTCAGCGGCGGACGGAAACTGCCCAAGATCTCGGCGACTGAGCGGGTCGGGCGGGTTGAGCCGTCGGGCGATCGGCCGGGCGGTGGGAACATCGTGGGGGTCCGGCTGGTTGTGGAGAGTGTCGGTGTGACTCAGTGTCCCCGGGCCTCACCTAATAAAGCCTTCGCGGAATACCGTTCGGCTGGAGCCGCGTCGCGCCACTCGCCGAGAGGCGACCTGCACACCGACACCAGCGCCGCCCCCGCCAAACGGCCGGGGGCGGCGCTGTCTGTGCCCACCGTCAGGCCAGCGGCGGCACAATGCTCGGGTGACTGATGCTCAGCCGTGGTCGGAGCAGTCGGGCGTACTCGTGCTTCCCGGTGGAGCGACGGTGCGCGGACGCCGTATCGGCGCGGCTGCCTCGCCTGCCGACTTCGCCCTGCTGTTGGCGCCCGGCCCGGAGCCCACCTGGTCGTATCGGCGGATCCGGTGGCCCGACTTCTGGGTACCTGTCGATCGGGCGGATGCCCTCGATGCCCTGCGGGTGGCGCTGCGGCGGGCGCAGGACGGTGAGCGTGTCGAGGTTGCCTGCCGGGGTGGGGTCGGGCGTACCGGAACGGCGTTGGCGGCGTTGGCGATCCTCGACGGCCTGCCGGTGGAGCGGGCGGTGCCGTGGGTCCGGGCGGGTTACCACCCGAAGGCGGTGGAGACTCCCTGGCAGCGACGCTGGCTGCGCCGCGTCTCCTAGCTGCGCCGCTTTTCCTAGCTGCGCCGCGTCTCGGAGCAGCCGCCGGCCCACGCCGCTAGGCCTGGGCGGTCTGCGCCGGTGCGCCGACGTACTCGCGTAGGTGGTGGGCGGTGAGCGTGTCGCCGTGGGTGACCAGCTCGGCGGGCGTGCCGGTGAAGACGATGTGGCCGCCATCGTGTCCGGCGCCTGGGCCGAGGTCGATGAGCCAGTCCGCGTGGGCCATGACCGCCTGGTGGTGCTCGATGACGATCACCGTGTTTCCGGTGTCGACCATCCGGTCGAGCAGGGCCAACAGTTGGTCCACGTCGGCCAGGTGCAGGCCGGTGGTCGGCTCGTCCAGTACGTACGTGGTGGTCTTCTCCGCGAGGTGGATGGCGAGCTTGAGTCGTTGCCGTTCCCCGCCCGACAGGGTGGTCAGCGGCTGACCGAGGCTGAGGTAGCCCAGCCCGACGTCGACCAGCCGACCGAGGACGAGGTGCGCCGGCCCGCTGGGGAAGAAGGCGTACGCCTCGGTGACCGACATGGCCAGCACCTGGCTGATGTTCTTGCCGCGCAGTGTGTACGTGAGCACCTCGTCGGTGAACCGCCGCCCCTCGCACCGTTCGCAGACGCTGGCGACGCCGGCCATCATCGCCAGGTCCGTGTAGATCAGCCCGATCCCCTTGCAGGCGGGGCAGGCGCCCTCGGAGTTGGCGCTGAACAGCGCCGCCTTTACCCCGTTGGCCTTGGCGAAGGCGGTACGGATCGAGTCGAGCAGCCCGCTGTAGGTTGCCGGGTTGCTGCGTCGTGACCCGCGGATCGGGGACTGGTCGACGATCACGACCCCGGAGCGGCCGCGCAGCGACCCGTGGATCAGTGAGCTCTTGCCGGAGCCGGCAACGCCGGTGACCACGGTGAGCACCCCGAGGGGGATGTCGACGTCCACGTCGCGCAGGTTGTGCAGGTCGGCCTGGCGGATGGCGAGTTGTCCGGCCGGTGGGCGTACCTGGTCGCGCAGGGTCACCCGGTGGTCCAGATGCCGGCCGGTGAGCGTGTCGGAGCGGCGCAGGCTGGGCACGTCGCCGGTGAAGCAGATCCGACCACCGTCGGCGCCGGCGCCCGGTCCGAGGTCGACCACGTGGTCGGCGATCGCGATGGTTTCCGGTTTGTGCTCCACCACCAGCACGGTGTTGCCCTTGTCGCGCAGCCGCAGCAGCAGGTCGTTCATCCGGGCGATGTCGTGCGGGTGCAGGCCGACGGTGGGTTCGTCGAAGACGTACGTGACGTCGGAGAGGCTGGAGCCGAGGTGTCGGACCATCTTCACCCGTTGCGCCTCGCCACCGGACAGGGTTGCCGACTCACGGTCGAGGCTGAGGTAGCCCAGTCCGATCTCGACCAGCGACTCCAGCAGTTCCCGCAGGTTGGCGATCAGCGGTGCCACCGCCGGGTCGTCGACGCCCCGGACGAACGCGGCCAGGTCGCTGATCTGCATGGCCGAGCATTCCGCGATGTTTCGCCCGGCGATCCGTGCCGACAGGGCCGCCGCGTTGAGTCGGGTGCCGTGGCAGTCGCCGCAGGTGGTGAAGGTGACGGCCCGGTCGACGAAGGCGCGGATGTGCGGTTGCATCGACTCGCGGTCCTTGGCCAGGATGAGCCGCTTGACCTTGACCGCCAGGCCCTCGTACGTCCAGTTGTTGCTGCCCACCTTGATCTTCGTGGACGGTTTGTGGAGGAAGTCCTCCCACTGTTGTGGGGTGAAGTCCTGCAGCTTGACGTCCGGGTCGAACAGGCCGGAGCCGACGATGGTCTGCCAGTACCAGGAGTCGACCGCGAAGTTGGGCACGGTGATGGCGCCGTCGTTGAGGGAGCGTTCGACGTCCACCAACTCGTTCACATCGAGGTCGGAGACCCGGCCCAGTCCTTCGCAGGTGGGGCACATGCCCTCGGCGAGGTTGAAGCTGAACGCCCCCGCTCCGCCCACCGACGGCACGCCGAGCCGGCTGAAGACGATCCGCAGCATCGCGTACGCGTCGGTGGCGGTGCCGACGGTGGAGCGGGAGTTGACGCCCATCCGCTCCTGGTCGACGACGATGGCCGCGCTGAGGTTGCGCAGCGAGTCGACGTCGGGCCGGTTGAGGTTCGGCATGAACGACTGGAGGAACGCGCTGTAGGTCTCGTTGATCATGCGCTGGGACTCTGCGGCGATGGTGCCGAAGACCAGTGACGACTTGCCCGACCCGGAGACACCGGTGAAGACGGTCAACCGGCGCTTGGGGATGTCGACCGAGACGTTGGCGAGATTGTTCTCCCGCGCTCCGCGTACCTCGATCATGTCGTGGCTGTCGGCGGCGGACCATGCTGGCTGCGTCATGCGAACCCTTCACGGAGTCATGGCGGGAGTTTCTCCCGCCCGGCACTGGCAGGTTCCATTGTCTCATTCAGGTCCATGTAGAGACTTTTGCCGAGATCCAAGCACTGGCCTCGACAGGACGCCCCGGGAAGTCTCAAATCACGTGGTAAGCAGTACGGTGACTCGCGTGGACATCGCCCCGGAGGATCGGCTGCGGGCCGTGGACCTGGCGGCCACCGTCGGGATCTCGGTGCAGCAGGTGCGCAACTACGTCGAGCTGGGTGTGCTGCCGCCGGTGCGGCGCACCGCGAGCGGGTACCGGATCTTCACGACCGAGCACGCACGGGCGCTGGCCGTGGCGCGCCGGCTGGCCGAGGGGCACGGCTGGAGCCGTACCCGGGAGATCCTGGCGGCGGTGCACCGGGGCGACCTGCCGGCGGCCCTCGCGGCGCTCGACGGCGGCCATGCCGAGTTGAACCGGGAACGCGCCGAGATCCGCCGGGTGCTCGGCGCCTTCGAGACCGTGCTGGCCAGCCCACCACAGGCCCGGCCGGCACCGCGCCGCGGCGTCCGCATCGGCGAGGTCGCCGCCCTGGTCGGGGTTCGGACCTCGCAGCTGCGGCTGTGGGAGGAGCGCGAACTGCTGCGGCCGAGCCGCACCCCGGGCACCAACTACCGGGTGTACGACGAGGCGGAGCTACGCGCCGCGCAGGTCATCGCGTTGCTACGCCGAGGCGCGTACCCGTTCGAGATCATCGAGGCGGTGCTGGGCGAACTTCGGAGCACCGGCAGCGCTCAGCGGGTCCGCGCCGAGCTTGCCCGCCGCGAGCAGGAGTTGCACGCCCGCAGCCTGCGTCGGCTGCGGGGGAGCGCCGCGCTGCACGACTACCTGCGTGGTCGCGGCGACGTAGGTTGACCGACCGGGGTATCCCGTCCCGCCCGCCGATCTTGTTGACTAGGGTCGGGCACATGAGAGCTGCGCTGCTGGCCGCCACGGCGTCCGTCATCCTGCTCGCTCCCGCGCCGGTCGCCGCCGCGGGAGCGCCTTCCGGGCCCACGGTGCGATGCCCCCGGGTGCCGGCGCCGGCGATGTCCCGTCCGCCCCGGCCCTCGCCCCCGCCCGCCGTGCCCGAGCAGCGGGTGGTCGGCGGCGCGGCGCTGGACACGGCGGGGCTGGTCGTGCCGGCCGCCGCCGCCGCACCACCGGGGATCACGGCCACGTCGTGGCTGGTCGCCGACCTGGACAGCGGCCAGGTGCTCGGCGGCTGCGGCCCACACGAGTACGGCACCCCGGCCAGCGTGCAGAAGCTGCTGCTGGCGGCCACGATGCTGCCCCGACTGGACCCGAAGCAGACGGTCACCGTCACCGCGGAAGACATGAACATCGAGCCCGGATCATCCGCCGTCGGCCTGGTCAAGGGCGGTCGCTACACCATCGAGACCATCTGGCTCGGTCTGCTGCTCAACTCCGGCAACGAGGCGGCCAACGCGCTGGCCCGCCTCGGCGGCGGCGGGAACGACGCGGCCGACGGCGTACGCGCCATGAACGAGCAGGCACACCGGCTCGGCGCGCTCCAGACGCACGCGGTCACCCCGTCGGGGCTGGACGGCAAGGGTCAGTTCACCAGCGCGTACGACCTGGCGCTGATCGCCCGGGCCTGCTTCGCCGAGCCGGCCTTCCGCCGGTACGCGCTGACGAAGCAGACGGCGATCCCCGCCCAGCCAGCACAGCGCACCAAGGGTTTCCAGATCCAGAACGAGAACCAGCTCATCTACCGGTACCCGGGCGCGCTCGGCGGCAAGACCGGCTTCACCGACCTGGCCCGGCACACCTACGTGGGTGCCGCCGAACGCGACGGGCGACGGCTGGTGGTGACCCTGTTGGGTGCCGAACCGGCGCCGAAGCGCGGCTGGGAGCAGGGCGCGGCCCTGCTGGACTGGGGCTTCACGCTGCCTCGGGACGCGTCCGTCGGTCGGCTGGTCGAGCCGGGCGAGCTGACCGCCACGCCGTCGGCGGCGCCGTCCGCGCTGGCGGTGCCCGGTGGTCCTCGGCCGGCGGCGGCCAGCGGGCCGGCGCGTACCGGCTCGGGATGGTTGTGGTCGGTGATCGCGGTGAGCGGCGCGGGAGTGCTGGTGCTGTTGGGCGGGATGCTGTGGCGGCGTCGCAGTCGGCTGCCCTGACGGATCGACATCGGGCGCTGGCGTCCATAGACTCCGGTCTTTCTGGCACCACGAGTCCAGGAGGATCTCAGTGTCGAGTGAACTCGAACCGCGCCCCGGTGTGGCGGCACCCCGCCGGCCGGTGCGCGCCCTGTCCCGCCTCGCGGGGGTGACCGTGCTCGCCGGTGCGCTGGTCGTCGGCGCGTCCGCCACCGCGCTCGCCGCGCCCGGCCCGTCGGCCGACGCGGTGACGGCGTCCGCCACGGCGGCCACCGCCTTCGACGCGGCCACCCGACCGCCGCGCACCACCCACGGCCCCTGCGCGTACACGCAGACTCCGGACGAACCCGCGGCCCGGCCGGTGCCGCTGCCGCCCGACCCGCGACGCACCCCGGCTCGGGGCAGCGTCCGGGTGACCTTGGCGACGAACCACGGGCCGATCGGGTTGACCCTCGACCGGGCCACCGCGCCGTGCACCGTGCAGAGCTTCCTGCACCTGGTCGGCAAGCGCTTCTACGACCGCACCTCGTGCCATCGGCTCACCGCGTATCCCACGCTGAGCGTGCTGCAGTGCGGTGACCCGTCCGGCACCGGCGAGGGTGGCCCGGGCTACCGGTACCGCGACGAACTGCCGACCGACCTGCCGCCGGCGCCGACCGACCCGACCGGGGAGCGTCGGGTGTACGCGCGGGGCGTGCTGGCCATGGCCAACGCCGGGCCGGACACCAACGGCAGCCAGTTCTTCCTGGTCTACGCGAACTCCGCGCTGCGCCCCAACTACACGATCTTCGGCGAGATCGACGGGGCCGGTCTGGCCACGCTGGACCGGATCGCCGCCGGGGGAGTGGCACCGACCGCCGAGGACCCGGCACCGGTCGACGGCGCGCCCGCGCTGCCGGTCGACATCCGCAAGGCCGTCCGCTCGCACCACCACTGACCGCGCGGCGCGGTGGGCGACCCTCGGTCGCTCACCGCGCGAGCGGGTCCAGGACCGTAAGCCGGGTACGCCCGCCGCCCGGAATTCTCGGGAGCGGGGCGGAACTGGTCCAACCGGTTACCGACCTAGTTCCGGCCGTCACGACGGGCCAGTCGACCCGGTCGGCGGGGCGGTGCTGTCGCGGACGACCAGTTCCGTGGCGAGTTCCACCCGTGGCGAGTCGATGCCCTCGCCCTGGGCCAGGCGCAGCACGGTCCGTGCCGCCAACCGTCCCATCTCGACCAACGGCTGGCGCACCGTGGTCAGCGGTGGTGAGGCCCAGCGGGCCTCCGGCAGGTCGTCGAAGCCGACGACGCTCACGTCGTCCGGCACGCGTAGCCCTCGGCGCCGGATGGCCTCGTAGACGCCGAAGGCCATCTGGTCACTGGCGGCGAAGATGCCGGTCGGCGGATCGGCGAGGTCGAGCAGCGCGGTCCCGGCGGCGAACCCGGAGGCGTGGTAGAAGTCGCCCGGGTGGATCAGCACGTCGTCCACCGGCACCCCGGCGCTCTCCAGCCCGGCCCGGTAACCGTCGAGCCGCGCGCGACTGCACAGCAGACTCGTCGGCCCGGCCACGAAGCCGATGCGCCGGTGCCCGATCGCGAGCAGGTGCTCGGTCGCGGCGAGCCCGCCAGCCCAGTTGGTGGCGCCGATCGTCGGCACGTCCATGGCCGGCACGCCGGCCGGGTCGACGACCACCACCGGCACGTTGAGGCGGCGCAGCTGGGCGTGCAGCGGTGGGCTCAGGTGCGAGGTGACGAAGATGACGCCGTCGGTGGCCCGGGTGCGCAGGTTCTGCAACCACTGCCGGGCCGCGGTGGGCTGGCGGTGGATCGCGGAGACCACCGTGCCGACGCCCGCGCCGTGCCCGACATCCTCCACACCTCGGATGATTTCCACGGCCCAGGGGCTGTCCAGGTCGTTGAAGACCAGGTCGACGAGGCCGGCGCGGCGGACGCTACGGCTGGTGCGACGCCGGTAGCCGTGGTGGCGCAGCAGCTCCTCGACTCGCTCCCGGGTGTCCGGGGCCACATCGGAGCGACCGTTGAGCACCCGTGACACGGTCGGCACCGACACCCCGGCCTCCCGTGCGATCGCGGTGATGGTCACCCTGCGTCCGTCGTCCGCGCCCACCCGCGTCTCCTTCACCGAGCCGGAAGAACGACCCACAAGACGTCGTCAACCGTGTGTCCCGAAACGGCTTGCCCGTTCCACGCGCCATCTTGCCCCACCGATGCGGGTTGACGACATGCCAGGTCGGTTCTAGCGTTCGCCAAGTTACGGAAACCTTCCGGAAGTTCATCGGACTGGGGACGGCATGTACACCGATCTACCTGAGGAAGAGCTGCGCGGCTACCGCGGGGTGGTCCGGGAACCAGCGGACTTCGACGACTTCTGGGCTGGCACCCTGGCGGAGGCCCGGAGTGCTGGCTGGCCGGTGCGGGCCGAGCCGGTCGAAACCGGGCTGGCCAGCATCGACGTACTCGACGTGACCTTCGCAGGTTTCGCGGGCCAGCCCGTGCGAGCCTGGCTGCGGGTGCCTCGCGGCGCCGACACGGCGCTGCCAACCGTGGTCCAGTTCGCCGGCTACGGCGGCGGGCGCGGGCACCCGTTGGAGAACCTGCTCTGGGTGTCGGCCGGGTTCGCGCACCTGCAGATGGACACCCGGGGCCAGGGCTCGGGATGGAGCCGGGGTGACACCCCGGACCTCGGCGCGGCCGGTCCGGAGGCGCCCGGGGTGACCACCCGGGGCATCGCCGACCCGAAGACCTACTACTACCGGCGGCTGATCACCGATGCGGTCCGGGCGGTGGACGCCGTCCGGACCCTGCCGGTGGTCGACCCGACCCGGGTGGCGGTGCTCGGGCACAGCCAGGGCGGCGGGTTGGCGCTCGCGGCCGGCGCGTTGGCCCCCGGGGTACGGGCGGTGGTCGCATTCGTGCCGTTCCTCTGCGACATCCCGCGCGCGGTGGTGACCACCGCCGCCCGCCCCTACCGGGAGATCCGCGACTACCTGGCGATCCACCGGAGCGCCGAGGAGCAGGTGCTGACCACCCTGGCGTACATCGACGGGGTCAACTTCGCCCGACGCTGCCGCCGCCCGGCGCGGTACTCGGTGGCGTTGATGGACGACATCGTGCCGCCGTCGACGGTCTACGCGGCGGTCAACACCCACGCCGGACCCACCGAGTTGGCGGTGTGGCGGTACAACGGCCACGAGGCCGGCGGGATCGACGACGACGAGGCGGCGCTGGTCTTCCTGCGCGAACACCTCAAGGGCTGATCCGGCACGGGGCGCCGGGCTGGCTGCTAGACAGGACTGGTGCGCTACCGCCTCGCCGTCGTGCTCGCGCTCGCCGTGCTGCTCGGTGGTTGCTCGCGGCCGGAGCCCCGCCCCGCGCCGGCCGCGCCGCAACCGACGCCGGTGAGCCCCACCCCCGCCTCGTCGGCGTCCGCGGCGGACCGGCTGCCGGGGTTCGTGGTGCTGACCGACTTCGACCCGCGCGTCCACGCCGACATCCGGTACGCCACCGCCCACAACTTCGTCGGCCGCCCGATCACCGCGTATCCGGAGCCGCTCTGCCTGCTCACCCGACAGGCCGCCGAGGCGCTGCGCCGGGTGCAGGACGCCGCGCTCGCCGGTGGGCACAGCCTCAAGGTGTACGACTGCTACCGCCCGCAGCCGGCGGTGGACGACTTCGTCGCCTGGTCCAAGAGCCCCGGCGAGCAGCAGACCAAGGCCGAGTTCTATCCGGATGTGGCCAAGAACCGGCTCTTCGCCCAGGGTTACATCGGGGCGCCCACCGCGCACAGTCGGGGCAGCACCATGGACCTGACCCTGGTCGACGAGCCCGCCGCCAGCCAACCCCCGTACCGGGTCGGGCAACCACTTGTCGCCTGCACCGCGCCACGGGCGCAGCGCTTCCCCGACAACAGCATCGACATGGGTACGGGCTTCGACTGTTTCGACGCCCGCGCGCACACCGCCGACCCTCGCGTCACTCCGACGGCGCGGGACAACCGTCGGTTGTTGCAGCGGCTGATGACCGACGCCGGATTCGTCAACTACGAACTCGAGTGGTGGCACTACAGCCTCCGCGATGAGCCGTACCCGGACACGTTCTTCACCGCGCCGGTCGCCCGCTCCTCGATCGGCTGAGCTCAGGTCCAGTAGAGGATCCGGCAGGCCGGCACGCGCGCCGCGAGCTCGGCGTGGAACCACTCGCGCAGCTCGGCCATGGTGTCGCGCGGGTAGACGTACTTCACCGCGCCGAACTTGCCGTGTTTGCGACTGCGAGACTCCTCGTCCATCTCCAGGCGGGTACGCGGGTACCAGCCGAGCAGCACCTCCTTGCTGCCCGGGGTGAACCGGTGCGTGATCAGCTCGGCGGTCAGGTCCAACTCCGGCACCCCGTCGACCGCCGCGCGGACCTGGTCGAGCAACTCGCCGTAGCGCTCCCGCCAGTCAGGCAGCGCGATGATCGGCGCGATGGTCAGCCCGACCGGGTAACCGTCGAGGGCGAGCCGGCGCAGCGCGGCCAGTCGGTCCGGCACCCGGGCAGTGCCGCCCTCGAACCGCTCGCTGACCGGGGCGCAGTTGACGCTGAACCGGACCCGGGTCCGACCGGCGTGCGGCAGCCCGACGAAGGTCTCCACGTCGGCGTACTTGGTGGTCCAGCGCAACTGCACCGGCGCGTCCCAGTCGGCGAAGTGTTGCACCGCCCGCCGCCAACTCCCGGTCAGGTGCTCCAACGCCAGCGGGTCCGTGTAGCAGGACGCCTCGAAGGTGGTGCCCTCGTCGGCGCGCCGTGCGTTGCGGCTGGTCACCGTTCCACGCCCGGCGTACGCGGCCAGCCCGCCCAGGATGTCCTCGAGGTCCGCGTACACCCGGGTCACCGGCGGGCCGGACAGCGATCCGGCGAGGTAGCAGTACTGGCAGTGTGCGGGGCAGCCCTCGGCCAGGTCGACCCGCCAGTCGGCGCTCGGCGCGATGGGTTGCAGGGCGCGTCGTGAGGGTGGGCTCACCACGATCGCCATGGTCGCCTTGGCCCGCGCGTACGTCTCCCGGTCGGTCTGCCCGCGTACCCCGGTCAGTCGGTTGGAGCGCAGGTGTTCCACCTCGATGCCCTGTGCCTGCACCAGTTCGACGATCCGCTGGCCGTGCGGGTGCTCCAACGCGGCCGGCGTGGCGACCACCCGGCCCGGGGTCCAACGGCGCGCCGACCTGGCCGGCGGCGCGAGGCTGGTCAGGTCGCGAGTCGGCACCCGCTCTCCGCTCGCGTCGTGCGGCGCGGCGGGCACGTCCACGGCGAGCGGCTGGTCGACGTTCACCACATCCGGGCTGGTCACCGGCGCGGAGTACCCGTTGTCGCAGGAATCCCACCGGATCGGTCGGCCGGCGATTGACGCCACCCGGCGCAAGGCATAACCTTTCGTCTATCTGTAAACCTTGTGAACAAATGATTCAGGTCGACGCGGCGGCGCGCGTTCCCAGCGAAGGGACGATCAGGTGATCGCAGAACTCTCCTCCCGTACCAGACGGATCCTGTCGTTGTTGGTCGCCCTGGTGGTCGCGTTGAGCGCCGGCCTCGCGGTCAACGCCTCGCGGCAAGCGCAGGCCGCGCCGACGTTCAAGGTCCTGGCCTTCTACAACGGCACCTGGGACGCCGCGCACATCGACTTCGTCAAGGACGCCCGAGCCTGGTTCCCGCAGGCGGCCGCCCAGTACGGCTTCTCCTGGGAGGCCACCAACAATTGGAGTCTGCTGAACACCGCCAACCTGGCCCAGTACAAGGTCATCATGTTCCTGGACGACGCGCCGCCCAGCGGGCAGCGCGCCGCGTTCCAGCAGTACATGCAGAACGGCGGGGCATGGCTGGGCTTCCACGTCAGCGCGTGGACCGACAACCCGTCGAGCTGGAGCTGGTACTACAACACCTTCCTCGGCACCGGTGCGTTCCAGACCAACACCTGGGGCCCCACCCGGGTCACGCTGCGCGCCGACAACCGCACCCACGCCGCCACCCGGAACCTCCCGGCGACGTTCCCCTCGTCGATCAGCGAGTGGTACTCCTGGAGCAACGACCTGCGGCAGAACCCCAACATCGACATCCTCGCCTCGGTCGACCCGTCCAGCTTCCCGGTCGGCACCGACCCCAACCAGTCCTGGTACGGCGGCTACTACCCGCTGGTGTGGAGCAACCGGCAGTACAAGATGCTCTACGCCAACTTCGGGCACAACGCGATGAACTACAGCACCAACACCGGACTGTCGTCGACCTTCGACAGCGCCCAGCAGAACCGACTGCTGATCGACGGGCTGCACTGGCTCGCCGGCGTCGGCACCGTCCCCCCGACGACGACCCCACCGCCGACCGACGGCGCGATCTCGCCGACCGCCTGGCACACCGTGGTCAACCGGGGCAGCGGAAAGTGCGTGGACGCGCGGGCCGCGTCCAGCGCGAACGGCACCGCCATCCAGCAGTACGCGTGCAACAGCAGCGCCGCGCAGCAGTACCAGTTCGTGCCGACCAGCGGCGGTTACCTGCGGGTCAACAACCGCAACAACAGCGCCCAGGTGCTCGACGTGACAAACGTGTCGACCGCCAACTCGGCGCCGATCCAGCTCTGGTCCTACAGCGGCGGCAACAACCAGCAGTGGCGGGCCGAATCGGAGGGCGGTGGCTACTACCGCCTGGTCAACCGCCTCAGTGGCAAGTGTCTCGACGTGCCGGGAGCGTCCACGGCGGACAGCGTCCAGCTCGTCCAGTACACCTGCAACGGCACCGCCGCCCAGTCCTTCCGGCTGGTACCACAGGCGTAGACCCGCCCCGGTAACCTCCCGCCATGGCGATTCCCGACCGTGTGCCGATCGCGTACGAGCCTGACTACCGCACCCGCTTCATCGGGCGGTACGACAAGGGCCAGTTCTTCGGCTCCGTCACCGCGACTCTGGAGGACGGTGCCGGAGCCGAAGACAACTGGTACCGCCACAAGCGGTGGTACGCGGTGCTGCACCGGTTCGACGCCGACGGCGTGCACACCGACTCGGACATCTGGTTCGCCGGCACCAGCGAAGACGAGCAGGCCTCCATCGACCTGGCGGAGGCCCGCCTCGTCGAATGGCTCGACGCGCTGCCCGGCCGGGAATACGCCGACATCGCCATCGGGCTGTTCCAGGTCGAGGTCAACGGGCACGTCTTCGGGCTGGTCGACTGGTCCGAGGAGTACGACGGCGAGGACCACGCCGAGTTCCTCCCCGACGACCTGGGCTTCGATCCGCCCTGGGACGGCTGCTACGACACCTGACCTCGCGGCGGCCACCAGCGGATACCGCATTCGTGGTATGCCGGTGGCCACCGTCTTCCGTACCGTGAGTAGGTGACGTTCGAGGCGTTGCGGCGCTGGTGGGCGACGGTGCCGCCGTGGGTCGGCGAGTCGGCCCTGGTGGTCGTCGTGGCGGTGGCGACCGTCTTCCGGATCCGGACCGGCGTGCTGCAGCCCGCGGACCGGCCACCGGACCAGGCGGCGTACCTGCTCGGGCTGGCCATGTCGACGGTGCTGGCGCTGCGCCGCCGCTGGCCGGCGCTGGTGCTCGCGCTGGTCACGGTCGGCTGGCTGGCCTACCACATGCTCGACTATCCGGGTGGGGCGCCGGCCGTGCCGGTCTGGGTCGCGCTCTACAGCGGTGCCGCCGCGACCGACCGGGCCGCGTCGATTCCCGTCGCCGCGATCCTGATCGGATCCGATCTGCAGGGGCGCGTCGCCACCCAGAACCTCGACCCCCTCGATCCCACTCTGGACGGCTCGTTCGCTGTCTTCATCGCCGCGCTCCTGCTCGGCGAGGCCACGCGCAGCCGCCGCCACTGGCAGGCCGAGACCCGCGCCCGGCTCGCGCTGCTCACCGCCGAGCGGGATCGGGTCGCCGCGGACCGGGACCGGGCGGCAGCGGAGCGCCTTGCCCGGGAACGGATCCGCATTGCCCAGGAGTTGCACGACATCACGGCGCACACGATCGCGGTGATCGGGGTACAGGCCGGGGTGGCGGCGGAGACGCTGAGGGACTCGCCCGAGCAGGCCCGGGCGGCGCTCGGCGCCGTACGCCAGGCGAGCCGGGAGGCGATGCGCGACCTGCGCGCGGCGGTGGGCGTACTGCGGGACGGCACCCCTGCCACGGCGGATCCGCCCGGCGACGCCGATCCGGCGGACACCGGTCTACCCGAGGGCGTCCCGCTCGGCGCGACGCCGGCCCAACCGGAGCCGCCGGCGCCGAGCCTCGACCGGCTGCCGGTGATGGCCCAGGCCTGCGGGGCCGGCGACGGGCCGGCGGTGGCGCTCACCTGGCGCGGCGACCGCCGGCCACTGCCCCAGGCGGTGGAGGCGACCGCGTACCGGATCGCCCAGGAGTCGCTGACCAACGTGCTGCGGCACGCCGCCGCCAACCGGGTCGACGTCACCGTGGAGTATCTGCCGGACGGACTGCGACTGGAGATTGTCGACGATGGCACTCAGCCGGCCACGCCGGGGACCGGGTTCGGCATCCGCGGGATGGCGGAGCGGGCCGGCAGCCTCGGCGGCTGGCTGGCCGCCGGCTCGGAGCCGGCCGGCGGCTTCCGGGTGCGGGCCTGGCTGCCGGTACGGGAGGCGACGACGTGATCCGGGTGCTGGTGGCCGACGACCAGATCCTTGTCCGCGGTGGACTGCGGGCACTGCTGGAGCGGGCGGACGACATCGAGGTGGTCGGCGAAGCCGGCGACGGCGCGGAGGCGATCGCGTTGACCCGGGCGCACCGCCCCGACGTGGTGCTGATGGACATCCGGATGCCGGGGACGGACGGGCTCACCGCGACCCGGCGGATCCTCGCCGACGACCGGCTGCCGGGCGTGCGGGTGTTGATGCTGACCACGTTCGAGCTGGACGAGTACGTCTACTCCGCCCTGCGCGCCGGGGCGAGCGGATTCCTGCTCAAGGACATCGAGCCGGAGGAGTTGCGGCAGGCGGTACGGACGGTGGCCCGCGGCGACGCGATGCTCGCGCCCGCCGTGACCCGGCGCCTGATCGCGGCGTTCGTTGGCCGGGCCGAAGGTCCGGCGGTTCCGGCCGCGTCGTTGGCCGCACTCACCCAGCGCGAGCGTGAGGTGATCACGCTGGTCGCGGCCGGGCTCTCCAATGAGGAGATCGGGGTACGCCTGACTGTGAGCCCAGCGACGGCGAAGACGCACATCAACCGGGCAATGGTGAAACTGGGCGCCCGGGACCGGGCGCAACTGGTGGTCTTCGCCTACCAGTCCGGTCTGACGGGTCTGCCGCCGTCGCGGTAGCCGGCGCTTCGACGGCTACCGCGTTTGCGGTAGTGCGGCGACCGCGTTCGCCGGACGGATCGAGCCAGGTCGAACCATAGCGTCATCGGCATGACAACTTACTCGCAAGAAGCGCAGGAACTGCCCAGGTCGTACCGGTGGATCGCGGGGGTCGGGCTGCTGCTCGGTCCGGCGTTGAGCGTCGTCGGCACGTTCTACTGGCAGGACGGCGGCGTGCAGGGAGTCGACGCCGCGGTGTTCAACGTGCTCTCCTCCCTGGCCTGGCTGGTCGGCCTGGTCGGGGTGTTCCGGGCGATCGAGCCGTGGGCACCCCGGTACGCCGCCATCGCCCTGCCGCTGGCCTGCTACGGAGTGCTGGGCGGGGTGGCGTTCGGGCTGCAGGGCATGCACGAGGAGCTGTTCGGCGTCTCGCACGGCGATGCGGTACGGCTGCTCGAGCCGTACCCGGTGGCCGCGTCGGTGCTCTTCTGGTTCGCCGGCCCGCTCTTCCCGACCAGCCTCTTCGTCCTCGGCCTGGTGCTGGCCCGGATCCGTGCCGTGCCGGTGGCGATCGGCGGGCTGATCTGCCTGGGGGCCGTGGTCTTCCCGATCAGCCGCATCCCGCGCGAGGTGCTGGTAGCGCATGCCGCGGATCTGCTGCTCCTGCTCCCGTTCCTCTACGTCGGGATACAAATGATCGCCGGGCGGTTGCGTCCCCGGGCGGCCGCCCGGTCCGTGCCGACCTCGCCGACGCTGGCCGAGGATCGTGCCGCCACGGGCGGCACCGCGCTTCACGGTGACCGACGTTAGGCACCCATCCAGGTGGGTGCACTCCCTCGCAGGAGGGAGGTGGCCCGGCCCGCCCGTTCCTAGCGTCAGTGACATGAGAACACGTGATCAGCGTGGCGGCGCCACGCCGTTGTTCCCGGTGGCCGCCGGAACCGGAGAATCGCGGCCACGTGCGGCGTGGCGGGCGGCCCATGCCCCGGTGGCCGGAGTGCCCCGGTGGGCGCGGTTTGCCGCCTACGCCATCCCGTTCACCGTCCTGCCGTCGGGTCTCTGGCGGCTTCCGGTCGCGTTCCGCGACGGCGTCGGGCTCGACGGGCGGATATACGTCGTCTCCCTCTCGATCGTGGCGGAGGTGGTGGCGTTCACCGCCGTCGGGCTCATCGCCGGTTGGGGGGAGCGGCTCCCGCGCTGGGTTCCCGGGCTGCGGGGCCGCAGAGTGCCGACAAGCGTCGCCCTCGTCCCCGCGACGCTCGGCGCGGCGATCCTGACCGTCCTGTGGACCACCGCCTTCGTCCGAATATTCGCCGGGGTCACCATGAGAGGCGGGCCGCTCCCCGCGGACTTCCCCACCCAGGGCGGGCAGTGGGAGGCCGCGATCTTCTATGCCTGCTATCTCCCGCTGCTGCTGTGGGGACCATTGCTCGCCGCGGTCGCCTACGCCTACCACCGACGCCGCCGAAGCCCAGGCGGCGGCTACGGCACCTGAGCGGCCCGCCCGAACCGGGCGGCGACGGCACGGATGACGGCGCGCAGCTCCGGCGGGTCGAGCACGTCGAAGTCGACCGCGAGGGTGCCGAGGAAGGCGGCCAGGTTGGCCAGCGACTCCCCACCGGTGTGCAGCAGACAGGTCTGCTCGTCGATCGCCTCCAGCAGGCCCGCTGTGGTGGGGATCCGTTGGGCCATCTGGTCGGCCGACGCGTGCAGGCGTACCCGGGCGGGGTGTGGCCAGGCCGTGGAGCCGACGCCGCGCAGCACGTGCGCGACCGCGTCACCACCTGGCGGCTCTCGGGGTGTGAAGCGCGGGCCGGTCGGCGTCCGGGGTCGGATGCGGTCGGCGCGGAAGGTCCGCCAGTCGGCGCGGTGGGTGTCCCAGCCGAGCAGGTACCAGCGCCGGCCGGTGTAGACGAGACGGTACGGCTCGACGTCGCGCACGGTGGTCGTGCCGTCATGCCCGGCGTAGTCGAACCGCAGGCGCTCCCGGGAGTGCACGGCGGTGGACACGGCCGTGAGCGTGTCGGCGTCGACGGTCGGGCCGCCGCCCGCGGCGGAGACCGTCGCCGTGCGCAGGGCGTCCACCCGGTGCCGCAGCCGCGACGGCAGCGACTGCTCCAACTTGGCCAGCGCCCGCAGCGACGTCTCCTCGATGCCGGTCACCGAACCGCCCGCGGCCGCCCGCAGCCCGACCGCCACCGCCACCGCCTCGTCGTCGTCGAGCAGCAAAGGTGGCAACGCGGACCCCGCACCGAGCCGGTAGCCACCGGCCACGCCGGGATGTGACTCGATCCGATAGCCCAGCACCCGCAGCCGCTCCACGTCGCTGCGGACGGTGCGGGTGGTGACCGCCAGCCTGTCGGCCAGGTCCGCGCCGGACCACTCCCGGCGTACCTGCAGGAGGGTCAGCAGCCGCAACAGCCGCACCGAGGTCTCCACCATGTCCGCGAGTCTGCCAGGCATCGCGGAAGCTGATCTTCCGCAATGACGGGAGCTATTGGCTGGTCGTGCGCTCCAGGAGGCTGATGCTCAGCAGCGGGTACTGCCAGCGCTGCACGGACCGGTAGCCGTCGTTGATCCGTTCCCGCTTGCCGGGCGCCATGTCCCGCAGCGGGTCGGCCACCGGGTCGGCCCCGACGACCCAGACGCGCGGTGGGGTGCCGAGACAGCTGGCGTCGGGGCACTCGGTGGCCAGGAACCTGCCATCGGTGCGCTGCGCGGCGACGCGCAGCACGTCCGGAGGGCGCGGGGCGGGCAGGTAGCGTTCGTAGATGTCCCGTGGTGACCACGGGATGCTCGGGTGGCTGTCCGGAAACACCACCACGTCGCCGGGTTGGTAGCGGGGGCCGATGACCGCCGCGATGCGGTAGGAGTCCTGGCTGTGCCCGGCGTGGGCCCGGATGGCGACGTGTGCGGGACAGCTCAGGACGGCCGCCAGGCAGAACGCGACGACGGCCGATGATCGTCCGGCGTGGGCCAGGGCAGACGCGGCGAGGACGGCCAGCGCCGGCAGCACGACCAGCACGTAGCGGGCCACCCAGACGTGCAGGTGGGTGCCGGCGAGCAACAGCAGCGCCATCGGAACGAACGCCGCACCGGCCAGGCAGACGTACGCCGGGGCGCGGCGCACGCCGAGAACCGCGAGTACGAGGACGAGCCCGCCGACGGCCGCGGAGTGGAAGAGCCGCTCGGGGAACGCCTGCAGGGCACTCAGGTTGACCAGCGCGATCCAGGACACCTGCGCGGTCTGACCGGCACCCCAGACGGCCAGCGCCAGCGCCGGCAGCACCCCCACACCGGCCGCCGCCGCCCAGCGTCGCGCGGTCCGCCACCCCTCGGCACGTCGA